>NZ_JBFREX010000001.1:0-551500 GCF_052114525.1 Pseudomonas sp. KB_15 | reverse complement strand
GTCAGGCAGGCTGCATCAGCCGGACTCACGACTGCCATGCAGCCGAACGCAGCCTCGCGGGCTCGGCAGCTGCTACAGATCGCATTACCGCTTAACTGACTGGCATCAGGCACAGGTGGCCTAGATACCGAAGGCCGTAGCTGTCATCAAGGCGAGCGAAATGGCGTTGTACGCGCCTTCGCTCGCGATGATCGGGGTGCTACTTCCGCGCGCAGCGGGCCCGGTTTAGCTTCTCCATTCCTGGCGAAGATTTTTCAAATGCTTGATGAAGATGTTCGACTGTTCGATGAACCGTTTAACAACCGAACTGAAATCGTCGGTAGCGTCATGTTCATTAATCTCCAGGAATTTATAAACGGCCTCGGCGAGGGTGCTTATCTCGTTCGTGTAAGCCTCTCTCGGGGTTTGCACGGACTGGAACTCCACTAACTGATTTTTTTGGTCTTGCAAGATTTTTACATCTTGATTGATGCGGGCCAGGTTGCGACGTCGGTCATCAAGTCGCACCTGGATCTGGCGCCTGGCTTCAATCAGGTTGCCATATTTGATTCTGTCGCTGATTAAATTGAGGATCTTGCCGGCGGCGGCAATGCCGGCCTTGACGAGTTCAACTTGAGAGGCGGAGAGGTCAAGTCCTGCAAGTTTTTCCGCCGTGAGAAAGAGCTCCTTGATCAGCGAGAAAGTGTCCATCGATTCAATGAGTTTGATAGCACTGTTCAGTTCTGATTCGTCAGTTGTCAGTTTCTCAATGTCGCTTTCCAGTTCTGCTATATGCGGGCTGATGTTGCTGATGGATGATTCCAGTTCCTTGATGCGATATTGGTTGTCGCTGAGGGTCACTGCTTTAAAATTCGCCAAATTGTTGTTCAGTGTTGTTGCAAGTTTTGAGACTTCGGATGTGCTGATTTTAATCGATGAATTGATTTCTTCGTAAAAACTCTTTATGGCCTCCTGTTGCTCGGGGGAAGAGGGCTCGAGTTTCAGTTTCTCGATGATGGTGTGAAAGCGTTGAATTTCGCCAATGGGTAAAACGGTAGGCAGCAGAGTCAGGGTGCTAAGTGCTTGCTGGTTGATAGAGTTTAATTCCTCTAGCAGCGATGCCAGTTGCTCCCCGAGTACCGGTAGATAGATAGTGCTAAGTTTGCTGATTTTATACTGGATTTCATCGCTGTTATGCTTGATTTTCTTCATGTCGGGAGAGGGGTATTGGAATTGCGAACCGAGAGTATGTAAGGTCATGATTTTTCCGTGTTTAAAAAATTGAATTTTGGGTTTGGCATGGGAGCGCAAGCCGCGATGTCAGGCGTCGCTTGTGGCATTGTTGAAGGCAGTCAGTAAATCGCCCGCCTGCTTTTTTATCGCTGACCAGTTATCCATCATCGTGGTTAGCCTGGAGACAAAAGACACCAGGTACATTGCATTGGTAACGCCATCCAGTCTTTTGCTGGAGGATTCGATATAAGCCTGTATCAACTCCCAGAGGCTTTCGAGGTTCGATGAACTGCCAGCAGCACCTTCAATCCTGACATGCAAGTCCTGAAGACTGGTTTCGAATGCCCGCAACGATGCGAGGATCGCATTGGTGGTTGCAATCTTTGTTTCGAATTCACGTCGTTCGGTTGTTAGCAGATCCAGTTCCTTACGAGCCTTACTGGCCTTGGCTCCATATATTGAAGAACTAATGATAAAGCCAAATACGCCACCGATGACCCCATACCATTTGCTTCTGGAGTACTCTTCGATTTCAGCGAGTTTTTCGTTGATGCGCTGGTTGAGGGTTTCAAGCCTTTCATTAAGAAGTTTTATTTCTTCATCGAAGTTATGGCTATTGCACAGGGCTATTTTTAAACCCAGTGCCGGCTTCAGGGAATTGCTGATTTCCCGTTTGAATTCGCTGATCCGGGTTTTGGTGATCTGTGTGCTTGCACTGTGTTCGGTAATAACTGTTTTAAGTTCCTCTACCAGTCCAAGTAATGCCGGAATTTTCTGTTTCTCTCCTTCAGTCAGTTGGATTTCCGGAAGATTGTCAATTTCCTCCGGGCTCAGGCCACCGATTTTTCCGATGCCGCTAATGTAACTGGGAAGACTCGTCAGGTAGTGGATGATGGATTGACTGCTTGAAGTGAAATTGTCGGCAAATACATGAAGGTCCGAACCGACTTTCTTCATGTTGGATTCCAGTGGTGACCAGGAAGCAGCATGGTTTCTCATGGACTTGAACAGGATTTGCATATCGGCAGATTTAAGTCCGGCGATATTCAGTTGGTCGTACTTGTGTATCTGTTCTATTTCATTGGTTTCGATGGGGAGTGTAAGCGCAGTATTGACGTAGCGTTTGATTTTTCTGATGTCGTCATTTGTGATCAGTAATCCTTGTTCGCGCTCGACGCCCTCGAGAGTGCCGGAAGCAGCCCCGATGAAATCCGATGTCAATGAGTTAAGTTGTTTTGCGGTAATGATCTGTTCTTGAATAGCTAACATGAAAATCCCTTTTATGTTATTGCGTCATGGAAGTGCTTGTTGTCGTAACTGAAAAGTAATGGTGGTTGTGATTGAAGTTAAGTCGTGAAGAATTTCAAAGTGTGTCAGGTGGAGGGGGTAAGTTGGCGCGTTACTGTTTCTGCTGGATAAGGCTCGATGTTTCGATATCGAAACTTAATGTGTTGAGAAGTGGCGCTGAATTCGTTTTAAGGAGGTGGAAATAAAAAAGGCCTGTGATTACTCACAGGCCTTTTTGGTATAGCAGGCGGGATTTATACGTAGAACGACTTCAGCGGCGGGAAGCCGTTGAACTCAACAGCGCTGTAGCTGGTGGTGTACGCACCGGTCGACAGCCAGTACAGTCGATCACCGATGGCCAGGTTCAGCGGCAGGCCGTACTTGTAGTTTTCGTACATGATGTCGGCGCTGTCGCAGGTCGGGCCGGCGATGACCACTTCTTCCATCTCGCCCTTCTTCTCGGTCCAGATCGGGAACTTGATGGCTTCGTCCATGGTTTCGATCAGGCCGGAGAACTTGCCCACATCCGTGTACACCCAGCGCTCGACCGCGGTGCGGGATTTGCGCGCGACCAGCACCACTTCGCTGACCAGGATGCCGGCGTTGGCGATCAACGAACGGCCTGGCTCGAGGATGATTTCCGGCAGGTCATCACCGAAGTCTTCCTTGAGGAAGCGGATGATTTCTTCGGCGTAGGTTTCCAGGCTGTTGGTGCGGGTGATGTAGTTGGCAGGGAAGCCACCGCCCATGTTGATCAGCTTCAGGTGAATGCCGTCTTCTTCCTTCAGGCGCTCGAAGATCACTTTGACTTTGGCGATTGCCGCGTCCCAGACGCTGATGTCGCGCTGCTGCGAGCCGACGTGGAACGAGATGCCGTAAGGCACCAGGCCCAGGTCGCGAGCGAGGATCAGCAGGTCCATGGCCATGTCGGTCTGGCAGCCGAATTTGCGCGACAACGGCCAGTCGGCGGTGGTCGAGCCTTCGGTCAGGATGCGTACGTAGACTTTTGCACCTGGTGCCGCCTTGGCGATGTTGCGCAGGTCGGCTTCGGAGTCGGTGGCAAACAGGCGCACGCCCTTCTCGTAGAAGTAGCGGATGTCCTTGGACTTCTTGATGGTGTTGCCGTAGCTGATGTGGTCGGCGCTGACGCCGCGATCGAGCACTTTGTCCAGCTCATAGATCGAGGCGATGTCGAAGCTCGAGCCTTTCTCTTTGAGCAGGTCGATGATTTCGACGGCCGGGTTGGCCTTGACCGCGTAGTAGACCTTGGCGAATTCGAAACCGGCGCGCAGGTCGTCATAGGCCTGGGCGATCATCGCGGTGTCGATCACCACGAACGGGGTTTCCTGTTTGTCGGCGAACGCCTTCATTTTCTGAAAGGTTTCGCGCGCGAAATAGTCTTCGACCTGGATCGACATACCTGGGAGCTCCTAAAGGCAAACGTTGTTAATCAATGGGTGCGAGGGTGTGTCATCAATGAATTCGCGAGTGCGTTGTGCCTGAGCGCGTGCCAGGCAAGGCGCAGGCCGCCGCTAATGGCCACTCCCTTCGCAAGGCCTGCAACGCAGCATGGCGCGCGCTCAGGCACAACCCGAAGGGCCGGGCCTGCTTTTGCGCAGGGCTGCGTTGCTCGTCCCTTATTTGGAACAACCAAACTGCGGTCCTCGCGCCTTGCCCTGCGCAAAAGCAGACTCCGGCGCACTCGTGAATTCATTGATGACATACCCTCCTGAACGTCCTCCGTATCCCCACTTTGGTTCGCCTACTTCCCAAGGCATGTCGCCGAAAGCAAAAAGGCCATGGGAAGTGGTGCTTTCCCTTGGCCTTGCTGTCTCGTCGTCAGTACTTGAGCCGGATGGATCGTTTCCAGCATGGACGTTCGGCGCGAACTTTAGGGCGTGAGGGGCTTGAGATCAACAAAAAATGTCGCGTTTTTGCACTCTTCTGACGCGCGTTGCGGGCATCACTCTTTGTAACCGACTCAGATGACAGGAGGATGTTCCCCAGGATTTGTGAAGTGTTAAAAATACCTGCACGTTCGCTGCTTTTGTGCGCTAAGTCGCTAGGAAGTGCGATAGCGTCAACATCGGCGACGTTGGCTGCGAAAAGGTAGGCTGAGAGGGGAATTGACTATTCCGGAGCGTGTTGCCGCACAGATTTTACAGTCGCTACTGTTGATATTTTTTTCCGGCCTGCGAATCACTGGAAAATCGCACAGAACCTGTGGGAGCGAGCTTGCTCGCGATGACATTTTCACAGCCGGCATCGTAGTTGCCTGAAATGGCGCCATCGCGAGCAAGCTCGCTCCCACAGGTTTTGTATTTTTACCGGGTAATATGAGCTGTCAGGCAACCACTGCCTCGGCTGGCGACACGATGCTGGTCTTCATTCCCCGCGAACGTCCCGAACTCAGGTAGGCCGCAATCGACTCCTGCGTCACCTCACCCAAAAACACCCGCTCGGCATCCATCACCGGCAACCACGCCCGATTGAACTCGTACATGCGCGACAGCAGGATGCGCAGATGTTCGTCGTACGCCGCCGTGGCGTTGAACTCGCGTTGGTACTGCGCGCAGGTGCCAGTCTGACGGTGCAGGTCGCGACGGCGCACGTAACCCAGGGCTTTGTTCTCGGCACAAGTAACCACCAGGTATCGACGGTCATGCTCGTCCATCAACTCCAGCGCCTCGGCCACCGGGGTTTGCGGGCTGACGGAGGGCGCGTTGTCCGCCGCGTCTTCGGCTTTCACCAGCAACAGGCGCTTGAGTGTGCTGTCCTGGCCGACGAAGTTGCTGACAAACTCATCCGCCGGATGCGCGAGCAGCGTGTCCGGGTGATCGATCTGCAGCAGCTTGCCGGCGCGGAAGATCGCGATCTTGTCGCCAAGCTTGATCGCCTCGTCGATGTCATGGCTGACCATGATCACGGTCTTGTTCAGCGCCCGCTGCATCTCGAAGAATTCGTTCTGGATCATTTCGCGGTTGATCGGGTCGACCGCGCCGAACGGTTCGTCCATCAACAGCAACGGTGCATCTGCGGCCAGTGCGCGGATTACGCCGATCCGCTGCTGCTGACCACCGGACAACTCCCGCGGATAGCGATGCAGGTATTGCTTGGGTTCGAGCTTGATCATGTTCATCAACTCGCGGGCGCGGTCGTGACATTTCTGTTTGTCCCAGCCGAGCAGTTTCGGCACCACCACAATGTTCTCTTCGATGGTCATGTTCGGGAACAGACCGATCTGCTGGATCACGTAGCCGATGTTGCGACGCAGGGTCACTTCGTCGAGGCCTGTGGTGTCTTCGCCGTTGATCAGGATCTTGCCCGAGGTCGGCTTGATCAGGCGATTGATCATTTTCAGCGTGGTGCTTTTGCCGCAACCCGATGGCCCGAGGAACACGCAGATTTCGCCTTCATTGACGGTCAGGCTCACCGAGTCCACGGCTTTCACATCCTTGCCGTTGCTTTGGAAGGTCTTGCTGAGGTTTTGAAGTTCGATCATTTGAGTAATCCTTTTGGAGTCAACGAGCGTTGCAGCACTTGCAGAAAGAGGTCGGCGATGATCGCCAGCACACTGACCAACATGGCACCGACAATCAGCATCGACATGTCGCTGCGGCTGATGGAAGCGAGGATGAGTACGCCGAGGCCGCCGGCGCCGATGGTGGCGGCGATGGTCATGACACCGATGTTCATGACCACGGCGGTGCGCACACCGGCGAGGATCACCGGCACGGCGATGGGCAACTCGACCATGCGCAGGCGCTGGCCGAAGGTCATGCCGATGCCGCGCGCGGCTTCGCGGATGCCCGGTTCGACGCTGGTCAGCGCGAGGTAGGTGTTACGCAGGATCGGCAGCAGCGAGTAGAGGAATACCGCCGTGATTGCCGGCATCGGCCCCAGGCCCTGGCCGAATGTCGAATACACCGGCAACAACAAACCGAACAGCGCAATCGACGGGATGGTCAACAGCACCGTGGCGCTGGCTTGTAGGGGGCCGGCCAGGGTCGGGAACCGCGCCATCAGAATGCCCAGCGGCACGCCGACCAGAATCGCCAGGCTCACGGCGATACCGACCAGGGTGATGTGTTGCCAGGTCAGGTGCAGCACTTGCGCCCAGTCGAGATGGGAAAAGGCGTTGAGAAAATCCATGTCGTCTCCTCCTCAGTTCAAGGGATGCTGGCGCAGGAAATCTGCGGCAACGGATGAAGGGCTTTGATGATCGACATCGACCCGGGCGTTGAGCAGGCGCATGGTTTCGTCATCGAACAGGTCCGCCAGTGGCTTGAGCTGGGCGGCCAGTTGCGGATGCGCAGCGAGGTATGCCTGGCGCACGACCGGAGCGGCGGTGTAGTCGGGAAAGTAGTGCTTGTCGTCTTCCAGCAATTTGAGTTTGAACGCGCTCAAGCGTCCGTCGGTGGTGTAGACCAGACCGGCAAACACCTGGCCGTTGCGCAGGGCGGTGTAGACCAGGCCTGCGTCCATCTGTCGGATGTTTTTGCGGGTCAGGTCCATGCCGTAGAGCTCGACCATGCCGGCCAGGCCGTCGGAGCGGTTGGCAAACTCGGTGTCCAGCGCCACCAGCGGATTGTCCTTGGCCTCGGCGCGCAATGTGCGGTCGAGGTCACTGATGGTGTGGACTTGCGGGTACTCGGCGGCGATGTTTGCCGGTATCGCCAGCGCATAGGTGTTGCTGAATTTCGACGGCGAGAGCCAGGTCAGGCCTTTCTTCGCGTCCAGTTCAGTGACCCGTGCCAATGACTGCTGGCTGTCGAGTTTTTCCGTCACATGGTTGTAGGACACCAGGGACACGCCGGTGTATTCCCAGAGCATGTCCAGTTGGCCGCTTTCCTGGGCACTGCGGGCCAGGTTGCTACCGAGGCCGCCGGTGACCTGGGCGTCATAACCTTTGCTGCGCAGGTATTGAGCAGTGATTTCCGCGAGCAGGGTCTGTTCGGTGAACACCCGGGCGCCGATGCGGATTAGCGGTTTTTCCGCAGCCTGGGCAAATCCTGCGCACAGCAGAACGCAGCCTAGTAAAAAGCTTGATGTTTTCATGACGATTCCTTTGCCGAGGCTTAAGACGGGCGCAAGTCGCGTTCGAGCCAGAGGCGACTGGCGAGTGTGACCACGCCGTCCAGCAACAAGGCCAGCAACGCGGTGCAGGCGGCACCGAGCAGCAGCTGCGGCTGATTGTTCAGGGCAATTGCGGGGAATATCAGGCTGCCAAGACTGTTGGCGCCGATCAGGAACGCCAGCGGCGCAGTCCCGACGTTGATCGCCAAAGCCACACGCACGCCACCGATGATGATCGGCACCGCGTTGGGCAACTCGACTTTGCGCAGTACCTGGAGCGGAGTCATGCCGATGCCGACGGCGGCTTCCTTGAGCGAGCCCTGAACGTTTTTCAGGCCTTCGTAGGTGTTGCGCACGATGGGCAATAGCGAGGCGAGGAACAGGGCGAAGATGGCCGGACCGCTGCCGATGCCGAGGATGCCGAGGGCGATGGCCAGGACGGCCAAGGGAGGAACGGTGTTGCCGATATTGAAGAACTGCATGAAGCGTTCGGCGCGGCCGACCATGGACGGGCGGCTGAGGAGGATGCCGGCTGGAATGCCCACGACAAGGGCGGCCAGCATGGAAGCGAGGACAAGAATCAGATGAGCTTGCAGGTAAAACAACAAATCGTCGCGGTAATGTTCGATCGTATTGATGCCGATCCAGTGGATCAGCAGGGCCAGAAGGGCGATTACCAGCGCGCCTCCTATCAGCCCTTTGCCATAGTGGATAGCCACAGGCGGACTCCTTTTTTCAGTCGGCGAACACTGGCAATGCCTTACTTGGCTGCCGAAAGAATGTTCGCGAGAAGCAGCTCGTCCAGGCCGGCAATGCGGCGTGAAAGCGAGCCATGAGCACAGCCTCGTCAGGCTGAATTGCAGGTGTTTCAGGCCCCCGACGAGTGGTCGTAACGGGGGAGTGGACGTCTCCGTGCTTTAAAAGGTTCCCCAATCCAACATTATTTGGCCACCTGTCGTCGCACCTCGACTCACGTAGCAGCTGCCGAGCCTGCGAGGCTGCGTCCGGCGGCGCAGCCGTCGTAAAACCAGAACTTGCGGTGTATCGGCAGACCTTGTTTGCCGACCCTACGACGGCTGCGCCGCCGGACGCAGCCTCGCGGGCTCGGCAGCTGCTACGGGTGAACGGTGGTCCGGAGGTCGCGATTTGGGCTATACTCGCCGCCCTTTTTTGAATCACCTGCCAGGCGATTTCCCATGACCAAACAGGCCGCCGAAGTCGCGAAACGCCGCACTTTCGCCATTATTTCCCACCCCGATGCCGGTAAAACCACCATCACCGAGAAACTCTTGCTGATGGGCAAGGCCATTGCGGTAGCCGGTACGGTGAAATCTCGTAAATCCGATCGCCATGCCACCTCCGACTGGATGGAAATGGAAAAGCAGCGGGGTATTTCCATTACCACGTCGGTCATGCAGTTCCCGTATCGCGAGCACATGATCAACCTGCTCGACACCCCGGGCCACGAAGACTTCTCCGAAGATACCTACCGCACCCTGACGGCGGTGGACTCGGCCTTGATGGTTCTCGACGGCGGTAAAGGTGTAGAGCCACGGACCATCGCCCTGATGGATGTCTGCCGTCTGCGTGACACGCCGATCGTCAGCTTCATCAACAAACTCGACCGTGACATCCGCGACCCGATCGAACTGCTCGACGAAATCGAAGCCGTCCTGAAGATCAAGGCTGCGCCGATCACCTGGCCGATCGGTTGCTACCGTGACTTCAAAGGCGTGTATCACCTCGCCGATGACTACATCATCGTGTACACCGCCGGTCACGGCCACGAGCGCACCGAAACCAAGATCATCGAGAAGCTCGACTCCGATGAAGCCCGTGCGCATCTGGGTGACGAGTACGAGCGTTTCCTCGAACAGCTTGAGCTGGTGCAGGGCGCCTGCCACGAGTTCAACCAGCAGGAGTTCCTCGACGGTCAACTGACCCCGGTGTTCTTCGGTACGGCGCTGGGCAACTTCGGTGTCGACCACGTCCTCGACGCCGTGGTCGACTGGGCACCGCGCCCTCTGGCGCGCGTGGCCAACGAGCGCACGGTCGAGCCGGTGGAAGAGAAGTTCTCGGGCTTCATCTTCAAGATCCAGGCAAACATGGACCCGAAACACCGCGACCGCATCGCCTTCATGCGTATCTGCTCGGGCAAGTACGAAAAAGGCATGAAGATGCGCCACGTGCGCACGGGCAAGGACGTGCGGATCGGCGACGCGCTGACCTTCTTCTCCTCCGAGCGTGAGCAACTGGAAGAGGCGTTTGCCGGCGACATCATCGGCCTGCACAACCACGGCACCATCCAGATCGGCGATACCTTCAGCGAAGGCGAAGTTCTGGGCTTCACCGGCATCCCGCACTTCGCCCCGGAACTGTTCCGTCGCGTACGTCTGAAAGATCCGCTGAAATCCAAGCAACTGCGCCAGGGCCTGCAGCAACTGGCCGAAGAAGGCGCGACCCAGGTGTTCTTCCCGGAACGCAGCAACGACATCATCCTCGGCGCCGTCGGTGTGCTGCAGTTCGATGTGGTCGCCAGCCGTTTGAAAGAGGAATACAAGGTCGAGTGCTCCTACGAGCCGATCACCGTTTATTCCGCACGCTGGATCGAATGCAGCGACAAGAAGACGCTTGAGGAATTCTCCAACAAGGCTGTGGAAAACCTGGCACTGGACGGCGGCGGTCATCTGACTTACCTCGCACCGACCCGGGTCAACCTGGCTCTGATGGAAGAGCGCTGGCCGGACGTGAAATTCCGTGCGACGCGTGAGCATCATTAAGCGCTGAGTTGCAAAATCAAAAAGCCCCGACGCGAATGCCTCGGGGCTTTTTAATGTCTGGCAAATCTCCCTGTGGGAGCGAGCTTGCTCGCGATGATCTCAAGTGCGCCGCGTTTATTCAGAGTGCGCGTCATCGTTAACGGCCATCGCGAGCAAGCTCGCTCCCACAGGGTTCTTCGGTGTTAGTTGAATTGGGAATAACCCCTATTCAAAACCAGTCTCCCTACCCTCTGTATTTCCCCCCGCTCGATAGCGTCCAATCTGGAGAACCAGGCTGATCGGAACTAGATTTCACTCAGCACCAGACAGGCACTCTACGAAAGGAAGGAATCGGCTATGAACAGGTTGTTTCGCGTTTTACTGCTGTTGAAGGTGTTGGTGATGCTCTCGCTCGGAACTTCGATGGCGTGGGCCGAGTGCATCGATCATGGGGAGCAGGCTTCGAGCGGGCAAGCGGGTTACGCGGGGTTGATGCTCGCCAAATCCGAATCGGAGCCCGGCGATAAGGGGCAGGGTGGTGCTGACAACGGCGATGATTCGACCACCGACGAGCCGGACTCCGATGAAGAAGAAGGCGACAGCCAGACGTAAGCCGCAGACAAAAGAAAACCCCCTCTACCAGACCGATGCGCAATCGAAGTAGAAGGGGTTTGGTTAACGCGTTACCTGTGGGAGCAAGCCCGCCCCCACATTTTTATGCCGCGCCGTCGAGGAATTGCTCGGCGTAGTGGCAGGCCACCTGGCGGCCGTCGAGCAGGCGCAGGGCCGGCTCTTCAGTGCTGCAACGCTCGGTGGCGTATGGGCAGCGCTTGTGGAAGGCGCAGCCGGATGGCGGGTTCAGCGGGTTGGGCAATTCGCCGACGATCTTGATTTTCGGCTTGTCCGGATCCGGGTGGATGGCCGGCGTCGCCGACAACAGCGCCTGGGTGTAGGGGTGCAGGGGACGGGAGTAAATGTCCTCTTTCGCGCCCATTTCCACCGGGCGACCGAGGTACATCACCATCACATGGTCGGCAACGTGGCGTACCACTGCCAGGTTGTGGGAGATGAACACGTAGGCGGTGTTGAACTCTTGCTGCAAATCCATGAACAGGTTGAGCACCTGCGCCTGAATCGATACGTCCAGCGCCGAGGTCGGTTCGTCCGCCACCAGCACTTTCGGTTGCAGCATCATCGCCCGGGCCAGGGCGATCCGCTGGCGCTGACCGCCGGAGAACATGTGCGGATAACGCTGGTAGTGCTCGGGACGCAAGCCCACCTGCTTCATCATCGCCTGGACTTTCTCGCGACGTTCGGCGGCGTTCAGGTTGGTGTTGATCAATAATGGCTCTGCAAGCTGATCACCGACTTTCTGCCGTGGGTTCAACGAGGCGTACGGGCTCTGGAACACCATCTGCACGTCTTTGCGCAGTTGCTTGCGCTGGGCCTTGTCGGCACCGGCGACTTCCTGGCCGGCGATTTTCAAGGAGCCGGAGGATGGTTCTTCGATCAGGGTCAGGGCACGGGCCAGGGTGGATTTGCCGCAGCCCGACTCGCCGACGACAGCGAGGGTCTTGCCGGCTTCCAGTTCGAACGACACGCCGTTGAGGGCGCGCACGGTGGCGTGACCCTTGAACAGGCCTCGGGACACCTCGTAGTGACGGGTCAGGTCGCGGGCGGTAAGAACGACGGCCATTACGCCACCTCCTGGTTCAGCGGGTAGAAGCAGCGAGCGAGGCTGTTGCTTTTCTGGTCAAGGGCCGGACGTTGCTGGCGGCAGTTGTCTTTCACGTACGGGCAGCGCGGCGACAGCAGGCAGCCCTGAGGGCGGTCATAGCGACCGGGAACGATGCCCGGCAGGGTCGACAGGCGGGTGGCACCCAGGCTGTGTTCCGGAATCGCCTTGAGCAGTGCTTCGCTGTACGGGTGTGCCGGGATGTCGAACAGTTGCGGCACCTGGCCCACTTCGACCGCTTGGCCGGCGTACATCACGCACACGCGCTGGGCGGTTTCGGCCACTACGGCGAGGTCGTGGGTAATCAGCACCAGGCCCATGTTCTGCTCTTTCTGCAACGCCAGCAGCAGGTCCATGATCTGCGCCTGAATGGTCACGTCCAGCGCCGTGGTCGGTTCGTCGGCGATCAGCAGTTTCGGCTCGCCGGCAATCGCCATGGCAATCGCGACACGCTGGCTCATGCCGCCGGACAGTTGATGCGGGTAGGCGTCCATACGGCTGGCGGCACCCGGGATTTCAACTTTTTCCAGCAGTTCGATGGCGCGCTTGCGGGCAGCCTTGCCGGACATTTTCAGGTGCAGGCGCAGCACTTCTTCAATCTGGAAGCCCACGGTGTAGCTCGGGTTCAGCGCGGTCATCGGATCCTGGAAGACCATGGACAGGTCTTTACCGACGATCTGTCGACGCTGGCGATTGTTGAGCTTGAGCATGTTCTTGCCGTCGAAATTCAGGGCGTCAGCGGTGACTATCCCCGGATGCTCGATCAGGCCCATCAGCGCCATCATGGTCACGGACTTGCCGGAACCCGATTCGCCAACGATGGCCAGCACTTCGCCCTTGTCCACTGTCAGGTCGAGGCCGTCGACTACTGGCGTGGCGTTTTTGTCGCCGAAGCGAACGTTGAGATTCTTGATTTCTAGCAGTGACATGGGAATCTCCTCAGGCGGCGTTCTTGAGTTTCGGGTCCAGCGCGTCGCGCAGGCCGTCACCCATCAAGTTGATTGCCAGCACGCTGAGCAAAATGGTCAAGCCAGGCAGGCTCACTACCCACCAGGCGCGTTCGATGTAGTCGCGGGCCGAAGCCAGCATGGTGCCCCACTCAGGGGTTGGCGGTTGTACGCCAAGGCCGAGGAAGCCCAGTGCCGCGGCATCGAGGATCGCCGAAGAGAAGCTCAGGGTGGCCTGAACGATCAGCGGCGCCATGCAGTTAGGCAGCACGGTAACGAACATCAGGCGTGGCAGGCCGGCACCGGCCAGGCGCGCGGCGGTCACGTAGTCGCGGTTCAGTTCGCCCATCACCGCAGCGCGGGTCAGGCGAACATAGGACGGCAGGGACACCACGGCGATGGCGATCACGGTGTTGATCAGGCCAGGGCCGAGGATGGCGACAATCGCCACGGCCAGCAGCAGGGACGGCAGGGCCAGCATGATGTCCATCAGGCGCATGATGGTCGGGCCGAGAACGCGCGGGAAAAACCCGGCGAACAGACCCATCAGGATGCCCGGAATCAGCGACATGACTACCGACGACAGGCCGATCATCAAGGACAGGCGCGAACCGTGGATCAGACGCGACAGCAGGTCGCGACCGAGTTCATCGGTCCCCAGCAGGAACTGGATTTGCCCGCTTTCCAGCCAGGCCGGCGGGGTCAGCAGGAAGTCGCGGTACTGCTCGCTCGGGTTATGCGGCGCGACCCAAGGGGCGAAGATTGCGCAGAAAATCACCAGCAGCATGAACATCAGGCCGGCGACGGCACCTTTGTTCTTGGAGAACGCCTGCCAGAATTCTTTGTACGGAGACGGGTACAGCAGGCTTTGATCGACTGCTACCGATGGAATTGGAGTGGTCATGGTCATGATCTCAGCGCTGATGACGGATGCGTGGGTTGGCAAAGCCGTAGAGGATGTCCACTACGAAGTTGACCAGAATCACCAGGCAGGCGATTAACAGGATGCCGTTTTGCACGACGGGATAGTCCCGGGCGCCAATGGCTTCGATCAGCCATTTGCCGATGCCGGGCCACGAGAAGATGGTTTCGGTCAGGACCGCACCGGCCAGCAGGGTGCCGACTTGCAGGCCGACCACCGTCAGTACCGGGATCAGCGCGTTACGCAGGCCGTGTACGAACACCACGCGTGCCGGCGACAGGCCTTTGGCCTTGGCGGTGCGGATGTAGTCTTCACGCAACACTTCGAGCATCGACGAGCGGGTCATCCGCGCGATCACTGCCAGCGGAATGGTGCCGAGCACGATGGCCGGCAGGATCAGGTGGTGCAGGGCGTCGAAGAAGGCGTCCGGCTCGTCGGCCAGCAGGGTGTCGATCAGCATGAAACCGGTACGTGGCTCGATGTCGTAGAGCAGGTCGATACGCCCGGAAACCGGGGTCCAGCCCAGGCTCACCGAGAAGAACATGATCAGGATCAGGCCCCACCAGAAGATCGGCATCGAGTATCCCGCCAGGGAGACTCCCATCACCCCATGGTCGAACAGGGACCCTCGCTTGAGTGCCGCGATCACTCCGGCCAGGAGGCCCAGGACACCGGCGAACAACAGGGCGGCCGAGGACAGTTCCAGGGTCGCGGGGAATAGAGAGGTGAATTCTGACCAGACGCTTTCACGGGTTCGCAGGGATTCACCGAGATCGCCGTGGGCCAGTTTGCCGATGTAATCCAGGTACTGGGCATACAGGGGTTTGTTCAGACCTAGGCGTTCCATTGCCTGAGCGTGCATTTCCGGGTCGACTCTGCGTTCGCCCATCATGACTTCCACGGGGTCGCCAGGGATCATGCGAATCAACGCGAATGTCAGCAAGGTGATGCCGAAAAACGTGGGGATCAGTAACCCCAGTCGGCGGGCAATAAAACTAAACATCGTAAGGTGTACCTCATCAGCCGGTTAGGCGTGCCCGGCATGCCTGGGGTCAGGCATGCCGGGAGTTTTCTTATCTACTTCACCTGGGTGGTGGCGAAGTTATTAGTGGTGAGGGGGCTAATTTGATAGCCCTCTACGTTGTTGCGCATTGCAGTAAACATTCTAGTGTGCGCCATGCTGATCCATGGCTGGTCCTGGTTGAAAATAACCTGGGCCTGTTCGTAGAGCGCTGCACGCTCGGCCGGATCGGTTTTTTCACGGGCCTGATCGATCAGCGCCTGGAACTTGTCATTGCACCAGCGGGCGTAGTTTTCTCCGTTCTTGGCGGCCTCACAACTGAGCATAGGCGTCAGGAAGTTATCCGGGTCGCCGTTATCGCCCGCCCATCCGGCGGAAACCATGTCGTGCTCGCCGTTTTTGGCGCGTTTGAGCATTTCGCCCCATTCCATCACGCGGATGTCGATCTTGATCCCGACCTTGGCCAGGTCGGCTTGCATCATCTGCGCGCCGAGCATTGGGTTCGGGTTGGTCGGACCGCCACCGTTGCGGGTGAACAGGGTGAAGGTGGTGCCTTCCGGTACGCCAGCTTCCTTGAGCAGGGCGCGAGCCTTGTCCAGGTCATGGGCCGGGTTCTTCAGGCTGTGGTTGTAGCCCAGCAGGGTGTCCGGGTACGGGTTGACCCCGGCGGTTGCATTACCCTTGCCGAACAACGCATTGACGTACGCCTCTTTGTCGAAGGCGATGTCGATGGCTTTGCGCACCCGCACGTCACTCATGTACTTGTGCGTAGTGTTCATGGCGACGTAGGAAACGGTCATCGCGTTCAGCTCATCGACCTTCAACTTGTCGTCTTTCTTGATGCTCGGGATGTCATCCGGCTTCGGATACAGCGCGACCTGGCACTCGTTGGCCTTGAGCTTCTGCAGACGTACGTTGTTGTCGGTGGCGATGGCCAGGATCAGCGCATCAGCAGGTGGCTTGCCACGGAAGTACTCCGGGTTGGCCTTGAAGCGAACCTGGGCATCCTTGTTGTAGCGCTGGAACACGAACGGACCGGTGCCGACTGGCTTGTTGTTCAGGTCGCCGGTCTTGTTGGCCTTGAGCAACTGGTCGGCGTACTCGGCGGAGTAGATCGAAGAGAAGGCCATGGCAATGTCGGCCAGGAACGGCGCTTCGCGACGGGTCAGGGTGAACTTGACCGTGTTGTCGTCGACTTTCTCGACGCTCTTGAGCAGCTCCTTGAAGCCCATGCTTTCAAAGTACGGGAAGCCTACACTCGATAGCTTGTGCCACGGATGATTCGGGTCCAGCTGACGCTGGAAGCTCCAGACCACGTCGTCGGCGTTCAGGTCGCGGGTCGGCTTGAAGTATTCGGTGGTGTGGAACTTGACGCCTTTACGCAGGTGGAACGTGTAGCTCAGGCCGTCTTCGCTGATGTCCCAGGATTCGGCCAGTGCCGGAATCACATCAGTGGTGCCGGGCTTGAAGTCTGCCAGGCGATTGAAGATGGTTTCGGCCACGGCATCGGCAGTGACTGCAGTCGTGTACTGGACCATGTCGAAGCCTTCAGGGCTGGCTTCCGTGCAAACCACCAGGGGTTTGGCCGAAACACCGACAGCGACACTGAGCAACGCGGCCGCGATGGCCGCACGTAGGGGAAGCATTTTCATCAAGAACCCTCTGCAATCAGTTAAAGGACAAAAGCCGAACGGTCGATTCGTCATTGAATCAGCCGTTCGGCACGTGCATTACAGGATGTTGAACGGAACCGTGGTCACGAGACGGAACTCGTTGATGCTGCCGTCAGCCTGGTTTTCGCTGGCACGGTGAGCGGTGTAGGTGCCGCGGATCGTGGTGGCCTTGAGCGGGCCGCTCTGCACGGCGTAGGTCGCGCCGATGCCGTATTCGTAATGGTGTTCGCCATCTTGCGACTGGATACCGTCGTAGCCTTTGCCAGCCACACCCTGGTTGCCGGTGTAGTGAGTACCGTCGATGCCCCAGCCGCGAGCCTGGTAGATGTTGAACTTCAGGCCTGGCACGCCGTATTCGGCCATGTTCAGACCGTAGGCAACCTGGAACGATTTTTCGTTCGGGCCGTTGAAGTCCGACAGCAGGGAGTTGGCCAGGTAGATGCCGTTGGTTTCGTGCAGGTAGTCGAAGTACTCGTTACCGTTCACTTCCTGGTACGAGAAGGTCAGGGTGTGAGCTTGGTGGGTCAGACCGAACGACAGCGAGTAGGTGTCGTTGTCGATGTCGCCGATCAGGGCTTTACCGGTTTCCTTGGTTTTGTAGTAGTTCAGGCCGGTGGTCAGGCTCAGTACCTGGCTGTCGCCCAGTACGTGAGAGGCGCCGAAGTAGTACTGGTTCCAGATGTCTTCAGCCTGGGTCGCCCAGAGGCTGGTGGTCAGGCTGGCGAGCGGGTTGTAGGTGATACCGCCGGTATAGACGTGGTCGGTTTCGACGATGCCGTTGGCGTATTCAGTGCGGAATTTGCGCTGGCTTTCTTCGGTACGCGGTGAGTTGCGGTCGAAGGTGGCCAGGTCGAAGGCCAGGTTGTTCAGCTCTTCGCTGTGGATGGCCACACCTTCGAAGCTCGAAGGCAGTGCACGGTTACCGATCACGTCGACCATCGGGCTGCTGAAGTTCATGCGGCCGGCGGTCAGGGTGGTGTTGGAGACACGGGCCTTGACGTTGGCCAGGCCCACTTTGCTCCACTGGCCTTGAGCGTCGCCGCCTTCTTTGGTCAGGGTACGGTTGTTGCCCGCGCCTGGACGAGAGCCCGGTGCGCCACCGTTGTTGGACGCCAGGTCTTTGCGGTCCCGGTCCAGGGCAATGGCGTTGTAGGCGGCGACTTCAGTGCTGAAACCGACAGTGCCTTCGGTGAAGCCCGAGTTGTACTTGAGGATGGTGCCCTGGACCCAGTTGATCCGGCGATCGGTCGGGGTCGAAACGCCGTCTTTCTTGTAGGCGAACTTGGCGCCGCGTTGCAGTTGCTCGTTGGCGTACCAGTTACGTGTGGTGCCGGTGATCGACTGGCCTTCGACAAAGCCGGTGGCTTCGCTTTGGGCGCTTTTCTCGTTCACGGTAACCGGGGTGAAAGCCTGGCTTTGGGTTTCTGCGTAAGCCGTGGCGGTTACGCTGCTGATGGCCAAGGCCAATAACGCGGTGCTGCTCAGTTTCATGGGTAAAGCTCCTTACTTTCTTTTTTTATACCGGTCTTATTTTTTGATCCGGCTATTGGTTTAGAACTCGTTCACGGCATCGCAAACGTTTGCTGTCGGCCAAATTGGCGAAAGACGGCAAAGCGTCTGCGTGAGGGCGGAAAATCCGCCCCCGGGCATTTCTGGCTAATCGGTTATTTTTCTATGCTGACACCCGAGAAAACATTGCGGCCGAACGGGCTCACCTTGAACCCTTCGATTTTGGCGCTCAGCGGCTGGTTGACCGTTGAGTGGGCGACTGGCGTGATCGGCACTTGCTGCTTGAGCAACTGCTGCGCCTGTTTGTAGAGCAAGGTGCGCTGGTCGCGGTCGGTGACGACCTTGGCCTGCTTGATCAGCTTGTCGTAAGCCGGATCACACCACATCGAGTAGTTGTTACCGCCAATGGCGTCGCAGCTGTACAGAGTGCCCAACCAGTTGTCCGGATCACCGTTGTCGCCGGTCCAGCCGATCAGGCTGATGTCGTGCTCGCCATTCTTGGTGCGTTTGATGTACTCGCCCCACTCATAGCTGACGATCTTGACCTTGAGGCCGATCTTCGCCCAGTCAGCCTGGAGCATTTCGGCCATCAACTTGGCGTTGGGGTTGTACGGACGCTGGACCGGCATGGCCCAGAGGGTGATTTCAGTGCCTTCCTTGACGCCGGCAGCCTTGAGCAATTCCTTGGCTTTTTCCGGGTTGTAGGCGGCGTCCTTGATGGTGTCGTCGTAGGACCATTGGGTCGGCGGCATGGCGTTGACCGCCAGTTGCCCCGCGCCTTGGTAAACGGCATTGAGAATGCCTTGCTTGTTCACCGCCATGTCCAGCGCCTGGCGCACTTCGAGCTGGTCGAATGGTTTGTGGCGCACGTTGTAGGCGATGTAGCCGAGGTTGAAACCTGGCTTCTCGATCAGTTGCAGCGCCGGGTCGTTCTTCAGCGCGGTCACATCGGCAGGGCGCGGGTGCAGGGTGATCTGGCACTCGCCGGCCTTGAGTTTCTGCACGCGCACCGAGGCGTCGGTGTTGATGGCGAAAATCAGGTTGTCGAGCTTGACGCGGCTTGGGTCCCAGTAATGCTTGTTGCCGGTGTAACGGATGTTCGAGTCTTTCTGGTAGCTCTTGAACACGAACGGCCCGGTGCCGACCGGCTTCTGGTTGATGTCGCTCGGCTTGCCTTCGGCCAGCAGCTTGTCGGCGTACTCGGCCGAAAGGATGGCGGCGAAGCTCATGGCGATGTTCTGGATGAACGCGGCGTCCACGCTATTGAGCGTAAAGACCACGGTCAGCGGCCCGGTCTTTTCGACCTTGGCGATGTTCTTGTTCAGGCTCATGCCGTTGAAGTACGGAAACTCTGTCGGATAAGCCTTACGGAAAGGTTGTTGCGGATCGAGCATGCGATTGAACGTGAACAGCACGTCATCGGCGTTGAAATCGCGGGTCGGCGTGAAGTATTTGGTGGTATGAAACTTCACCCCTTCGCGCAGGTGAAAGGTATATTTGAGGCCGTCCTCGGAAATATCCCAGCTCGTGGCCAGGCCCGGTACGACATTGGTCGCGCCTTTTTCAAACTCTGCCAGTCGGTTGTACAGCGGTTCGGCGGCGTCGTTGTCGGTCGCAGTGGTGTACTGCGCCGTATCGAAACCGGCGGGGCTGCCCTCGGAGCAGAACACCAGGCTGTTGTTGGCGGCCTGGCTGATGGAAGTGGCGGCCAACAGGCCGGTGCCCAGCAATGCGGATAAAACCAAGGTATGGCGCATAACGCTCCCTTTTCTCTCAAAGTGTTGTCAATGAGCCGCCGTCCCGTCCGCGGACGTAGAGGCATCACTGATTTCAAGCCATGCACGCAGCAGTAACCGATGACCCACGCGCGCACTGGTCGGATCCCGACGGTATGAGCCATGGGTCCGACAGTAAATGCGTAGAGTCCTAAAGACTCGTAGGAAATGGCAACGCGTCCTCACCCGATGCTGTAGTCAGCTGCGGATTTGGATGTAGGCAAATTCCTGCTTTCTCGGTAGATAAAGCAACGGCGACGTCAGAAACGTCGCCGTTGCAAAACCTTATTTGCTGACGCTGACGCCGTAGAAGGAGTTCAAGCCAAATGGGCTGATCTTGAAGTCCTGCACGTTGGCGCGCATGGGTTGGAACACCGTCGAGTGAGCGATAGGTGTCATTGGTACAGCATCTTTGAGGAGGTGTTGCGCCTGCTTGTACAGTTCGGTGCGCTTGGCCTGGTCCGAGGTGCGCTTGGCTTGCTTGACGGTGTCGTCAAACTTCTTGTCGCACCACTTGGAGAAGTTGTTGCCTTCCAGCGAGTCGCAACCGAACAGCACGTTCAGCCAGTTGTCCGGATCACCATTGTCGCCGCTCCAGCCAATCAGCATCGCCTGGTTTTCGCCGCCTTTGGAGCGCTTGATGTACTCGCCCCACTCGTAGCTCTGGATCTTGACCTTGAGGCCGATCTTGGACCAGTCGGACTGCAGCATTTCTGCCATCAGTTTGGCGTTCGGGTTGTATGGACGCTGTACCGGCATCGCCCAGAGAACGATTTCGGTGCCATCTTTCACGCCCGCTTCCTTGAGCAGCTCTTTGGCTTTCTCAGGGTTGTACGGCGCATCCTTGATGGTGGTGTCGTAGGACCACTGGGTCGGCGGCATGGCGTTGACGGCCAGTTGGCCGGCGCCCTGGTACACGGAGTCGATGATCTGTTGCTTGTTGACCGCCATGTCCAGTGCCTGGCGAACTTTCAGCTCGGCCAGCGGGTTGGCGTCCGTTTGCCCCTTGACCTTGGGCATCACGTTGTAGGCGATGTAACCCAGGTTGAAACCGGCCTGGTCAGGCAGTTTCAGGTCCTTGTCTTCCTTGAGCGCCTTCAGGTCGGCCGGACGAGGGAACAGGGTGACCTGACACTCGTTTTTCTTCAGCTTCTGGATACGTACCGACGGGTCGGTGGTGATGGCGAAGATCAGGTTATCGATCTTCACGTCATCAGGCTTCCAGTAGTCCTTGTTCCCGGTGTAGCGGATGTTGGAGTCTTTCTGGTAGCTCTTGAACACGAACGGACCAGTGCCAACCGGCTTCTGGTTGATGTCGGCGGCCTTGCCTTCCTTGAGCAGCTGGGCAGCGTACTCGGCGGACTGGATCGAGGCGAAGCTCATTGCCATGTTCTGGATGAACGCGGCATCGACGTCTTTGAGGGTGAACTTGACAGTGTGGTCGTCGACTTTATCGATCTTGGTGATGTTGGTATCCATCCCCATGTCGGTGAAGTACGGGAATTCGGTCGGGTACGCTTTGCGGAACGGATCATCCTTGTTAATCATGCGATTAAAGGTGAACAGCACGTCGTCGGCGTTGAACTCACGAGTTGGCTTGAAATACGGGGTGGTGTGGAACTTGACGCCTTCACGCAGGTGGAAGGTGTAGCTCAGGCCGTCATCGGAGATGTCCCACTTGGTCGCCAGCCCAGGAATAACGGCGGTGCCGCCGCGCTCGAACTGGGTGAGGCGGTTGAACATGGTTTCAGCAGAGGCGTCGAAGTCGGTTCCGGTGGTGTATTGACCTGGATCGAAACCGGCCGGGCTCCCTTCGGAGCAGAACACCAGGTTAGTCGCTGCTTGGGCGAACGGTGCGCTGGCTAGCAAGCTTGCGCCAACTAAAAACGGAATGACCGCTTGTTTAAGCATGGTGGCCTCATGATTTGTTGTCATTTTTGGAATTAGAGGACGACCTCGTGAGTCGTGCCTGCGGATACTTATGCAGGGGCCATACCCAATGCAAGATCCAGAGTGACTACAAGCCTTAAACGGTGGCACGAACGTACCTTAATGTCGCATTTGTATAAGTCCTGACGCATTTGACCGTTTGCGCGGCATTTTCAGGGTGCAAACTACGCACTTTTACGGTGCGCGATGAACGCTACATGCTCCCGATCAGGGCGGGGTGTTACTTATTTATACCCCCGTTTTGTGGGGTGGGTATGGCGTGAATAAGAGTGGTTATTGTTGCACCGATAGTGGCCAATCGATCTCAGTTGCACCCGGTGCAACTGCCGGCTTTTCCCGGCGGACTCTTCAGTTATAGCTCATGCCTGAAAACTGCCTGAAAAAAAACGGCGATCATGTGAGTGATCGCCGTTTTTTATTTACGGGCTATCGAGTCAAGGCATCAGCACTTCAATCGAGCCATCGGCGGTCATGCTGACCTGGCTGGTGCCGGCTTCGACATCCGGTGTCACCGGTGCGGCGTCCATGGCGGCGGCTTTCATCATCATCGGCGCGCGCAGGTAAGGCTGTGGATAACCGTTGCTGTTGAGGTTCAGGTTGACGATTTTGTAGCTCTTGCCGCCAAGAGCGTCGGTGGCCAGTTGGGCGCGGGCCTTGAAGGCGGTCACGGCGTCCTTGAGCAAGGCGTCTTCGCTGGCCTTGCGGGTCGGGGTGGCGATGGCGAAGTCCATGCCGCCCATTTTCAGGTCGGTGAGCAGTTCGCCGGTCAGCTTCGACAGTGCGGCGAAGTCCGGGCTTTCCAGGCGCAATTCGGCGCGCTCGCGCCAGCCGGTGATTTTCTGGCCCTTGGTGTCGTAGATCGGGTAGCTGTTGCGACTGCCCTGGCGCAGGGTTATGTCCTTGACCTGCTTGGCCTGGGCCAGCGCCTTGTTCATGGTAGTGCTGACATTGGCGGCGAGTTTGGCCGGGTCGCTGTTCTGTTCTTCCGTGTAGAGGGTCACGATCATCAGGTCGCGGGCCACTTCCTGACTGACTTCGGCGCGCAGGGAAATCTGGTTGTAATGAAGCTCGTCGGCGGCCAGGGCAGGGAGGCTGGCGACGGTGCCAAGGCTCAGGGCGAGGAGGGCGGCGCTGCGGCGGAATGTGTGCATGAAGGCTCCTTGAGAGGTGCGCAGGGATATGGTCCGGGCCTGCGTGAAACCATCAGACTCTAGCTTTTATGCTCCGGTTCGCACAGTTACAACTTCTATACAGATCGACGCGATTCCCTGTAGCAGCTGCCGAAGGCTGCGTTCGGCTGCGAAGCAGTCGTAAAACCTGCGTGCATGATGTCTTTGTATGAACGCGGAGCCTGATTGACGACTGCTTCGCAGCCGAACGCAGGCTTCGCCAGCTGCTACAAGGGATGTGTGCCGGCCAATAGGCTGTGGCCGTTTGCCGCACTTTTGCCTGTCAGCCCCCGCGCTTGGTTATACTCCCTGCGATCCGCCTGGAGCGCTCATCAGGAGAGCTCATGCTCGCCCCCGTTCAAATCACTTCCGCCACTCGCCAGAACCTCTGGCGGCTGACGTTCATCCGCACGTTGGTGTTGGCCGCCCAGGCCGGTTCCGTGGGCCTGGCCTACTGGCTCGAATTGTTGCCGCTGCCCTGGTTTCAACTGGCCGCGACCCTCGGTTGCTCGATGCTGTTGTGTGTGTTCACGGCGATTCGCCTGCGCACCTCGTGGCCGGTGACCGAGCTCGAATACGCCGTGCAATTGGCCTGCGACCTGTTTATCCACAGTGCGCTGCTGTATTTCTCCGGTGGTTCGACCAACCCCTTTGTTTCTTATTACCTGGTGCCGCTGACCATTGCTGCGGTGACGTTGCCATGGCGTTATTCGGTGATTCTGTCGGGTATCGCGCTGACGATGTACACGCTGTTGCTGGCGCAGTTCTACCCGTTGCAAACCTTCCCGATTGCCAGGGAAAACCTGCAGGTGTACGGGATGTGGCTGAGCTTCGCCCTTGCCGCTGCTGTGATCACCTTCTTCGCCGCGCGCATGGCTGAAGAGCTGCGCCGTCAGGAAGAACTGCGCGCCATTCGTCGCGAAGAAGGCCTGCGTGATCAGCAATTGCTGGCCGTCGCCACCCAGGCTGCCGGTGCGGCCCATGAGTTGGGCACGCCGCTGGCGACCATGAGTGTGCTGCTCAAGGAAATGCGTCAGGATCACCATGACCCGATGTTGCAGGATGACCTGAGTGTGCTGCAGGATCAGGTCAAGCTGTGCAAACAGACCTTGCAACAGCTCGTTCGGGCGGCTGAGGCCAATCGCCGCCTGGCGGTGGAGATGCAGGACGTCACCGACTGGCTCGATGAAGCCCTCAATCGCTGGCACCTGATGCGTCCGGAGGCCAGTTATCGCTTCCAGCGCCTCGGCCAGGGCGCGGTACCGCGCATGGCGCCGCCGCCAGACTTGACCCAGGCGTTGCTGAATCTGCTGAACAACGCCGCCGATGCCTGCCCCGAGGGGTTGCAAGTGACACTGGACTGGGACGCCGAGGACCTGACCATCAGCATTCGTGACCATGGCGCCGGTGTGCCGCTGGCCATCGCCGAACAAATCGGCAAACCGTTTTTTACCACCAAGGGCAAAGGCTTCGGCCTGGGCCTGTTTTTGAGCAAAGCCAGCGTGACACGCGCCGGCGGCTCAGTGAAACTCTACAGTCATGAGGAAGGTGGCACGCTCACCGAGCTGCGCCTGCCCCGTGTCGCCCGAGGAGACGAACATGAGTGACGAGATCCAAGTCGAAGGCGAAGAACTGCCGCATTTGTTGCTGGTCGATGACGACGCCACGTTCACCCGCGTCATGGCCCGCGCCATGGCCCGCCGCGGTTTTCGCGTCAGCACTGCCAGCTCCGCCGAGGAAGGCCTGGAACTGGCCAAGACCGATCTGCCGGATTATGCCGCCCTGGACCTGAAGATGGACGGCGATTCGGGCCTGGTGCTGCTGCCAAAATTGCTGGAAATGGATCCGGAAATGCGCGTGGTGATTCTCACCGGTTATTCGAGCATTGCCACCGCCGTCGAAGCGATCAAGCGCGGTGCCTGCAACTACCTGTGCAAACCGGCGGACGCCGACGACGTGCTGGCGGCGCTGCTGTCCGAGCACGCCGACCTCGACAGCCTGGTGCCGGAGAACCCGATGTCCGTGGACCGCCTGCAGTGGGAACACATCCAGCGTGTGCTGACCGAGCACGAGGGCAACATCTCCGCCACTGCCCGTGCCCTGGGCATGCACCGCCGCACCCTGCAGCGCAAACTGCAGAAGCGCCCCGTTCGCCGCTGAACCTGCGCTGAACGAATGCGGGCCGTATCTCACGACAAACCGGACCGATCATCTATGATCGGTTCGTGCGTGTTCTTTTCTCTATCGAGCCTTACCCATGAATCAGAACGCTGAGTATTCCGCGGTCAACGACGCCGTGCGCGGGCAGTTTTTTCGCAAAGTGTGGGCGATGATCACGCCTTACTGGCGCAGTGAAGAGAAGGTCAAGGCCTGGACGCTGCTGATCGCGGTGATTGCGCTGTCGCTGATCAGCGTGGGGATCTCGGTGTGGTTCAACACCTGGTACAAGGACTTCTACAACGCCCTGCAAAAGAAGGACGAGGCAGCGTTCTGGCAACTGATCCTGTACTTCTGCGCGATTGCGGCGGTGGCGATCGTCGGCGCGGTGTATCGGCTCTACCTGACTCAGATGTTGACCATTCGCTGGCGGGCCTGGCTCACCGAAAAGCATTTCGCTCGCTGGCTCGCTGACAAGAATTACTACCAGCTGGAGCAGGGCGGTTACACCGATAACCCGGACCAGCGGATCTCCGAGGACCTTAATAACTTCACCTCAAACACCCTTGAACTGGGTATCGGGCTGCTGCGCAATATCGTCAGCCTGGTGTCGTTCTCGATCATTCTGTGGGGCGTATCGGGCAGCATTGAAGTCCTCGGCATCACCATTCCTGGCTACATGTTCTGGTGCGTGCTGGTTTACGCGGTGGTGGGCAGTTGGCTGACGCATTTGATCGGTCGTCGCCTGATCGGTCTGAACAACCAACAACAACGCTTCGAAGCCGACCTGCGTTTCTCCATGGTGCGGATTCGCGAGAATGCCGAAAGCATCGCGTTGTACAACGGCGAGCCGAACGAAAATCGTCGGTTGAGCGGCCGCTTCGGGATGGTCTGGCATAACTTCTGGGACATCATGAAGGTGTCCAAGCGCCTGACGTTCTTCACCGCCGGTTACAGCCAGGCAGCCATCATCTTCCCCTTCATGGTTGCCGCGCCGCGTTACCTCTCCGGCAAGATCGAACTGGGCGAGCTGATGCAAATCAGCTCGGCATTCGGCAATGTGCAGGAAAGCTTCAGCTGGTTTATCAGTGCGTACCAGAGCCTCGCTTCCTGGCGCGCCACCTGCGATCGTCTGCTCAGCTTCCACCAGGCCATGCGTGACAACGAAGAGCGTGCGCCGGCCATCGACGTACAGAATTCGGGCTCGGTGCTGAAGGTGCACAACCTCGGCCTTGACCTGGCTGAAGGTCGTCACCTGCTGACCAACGCCGACATGACCGTGAAGGAGGGCGAGCGTGTGATGCTCAGCGGTCGTTCCGGCAGCGGCAAGTCGACCCTGCTGCGGGCGATGGGACACCTGTGGCCGACTGGCCACGGCAGTATTCGCCTGCCATCTGCACGTTACCTGTTCCTGCCGCAAAAACCGTATTTGCCGATTGGCACCCTGCGTGATGTCCTCAGTTATCCACAGCCCGGCGATACCTATCCGAACGAGCGCTACGTGCAGGTGCTGGAAACCTGTCGCTTGCCGCACCTGATTGCCCGTCTCGACGAAGCCAACCACTGGCAGCGCATGTTGTCGCCGGGTGAGCAACAGCGCCTGGCCTTTGCCCGTGCGCTGCTTTATGCGCCGCAATGGCTGTACATGGACGAAGCGACCTCGGCGATGGACGAGGAGGATGAAGCATCGCTGTATCAGGCGTTGATCGATGAGTTGCCGGGGCTGAGCATCGTCAGCGTCGGCCATCGCAGCAGCCTGAAACGCTTCCATCCGCGGCACATTCGTATCGAGAATGGCCATCTGGTGGACCAGACCGTGACCGCATAAACACCACAAATCCCACAGGGTTTGGTGGTCATCTTGACGGTGATCGTACAACCGCGTTGCGCTATGATGCGGTTTCAGCCGAATTTTTCGAGACAGATGTTCACCATGGAAACCCCGAACGACGCACCACGCCTCCCACGCAAGCGCCGCAGCCTCGCTCAGGAACTGGTGACGGTGCTGTCCGAGCAGATCCGCGACGGTCATCTCAAGCGTGGCGACAAATTACCCACCGAGTCGGCCATCATGGATGCCCATGGTGTCAGCCGCACGGTGGTGCGCGAGGCGATTTCCCGTTTGCAGGCGGCCGGCCAGGTGGAAACCCGGCACGGTATCGGCACCTTCGTGCTCGACACGCCGAGCCCGAGCGGTTTCCGTATCGACCCGGCGACCGTGGTGACCTTGCGAGATGTGCTGGCGATCCTGGAACTGCGCATCAGCCTGGAAGTGGAGTCTGCCGGGCTGGCGGCGCAACGCCGCAGTCCGGAACAACTGGCCAACATGCGCGCCGCCCTCGATGCCTTGAATGAAGGCGCCGCCCACGCCAGTGACGCCGTGGCTTCGGACTTCGCCTTTCACCTCGAAATCGCACTGTCCACCGGCAACCGCTACTTCACCGACATCATGACCCACCTGGGCACCAGCATTATTCCACGCACACGGCTGAACTCCGCGCGCCTGGCCCATGACGACCAGCAGCACTACATGAGTCGCCTGAGCCGTGAGCACGAAGAAATCTACGACGCCATTGCCCGCCAGGATTCCGATGCAGCCCGGGCGGCGATGCGCCTGCACCTGACCAACAGCCGTGAGCGGTTGCGTCATGCTCATGAAGAGGCTGAGGCGCAGCGGGGTTAGTCTTACTGCTTCGGGCGACTCATCGTCTGGTAAGCCGTCATCGCGAGCAGGCTCGCTCCCACAGTTGATTGCGGATGTTCACGGATTTTTGTGTGCGCAGGCGATCCCCTGTGGGAGCGAGCCTGCTCGCGATTGGGCCGCAAGCACGCCGCATTCCTCAGCCAGTCGCTGATTAATCTTCCGACAACGTATCTCCTCTGCTGTGAATCGGTCGCGCATTCCATTTCTTCTCTCGACGCTGAAAGGCCCATACGCGTGGGCTTGTTGCCCTTCTTGTCCGACATTTTCCACCCCCGGCGATGAAATGCAGTTGACGGTTGTATTTTAAGTTGTACGATGACCTACAACTTCGGCGCGAGCTGAACGGTTTTCTCACACAACGTCGCTATCCAGGGTGTTCGAATAATGAATCCACAAGAACTGAAGTCCATCCTTTCTGCCGGTCTGCTGTCTTTCCCGGTCACCGATTTCAACGCTCAGGGCGACTTCAATCGTGCGGGCTACATCAAGCGTCTCGAGTGGCTGGCCCCATACGGCGCCTCGGCACTGTTCGCCGCGGGCGGCACCGGTGAGTTCTTCTCTCTGGCGGCCAGCGAATATTCGGAAATCATCAAGACTGCGGTCGACACTTGCGCTACCAGCGTGCCAATCCTGGCCGGCGTGGGTGGTTCGACCCGGCAGGCCATCGAGTACGCACAGGAAGCCGAGCGTCTCGGCGCCAAGGGCCTGTTGCTGCTGCCGCACTACCTGACTGAAGCCAGCCAGGACGGCGTTGCCGCCCACGTTGAAGCCGTGTGCAAATCGGTCAACATCGGCGTGGTGGTCTACAACCGCAACGTCTGCCGCCTGACCGCGCCGCTGCTGGAACGCCTGGCCGAGCGCTGCCCGAATCTGATCGGCTACAAGGATGGCCTGGGTGATATCGAGTTGATGGTGTCGATCCGCCGCCGCCTCGGTGATCGCTTCAGCTACCTGGGTGGTCTGCCGACTGCCGAAGTCTACGCCGCGGCTTACAAGGCACTGGGCGTGCCGGTCTACTCCTCGGCGGTGTTCAACTTCATCCCGAAAACCGCGATGGACTTCTACCACGCAATCGCTCGCGAAGATCACGCCTCCGTCGGCAAGATCATCGACGACTTCTTCCTGCCGTACCTGGACATCCGTAACCGCAAGGCTGGTTACGCGGTGAGCATCGTCAAGGCCGGGGCAAAAATTGCCGGCTACGACGCAGGTCCTGTGCGTGCACCGCTGACCGATCTGACTGGCGAAGAGTACGAAATGCTCGCCGCACTGATCGACAAGCAGGGCGCGCAGTAACACTCGACAAAACCAGGGCCGCTGAGCAATCAGCGGTTTTTTGCGTGAGGAGATGATTCAGTGGCTGATTCAAAACGTTTTGATAACTACATCAACGGTGAATGGGTTGCCGGCGGCGACTATTCGATCAACATCAACCCGTCCGAACTGACCGATGCCATCGGCGACTACGCCAAGGCTGACCTGGCACAGGTCCACGCCGCCATCGACGCCGCCCGTGCCGCATTCCCGGCGTGGTCGGTTTCGGGCATTCAGGCTCGTCACGATTCCCTGGATAAAGTCGCTACTGAAATCCTTGCCCGTCGCGAAGAGCTCGGCACCCTGCTGGCCCGGGAAGAGGGCAAGACCCTGCCTGAAGCCATCGGTGAAGTGACCCGCGCCGGCAATATCTTCAAATTCTTCGCCGGCGAGTGCCTGCGTCTGTCCGGCGACTACCTGCCGTCGGTGCGTCCGGGCGTCAATGTCGAAGTCACGCGCGAAGCGTTGGGCGTGGTCGGTCTGATCACGCCGTGGAACTTCCCGATTGCCATTCCTGCGTGGAAAATCGCTCCGGCCCTGGCCTACGGCAACTGCGTCGTGCTCAAGCCTGCTGACCTGGTTCCGGGTTGCGCCTGGGCCCTGGCCGAAATCATCTCCCGCGCCGGTTTCCCGGCCGGCGTGTTCAACCTGGTGATGGGCAGCGGTCGTGTGGTTGGCGATGCACTGGTCAACAGCCCGAAAGTCGACGGCATCAGCTTTACAGGTTCTGTGGGCGTGGGTCGTCAGATCGCGGTCAACTGCGTGTCTCGCCAGGCCAAGGTCCAGCTGGAAATGGGCGGCAAGAACCCGCAGATCATTCTCGACGACGCCGACCTCAAGCAAGCGGTCGAGCTGTCGGTACAGAGCGCGTTCTACTCCACCGGCCAGCGTTGCACAGCCTCGAGCCGCTTCATCGTCACCGCCGGCATCCACGACCGGTTCGTCGAAGCCATGGCCGAGCGCATGAAGTCGATCAAGGTCGGCCACGCGTTGAAGGCTGGCACCGACATCGGTCCGGTGGTTTCGCAAGCCCAGCTTGAACAGGACATGAAGTACATCGACATCGGCCAGTCCGAAGGTGCGCGTCTGGTCAGCGGCGGTGGCCTGGTGACCTGCGATACCGAAGGCTACTTCCTCGCACCGACTCTGTTTGCCGACAGCACAGCGGGAATGCGCATCAGCCGCGAAGAGATCTTCGGCCCGGTGGCCAACGTGGTGCGTGTGGCCGACTACGAAGCTGCGCTGGCCATGGCTAACGACACCGAGTTCGGGCTGTCGGCGGGCATCGCCACCACCTCGCTGAAGTACGCCAACCACTTCAAGCGCCACTCCCAGGCCGGGATGGTGATGGTCAACCTGCCGACCGCCGGTGTGGATTACCACGTTCCGTTCGGTGGGCGTAAAGGTTCATCCTATGGATCACGTGAGCAAGGTCGCTATGCGCAAGAGTTCTACACCGTGGTGAAGACCTCTTACATCGGTTCGTAACGCAACATCCCTGTTGTAGGAGCGAGCTTGCTCGCGATGGTCGTGAGGTCGCGGCGGTAAACCTGATGCCCCGCGTCATCGTTGACCACCATCTCGAACAGAGCTCGCTCCTACAGGGGAAACAAAGATTCACCCGCGCATAAAAATAATCAGTGGGAGTACATCTACATGCAATCGACCCAGAAGCCGACTCACGTCCGCTATTTGATCCTGCTCATGCTGTTTCTGGTGACCACGATCAACTACGCCGACCGCGCTACCATCGCAATCGCCGGTTCCAGCCTGCAAAAAGACCTCGGCATTGATGCCGTTACCCTCGGCTACATCTTCTCCGCATTCGGTTGGGCCTACGTGGCCGGGCAAATCCCCGGTGGCTGGTTGCTCGACCGCTTTGGCTCGAAAAAAGTCTACGCATTGAGCATCTTCACCTGGTCGCTGTTCACCGTGTTGCAGGGCTACGTCGGCTCGTTCGGCATGTCCACGGCGGTGGTGGCGTTGTTCATGTTGCGCTTCCTGGTGGGGCTGGCCGAAGCGCCATCCTTCCCTGGCAATGCACGCATCGTGGCTGCCTGGTTCCCGACGGCTGAACGCGGCACCGCGTCGGCGATTTTCAACTCGGCGCAATACTTCGCCACCGTGCTCTTTGCCCCGTTGATGGGCTGGATCGTGTTCACGTTCGGGTGGCAGCACGTGTTCATCGTCATGGGGGTGATCGGCATTGTGTTCTCGTTGATCTGGCTGAAGGTTATCCACAGCCCGCGCCAACATCCGCTGATCAATGAGAGCGAGTTCAAGCACATCGCCGATAACGGTGGCATGGTCGACATGGATCAGGACAAAGCCAAGGGCCAGGAAGCAGGCAAACGTGTCGAAGGCCCGAAATGGGACTACGTCCGCCAGTTGCTGACCAACCGCATGATGCTCGGCGTGTACCTGAGCCAGTACTGCATCAACGCCATCACTTATTTCTTCCTGACCTGGTTCCCGGTGTACCTGGTGCAGGAGCGCGGCATGACCATCCTCAAGGCTGGTTTTATTGCCTCGTTGCCGGCGATCTGCGGCTTCATCGGCGGTGTGCTCGGCGGGGTGATTTCCGACTACCTGCTGCGCAAGGGCCACTCCCTGACCTTCGCCCGCAAGGCGCCGATCATTGCCGGTCTTTTGGTTTCCAGCAGCATCGTTGCCTGCAATTATGTCGACATCGAGTGGATGGTCGTGGGCTTCATGGCCCTGGCGTTCTTCGGCAAAGGCGTGGGCGCGCTGGGCTGGGCGGTGGTGTCCGACACTTCGCCGAAGCAGATCGCCGGTTTGAGTGGCGGCCTGTTCAACATGTTCGGCAACATTGCCTCGATCACCACGCCGATCGTCATCGGCTACATCATCAGCTCCACCGGCTCGTTCAAATGGGCGCTGGTGTTCGTCGGCTGCAACGCACTGGTGGCGGTGTTTAGCTATCTGGTGATCGTCGGTCCGATCAAGCGTGTGGTGCTCAAAGAGCCACCGGTGGGCGGTGCTGAAACCAACAATAAATTGTCTCAAGCGCATTCCTGAGGAGCGGCGTCATGCAGTTGATTGAACATTCCGACTCGCCGCGCTATATCCGCCTGCACGAGCGGGACAACGTAGTGATCGTGGTCAACGATCAAGGCGTTCCGGCCGGCACTGAGTTCGCGGACGGCCTGGTCACCGTGGACTTCGTGCCACAGAGCCACAAAGTCACCCTGGAAGACATTCCCGAAGGTGGCCAGGTGATTCGTTACGGCCAGGTCATTGGCTACGCCTTGCAGCCGATTCCCCGCGGCAGCTGGGTCAAGGAAGATCAACTGCGCATGCCGACCGCGCCACCGCTGGACAGCCTGCCGCTGTCCACCGACGTGCCGGCCGCGCAAGCACCGCTGGAAGGCTTCACCTTCGAGGGCTATCGCAACGCCGACGGCACCGTCGGTACGCGCAACATTCTCGGCATCACCACCACAGTGCAATGCGTGACCGGTGTGCTCGATCATGCGGTCAAGCGCATCAAGGCCGAGTTGCTGCCCAAATACCCGCACGTCGATGACGTAGTGGCGCTGACCCACAGCTACGGCTGCGGCGTGGCCATTACCGCTACCGACGCGTACATCCCGATACGCACCGTGCGCAACCTGGCGCGCAATCCGAACCTGGGCGGCGAAGCCCTGGTGATCAGCCTGGGCTGCGAGAAATTGCAGGCCGGGCAGGTGATGCACGACAACGACAGCTCGGTGGATCTCAGCGAGCCATGGCTGTACCGCTTGCAGGATTCCAGCCACGGCTTCACCGAGATGATCGAGCAGATCATGGAGCTGGCCGAGACGCGCTTGAAGAAGCTTGATCAACGCCGCCGGGAGACCGTGCCGGCGTCCGAGCTGATCCTCGGCATGCAATGCGGCGGCAGTGATGCGTTCTCCGGCATTACCGCGAACCCGGCGCTCGGTTATGCCTCGGACCTGTTGCTGCGGGCCGGTGCGACGGTGATGTTTTCCGAAGTCACCGAAGTGCGCGATGCCATTTACCTGCTGACCTCCCGCGCGGAAAACCAGGACGTCGCCCAGGAACTGGTGCGGGAAATGGACTGGTACGACCGCTACCTGGCCAAGGGCGAAGCGGATCGCAGTGCCAACACCACGCCAGGCAACAAGAAGGGCGGGTTGTCGAACATTGTCGAGAAGTCCTTGGGCTCGATCGTCAAATCCGGCAGCAGCGCAATCAATGGCGTGCTTGGTCCTGGCGAGCGTTTCAAGCGCAAAGGCCTGATCTTCTGTGCGACCCCGGCCAGCGATTTTGTCTGCGGGACGTTGCAGTTGGCGGCGGGGATGAACCTGCATGTATTCACTACCGGTCGCGGCACGCCTTACGGGCTGGCCATGGCGCCGGTCGTGAAGGTATCGACCAGGACCGAACTGGCACAGCGCTGGCCGGACCTGATCGACATCGATGCCGGGCGCATTGCCACTGGCCGCGCATCAATCGAGGAACTGGGCTGGGAGCTGTTCCACTACTACCTGGACGTGGCCAGCGGCAAGAAACAGACGTGGGCCGAGCAACACAAGTTGCACAACGACATCACCCTGTTCAACCCGGCGCCGATCACCTGAGACCGAGTCGCCTGCTTCGCGAGCAAGCTCGCTCCCACAGTGGATTTTCGCCGTGCACAGATTTTGTGTTCGGCACTGGAAAAATGTGGGAGCGACGGTGCGGCGATCCGACTTGCTCGCGATAGCGGTCTAACAGACGCCAGGGGGCTTGGTGGCTTATCATTAGCCCCCTAACGACGCCCACCCCAAGGTCCTCCCGGCATGCTGGCAATTTTCCTCGAAACCCTGAACATCACCGCACCGGTGTTCGCCATGCTGTTTCTTGGGGTGTTGCTCAAGCGCATCGACTGGATCAATGACAACTTTATCCACACCGCGTCGGCACTGGTGTTCAACGTCACCATGCCGGCGCTGCTGTTTCTGGGCATCCTGCATGCCGACCTGCACACGGCGTTGCAGCCGGCGTTGCTGATTTACTTCTCCGTGGCGACGCTGATTTGCTTTGCCATTGCCTGGGGCTGGGCGATCTGGAAGTGCCCGCGGGAAGATCGGGGGATCTACACCCAGGGTGCCTTTCGCGGTAACAACGGAGTGATCGGCCTGGCGCTGGCGGCAAGCATGTACGGCGACTACGGGATTTCCCTCGGGGCGATCCTGGCGGCGCTGGTGATCCTGTTTTACAACACGCTCTCGACCATCGTGCTGGCGGTCTACAGCCCGGTGATCAAGTCTGATCCATGGAGCATCTGCAAAAGCGTGTTCAGCAATCCGCTGATCATCAGCGTGATTGCGGCCGCGCCGTTCGCCTGTTTCAAGATCGGCTTGCCGGGTTGGCTGGAAACCTCCGGCCAGTATCTGGCGCAAACCACCTTGCCGCTGGCGCTGATCTGCATCGGCGGCACGCTGTCCCTGGCGTCGCTGCGCAAGAGCGGCAACATGGCGCTGAGTTCGAGCCTGGTGAAGATGATCGGCTTGCCGGTGCTGGCGACGCTGGGGGCGTGGTTGTGGGGCTTTCGCGGGGCGGAACTGGGGATTCTGTTTCTGTACTTCGGCAGCCCGACCGCCGCCGCCAGTTTCGTCATGGCCCGGGCGGCGGATGGCAATCACGAGTTGGCGGCGGCGATTATCGTGATCACCACGTTGATGGCGGCGGTCACCACCAATTTAGGGATCTTCTTTTTGCAGTGGGGCGGGTGGATCTGATCTCAGGCTTTGCGGTGTTCTTCCTGGCCTCATCGCGAGCAAGCTCGCTCCCACAGGTTCAGTGGTGTTGAATAGATTGCATTTACACTGAGGTCCCTGTGGGAGCGAGCTTGCTCGCGATTGCGGCCGAACAGTCGCCACAAATTCCGGATACTTACTCAGGCTTCTGGTAACTGTCGATCACTTCCTGCGCCGCCCGAAACGCATCGATCGCCGCCGGCACGCCAGCATACACCGCGCAATGCAGCAACGCCTCGCGAATCTCCTCCACGGTGCAGCCGTTGTTCAGCGCACCACGTACATGGCCTTTCAATTCCTGCGGACACTTCAGCGCCGTCAGTGCGGCGAGGGTGATCAGGCTGCGGGTTTTCAAGGGCAGGCCTTCGCGATTCCACACGCCGCCCCAGGCGTGTTCATTGACGAAATCCTGCAGCGGCTGGGTGAACTCGGTAGCGTTGCCCAGTGCGCGGTCGACGAAGGCGTCGCCCATCACTTGGCGGCGGACTTCAACGCCGGTTTTTTTATTCTCGGTCATGGGATTTCCCTCTTATGGTGTTGGCGACGCCAGGCACGCAGCGACGTGAACAGTAAGAACGCCACCAGCGCCGGCAGGACGAAAAACAGCATCAAGTGTTCGAGCTTGCCGGCCAGAGGCATGCCGGTGGTGAACGACACCACGTGCAGCCCATACGCCAGGTACAAACCCAGAAACAGCAGGCCTTCGGCGCGGGTCACCCGGTAGCCGGAGTAGAACACCGGCAGGCACAGCGCTGCGACGCCGAGCATTACCGGCAGGTCGAAATCCAGGGCGTTGGGCGACACCGACAGCGGCGACGGCGCCACCAGCGCGGTAAAGCCGAGCACGCCCAGGAGGTTGAACAGGTTGCTGCCGATCACGTTGCCCACGGCAATATCGCGCTCGCCGCGCATTGCCGCGATCAACGATGTGGCGAGCTCAGGCAGTGAGGTGCTGACGGCGACAATGGTCAGGCCGATGATCCGCTCCGACAACCCAAGATCGGTGGCGACCGCAACGGCGGCACCCAGCAGCAAGTGCCCGGCGTACACCAGCATCGCCAGCCCGGCGACGATCATCAGCAGGTTGCTCAACCATGGCGCTTGCGCATGATGGTCATGGCTCGATACCGGGCGTGCCGAGTGTCGCGACTGGCGCAGCAACAACCCCAGGTAAATCGCCAGTGCCGTCAGCAACATCACGCCGTCGGCACGGGTCAGTTCTTCATTCCAGGCGAGTACGAACACCAACAGGCTGGCGCCGATCATCAGCGGAATATCCAGGCGCACCAGTTGCCGGGAAACCCGCAAAGGAATGATTAGCGCGGATAACCCGAGGGTGACGAGGATGTTGAAAATGCTGCTGCCGATCACACTGCCGACGGCGATGTCGGCATTGTGCGTCAGGGTCGCTTGCAGGCTGACCGCCATCTGCGGTGCGCTGCTGCCGAGGGCGACGATGGTCAAGCCGATGATCAGCGGTCGTATGTGCAACCGCGCGGCAATGCGTACGGCGGCACGCACCATCAATTCGGCACCGATAATCAGCAGGAGCAATCCGCTGAGCAATTCGATCACGCTGATCAGGGGTAAATCGGCTAGTCCGAAAATGGTCGGGGCTCCATCGGTCAGTCGTCGAGGGCCTGGACGCGTACCCGGGCGGTGCCGCTTTTGAGCATGCCCAGGCGTGCGGCAGCTTCATGGGACAGGTCAATCAGACGGCCACGGGTGTGCGGCCCGCGATCATTGATGCGCACCACGCAGGATTTATCGTTATTCAGATTGGTGACCTTCACCCGTGTACCGAAGGGTAGCTGGCGATGGGCGGCGGTCATGGAATTCTTGTCGAAGCGCTCGCCGTTGGCGGTGCGTTTGCCTTGGTGTTTGGCGCCGTAATACGAAGCTACGCCGGTTTTGTCGTAGCCATGCGGATCGACGGTGTCGGTGCTGGCGCAACCGGCCAGGAGCGAGAGGAGGGCGCAAAGTCCAAGTAGACGCTTCATTTGAAAGCTTCCGAAAAAAAATGTGGGAGCGAGCTCGCTCGCGATTGGCATTCTGACAGTCAACTTTGTGTTGAGTGCCGGACCGCTATCGCGAGCAAGTCGAATCGTCGCACCGTCGCTCCCACAGGAGATGGAGCCAGATTCAAGAGCTGGCTCCATCTTCATCAGCCTTCGAGCTTGCTTTTGAGCAATTCGTTGACCTGTTGCGGGTTAGCCTTGCCTTTGGAGGCTTTCATGGCCTGGCCGACGAAGAAGCCGAACATCTTGCCGCGCTTGGCTTCGTCTGCCGCCCGGTATTGTTCGACCTGCTCGGCGTTGGCCGCGAGCATTTCGTCCAGCACCGCCGAGATGGCGCCAGTGTCGGTCACTTGTTTGAGGCCGCGCTTGTCGATGATCTCGTCCGCGCTGCCTTCGCCGTTGGCCATCGCTTCGAACACCACCTTGGCGATCTTGCCGGAGATGGTGTTGTCCTTGATGCGCAACAGCATGCCGCCCAGTTGCTCTGCGGAAACCGGCGACTCTTCGATGTCCAGGCCTTGCTTGTTGAGCAGGCTGCCCAACTCGACCATCACCCAGTTCGCCGCCAGCTTGGCGTCGCCGCTGATGCTCGCGACCTTCTCGAAGTAATCCGCCTGCTCGCGGCTGGTGGCCAGCACGTTGGCGTCGTAGACCGACAGGCCGAACTGCTCCTGGAAACGCTCGCGTTTTTGCGGTGGCAGCTCCGGCAGGGTGGCGCGTACGTCGTCGAGGAACGAGTTTTCGATAACGACGGGCAGCAGGTCCGGATCGGGGAAGTAACGGTAGTCGTTGGCTTCCTCCTTGCTGCGCATCGGACGGGTCTCGTCCTTGTTCGGATCGTACAGGCGGGTCTGCTGGATCACTTTGCCGCCGTCTTCGATCAGTTCGATCTGGCGCTGGATTTCACTGTTGATCGCCTTCTCGATGAAACGGAACGAGTTGACGTTCTTGATCTCGCAGCGGGTACCGAACTCGACCTGGCCTTTCGGACGGATCGACACGTTGCAGTCGCAACGCAGCGAACCTTCGGCCATGTTGCCGTCGCAAATCCCTAAGTAACGCACCAGCGCGTGGATCGCCTTGACGTAGGCCACGGCTTCCTTGGCGCTGCGCATGTCCGGCTCGGAGACGATTTCCAGCAGCGGGGTGCCGGCACGGTTCAGGTCGATGCCGCTGGCGCCGCTGAATTCTTCGTGCAGGCTCTTGCCGGCATCTTCTTCGAGGTGCGCGCGGGTGATGCCGACGCGTTTGACCGTGCCGTCTTCCAGAGCGATGTCCAGGTGGCCCTTGCCAACGATCGGCAATTCCATCTGGCTGATCTGGTAGCCCTTGGGCAGGTCCGGGTAGAAATAGTTTTTACGGGCGAACACGTTGTGCTGGCCGATCTCGGCGTCAATCGCCAGACCGAACATCACTGCCATGCGCACCGCTTCCTGGTTCAGCACCGGCAGCACGCCGGGCATGCCCAGGTCTACCAGGCTGGCCTGGGTGTTCGGCTCGGAGCCGAAGGTGGTGGAACTACCGGAAAAGATTTTCGACCGGGTGGTGAGCTGGGTGTGAATCTCCAGCCCGATCACGACTTCCCATTGCATGTGTGTCTCCTCAGAAGCCTTTGCTGGGGATTTTGAAACGTCGCGAGCGAAGGTAAGGCAAGGCGAAAACTGGCGAGTAAGCGGAGTTGACTGTAGTCAATGAGCATTACGAGCCAGTTTTCAACGCAGCATTACCGAGCGCAGCAGTTTCAAAACCCCTGCGGGGTGCGGGTGTGCCAGTCAGTGTTTAGCTGATACTGGTGGGCAACGTTCAACAGGCGGCCTTCCTGGAAATACGGAGCGAGCAACTGCACGCCGACCGGCAGACCGTCGACAAAACCGGCCGGCATCGACAGGCCCGGCAGACCCGCGAGGTTGGCGGTAATGGTGTAGACGTCTTCCAGGTACGCAGCGACCGGGTCGCTGTTCTTGGCGCCGAGCTTCCAGGCCGGGTTCGGCGTGGTTGGGCCGAGGATGATGTCGACCTCATTGAAGGCGGCCATGAAGTCGTTCTTGATCAAGCGACGGATCTTCTGCGCCTTCAGGTAATAGGCGTCGTAGTAACCGGCCGACAGCGCGTAGGCACCGACCATGATCCGGCGCTGCACTTCCGCGCCGAAGCCTTCGCCACGGGAGCGCTTGTACAGGTCTTCCAGGTTTTTCGGGTCTTCGCAGCGATAGCCGAAGCGCACGCCGTCGAAACGCGACAGGTTGGAAGAGGCTTCCGCCGGGGCGATCACGTAGTACGCAGGAATCGCGTGCTGCATGTTCGGCAGGCTGATTTCCTTGATCACGGCGCCGAGCTTTTGCAGCTCCTTGACGCTGTTGTGGATCAGTTCGGCGATGCGCGGGTCGAGACCGGCGCTGAAATACTCTTTCGGCACGCCGATGCGCAGGCCTTGCAGCGAACCGTTGAGGCTGGCGCTGTAGTCCGGCACGGGCTCATCGATGCTGGTGGAGTCGTTCGGATCGAAGCCGGCCATACCTTGCAACAAAATCGCGCAGTCTTCGGCAGTGCGTGCCATCGGGCCGCCCTGGTCGAGGCTGGACGCGTAGGCAATCATGCCCCAGCGCGAAACACGACCGTAGGTCGGTTTGAGGCCGGTGAGGTTGGTCAGGGCTGCTGGCTGACGGATCGAACCGCCGGTGTCGGTGCCGGTGGCCGCTGGCAACAGACGAGCGGCAACCGCCGCCGCCGAGCCGCCGGACGAACCGCCCGGAACGTGTTCCAGGTTCCACGGGTTTTTCACCGCGCCGTAGTAGCTCGACTCGTTGGCCGAACCCATGGCGAATTCGTCCATGTTGGTCTTGCCCAGGGTCACGGCGCCGGCAGCGGCCAGCTTGGCGACGACGGTGGCGTCATACGGTGCCTTGAAGTTGTCGAGCATCTTCGAGCCGCAGCTGGTGCGGATGCCCTGGGTGCAGAACAGGTCTTTATGGGCGATCGGCGCGCCGAGCAGGGCGCCGCTCTCACCATTGGCCCGGCGGGCGTCAGCGGCTTTCGCCTGCGTGAGCGCCAGGTCCTCGGTGAGGCTGATGAAACTGTTGAGCTGCGGATCGAGCTGGGCGATGCGCGCCAGCAGGACTTTGGTCAGCTCTTCGGAGGAAAACTTTTTATCGGCGAGTCCGCGGGCGATCTCGGCCAGAGTCAATTGATGCATTGCAGGCTCTTTCCCTTTAGTCGATGACTTTCGGAACCAGGTACAGGCCGTTTTCGACCGCTGGTGCGATGGACTGGTAGGCCTCGCGGTGATTGGTCTCGGTCACGACGTCTGCACGCAGGCGCTGGCTGGCTTCCAGTGGGTGGGCCAGCGGCTCGATACCGTCGGTATTGACCGCCTGCATTTCGTCGACCAACCCGAGAATGCTGTTGAGGGCCGAAGTGATGTGTGGAAGATCGGCATCATTCAGGCCAAGGCAGGCCAGATGAGCGATTTTTTCCACGTCGGAGCGTTCTAGCGCCATTGGGATTCTCCAGTGGAAAACAAAACGGACGGCGTCCGTGTGTTAGATTGTCGGAACACTACCGCACTTCTACGGTCATAAGGCCGCGATTGTGGGGCTTGGTGCACAGAAAAGCGGCCAATTTAACATATTGGCGCCTTGCCCAAAATCCCTGTCGTTGTTAGAGTTTGCCGCACTTTTTTACCCACGCGTTGCCTAGGGTCCCTTTCCCATGTTCAAGAAACTGCGTGGCATGTTTTCCAGCGATCTTTCCATTGACCTGGGCACTGCCAACACCCTTATTTACGTGCGCGAGCGCGGTATCGTCCTGAATGAGCCCTCCGTTGTGGCCATTCGGACACACGGTAACCAGAAAAGTGTCGTTGCTGTCGGCACCGAAGCCAAGCGCATGCTCGGCCGTACACCGGGCAACATTGCTGCCATTCGTCCGATGAAGGATGGCGTGATTGCTGACTTCAGCGTTTGCGAAAAAATGCTGCAGTACTTTATCAACAAGGTTCACGAAAACAGCTTCCTGCAGCCTAGCCCTCGCGTGTTGATCTGCGTTCCATGCAAATCCACCCAGGTTGAGCGTCGCGCCATCCGCGAATCGGCCCTTGGCGCCGGTGCCCGTGAAGTGTTCCTGATCGAAGAGCCAATGGCCGCAGCGATCGGTGCCGGCCTGCCGGTTGAAGAAGCCCGCGGTTCGATGGTCGTGGATATCGGTGGCGGTACCACCGAAATCGCGCTGATCTCCCTGAACGGTGTGGTTTACGCCGAATCCGTCCGCGTTGGCGGCGACCGCTTCGACGAAGCGATCATCACTTACGTGCGTCGCAACTACGGCAGCCTGATCGGTGAATCCACCGCCGAGCGCATCAAGCAGGAAATCGGTACGGCCTACCCGGGCGGCGAAGTTCGTGAAGTCGACGTTCGTGGCCGTAACCTGGCCGAAGGCGTTCCACGCGCATTCACCCTGAACTCCAACGAAGTGCTGGAAGCTCTGCAAGAGTCCCTGGCAACCATCGTTCAGGCCGTGAAAAGCGCCCTGGAGCAATCGCCTCCGGAACTGGCTTCCGACATCGCCGAGCGTGGTCTGGTACTGACCGGTGGTGGCGCCTTGCTGCGCGACCTGGACAAGCTGCTGGCCCAGGAAACCGGTCTGCCGGTGATCGTTGCCGAAGACCCGCTGACCTGCGTTGCTCGCGGCGGTGGCCGTGCATTGGAAATGATGGATAAACACACCATGGACCTGCTTTCCAGCGAATAAGTCGCCGGATCGCCTCTATGCTGTTGAGCGCGCAGGCGGCACTTTGCAGTGCTGCCTGTTCGCGTTTATCTTCTGTCAGTCTGCATCCAGGCCGGATTGCTGCCGTATGAATAAACAGAACATTTGCCTGGAAGGAGCGGCTTATTAAACCGCTTTTCACCAAAGGCCCTTCACTGGGCGTGCGCCTGTTGGTGCTGGTCGTGCTATCGGTCGCGCTGATGGTGGTCGATGCCCGCTTCAGTCTGCTCAAGCCTGCACGCAGCCAGATGTCGCTGGTGCTGATGGACGCCTACTGGATCACCGACCTGCCCGGACGATTGTGGGACGGCGTTGCCAGTCAGTTTGGCAGCCGGACCGAACTCGTCGCCGAAAACGAAAAACTCAAGACCGAGAACCTGCTGTTGCAGGGGCGCATGCAGAAGCTCGCCGCCCTGACCGAGCAGAACGTTCGGCTGCGCGAGTTGCTCAACTCTTCTGCACTGGTCAACGAGAAGGTCGAAGTGGCCGAGCTGATCGGCATGGATCCCAACCCCTTCACCCATCGCATCATCATCAACAAGGGTGAACGCGACGGCGTGGTCCTCGGCCAGCCAGTGCTCGATGCCCGTGGCCTGATGGGCCAGGTGGTCGAGTTGATGCCCTACACCTCCCGCGTCTTGCTGCTGACCGATACCACTCACAGCATTCCGGTGCAGGTGAACCGTAACGGTTTGCGGGCGATTGCCAGCGGCACCGGAAACCCGGAGCGTCTCGAGTTGCGTCATGTGGCCGATACCGCCGACATCAAGGAAGGCGACTTGCTGGTCAGCTCCGGCCTCGGCCAACGTTTCCCGGCCGGTTACCCGGTGGCGACGGTCAAGGAAGTGATTCACGATTCCGGCCAGCCGTTTGCCATTGTCCGCGCCATTCCGACCGCCGCCTTGAACCGCAGCCGTTACCTGCTGCTGGTGTTCAGCGATACCCGTACCCCGGAAGAACGCGCCAACGACGCTGCCCAGGCCCAGGAAAACCTGGATGCTCAGGGTGGTGGGCCGATCATTCCGGCGACGGTTCCGAAAGTGGTCAACCCGGTAGCCCCCGCCGCACCGACGACTCCTGCCGCGGCGGCACCTGCGGCCACTGCGCCAGCCAAGCCGACCACCACGCCAGCCAAGCCTGCGGCCACGCATCCTGCGGCGGCTAAACCGCCGGCGGCGCAACCCGCTGCCGCGAAGCCTGCCGCCAAACCGCCAGTCTCCGCGCCGGCCACTCCAGTGGGAAGAGAATAATGGGCGGTGTAAAAGCATCCCGAAACGGCTGGATAGTCTGGCTGACATTCGCCATCGGTCTACTTCTCAGCGTTTCGCCTTTGCCGCAATTCATGGAAATCCTGCGCCCGCTGTGGCTTGCCCTGTTGCTGGCGTTCTGGGCGTTGAACCTGCCGCAGACCGTCGGGATGGTGACGGCGTTCTGCCTGGGGCTGGCTGAAGACGTGCTCTACGGTACCTTGCTGGGTCAGAACGCCTTGATCCTGACCCTCATCACCTATCTGGTACTGGCACTGCAGCAACGACTGCGGATGTTCCCGATGTGGCAGCAGAGTCTGGTGATCCTGGTGATCTTCGGCCTCGCCCAGCTTGTACAACTCTGGCTCAGTGCCCTGACCGGCAATCGTCAGCCAACCCTGGCGCTGGTGCTGCCGGCACTGGTCAGTGCATTGCTCTGGCCCTGGATCAGTTTCGGTTTGCGCGGGTTGCGTCGGCGCTACAAAATCAATTGATTCGGTCAGGCATTTGCCCGCACCTGGACAGGGAGATGTCTTGATGAAACAGCTTTATCTTGCCTCTGGTTCACCGCGTCGACGTGAATTGCTCACGCAGATCGGCGTACCGTTCTGCGCCGTCAGTGCGGACATCGATGAAACCCCTGTACCCCAAGAATCCCCATCGGCCTATGTCGAGCGTCTGGCGCGCGGCAAGGCCGAGGCCGGGCGCGGCGCTGTCGTATCCGATGGCCCGTTCTGTGTGCTCGGCGCTGATACCGCCGTGGTATTCGACGGAAAAATTCTCGGCAAACCGGTTGATCAAGCGGATGCGTGCGCCATGCTGATGATGTTGTCGGGATGTGAACATGAGGTCCTGACCGCAATTGCCGTGCTCGATGGCGAACGTTGCGAGTCCCGGGTTGTCGCCAGTCGGGTGCGATTTCGTGATATCAGTCGCGATGAAGCCGCGGCCTACTGGGCCAGCGGCGAACCCCGGGACAAGGCGGGCGGTTATGGCATTCAAGGACTGGGTGCGGTGTTTGTCGCCGGGCTCGATGGAAGTTATTCAGCGGTGGTCGGACTACCGCTTTGCGAAACCGCGGAACTGCTCGGCCATTTCGGCATACCCTGTTGGCAACCCCGGAGCGCGCTTTAAGCGTCTTCCTGAACAGATGCGGCCATTATCGTGAACATGCCTGAACGAGACCCTGCCATGAGTGAAGAGATCCTGATCAACATCACGCCGATGGAGTCGCGCGTGGCGGTGGTCGAAAACGGTGTCCTGCAAGAGGTCCATGTCGAGCGCACACAAAAGCGCGGGATCGTCGGCAACATCTATAAAGGCAAAGTCGTGCGGGTATTGCCGGGGATGCAGGCGGCATTCGTCGACATAGGCCTGGATCGCGCAGCGTTCATTCATGCGTCGGAAATTTCCCTGCGCGAAGGCCCGGCGGTCGAGAGCATCAGTGCGCTGGTGCATGAAGGCCAGAGCCTGGTGGTGCAAGTGACCAAGGACCCGATCGGCTCCAAGGGCGCGCGCCTGACCACTCAGCTGTCGATCCCTTCGCGTTATCTGGTGTACATGCCACGCACGGCCCATGTCGGCATTTCCCTGAAAATCGAAGACGAGGCCGAGCGTGAGCGCCTCAAGCAAGTAGTCACTGATTGCGTGGCCAAGGAAGGTATCAAGGAAGCCGGCGGTTTCATTCTGCGCACCGCAGCCGAAGGCGCCGGCGCCGATGAAATCCTCATGGACATCCGCTACCTGCGAAGGCTCTGGGATCAGATCAGCGCCCAGATCAAAACCATCAGCGCGCCCAGCGTGATCTACGAAGACCTTGGATTGGCGCTGCGCACCCTGCGTGACCTGGTGAGCCCGAAGATCGAGAAGATCCGCATCGACTCCCGGGAAACTTTCCAGAAAACCACGCAATTCGTCGCCGAATTGATGCCCGAGATTGCCGACCGCCTGGAACATTACCCGGGCGAACGGCCGATTTTCGACCTGTATGGCGTCGAGGACGAAATCCAGAAGGCCCTCGAACGCAAGGTCCCGCTCAAGTCCGGCGGTTATCTGGTGGTCGACCCGGCGGAAGCCATGAGCACCATTGACGTCAACACCGGGGCGTTCGTCGGCCATCGCAACCTCGAAGAAACCATCTTCAAGACCAACCTCGAAGCCGCGACGGCCATCGCCCGTCAATTGCGCCTGCGCAACCTCGGCGGAATCATCATCATCGACTTCATCGACATGGAAGATGAAGAACACCAGCGCCAGGTGCTGCGCACGCTCGAAAAGCAACTGGAGCGCGATCACGCCAAGACCAACATCATCGGTATCACCGAGCTGGGCCTGGTGCAGATGACCCGCAAGCGCACTCGCGAAAGCCTTGAGCAAGTGTTGTGCGAGCCGTGCAATGCCTGTCAGGGGCGCGGCAAGCTCAAGACCCCGGAAACCGTTTGCTACGAAATCTTCCGTGAAATCCTGCGTGAGGCGCGCGCGTATCAGGCGGAAGGCTATCGTGTATTGGCAAACCAGAAAGTGGTGGACCGCCTGCTTGACGAAGAGTCGGGCAATGTCGCCGAGCTGGAAGGGTTTATCGGGCGCACCATCCGCTTTCAGGTCGAAACCATGTATTCCCAGGAACAATACGACGTGGTGCTGCTCTGAAGCGTATCGTTTTGATTGTTCGAGAATGGCTGGCCTCAGCTTTTTGCAAATTTTTTGCCATGGGGGCCATCTGACATGGACCGTCTGACACGCATTTTGGCCGCACTGATCCGCTGGGGTCTGGGCCTGTGCGCGTTGGTTTTGGTGTTGATGGCGCTTTACGTCAGCCTTGGCCGAGAGCTGACGCCGCTGGTGGCCGAGTACCGTGCCGAGGTTGAAACCAAAGCCAGCGATGCCTTGGGCATGCCATTGCAGATCGGCGAGCTCGAAGGCAACTGGAGTGGATTTGCCCCCATATTGATGGCTCACGACGTGACTGTCGGCGAGGGCGCCAATGCCTTGCATCTGGATCAGGTGCGCGCGGTGCCGGACCTTTGGGCCAGCCTGCTGGCACGTCAGGTACGCATCGCGCATCTGGAAGTCAGCGGCCTGAAGATCAGCGTCAAGGAGGGTGACGACGGTCAATGGGCTCTGGAAGGTTTGCCAGTGCAACAGGATCAACCCACCGATCCGGAACAGTTGCTCAATCGTATGCAAATGATCCAGCAACTGTCGGTGCTCGACAGCCAGGTGACCTTGCAGCCGTTTGCACAGTCGCCGCTGACGCTGACTTATGTCGGTCTGAATCTGAAAACCGGGGCGTCGCGGCAGCGGCTCGACGCGCGGCTGACCCTGCCTGACGGGCAACCGGTGGCCATGAGCCTGCGTACCCGCATTCGTGCCAGCCAATGGCAGGACGGTGAAGCCGATGTCTATCTAAGCCTGCCGCAAAGCGACTGGTCGAAGTGGTTGCCCGAGCGTGTAAGCCAGCAATGGAATTTCTCCGAGATCAAGGCCGGCGGCGAGCTGTGGGCGACCTGGGGCAAAGGCATCTTGCAAAGCGCGGCAGTGCGCTTGAACGCGCCACGACTCAAGGGCGCCTACGCCGAGCGCCAGCCGATCCAGATCAACAACCTGGCGCTCAATGGTTACTTCCAGCGCAGTGCCGAAGGCATGCTGGTGACCCTGGATTCCCTGGCGATGAATCTCGGCGACGCTCGCTGGGAAACGCATTTGCAGCTCAAGCAAAGCGCCGCCACCGACAAGACCGAAGAACTTTGGCATCTGCAAGCCGACCGCTTCGACCTGACCCCGCTCACACCGTTGCTCAATGCCCTTGCGCCGTTTCCGCAAGGCTTTGCCACCGTTGTCGAGCGGCTCAAGGTGACGGGCGGACTGCGCAATGTATTGATCGACGTACGGCCCAATGCCACCGACGATAGCAAGTTCAGCTTTGCCGCCAATCTTGACCGGGTCGGCTTCGATGCCTATCACGGTGCGCCGGCGGCCCGAAACGTCAGTGGCAGCATCAGCGGTGACCTGGGGCACGGTGAACTGCGCATGGACAGCAAGGATTTCATGCTGCACCTGGACCCGATTTTCGCCAAGCCATGGCAGTACATTCAGGCCAATGCGCGGCTGACCTGGAAACTCGATAAAGAAGGCTTCACCCTGATCGCGCCGTATCTGAAGGTGCTGGGCGAGGAAGGCAAGATTGCCGGCGACTTCCTGATTCGCCTGCATTTCGATCACACCCAGGAAGACTACATGGACCTGCGGGTTGGCCTGGTGGACGGTGACGGTCGCTACACCGCCAAGTACCTGCCGGCAGTCCTCAGCCCGGCGCTGGATGAATGGCTGCGCACGGCGATTCTCAAGGGCGCGGTGGATCAAGGCTTCTTCCAGTATCAAGGGTCGCTCAGCCACGGTGCCGCGGACGTCGATCGCAGCATCAGCCTGTTCTTCAAGGTCCACGATGCCGAACTGGCATTCCAGCCTAGCTGGCCCCATGTCAGCAAGGTCAGCGGTGATGTGTTTGTCGAGGACAGCGGGGTGCGGATTCTGGCCAGCAAGGGCCAGTTGCTCGACACTCAGGTCAGCGATATCTACGTCAACATTCCCCATGTGCCTGCGGGGCAGAACGTTCATTTGTTCCTCGATGGCGGATTTGCCGGTGGTTTGGGCGATGGTCTGAAAATCCTTCAGGAAGCACCGATCGGCACCGCGGCTACCTTCGCCGGCTGGGAAGGCGAGGGTGACTTGGAAGGCAAGTTGAAGCTGGATATCCCGTTGGCAAAAGACGAGGAGCCGAAAATCCTCGTCGACTTCAAGACCGCCAAGGCGCGCTTGAAGCTGGCGGAGCCTGTGCTGGAGTTGACTCAGCTCAAAGGTGATTTCCGTTTCGACAGTGCCAAAGGCCTGAGCGGGCAGAACATCAGCGCACGGGCATTCGACAAGCCGGTTACCGCGCAGATTTTTGCCGATGGCAGTGCAGGCAAACTCAATACCCGGGTCAGCGCGTCGGGCCAGGTCGAGGTCAAGAAACTGACCGACTGGCTGAAGGTGACCCAGCCTCTGCCGGTGAGTGGCGTGATCCCCTATCAACTGCAACTGACCCTGAACGGTGCCGACAGCCAATTGATGGTCAATTCCAGCCTCAAGGGCGTGGCCGTCGATTTGCCTGCACCGTTCGGCATGAACGCTGATACCGGGCGCGACACGACGTTCCGCATGACCTTGCAGGGCGACGAGCGGCGTTATTGGCTCAATTACGGGGACCTGGCGAGTTTCACGTTTGCGGCCCCGGCCAGCAATTTCGCCGACGGTCGCGGGGACTTGTTCCTTGGTGGCGGCGAGGCCGTATTGCCTGGCACCAAAGGCCTGCGGGTACGGGGCGTACTGTCGGAGCTGGACGTTGGCCCGTGGAAGGATCTGGTGGATAAATACGCCGGGCAGGACCCCGGAGGCAGCGCCAGGCAGTTGCTCAGCGGCGCGGATTTCAAGGTGGGCAAGCTCAGCGGTATCGGCACCACGCTCGATCAGGCCTCGATCCAGCTGGCGCGCAACTCTTCCGCCTGGGCGCTGCAACTAGACAGCCAGCAGATCAAGGGCAACGCCAATCTTCCCGATGCAAAAGGGGCACCGATCACGATCAATCTGCAAACCGTGCGCCTGCCCGCACCGGACCCGACCGTGCTGGCCGATGAAAACTCACCGGATCCGCTGGCCTCGGTGGACCCGACGAAAATCCCCGCGATGGACATCACCATCAATCAGCTATTCCAGGGCCAGGATCTGGTGGGTGGCTGGTCGCTGAAGATTCGTCCGACGGCCAAGGGCATCGTGTTCAATTCGCTGGACCTGGGTCTCAAGGGGATTCTGTTGGTGGGCAGCGGTGGTTGGGAAGGCGTGCCCGGCGCCAGCACAAGCTGGTACAAGGGGCGCGTCAGCGGCAAGAACCTCGCCGATGTGCTCAAGAACTGGGGGTATGCACCGAGCGTCACCAGCAAGGACTTTTACATGGATGTCGATGGTCGCTGGCCCGGCTCGCCGGCCTGGGTGGCGACCAAACGTTTCTCCGGCTCGCTCGATGCAACGCTCAATCAGGGCCAGTTCGTCGAGGTCGAAGGCAGTGCCCAGGCGCTACGGGTATTTGGTTTGCTCAACTTTAATTCCATCGGCCGGCGCCTGCGCCTGGACTTCTCCGACCTGTTCGGCAAAGGCCTGAGCTATGACCGGGTCAAGGGACTGTTGGTTGGGACGAACGGAGTGTATGTCACCCGTGAACCGATCCGGCTGACGGGCCCTTCGAGCACCATTGAACTCGACGGCACCTTGAACCTGGTCGCCGATCAGATCGATGCGAAACTGTTGGTGACCTTGCCGGTGACCAATAACTTGCCGATTGCCGCGCTGATCGTCGGTGCACCGGCGGTCGGCGGGGCGCTGTTCCTGATCGACAAGCTGATCGGTGACCGTGTCGCCCGTTTCGCCAGTGTGAAGTACACCGTTCAGGGGCCGTGGAAAGAACCGAAAATCACCTTCGACAAGGCTTTTTGAAAAGCCATCCTTCGGGCCTATGGAGTAGCATGACCATTGCGGCTCGCCTCCCTGTAGGAGCGAGCTCGCTCGCGATGGACGTGAACGATGACGCAGGCCGCCTGAAAACACGCGTCGCATTCAAACTCATCGCGAGCAAGCTCGCTCCTACAAGGTATGTGTTGATTTCAATAAGGAAAAGGCCATGTCTGTAGCGGTGATTCAAATGGTCAGCCAGAGTGATGTGCTGGCCAATCTGGCCCAGGCCCGTCGACTGCTCGAACAAGCGGCTACAGGCGGTGCGAAACTGGCGGTATTGCCGGAAAATTTCGCCGCCATGGGCCGGCGCGACATTGCCGACATCGGGCGCGCTGAAGCATTGGGCGAAGGCCCGATCCTGCCCTGGTTGAAACAGACCGCGCGTGACCTCAAGTTATGGATTGTGGCCGGCACATTGCCGTTGCCGCCGGTGGATCAGCCGACGGCCAAAGTGCATGCCTGTTCGTTGCTGGTCGATGACCAGGGCCAAACGGTGGCGCGCTACGACAAGCTGCACCTGTTCGACGTGGACGTGGGGGACAATCGTGGCCGTTATCGTGAATCCGATGACTATGCTTATGGCAACGGGGTGGTCGTGGCGGACACACCCGTCGGTCGGGTTGGCCTGACGGTCTGCTATGACCTGCGCTTTCCCGAGCTGTACAGCGAATTGCGCGCTGCCGGCGCGGAACTGATTACCGCCCCCTCGGCGTTCACGGCGGTGACCGGCGCGGCGCACTGGGATGTGCTGATTCGAGCGCGGGCCATCGAGACGCAATGTTACGTACTCGCGGCTGCCCAGGGCGGGACGCATCCGGGGCCAAGGGAAACCTTTGGCCATGCCGCCATCGTCGACCCGTGGGGGCGTGTGCTGGCGCAACAGGATCAAGGCGAGGCCGTGCTGCTGGCCGAACGCGACAGCAGCGAACAGGCGTCCATCCGGGCGCGGATGCCGGTGTCCAGTCACCGGCGCTTTTTCTCGCAGGGCGCCCAGCGACCTGCATCAGAACGACGAATTTAAGGCGTAAAGCATATGAGCGAGTTGTTGTCCTCAGTCAGTGAACACCTGCTGGCGCCCGGTGGCGTCACGATCGAGAGCTTGCAAGGCGTGCTCGGCGATCTGGCCGGGCCCGGCATCGATGCCGCCGACCTGTATTTCCAGGGGCAGATCTCCGAGTCCTGGGCGCTGGAAGACGGCATCGTCAAGGAAGGCAGTTTCAACCTTGACCAGGGTGTGGGCGTGCGTGCGCAATCGGGTGAAAAAACCGGTTTCGCCTACAGCAATGCCATTACTCTCGAAGCCCTGGGCGCGGCGGCGCGTGCCGCCCGTTCGATTTCCCGGGCCGGGCAGCATGGCACCGTGCAGGCGTTCACCAGCCAGGATGTCGCGCAGTTGTATGCGCCGGACAATCCGCTGGAAGTGCTGACCCGCGCCGAGAAAGTCGATTTGCTCAAGCGAATCGACGCGGCGACCCGCGCCCTCGACCCACGTATCCAGCAAGTCACCGTGAGCATGGCCGGTGTCTGGGAGCGGATTCTGGTGGCTTCCACCGACGGCGGGCTGGCGGCGGATGTGCGGCCGCTGGTGCGTTTCAACGTCAGTGTGATCGTCGAGCAGAACGGTCGCCGCGAGCGCGGCGGTCACGGTGGTGGCGGTCGGACCGATTATCGCTATTTCCTCGGCGAAGACCGCGCCATGGGTTATGCCCGCGAAGCGTTGCGTCAGGCACTGGTCAACCTCGAAGCGATCCCGGCACCGGCCGGCACGTTGCCGGTGGTGCTCGGCTCCGGCTGGTCGGGCGTGCTGCTGCACGAAGCGGTCGGCCATGGTCTGGAAGGCGACTTCAACCGCAAGGGCAGTTCGGCTTATAGCGGGCGCATGGGCGAGATGGTTGCGTCCAGTCTGTGCACCATTGTCGATGACGGCACCCTGGCCGGTCGCCGTGGCTCTTTGAGCGTCGATGACGAAGGCACGCCGACCGAGTGCACCACGCTGATCGAAAACGGTGTACTCAAAGGCTACATGCAGGACAAGCTCAACGCCCGACTGATGGGCGTGGCGCGTACCGGCAACGGCCGTCGCGAATCCTACGCGCACCTGCCGATGCCGCGCATGACCAACACCTACATGCTCGCCGGTGAAAGCGACCCGGCGGAAATCATCGCTTCGGTGAAACGCGGCATCTACTGCGCCAACCTCGGTGGCGGTCAGGTGGACATCACCAGCGGCAAGTTCGTGTTCTCCACCAGCGAGGCGTACCTGATCGAAGACGGCAAGATCACTGCTCCGGTCAAAGGCGCGACCCTGATCGGCAACGGACCGGAAGCCATGAGCAAAGTGTCGATGGTCGGGAATGATCTGTCGCTGGACAGCGGCGTGGGCACGTGTGGCAAGGATGGGCAGTCGGTGCCGGTGGGTGTCGGCCAGCCAACGCTGAAGATAGATGCGATCACCGTGGGTGGCACGGGCGCTTGATGGAACGAGCTTCGGGTGAGTCGCGTCGCGACTCACCCGATTCGAGATTCAGCGCAGTCCGCGTTGAGTCTCGTCCAGCTCACGGATGTACTTGAAGATTTTACGGCTGGCAGCAGGAGGCTTGTTTTGCGCAACCTCATGCTGGGCCTGACGGATCAGAGAGCGCAGTTGCTGGCGATCCGCGTCGGGATATTCGACGACGAATTTTTCCAGTACGGCGTCGTCGCCGGCAATCAGACGATCGCGCCAGCGTTCCAGGTTATGGAAGCGTTCGTTGTACTGACGAGTGGAGGCATCGAGTTGATCGAGCAGAACCAGAATGGCGTCAGTGTCCTGATCGCGCATCAGTTTGCCGATGAACTGAAGGTGCCGTTTACGCGCGATGTTCGCGGTGTGCTTGGGCGCATCGGCCAGGGCCCGGCGCAATCCGTCGGTCAATGGCAGTTTGTTGAGCAAGTCAGGCTTGAGCGTTGTAAGGCGCTCGCCGAGGTCAACCAGAGCATGCAGCTCGCGTTTGACCTGGGATTTGCTTTTTTCTCCCGTATCGAGGGAGTCGTCGTAAGAATCAACCATGGTGGCAGTCCGCAAAGAAACGCCGCCATGATAACCAGTCGGGGGCCGCTTGTCCGGCCCGGTCGCTCGATGACCGTTACCGAAAGCAGAATTTGAGTGGAGAACAGCATGAGTGCAGTTGAAAGCGTCGGCCCACAAGCGTTGCCGGCACTGCAGGAACAAGTCGAGCAGATCATCGCTGAAGCCAGGCGTCAGGGCGCCAGTGCCTGTGAAGTGGCCGTCTCCCTGGAGCAGGGCCTGTCGACTTCGGTGCGTCAGCGTGAAGTCGAAACAGTCGAATTCAACCGTGATCAGGGTTTTGGCATCACCTTGTACGTCGGCCAGCGCAAAGGCTCGGCCAGCACCTCGGCCAGCGGTCCGGAGGCGATTCGCGAAACGGTTGCCGCTGCACTGGCTATCGCCAGGCACACCTCGGAAGACGAAGCCTCGGGCCTGGCGGATGCCGCGTTGATGGCCAGGGACTTGCAGGATTTCGACCTGTTTCACCAGTGGGACATCACTCCGGAGCAAGCCATCGAGCAGGCCCTGGCCTGTGAAGCCGCGGCGTTTGCCGCCGACAGCCGAATCAAGAACGCCGACGGCACCACCCTCAGCACCCATCAGGGCTGCCGCGTTTATGGCAACAGCCACGGCTTCATTGGCGGATACGCATCGACTCGTCACAGCTTGAGCTGCGTGATGATCGCCGAAGCGGACGGCCAGATGCAGCGTGATTACTGGTACGACGTGAACCGCCAGGGCAATTTGCTGGCCGACCCGGTCAGTATCGGACAGCGAGCTGCGCAACGGGCGGCGAGCCGTCTGGGAGCGCGTCCGGTGCCGACCTGCGAGGTGCCGGTGCTGTTTTCCGCAGAGTTGGCCGGCGGCTTGTTCGGCAGCTTCCTGTCGGCGATTTCCGGCGGCAGCCTGTACCGCAAGTCATCGTTCCTTGAAGGCACGCTGGGGCAGAAGCTGTTTCCGGAGTGGCTGACCATTGACGAGCGTCCGCATCTGATGCAGGCATTGGGCAGTGCGGCGTTCGATGGCGATGGCCTGGCAACCTACGCCAAACCGTTCGTCGAAAAAGGCGAATTGGTGTCCTACATCCTCGGCACCTACTCCGGCCGCAAACTCGGAATGCCGAGCACGGCCAACGCCGGTGGCGTGCACAACCTGTTTGTCAGCCATGGCGATGAAGACCAGGCGGCCTTGCTGCGGCGCATGGGGCGCGGGCTGTTGGTCACCGAGTTGATGGGCCAGGGGCTGAACATGGTCACCGGCGATTACTCCCGGGGCGCGGCGGGTTACTGGGTCGAGAACGGCGAAATCCAGTTCGCGGTTCAGGAGGTGACCATCGCCGGCAACATGCGCGACATGTTCAAACAGATCATTGCGGTCGGTAATGACCTGGAGTTGCGCAGCAACATTCGCACCGGTTCGGTGCTGATCGAGCGGATGACGGTGGCGGGTAGCTAAGCTTTGCGCTAAACAAAAAAGGCGTGCCACCCATCGGGTGGTACGCCTTTTTTTGCGACTTGAATGGGGCCTGCAGGAGCACGGCTTGACGTTACTGGACGACGTTTACTCGCCTTCGTCGAAGAAGTTGTTGATCAACGCCACCAGCGCCTCCAGCGCTTCCTGTTCCTGCTCACCTTCTGTGCTCAAGTGGATCGTGGTGCCTTTGCCGGCGGCCAGCATCATCATCGCCATGATGCTTTTGCCATCAACCATGGACTCTGGTGTACGACCGGCCCGAATCTGGCACGGGAACTGACCTGCCACCCCAACGAATTTTGCAGAAGCGCGGGCATGCAGGCCCAGCTTGTTGATGATTTCGATTTCCAGAGCAGGCATCGCGGTGTGAATCCTTTAGCTGAGGTCGCGGTGGCGAACCTGGACGTTCTTCAGGGTTTTTTGCAGCGCCTGCCCCAAACGCTCGGTCAGGTAGACGGAGCGGTGATGTCCGCCAGTGCACCCAATGGCAATGGTGACGTAGGCGCGGTTGCTGGCGGCAAATCGAGGCAGCCACTTTAGCAGGTATGTGGAAATGTCCTGGAACATCTCTTCGACATCCGGCTGTGCCGCCAGATACTCGGCAACCGGTTGATCGAGCCCGGACTGCTCGCGCAATTCCGGTTTCCAGTAAGGGTTGGGCAGGCAACGCACATCGAACACCAGGTCGGCGTCCACCGGCATGCCACGCTTGAACCCGAAGGACTCCACCAGGAACGCAGTCCCCGGCTCGGGCTGATTCAACAGGCGCAGTTTGATGGCGTCGCGCAGCTGGTACAGGTTCAGGCTGGTGGTGTTGATCTTGAGATCGGCGAGGTCGGCAATCGGCCCGAGCAGGACACTTTCAACGTTGATGGCTTCGGCCAGCGAGCGGTTGGCGTTGGTCAGGGGGTGACGTCGGCGGGTTTCCGAGAAGCGCTTGAGCAGGGTTTCTTCATCGGCGTCCAGGTACAGGACATCGCACTGGATGTGGCGGCTGCGGACTTCTTCGAGCAGGTCGGGGAAGCGTGACAGGTGGCTGGGCAGGTTGCGGGCGTCAATGGAAACGGCGACCAGCGGCTGCATTAGCTCGGTATGAATCAATGCTCGTTCGGCCAGTTCCGGCAGCAGACCGGCAGGCAGATTGTCGATGCAGTAGTAGCCGTTGTCCTCAAGAACGTTGAGGGCGGTACTTTTACCTGAGCCGGAACGGCCACTGACGATGATCAAGCGCATGATTACTGACCGTTTTGCTCGTCCAGGACAACCTGATACAGGGCTTCATTGCTCGGAGCGCTGCGCAGTTTTTCGCGCACGTCCTTGCGGTCGAGCATGCTGGCAATCTGTCGCAGCAGCTCAAGGTGCGCATCGGTAGCGGCTTCCGGGACCAGCAGTACGAACAGCAGGTCAACCGGTGCGCCGTCGATGGCGTCAAAATCGATTGGGGCGTCCAGGTGCATCAATGCACTGATGGGCGAAACACAGCCCTTGAGACGGCAATGGGGAATAGCGATGCCGTTGCCAAAACCGGTGGAGCCGAGTTTTTCACGGGCAATCAGCGCCTCGAAGACATCTTGCATCTCCAGAGCCGGCACTTCGCGGGCGATCAGATTGGCAATTTGTTCGAGGGCTTTCTTTTTACTGCCGCCCGGCACGTTCACCAGGGAACGGCCGGGGGTCAGGATACTTTCAAGTCGGATCATGGGTTGGGAGTGTTAACGACCGGTTGCGCCCTGAAGGAGGCTCTGGGTCTTTTCCTTATGCTTTTTGAGTTGTTTATCCAGCTTGTCGGTGAGTGCGTCGATCGCAGCGTACATATCGGTATGTTCCGCGTTTGCGACCACTTCATTCCCGGGAATATGCAGCGTGGCTTCGATTTTCTGCTTCAGTTTTTCGACGGTCATCGTGACCTGCACATTAGTGATCTTGTCGAAATGTCGCTCCAATCGTTCGAGTTTTTCGCCGATGTAGGTGCGAAGAGGTTCGGTCACTTCCAGTTGGTGTCCACTGATGTTGACTTGCATACAGCTTCTCCTTCGTTGCCAGTGCATAAAGCGGTAGACCAGATGATCTACCACTGGAACGCTGTGGCGTGGCCCTACATCAACCGCTTGCGTTCGCTCGAAGGCGCGATCCCGAGGGATTCGCGGTACTTGGCGACGGTGCGGCGAGCCACCTGAATGCCTTGTGCCTCCAGTAAACCAGCGATCTTGCTGTCACTCAACGGCTTTTTCTGATTTTCCGCAGCAACCAGTTTTTTGATGATCGCGCGGATCGCCGTGGACGAGCATTCGCCGCCTTCGGAGGTGCTTACGTGACTGGAGAAAAAGTATTTCAGTTCATAAATGCCCCGGGGGGTGTGCATGAACTTCTGGGTGGTCACCCGTGAAATCGTCGACTCATGCATGCCGACCGCTTCGGCGATGTCATGCAGGACCAGGGGCTTCATGGCTTCGTCGCCATACTCGAGGAAACCGCGCTGATGCTCGACGATCTGGGTGGCCACCTTCATCAGGGTTTCATTACGGCTTTGCAGGCTCTTGATGAACCAGCGGGCCTCCTGCAACTGATTGCGCATGAACGTGTTGTCGGCGCTGGTGTCGGCGCGGCGCACGAATCCGGCGTACTGGGCGTTGACCCGCAGCCGTGGCACTGACTCCTGATTCAGCTCCACCAGCCAGCGCTCATTGTCCTTGCGCACGATAACGTCAGGAACGACATACTCGGCTTCGGCGGACTCGATCTGAGAGCCCGGGCGCGGATTGAGGCTCTGGACCAGTTCGATCACCTGGCGCAGTTCATCTTCCTTGAGCTTCATGCGGCGCATCAACTGGCTGTAGTCGCGGCTGCCAAGCAGGTCGATGTAATCGGTGACCAGGCGCTTGGCCTCGGCCAGCCAAGGGGTTTTGGCGGGCAGCTGGCGCAATTGCAGCAGCAGGCATTCGCCCAGGTTGCGGGCGCCGATGCCGGCGGGCTCGAATTGCTGGATGCGGTGCAGGACGGCTTCGATTTCGTCCAGTTCGATGTCCAGTTCCGGATCGAAGGCTTCGAGGATTTCCTCGAGGGTTTCGTCCAGGTAGCCCTGATTGTTGATGCAGTCGATCAGGGTCACGGCGATCAGGCGATCGGTGTCGGACATCGGGGCCAGGTTCAGTTGCCACAGCAAGTGGCTTTGCAGGCTTTCGCCGGCCGAGGTGCGGGTGGTGAAGTCCCACTCGTCATCATCGTTGCTGGGCAGGCTGCTGGCGCTGGTCTGGTAAACGTCTTCCCACGCGGTGTCGACGGGGAGTTCGTTGGGGATGCGCTCGTTCCAGTCGCCCTCATCGAGGCTGTCAACCGTCGGGGCGCTTTCCTGGTAAGAGGGTTCCTGGATGTCAGTATTGGGCTTTTGTTCGGTATTGTCGGCCAAGGGGTCGGAATTGTCGAAGTCGTCGCCTTCTTCCTGGCGTTCGAGCATCGGATTGGACTCCAGGGCCTCCTGGATTTCCTGTTGCAGGTCCAGGGTCGACAATTGGAGCAGGCGGATGGCCTGTTGCAGCTGCGGTGTCATCGTCAGCTGCTGGCCCATTCTCAAGACTAGCGATGGTTTCATGGCAGGGGCTTAACACCTTATTCGCCGGCGCACATGCGCCATCCACTACAGGGCGCCGAGGCGCCAAACATAAGCAAATTATATGCCTGAAACTGAAGTGTTTGCCTAGACCACTGTAACAATAAAAAATTGTTGATTTTTATCGTTACCGCGGTCTGGCATCCGCCATGACTGCTTCAGCGCTTACAGGCGGAACTCATGGCCCAGGTACACTTCCTTGACCAGGCTGTTGGCCAGGATGGTTTCGGCGTCACCTTCGGCGATCAACTGGCCGTCGTTGACGATATAGGCCGTTTCGCAGATATCCAGGGTTTCACGGACGTTGTGGTCGGTGATCAGCACGCCAATGCCTTTGGCCTTGAGGTGGTAGATGATCTGTTTGATATCGCCAACCGAAATCGGGTCGACACCGGCGAAGGGTTCGTCGAGGAGGATGAATTTCGGATTGGTGGCCAGGGCGCGGGCGATTTCCACGCGACGGCGCTCACCTCCGGACAGGCTCATGCCGAGGTTGTCGCGGATGTGGCTGATGTGGAATTCCTGCAGCAGACTTTCCAGTTCTTTGCGACGACCGGCCTTGTCGAGTTCCTTGCGGGTCTCGAGGATGGCCATGATGTTGTCGGCCACCGACAGTTTGCGGAAGATCGATGCTTCCTGCGGCAGGTAGCCGATACCGGCCTTTGCCCGGCCGTGCATCGGCTGGTGGCTGACGTCCAGGTCGTCGATCAGGACGCGGCCCTGGTCGGCCTGTACCAGGCCAACGATCATGTAGAAGCAGGTGGTCTTGCCGGCGCCGTTCGGGCCAAGCAGGCCGACGATCTGGCCGCTGTCGATGGACAGGCTGACGTCGCGCACGACCTGGCGGCTCTTGTAGCTCTTGGCCAGATGCTGAGCTTTCAGAGTTGCCATTACTGGGCCTTATTCTCGTCGGTTTTCTTCTTCGGCTGGATCACCATGTCGATACGCGGACGTGCCTCGGTGACCTTGCTGCCCGTAGCGCGACCGGCGCTGGCGAGCTTCTTGACCGTGTCGTAGACGATTTTCTCGCCTTGGGTGACGTTGTTGTCCTTGTCGACAACTTTTGCCTTGTCAATCAGCACGACCCGGTTTTGTGCCGCGTGATACTGGATGGTCACGCCCCAGCCCTGAACGGGTTTGGTATCGCCAGCGGTCTGCAGTTGCTCGAAGTACGCCAGGTTGCCCACCGAGGTCACTACGTCGATGTCGCCGGTCGGGGTACGGGTGATGGTCACGGTGTTGCCGGTCACCTTCATCGAGCCTTGGGTGATGATCACATCACCCTTATAGGTAGCAATACCTTGCTTGTCGTCCAGTTGGGCATCGTCGGCCTGAATGCGGATAGGCTGCTGTTGATCTTCCGGTAGAGCCCAGGCGCTCACGCTTCCCAGTGCTGCGCCCAGACTGAGCAAAATCGGGAGGGTTTTAACGAGCCTCATACTGTCCTCTTACGTTCGATAGCAGGTGTATCCTGCTTTCTTTCAAATACGCCTTCATTCCCTTGCCAGTCGATACACCGCCAGCGCCGTCGATTCTAACGTCTTGCTCGGTCTGCGCATATTGCTGCTGCGGGAACACGGTCATGCGGGTGCTGGTGATCAGGGTTTTACGGTTTTTCTCGTCGAAGCGCGTGATACGCACGTCATCGATCAGCTCGACCTGTGTGCCGTCAGGGTTGACCTCGCCGTGCAGGCTCTGGACGTGCCACGGAAATTCAGTGCCGCGGAACACATTCAGGTCGGGGTTGGTCAGCAATGTCACCTCGGTCGCCTTCAGGTGCTCGACCTTGTCGGACACCAGATCATATTGCAGCTTGCCGTCCGGCAGGTACTGCACGCTGTGGGCGTTGATAGCGTAATAGTCGATCGCGCTTTCATCGACCGGCGTTACCGGCTTGTCGAGGAAGCGTTCCGGGCTGATGTTCCAGTAGCCAACCGCGGCGAATATCGCCGCGATGCAACTGAACAGCAGGGTGTTGCGAAACTTTTTGCTCAGCATAGTGGGCTCACAGGTACGCTGCATTGGCCGCATCGAGGCGGTCCTGGGCGCGCAGGATCAATTCGCAGAATTCGCGAGCGGCACCTTCGCCGCCACGGGCGAGGGTGATGCCGTGAGCGTTTTCACGCACGAAACTGGCAGCATTGGCCACCGCCATGCCCAGGCCGACACGGCGAATCACCGGCAGGTCCGGCAGGTCGTCGCCGAGGTAAGCCACCTGTTCATAGCTCAGGTTGAGCTGGGCCAGTAGTTCGTCGAGTACCACCAGTTTGTCTTCGCGCCCCTGATACAGGTGCGGGATGCCGAGGTTCCTGGCTCGCCGCTCGACCACCGGGGTCTTGCGGCCACTGATGATGGCGGTCTGTACGCCGGCGGCCATCAGCATCTTGATGCCCTGACCGTCGAGTGTGTTGAACGTCTTGAATTCACTGCCGTCTTCGAGGAAGTACAGGCGCCCATCGGTCAGCACGCCATCGACATCGAACACCGCCAGCTTGATCTGTTTGCCGCGTTGCAGCAGGTCCGCACTCATTACATTACTCCTGCACGCAGCAAGTCGTGCATGTTCAAGGCGCCGACCGGGCGGTCTTCTCTGTCGACCACGACCAGTGCGTTGATTTTATGGTCTTCCATGATTTTCAGCGCTTCGGCGGCGAGCATTTCGGCGCGGGCTGTCTTGCCGTGTGCAGTCATGACCTGGTCGATAGTAGCGCTATGGATGTCGATGCTACGGTCCAGCGTGCGACGCAAGTCACCGTCGGTAAAGATCCCGGCCAGCTTTCCATCGGCTTCCAGAATCACGGTCATGCCCAGGCCTTTGCGGGTCATTTCCATTAGCGCGTCCTTCAACAGGGTGCCGCGCTGTACCTGCGGCAGCTCTTGCCCGGCGTGCATGACATTTTCCACTTTCAGCAGCAGACGTCGGCCCAGGGCGCCGCCGGGATGGGAAAAGGCAAAGTCTTCGGCAGTAAAACCACGGGCTTCCAGCAGCGCGACGGCCAGGGCGTCGCCCATGACCAGTGCGGCGGTGGTCGACGAGGTGGGTGCCAGGTTCAACGGGCAGGCCTCGTGCTCGACGTGAACATTCAGGTTGACCTCGGCGGCCTTGGCCAGCGCGGAGTCAGGGTTGCCGGTCACGCTGATCAACTGAATGCCCAGGCGCTTGATCAGTGGCAGCAGGGTAACGATTTCATTGGTGGAGCCGGAGTTCGAGAGCGCCAGAATGATGTCGTCGCGGGTAATCATGCCCATGTCGCCGTGGCTGGCTTCAGCCGGGTGCACAAAAAATGCCGTGGTGCCGGTGCTGGCCAGGGTCGCGGCAATCTTGTTGCCGATGTGCCCCGACTTGCCCATGCCGACCACGACCACGCGGCCTTTGCTGGCCAGAATCATCTCGCAAGCGCGTACGAAATCTGCGTCGAGATGGGGTAGCAGGCCTTGCACGGCTTCTACCTCGAGGCGGATGGTGCGTTGTGCTGATTGAATCAGGTCGCTGGATTGGCTCATGTCAGAAATCGTATAGCCTGATGAAAAGGCGGCGATTATAGCGGTTATGATCGAATCCCTCACGCAAGTTCGTCGTGCATTGTCAGTCCCTGTTGCCGGAAACCTTCTAAATGGGGCTTTCAAGCTGTAGTGCAGTTGAATATGACCCGGCTTTGGCCTTGGGCGCGCAGCCTTTGCAGTGATATAGTTCGCCGCCAGTTCGGCCTGCCCGGGAGGTATGTGCTTTCGTCAGAAAGCCAGGCGTCCGAGTGAGAGGCTGCATCGCAAGGAGATTAGATGAGTGCCGATAACGCCTACGCGGTCGAGCTGAAGGGACTGTCCTTCAAGCGCGGTGCGCGCAGCATTTTCAACAATGTCGATATCCGTATACCACGCGGCAAGGTCACCGGCATCATGGGGCCTTCCGGGTGTGGCAAGACCACGCTTTTGCGTCTGATGGGCGCCCAGCTGCGGCCCACCAAGGGCGAAGTCTGGGTCAACGGTCAGAATCTGCCAAAACTGTCGCGCAGCGACCTGTTCGATGCGCGCAAGCATATGGGCGTGCTGTTTCAGAGCGGCGCACTGTTTACCGACCTCGATGTCTTCGAGAACGTCGCTTTTCCGCTGCGGGTTCACACGCAACTGCCGGAAGAAATGATCCGCGACATCGTCCTGCTCAAGCTGCAGGCCGTGGGCTTGCGTGGCGCCATCGAACTGATGCCCGATGAGCTTTCCGGCGGCATGAAGCGCCGTGTTGCGCTGGCCCGGGCGATTGCTCTCGATCCACAGATACTCATGTACGACGAGCCCTTTGTCGGCCAGGACCCCATCGCAATGGGCGTTCTGGTGCGCCTGATCCGGTTGCTCAACGATGCGCTGGGCATCACCAGCATCGTGGTATCCCACGATCTGGCAGAGACCGCGAGCATTGCCGATTACATTTATGTGGTGGGCGATGGTCAGGTATTGGGGCAGGGCACGCCGGACGAACTGATGAATTCGGATGAGCCGCGTATCCGTCAATTCATGACCGGCGAACCCGATGGCCCGGTTCCGTACCACTTTCCAGCGACGGATTACCGCGCAGATCTTCTGGGGAAGCGCTGATGCGCAGAATTTCATTGATAGAACGCGTGCGCCGCTTCGGCCAGGCCGGCATCGATGCGCTGGCGGTGTTCGGGCGTTCGAGTTTGTTCCTGTTCCATGCCTTGCTCGGCCGGGGCGGTATCGGTGGCGGCTTCGGGCTGCTGGTCAAGCAGTTGCATTCGGTGGGTGTGATGTCCCTGGTGATCATCGTGGTCTCCGGGGTATTCATCGGCATGGTGCTGGCGCTGCAGGGTTTCAACATTCTTTCCAGCTATGGTTCAGAGCAGGCTGTCGGGCAGATGGTTGCCCTGACGCTGCTGCGTGAGCTGGGGCCGGTGGTGACCGCCTTGCTGTTCGCCGGGCGCGCAGGTTCCGCGTTGACCGCCGAAATCGGCAACATGAAGTCCACCGAGCAGTTGTCCAGCCTGGAAATGATCGGGGTCGACCCGCTCAAGTACATCATTGCGCCACGCCTGTGGGCCGGTTTCATTTCCCTGCCGGTGCTGGCGATGATTTTCAGCGTGGTGGGTATCTGGGGCGGCTCGTGGGTAGCTGTCGACTGGCTGGGGGTCTATGAAGGCTCCTACTGGTCGAACATGCAGAACAGCGTGACGTTCACTGAGGATGTGCTCAACGGGATCATCAAAAGTATCGTCTTTGCCTTTGTCGTGACCTGGATCGCCGTATTCCAAGGCTATGACTGCGAACCCACTTCCGAGGGGATCAGTCGTGCCACTACCAAGACCGTTGTGTATGCCTCGTTGGCAGTACTCGGCCTGGACTTTATTCTGACCGCCTTGATGTTTGGAGATTTCTGATGCAAAACCGCACCCTGGAAATCGGTGTCGGCCTTTTCTTGCTGGCTGGCATCCTGGCTTTGCTCTTGTTGGCGTTGCGGGTCAGTGGCCTGTCCCCGACTCCGAGCACCGACACGTATAAACTTTACGCCTACTTCGACAATATCGCCGGTTTGACTGTCAGAGCAAAGGTGACCATGGCCGGTGTGACCATCGGCAAGGTCACGGCCATCGATCTGGATCGCGACAGTTTCACCGGTCGGGTGACCATGCAGCTGGAAAAACGCATCGATAATCTGCCTGCGGACTCTACTGCATCTATCCTGACCGCTGGCCTGTTGGGCGAGAAGTACATCGGTATCAGCGTCGGCGGGGAAGATACCCTGCTCAAGGATGGTGGAACCATCCATGACACGCAGTCATCGCTGGTGCTCGAAGACCTGATCGGTAAATTCCTGCTCAATACCGTTAGCAAAGAAGCTAAATGAGGAACTTTTAAATGATCTCTACCTTGCGACGTGGCCTGTTGGTAATGCTCGCGGTGTTTCCGTTGGTGTCTCATGCCGTAGCGTCGCCTTCGGCGCACGAACTGGTGCAGGACACAACCAACCGTATGCTCGCGGATCTGGCGGCAAACAAAGAGAAGTACAAGAAGGACCCGCAGGACTTCTATACGGCGCTGAACAACATCGTCGGGCCGGTTGTGGATGCCGAGGGTATTTCCAAGAGCATCATGACGGTCAAATACTCGAAGAAAGCTACGCCTGCGCAGATGAAGACCTTCGAAGAAAACTTCAAGAAGGGTCTGTTCCAGTTCTATGGCAATGCCTTGCTGGAGTACAACAACCAGGGCATTACCGTTGAACCTGCCAAGGACGAGTCGGGCGACCGTACCAGCGTTGGCATGACCGTCAAGGGCAGCAGCGGCTCGATCTATCCAGTGTCCTACACGCTGGAAAAGATCAACGGCGAGTGGAAGCTGCGTAACGTCATCATCAACGGCATCAACATCGGCAAGCTGTTCCGCGATCAGTTCGCCGATGCGATGCAGCGCAATGGCAACGACCTGGACAAGACCATCAATGGTTGGGCCGGGGAAGTCGCCAAGGCCAAGGAAGCCACCGACAAGAAGCCAGAGCAGTCAGCCCAATGAGTGAGTCGGCAGTCCAGATGGACGAAGCGGGCGAACTGCGACTCAGTGGAGTGCTGGATTACCGCACCGGCCCTGGCCTGCGCGAGCAGGGCAAGGCGCTGATCAAGGCCAGCAAGGCTGCGGCGCTGGTGGTCGATTGCTCGGCGGTGACCAAGTCCAGCAGTGTCGGTTTGTCGTTGCTGCTGTGCTTCATCCGCGATGCGCAGGCGGCCGGCAAGGCCCTGAGCATCCGCGGGATGCCGGACGACATGCGTGAAATCGCTCAGGTCAGCGAGATGACCGGGCTATTGGCGCATCCCTGAACCGCATCTATAAAGAAGCCCCCCGTCAGAGTCCTGTGATTGCGGGGTTCGCAGGCGCGGGGCTTTTTTGTATGATGTCCGACCCGCGCGCACAGGGCGCCGATTGAGGTTGAGCATGCAGGCCGTAGAAGTGAAGAGCTTCCTTGAAGGAAAGCTGCCAGGAATTCAGGTAGAAGTTGAAGGCGAAGGCTGCAATTTCCAGCTGAACGTGATTAGCGATGAACTGGCGGCATTGAGCCCGGTCAAGCGTCAGCAGCAGGTCTATGCCCATTTGAACCCGTGGATCGTCGATGGCAGCATCCATGCGGTCACTATGAAATTTTTCAGCAGCGCGGCCTGGGCCGAGCGCACCTGAGCCCAAGGGCGTCGAGATTCTTATGGATAAATTGATTATTACCGGTGGCGTTCGTCTTGATGGCGAAATCCGCATCTCCGGGGCAAAGAACTCTGCCCTGCCGATCCTGGCTGCCACTTTGCTGTGCGATGGCCCGGTGACCGTGGCCAACCTGCCGCACCTGCACGACATCACGACCATGATCGAGCTGTTCGGCCGCATGGGCATTGAACCGGTGATCGACGAGAAACTCGCCGTTGAAATCGACCCGCGCACCATCAAGACCCTGGTCGCACCGTACGAACTGGTTAAAACCATGCGTGCGTCGATTCTGGTGCTGGGCCCGATGGTTGCCCGTTTCGGTGAAGCCGAAGTCGCCTTGCCTGGCGGTTGCGCCATCGGTTCGCGTCCGGTTGACCTGCACATCCGCGGCCTGGAAGCCATGGGCGCGGTCATTGACGTCGAAGGCGGCTACATCAAGGCCAAGGCACCAGAAGGCGGCCTGCGCGGTGCGCACTTCTTCTTCGATACCGTCAGTGTGACCGGTACCGAAAACATCATGATGGCCGCAGCATTGGCCAAGGGTCGCAGCGTACTGCAGAACGCCGCTCGCGAGCCTGAAGTGGTCGACCTGGCGAACTTCCTGAATGCCATGGGTGCCAAGGTTTCCGGCGCTGGTACCGATACCATCACCATCGAAGGCGTCGAGCGTCTGCACACCACCACTTACAAAGTGATGCCCGACCGTATCGAAACCGGCACCTACCTGGTGGCGGCGGCGGTGACCGGTGGTCGTGTGAAGGTCAAGGATACGGATCCGACCATCCTCGAAGCCGTTCTGGAAAAACTCCGTGAGTCCGGTGCCGAAATCATTACCGGCGAAGACTGGATCGAGCTGAACATGCATGGCAAGCGGCCGAAAGCCGTCAACGTGCGGACCGCTCCGTACCCGGCGTTCCCGACTGACATGCAAGCACAGTTCATCTCCCTCAACGCCATTGCCGAAGGCACTGGCGCAGTGATCGAGACGATCTTCGAAAACCGCTTCATGCACGTCTACGAACTGCACCGCATGGGCGCCAAGATCCAGGTCGAAGGCAACACGGCAATCGTCACCGGCACCGAAAAACTCAAGGGCGCGCCAGTGATGGCGACCGACCTGCGTGCTTCGGCCAGCCTGGTGATCTCGGCCCTGATCGCCGAAGGCGACACCCTGATCGATCGCATCTACCACATAGACCGTGGCTACGAGTGCATCGAAGAAAAACTGCAGATGCTGGGCGCCAAGATCCGTCGCGTTCCGGGCTAGTACCTGCTGCATGGGCATAAGGACATGCCCGTTGATTTGTTGAAGTCGAGCCGTTTTCGGCTCGATGTGTGTCCGGCGCCATTTGCGACCGGGCATGAGTACCTTGATAAGGACTGACGTTTCCCATGTTGACCATCGCACTGTCCAAGGGCCGCATCCTTGACGACACCCTGCCGCTTCTGGCTGAAGCGGGCATCGTGCCGACCGAGAATCCGGACAAGAGTCGCAAGCTGATCATTCCCACGACCCAGGAAGATGTACGCCTGCTGATCGTGCGTGCCACCGATGTGCCGACCTATGTCGAACATGGTGCCGCCGACCTCGGTGTCGCCGGTAAAGATGTGCTGATGGAATATGGCGGCCAGGGCCTGTACGAGCCACTGGACCTGCAAATTGCCCAGTGCAAGTTGATGACGGCCGGCAAGGTCGGCGCGGTCGAGCCCAAGGGCCGTCTGCGCATCGCCACCAAGTTCGTCAACGTTGCCAAGCGTTATTACGCTGAACAGGGTCGTCAGGTCGACATCATCAAGCTGTACGGCTCGATGGAGCTGGCGCCGCTGATCGGTCTTGCCGACAAGATCATCGACGTGGTCGACACCGGTAACACGCTGCGGGCCAACGGCCTTGAGCCACAGGATTTCATTGCCGCCATCAGCTCCCGGCTGATCGTCAACAAAGCTTCGATGAAGATGCAGCACGCCCGTATCCAGGCGTTGATCGACACCCTGCGCAAGGCAGTGGAGTCTCGACACCGCGGCTGATTCACCTGCGCGACGTTAAGTCGCGCCCGTCTATCCGCCTCATAGCCAGAATTCTCAGGTGCCCAAGCGGATCGAATGTTAGCTTCGGGCGCCTGAGTTTTTGCCAATTCTATGAGGCTCTCGCTATGACCGCACCGACTGCAATTCGCCGACTCAACGCTGCTGACCCGGATTTCGCGCATCATCTGGATCATCTGCTGAGCTGGGAAAGTGTGTCTGACGACTCGGTCAATCAGCGGGTGCTGGACATCATCAAGGCCGTGCGTGAGCGCGGCGACGCTGCACTGGTGGACTTTACCCGCCAGTTCGACGGCCTGGACGTGAAGTCCATGGCTGACCTGATCCTGCCGCGCGAGCGTCTGGAGCTGGCGCTCACCCGCATCTCCGTGGCCCAGCGTGAAGCGCTGGAAGTCGCCGCGGCTCGTGTGCGCAGCTACCACGAAAAACAGAAGCAGGACTCCTGGAGCTACACCGAAGCCGATGGCACCGTGCTGGGCCAGAAAGTCACGCCGCTGGACCGCGCCGGCCTGTACGTACCGGGCGGCAAGGCGTCGTACCCGTCGTCGGTGCTGATGAACGCGATTCCGGCAAAGGTTGCCGGTGTGACCGAAGTGGTCATGGTAGTGCCAACCCCGCGCGGTGAAATCAACGAACTGGTGCTGGCTGCTGCCTGCATCGCCGGCGTCGACCGTGTGTTCACCATCGGTGGCGCTCAAGCCGTTGCCGCATTGGCTTACGGCACCGAAAGCGTGCCGAAGGTCGATAAAGTGGTTGGCCCGGGCAACATCTATGTCGCCACCGCCAAGCGCCACGTGTTTGGCCAGGTCGGTATCGACATGATCGCCGGTCCTTCGGAAATCCTCGTGGTGTGCGACGGCCAGACCGATCCTGACTGGATCGCCATGGACCTGTTCTCCCAGGCCGAGCACGACGAAGACGCCCAGGCCATTCTGGTCAGCCCCGACGCCGAATTCCTCGACAAGGTCGCCGCCAGCATCGCCAGGCTGATGCCGACCATGGAGCGCGCCGCGATCATTGAAACCTCGATCAATGGCCGTGGTGCACTGATCAAGGTTCGCGACATGGAACAGGCCATTGAAGTGGCCAACCGCATCGCACCGGAGCACCTCGAATTGTCCGTTGCCGATCCACAAGCCTGGCTGCCGCAGATCCGCCACGCCGGCGCGATCTTCATGGGGCGTCACACCTGCGAAGCCCTGGGCGACTACTGCGCAGGTCCCAACCACGTGTTGCCGACCTCCGGCACCGCGCGCTTCTCTTCGCCGCTGGGTGTGTACGATTTCCAGAAACGCTCGTCGATCATCTTCTGTTCCGAGCAGGGCGCTTCCGAGTTGGGCAAGACCGCTTCCGTGCTAGCCCGTGGTGAGTCGCTGACCGCCCACGCCCGTAGCGCTGAATACCGCATCGTTGATGAAGACTTTCCACAAGGGCAGGGAAACTGAACATGAGTAAATTCTGGAGCCCGTTCGTCAAGAATCTGGTGCCTTACGTGCCGGGCGAACAGCCGAAACTGGCGAAACTGGTGAAGCTCAACACCAATGAAAACCCGTACGGTCCATCGCCGAAAGCCTTGGCTGCGATGCAAACCGAACTCAATGACAACCTGCGCCTGTACCCGGACCCGAATAGCGATCTGCTGAAGAACGCGGTCGCCAAATACTACGGCGTGCAGAACAACCAGGTGTTCCTCGGCAACGGTTCCGATGAAGTGCTGGCGCACATCTTCCACGGTTTGCTGCAGCACGATCAGCCGCTGTTGTTCCCGGACATCAGCTACAGCTTCTACCCGGTCTACTGCGGTTTGTACGGCATCACCTTCGATGCGGTGCCGCTGGACGAGCAATTCCAGATCAACCCGGCGGACTACGCCAAACCGAACGGCGGGATCATCTTCCCTAACCCGAATGCGCCGACCGGTTGCCTGTTGACGCTGGAAGCGGTGGAGCAGATTCTCAAGGCCAGCCCGGACTCGGTGGTGGTAGTGGATGAGGCTTACATCGATTTCGGCGGCGAGACGGCGATCTCCCTGGTGGACCGCTATCCGAACCTGCTGGTGACCCAGACCCTGTCCAAGTCCCGTTCCCTGGCCGGTCTGCGGGTAGGCCTGGCGGTTGGGCATCCGGACCTGATCGAGGCGCTGGAGCGGATCAAGAACAGCTTCAACTCCTATCCGCTGGATCGTATGGCCAATGTCGGTGCAGCCGCCGCATTCGAAGATCGCGAGTACTTCGACAAGACCTGCCGTTTGGTCATCGAGCACCGTGAATGGGTGATTGCGCAGCTGGAAGGGAAGGGCTTTGAAGTGCTGCCGTCGGCGGCGAATTTCATTTTCGCCCGTCACCCCCGGCACGATGCGGCAGGTATCGCGGCTAAATTGCGTGAACAGGGCGTGATTGTCCGGCACTTCAAGCAGGCGCGGATTGCTCAGTTCCTGCGGATATCCATCGGCACGCCAGAGCAGAATCAAGCGCTGATCGACGGTCTGGGCGACCTCTAAACCAGCGCTGCCCCCTGTAGGAGCGAGCCTGCTCGCGATGGCGGCCTGACAGTCAACAATGATGTTGAATGTTATGGCCTCATCGCGAGCAAGCTCGCTCCCACAGGTTTTTGGGTTGCCCGCTTACTCTTCTTCTTTCTCTTGGGTCGGAGCCGGCGGCGGACGCAGGCCGACTTCCGCGGTCAGCTTGAGCTCCTTGCCATTGCGCATCACCTCGATCGCGACCTTGTCGGTCGGCTTGATCCGCGCCACCTGATTCATCGAGCGACGGCCATCACCGGCCGGTTCGCCATCAATGGCAAGAATCACATCACCCAGTTGCAGGCCGGCCTTCTGTGCCGGACCATCGCGGAAAATCCCCGCCACGACAATGCCCGGGCGCCCGGACAAGCCGAACGACTCGGCCAGTTCCTGGGTCAGCGGCTGCACTTCAATACCCAACCAGCCACGAATCACCTGGCCGTGCTCGATGATCGACTTCATCACTTCCATCGCCAGCTTCACCGGGATCGCGAACCCGATGCCCTGGGAGCCGCCGGACTTGGAGAAGATCGCCGTGTTGATGCCGGTCAGGTTGCCGATGGCATCCACCAGCGCACCACCTGAGTTACCCGGGTTGATCGCCGCATCGGTCTGGATGAAGTCTTCGTAGTTGTTCAGGCCCAGTTGATTACGCCCGGTGGCGCTGATAATGCCCATGGTCACGGTCTGGCCAACGCCGAACGGGTTGCCGATGGCCAGCGCCACGTCGCCGATGCGGATGTTGTCGGAACGCCCCACTGTGATCGACGGCAGGTTTTTCAGATCGATTTTCAGAACCGCGAGGTCAGTTTCCGGGTCGCTGCCGATCACCCGCGCCAGGGTTTCCCGGCCGTCCTTGAGCGCCACCACGATCTGGTCGGCGCCGCTGGTCACGTGGTTGTTGGTCAGGATGTAGCCTTCCGGGCTCATGATCACGCCGGAGCCGAGGCTCGACTCCATGCGCTTCTGCTTGGGCGAGTTGTCGCCAAAGAAGCGTCGGAACTGCGGATCCTCGAACAACGGATGGTTGGGTTTGTTGATGACTTTGGTGGTGTACAGGTTCACCACCGACGGCGCTGCAGTGGATACCGCTTCGGCATAAGACACCGGACCCTGCTGCATACTGGTGGTTTGCGGCGCTTGTTGCAGATTGACGTCGAGGCTCGGGAGCCCGACCCACTGCGGGTAACGCTGGATTATCAAAAGAGCGACAAGCACGCCGGCCAACAGCGGCCAGCCGGAAAAACGCAGCGCCTTGAGCATTAAGCACGTCCTGAGAGAGTTGCAGGCGGTATGAGACCGCTCATAATGACGCGCATTATACGAGGCCGCACGTGCCTCTGAACGGGATATTTAGGAGTCTTTTATGGCCGTCGCCCTGAGCACCCTGGTCGAAGAAGCCGACCGCTACCTCAACAGCGCCAGAATCGCCGATTATTGCCCCAACGGCCTTCAGGTCGAGGGGCGGCCGCAAGTGATGCGCATCGTCAGTGGCGTCACCGCCAGTCAGGCCTTGCTTGATGCGGCCGTGGAAGCCAATGCCGACCTGGTGCTGGTGCATCATGGCTACTTCTGGAAAGGCGAGAACCCGTGCATTACCGGCATGAAGCAGCGCCGCTTGAAGACCCTGCTCAAGCACGATATCAGCCTGTTGTCCTATCACTTGCCGCTGGATCTGCACCCGGATGTCGGCAATAACGTGCAGCTTGCGCGGCAGCTCGACATCACTGTCGAAGGGCCGCTGGACCCGGACAATCTGAAGATTGTCGGCCTGGTCGGCTCGCTGAATGAACCGATGATGCCCCGGGATTTCGCCCGCCGCGTCCAGGAGGTGATGGGCCGTGAGCCGCTATTGATCGAAGGCAGCGCCATGATCCGCCGCGTTGGCTGGTGCACCGGTGGTGGCCAGGGTTACATCGATCAGGCCATTCTGGCCGGCGTCGATCTGTACCTCAGCGGCGAGGCTTCCGAGCAAACCTTCCACAGTGCCCGGGAAAACGACATCAGTTTTATCGCCGCCGGTCACCACGCAACCGAGCGATACGGCATTCAGGCGCTGGGGGATTACCTGGCGCGGCGCTTTGCGCTGGAGCACATCTTCATCGATTGTCCGAATCCGATCTAAAAGCGCCCTACATTCCCTGTGGGAGCGAGCTTGCTCGCGATAGGGGTGTACCAGTCGATATCAATGTCGAGTGTGAGTCAGTCATCGCGAGCAAGCTCGCTCCCACAGGGATCTCAGTGCCCAAACAGGCAGGCATATTCATATGCTCTTTCGATCTAGTTGGTGTCCTGATTAGAAGAGGTCGCTGTGCTAGGATCCCCGCTCGAACACGGCCCGCTGGCCGTTCATAAGAAAGTTTTCGTGAGTAGCCATGGTCGACAAACTGACGCATCTGAAACAGCTGGAGGCGGAAAGCATCCACATCATCCGCGAGGTGGCCGCCGAGTTCGATAATCCGGTGATGCTGTACTCCATCGGTAAAGACTCCGCAGTGATGCTGCACCTGGCACGCAAGGCGTTCTTCCCGGGCAAACTGCCGTTTCCGGTGATGCACGTCGACACTCGCTGGAAATTCCAGGAGATGTACGCTTTCCGTGACAAGATGGTCGCCGAACTGGGCCTCGACCTGATCACCCACGTCAACCCGGAAGGCGTGGCGCAAAACATCAACCCGTTCACCCACGGCAGCGCCAAGCACACCGACATCATGAAGACCGAGGGCCTGAAGCAGGCACTCGACAAGTATGGTTTCGACGCAGCATTCGGCGGCGCCCGTCGCGATGAAGAGAAATCCCGCGCCAAGGAGCGCGTGTACTCGTTCCGCGACAGCAAGCACCGCTGGGACCCGAAAAACCAGCGTCCCGAGCTGTGGAACGTCTACAACGGCAAGGTCAACAAGGGCGAGTCGATCCGCGTCTTCCCGCTGTCGAACTGGACCGAGCTGGACATCTGGCAGTACATCTACCTTGAAGGCATCCCGATCGTTCCGTTGTATTTCGCCGCCGAGCGCGAAGTCATCGAGAAGAACGGCACGCTGATCATGATCGACGACGAGCGCATCCTCGAGCACCTGAGCGACGAAGACAAAGTGCGCATCGTCAAAAAGAAAGTACGTTTCCGTACCCTTGGTTGCTACCCGTTGACGGGCGCGGTGGAGTCCGAGGCCGAAAGCCTTACGGACATCATTCAGGAAATGCTCCTGACGCGAACTTCCGAGCGCCAGGGCCGCGTCATCGATCACGATGGTGCCGGCTCGATGGAAGACAAAAAACGTCAAGGTTATTTCTAAGGGGCTGTCATGTCGCATCAATCTGATTTGATCAGCGAGGACATCCTCGCCTACCTGGGCCAGCACGAACGTAAAGAGCTGCTGCGCTTCCTGACCTGCGGTAACGTCGACGATGGCAAGAGCACCCTGATCGGGCGCCTGCTGCACGACTCCAAGATGATCTACGAAGATCACCTGGAAGCGATCACCCGCGACTCGAAAAAAGTCGGCACCACCGGCGAAGACATCGACCTGGCATTGCTGGTCGACGGCCTGCAGGCCGAGCGTGAACAAGGCATCACCATCGATGTCGCGTACCGCTATTTCTCTACCGCCAAGCGCAAATTCATCATTGCCGACACCCCCGGCCATGAGCAGTACACCCGCAACATGGCCACCGGTGCATCCACCTGCGACCTGGCGATCATCCTGGTCGACGCCCGTTACGGCGTGCAGACCCAGACCCGTCGCCACAGCTTCATCGCCTCCCTGCTGGGCATCAAACACATCGTTGTGGCCATCAACAAGATGGACCTCAAGGACTTCGACCAGGGCGTGTTCGAGTCGATCAAGGCCGACTACCTGCAGTTCGCCGAAGGCTTGAAGATGAAGCCCACCAGCATGCACTTCGTGCCGATGTCTGCCTTGAAGGGCGACAACGTGGTGAACAAGTCCGAGCGCTCGCCGTGGTACACCGGCCAGTCGCTGATGGAAATCCTCGAGACCGTGGAAGTGGCGGGCGACCGCAACTTCACCGACCTGCGTTTCCCGGTGCAGTACGTCAACCGTCCGAACCTGAACTTCCGTGGTTTCGCCGGTACGCTGGCCAGCGGCATCGTCAAGAAAGGCGACGAAGTCGTGGTACTGCCGTCGGGCAAGAGCAGCCGCGTGAAATCCATCGTCACGTTCGAAGGTGAACTGGAGCACGCGGGTCCTGGTCAGGCGGTGACGCTGACCATGGAAGACGAAATCGACATCTCCCGTGGCGACCTGTTGGTGCATGCCGACAACGTGCCGCCAGTCACCGACAGCTTCGAAGCCATGCTGGTGTGGATGGCTGAAGAGCCGATGCTGCCGGGCAAGAAATACGACATCAAGCGCGCCACCAGTTACGTGCCGGGCTCCATCGCCAGCATCGTCAACAAGGTCGACGTGAACACCCTGGAAGAAGGCCCGGCCAGCGCGTTGCAACTGAACGAAATCGGCAAGGTCAAGATCGCGCTCGACGCGCCGATTGCCCTCGACGGTTACGACAGCAACCGCACCACCGGCGCGTTCATCATCATCGACCGCCTGACCAACGGCACCGTCGGCGCCGGCATGATCGTCGCCCAGCCTTTGGCCCATGGCACCAGCACGCACCACGGCAAACTGGCCCACGTTGCCACCGAAGAGCGCGCACAGCGCTTCGGCCAGCAACCGGCCACCGTGTTGTTCAGCGGCTTGTCGGGCGCGGGCAAAAGCACCCTGGCGTATGCGGTTGAACGCAAGCTGTTCGACATGGGACGTGCGGTGTTCGTGCTCGATGGCCAGAACCTGCGCCACGACCTGAACAAAGGCCTGCCACAGGATCGCGCCGGGCGTACCGAAAACTGGCGTCGTGCCGCGCACGTTGCGCGTCAGTTCAACGAAGCCGGTCTGCTGACCCTGGCGGCGTTCGTCGCGCCGAGTGCCGAAGGTCGTGAACAGGCCCGGGAACTGATCGGCAAGGAGCGTCTGTTGACGGTCTACGTCCAGGCTTCGCCGACCGTCTGCGCCGAGCGTGATCCGCAAGGCCTGTACGCGGCGGCCGGGGATAACATCCCGGGCGAATCCTTCCCGTACGACGTGCCGCTGGATGCCGACCTGGTGATCGACACCCAGTCCGTGTCGCTGGAAGAAGGCGTCAAGCAAGTGCTGGCTCTGCTGCGTGAGCGTGGGGCGATCTGAGGCAGGAATAGCAGCAAGCTTCTGGCTTCAAACTGTAAACAAAAAACCGCAGACGAGTGATCGTCTGCGGTTTTTTTGTGTTCAGAACGTGCGATTTACAGAAAGTCCTGTGGGAGCGGGCTTTCCCGCGATAAGGCCCTTGCAGCCAACTCACTTGCTGGCTGGATGTTCCCAATGCACGCCCTATAAGCGGTCGGCAATTACGCGTGAATTGCCAGCGCCATTAGCGCTTGGGAAATGGACTACAGGAATATCGGAAGTGAGTAAGTTATATTTATTCGCATCGAGAGATATTGTCCTTGGCAGAGGTAAACACAGGGGGCGGCGAGCCGATGTAAGTTTTATTCAAGCTGTTTTTTAAGTTTGAATGTCGCGTAATAAACTGGGCTGTGTCTCAACTATGCTCGATCCCGAAGATGCTCAGGCTCTTTGTATGTAGTGTTGTTGATGGTCAAGTCCGTAGGTGTTTCTATGCGTGCGAAAAAAACATATATTCCTTCAGGGTATGTTGCTGGTGTTGGTGAGGTTGTTCTTTGCGTGATTCTGCTTTTTTGTTTGTTGTTTGCCTTGTTTTTTATGTATGGCGGAATAAAAAAAATCCCTCGCTTGCCAGAGCGGCTGGTCATGGAGGAAGCTTACATTTTTCGTGAGGTTTCGCACGAAAAGGGTTCCTCGTATTTGTATTTGAGAGTTGGGGTGGGTGATGGTGCGTATAAGTACGTTATTGAAGCCCATAGTAGTGATATCCGACATCTTGATTTGAGTAAATCACGAAGGCTATGGGTTGCCGTAGATTCGGATCGAAGTAAAAAGTTTGTTTGGTCGGTTTGTGATGCTGATAGTCGATTGATGATCAGTCGTACAGACATATTGTACTGGGCGAAATACCGCAACGTTGGGATCTATCTGGCAATGTTTGGTTTGTTTGTTGCATTTTTGTGGTTGCTTGTTTTTATTTTTTGGAATGGTGTTTGGAACAGACGTTTGGCCAAAAGGAAGGCGTATGAGAATCGAGAGGGTTGATGGTGAAATATATGTGGTTGACGACTTCCTGACGGAAAACGAAGAGGCTGGTATAAACCTTCAACTTAAGGGGGCTGTCTGGAGATACAACTGGCCGAATTATGAAGAGCTCCCCTTCATTAGGCCCTGTTGGCATGTGTTCATTGCGGGTAAAGGTCGTCCCGACCGGCAATCCTGCTTAGAAGAATTGAATAACAATGAGTCGTGGCGTTTTCTGATCGGGTTTTGGGAGCGTTTTTCAGGCTTGCATGATTTTGACATGACATTATTAGGCGTTTATGCCAACGGGCAGACGTTTGGACAGGACACCATTATTCACCGTGACAACAAGACGCATCCAGGATTGACCGTGATCGTTTTCTGTAGCGAGCACTGGTCGACGTCCTGGGGAGGGGCGCTCGTTTTTTATGATGCTGGAAGAAGGCGTCAAGCAAGTGCTGGATCTGCTACGCAAGCGTGGCGCGATCTAAACGCTCGCCTGAAATGAAAAACCCGTAGATGAGTGATCACCGGCGGTTTTTTTATTTTTGGTCAACTCGGTCAACTGTAGGAGCGAGCCTGCTCGCGATAGCGGTCGTACGTTCAGAATTTATGTCGACTGATCCACCGCAATCGCGAGCAGGCTCGCTCCTACAGGGGATTACCGTTTGCCTGGAAATTCGCGATGCATCTGCGCCAGCAACGCATCCTTGTCCTGCCACAGCTGATTGATCCAGCCCTGGAACTGCAGGCGGTATTCCCCGTCCTGGTCGTAATTCTTGCCAATGAACTGCGGCGGTATCTTCAGCTCTTCAAAGTGCACCACTACATCCGCCATATTTCCGCACAGCAGATCCCAGAAACCGGGATGCCCGGCTGGGTAGTAGATGGTCACGTTGACGCTCGACTACAGCTGTTCACCTATTGCATCCAGCATAAAGACAGCGTGGAGCGATCTAAGGCAGGAGCAGTAGCGGCAAGCTTTTAGCTGCAAGTAAAAGCCTGCAGGCAAGTGGTTGCCTGCGGGGGGGATTGTGATTTTGAGAGTTTTATCATTCGTAGGTCGGTAAAAAACGGATAATTATTTTCTTTCCTTCACTACGTAGAAGCAGAATTTTTTGAGCGTTTTTTACAATCAAAAACTAATTCTGTTTTTTATAATCAAGAATGGATTTTTCATTTTGCGTGCACATGGTTTCAAGTTTTAAACTTTTTAAACGTATGGCCGTTTTGCGTAAGTGACAGCGGCTGCCAAAGCGCTGGTTAATTTAGAGGTGCATAAAATATGGGTAGAATTAACTCTGGTCACACATTGGTAGAGGCGGTGTCCCTCAAGCTTAATCAGGCTGATATTTCATCCAAGACAGTTCGTAAGTTGGCCGAAAAGATTGTAGTGGTCCGTAATTGCGGAAGTGCGAAGCTGGCAGTTAGAACGTTAGGTGAGGCACTGCGACGTGTAGATTCGATAAAAAACACACCTGCACAGGAGAAAATGAAAAAAATGCTTTTGTATAATTATGCAGGCGCAGCGTCGACGTTTGCAGTGAAGCTATTGGAGTCCAACAAACAGCCAGGTGCCCTGTTGAGTTTGTCAGATGATAGGCTGATGTCTTCGATGGTCAGTGCGGAGAAAGACTTGCATCCAGGGATTGAACTAAACATGTTTCGCAGCGTTGATCACTTGGCGCAATTTATACTGAAAAAAACGGGCCCATATCTGGGGCAGGCTGTTGTGAAAATGGCTAGGCATGATGAGCCAAACGAGTCGCACTTTGCTGCTGTTGATATCCGTATAACTTCTAGTGGCTCTCGTTATATGGTGGTCTATGAGTCTGGATTTATACAAGGAAACAAAGAGGCCGGAGTTGATCATGGGTTCACGAGCTTAGTGGACGGAGTTCTATTTCAGTCAAGCCGCCTAAACTTGATGGTTCCTAAGGTTGGGTTTGTAGAGGTCGGTTCACAAAAGTCACCGAGTGATTGCGGGATTTTCGCGCTCAATACGGCAATACAAAACTTCAAAAGTCCTGAGGTGACAGAGTGGTTACTGAATAAGATGGATGTTTGTGGTCAGGTGGTGACAAGATTTTATGATGAAAGTGCCTCTGGGTACATTATATCTAAAGGTAGGAAATTTGGTGTTACGCTCCCGCCAAGATTTCATAAGCATGATCACTCTATTTCTACTCTGAAGAAGATGGGTGGAGGGAGCGTTAATAAGCGTAATGAAAGTGTGGGCCAGCGTGCGTCACATTTTAAGGTGGAAAGAGATGAATTGGTTTACTCAAACTCAATTGAGCACAAGCGTCATGATTATTATCAGCATGTTGTTGAAAGACTAAAAAACAATACGTAATACCATTGAAATGTTCGCAGCGTACCTGCTCCAAGCGCTAGCATGGGGCAGGTGTTTTCAGGAATTTTGCGAATCAGTATCCAGGCGAAGGTGCCGGGTTGAAACCCTCAGGCAAGAACTGCAGGAGCCACCAACCAGCGAGAGCATCATTACCGCAAGGAGTGCTCCCGATGCATCTGTTCCAGCAACGCATCCTTGTCCTGCCACAGCTGATTGATCCAGCCCTGGAACTGCAGGCGGTATTCGCCGTCCTGGTCGTAGTTCTTGCCGATGAACTGCGGCGGGATCCTCAGTTCTTCAAAGTGCACCACTACATCCGCGACGTTACCGCACAACAAGTCCCAAAAACCAGGACGCCCGGCGGGGTAGTGGATGGTCACGTTAACGATCGATTCAAGCTGTTCGCCCATCGCATCCAGCACAAAGGCAATGCCTCCGGCCTTGGGCTTGAGCAGGTACTTGAAGGGTGACTGCTGTTGGGCATGCTTGCCCGCGGTGAAGCGCGTGCCTTCGACGAAGTTGAAGATGCCCACCGGGTTGTCGCGGAACCTCGCACAGGTCTTGCGGGTGGTTTCCAGGTCCTTGCCTTTCTTTTCCGGGTGCTTCTCCAGATAGGCCTTGGAGTAGCGCTTCATGAACGGAAAGCCCAGCGCCCACCAGGCCAGACCGATGACCGGGACCCAGATCAGCTCCTGCTTGAGAAAGAACTTCAGCGGTTGAATGCGCCGGTTGAGCACGTATTGCAACACCAGAATGTCGACCCAGCTCTGATGGTTGCTGGTGATCAGGTACGAGTGCTGGTAGTCGAGGCCCTGCAGGCCGCTGATGTGCCAGCGCGTGCGGCGGACCAGGTTCATCCAGCCTTTGTTGTTGCTGATCCAGGCTTCGTGGGTATGGCTCATCAGCCAGCCCGCGATACGTTGGGTGAGGGCGAACGGCAATGCCTTGACGATTGCCACGCAGAACAGGAACGAGCAGAGCAATATCGTATTCAGTGCCAACAGCAGCGAGGCGATCACGCCGCGCAACGGGGCGGGTAGGAAGTCCAGCATTTACACATCCATAGGTCGATTGGCGGCTTGAATCGCGGTCAGGGCAATGGTGTAGACGATGTCATCGACCTGCGCGCCGCGCGGTAAATCGTTCACCGGTTTGCGCAGGCCTTGCAGCATTGGCCCGAGGCTGACGCAATCGGCGCTGCGCTGTACGGCTTTGTGCGTGGTGTTGCCGGTGTTGAGGTCGGGGAACACGTACACCGTGGCACGACCTGCCACCAGACTGTTCGGCGCCAATTGCCGGGCCACGCTTTCGTTGGCGGCGGCGTCGTACTGCAAGGGGCCGTCGATCAGCAGCGAGTGCTGTTGTTCGTGTGCCAGCAAGGTCGCCTCGCGGACCTTCTCGACTTCTTCGCCGCTGGCCGAATCACCGCTGGAGTAGCTGATCATCGCTACCCGTGGCGTGATGCCGAATGCGGCGGCCGAGTCAGCGCTTTGCAGGGCGATCTCGGCCAGCTCGCTGGCGCTCGGGTGCGGGTTCATCACGCAGTCGCCGTAGACCAGCACCTCTTCCGGGAACAGCATGAAGAATACCGACGACACCAGGGTGCAGCCAGGTGCCGTCTTGATCAGCTGCAGGGCCGGGCGGATGGTGTTGGCGGTGGTGTTGATCACGCCCGACACGAGGCCGTCGACTTCATCCAGGGCCAGCATCATGGTGCCGATGACCACGGTGTCTTCCAGTTGTTGCTCGGCCATTGGTGCGTTGAGGCTTTTGCTTTTGCGCAGCGCGACCATCGGCTCGACATAACGCTCGCGGATCGAGTCCGGATCGATGATTTCCAGCCCCGGTGGCAACTCGATGCCCTGGGCGCGAGCGACGGCCTGCACGTCCTCGGGCTTGGCCAGCAACACACAGCGAGCGATGCCACGGGCCTGGCAGATCGCGGCAGCCTGCACGGTCAGCGGTTCGCTGCCTTCGGGCAGCACGATGCGCTTGTTGGCCGCCTGGGCGCGCTGGATCAATTGATAGCGGAAAACCGCTGGCGACAGGCGCATCTCCCGTGGTGTACCGCAGCGCTGATGCAGCCAGTCGGCATCGAGATGGCCAGCGATGAAATCGGTGATGATCTCGGCGCGCTCGCGGTCGTCGATGGGGATTTCCTTGTTCAGGCCATTGAGCAGGTTGGCGGTGTCATAGGAACCGGTACTCACCGACAACACCGGCAACCCGGCCTGCAGGGCGCCGCGGCACAGGTCCATGATGCGTGGGTCGGGCAGGGTGTCGCTGGTCAAAAGCAGGCCGGCGAGCGGCACGCCGTTCAAGGCTGCGAGGCTGACGGCGAGGATGATGTCGTCGCGGTCGCCGGGGGTTACCACCAGCACGCCGGGCTTGAGCAGCTCCACGGTGTTGCGCATGGTGCGGGCGCAAATGATGATTTTGGTCATGCGCCGGGTTTCATAATCACCGGCGTTGAGTACTTGCGCGCCCATCAGGTCGGCGACGTCTCGGGTGCGCGGGGCGTTCAGTTCCGGCTGGAACGGAATGCAGCCGAGCAAGCGGAAGTCACCACTGCGCAGCAACGGCGAATGCTCTTTCAAGCGTGTGGCGAAGGCGTCCATGCTTTCGTCGGTCTTGACCTTGTTGAGGATCACGCCGAGGACTTTCGGGTCTTTCGGGCCGCCGAACAATTGCGCCTGCAACTCGACGCGGCCGGAAAGCTCGGTCAGCACTTCGTTTTCCGGTGCAGAGACCAGGATCACCTCGGCGTCGAGGCTCTTGGCCAGGTGCAGGTTGACCCGCGCGGCGTAACTGGCGCTGCGGGTCGGCACCATGCCTTCGACGATCAGCACGTCCTTGCCGACGGCCGCCTGCTGATACAGGGTGATGATTTCTTCGAGCAATTCATCGAGCTGACCGTCGCCGAGCATGCGCTCGACATGGGCCAGACCCAGTGGCTGAGGCGGTTTCAAGCCATGGGTACGCGCCACCAGTTCGGTGGAACGTTCCGGGCCCGTGTCGCCCGGATGTGGCTGGGCAATCGGTTTGAAAAAGCCGACCTTGAGCCCGGCTCGCTCAAGGGTGCGTACCAGCCCGAGGCTGATGGAGGTCAGGCCCACGCCAAAATCGGTGGGTGCGATAAAAAAAGTTTGCATGCGGATTCTCTGGAAGGTGCATGGCAATGGTCACGACCTATGGCTGGTCGATTACCGAAATTCAGTCGCCAAGGTTATCGCTAACCGTGCCTTGTGCGCACCAACCGCACGCAAAGGGTTGGCCTGTTTTTTCCTGGCGCTGCGCAGGGTCCATGACCCAGGCCCGGGATTGCCATGGCGGCTGGTGCCGCAGGTGTTGGGTGTGGCCGCAGGAAAGCTCGGCCACCCAGTGTCCGTCCTCGTCCTGATGGAAGCCTGTGATCGTCGAATCCCGTCTGTCCGGGTTGTGTTCGCTTTCGGACGATTGCTTCGCTAAACTTGGCCTTTCAATCTTCTTATGCAAAAGGTCTCGCCCCATGCTGATCGCCGCCAATAAGGCTGTCTCCATCGACTATACCCTGACCAACGACGCTGGTGAGGTCATCGACAGCTCCGCCGGCGGCGCGCCGCTGGTCTACCTGCAAGGCGCAGGCAACATCATCCCGGGCCTGGAAAAGGCTCTGGAAGGCAAGACCGTCGGCGACGAGCTGACTGTAGCCGTTGAACCGGAAGACGCTTACGGCGAATACGCGGCCGAACTGGTCAGCACCCTGAGCCGCAGCATGTTCGAAGGCGTCGACGAGCTGGAAGTAGGCATGCAGTTCCACGCTTCCGCTCCGGACGGCCAGATGCAGATCGTGACCATCCGTGATCTGGACGGCGACGACGTCACCGTTGACGGCAACCACCCGTTGGCCGGCCAGCGCCTGAATTTCCAGGTCAAGATCGTCGCTATCCGTGACGCCAGCCAGGAAGAAATCGCTCATGGTCACGTCCATGGCGAAGGTGGCCATCACCACTGATTTCTGCGCTAAGCTCAGATAACTGGAGAGGCGCCCCGAGGGCGCCTTTTTAGTCTGCGGCTGTCCCTGACGACACCGCCAAGTGGCTGTTTCGAGAAGAACACGGGAATCTGGAGTACGTCATGAGTGCTTTTCACGACCTTAAATTGACAGCCCTGGATGGACAGGAGCTACCTCTGGCGCCTTTCAAAGGCCAAGTTGTATTGGTGGTCAACGTCGCCTCCAAATGCGGCCTGACCCCACAGTATGCGGCGCTGGAAAACCTCTACCAGCAATACAAGGCCAAAGGCTTCAGCGTGCTGGGCTTGCCGTGCAACCAGTTTGCCGGGCAGGAGCCGGGAAGCGAGCAGGAGATCAAGGATTTCTGCAGCCTCAACTATGGCGTGAGCTTTCCGTTGTCCAGCAAGCTGGAAGTCAACGGGCATGACCGTCATCAGTTGTACCGCTTGCTGGCGGGCGAGGGCGCGGAATTCCCCGGCGATATCACCTGGAACTTCGAGAAGTTCCTGCTCGGCAAGGATGGCCGCGTACTGGCGAGATTCTCGCCACGCACGGCGCCGGATGATCCGACCATCGTTCACGCGATTGAAAAAGCGCTGAGCTGATTTCCCCCTGTAGGAGCGAGCCTGCTCGCGATGGTCGTCAACGATAACGCTGCAAGTCTGATACCCCGCAGCGTTCTCAAGCCCATCGCGAGCGATCGAGCGTCGACCGGCTGCTCCTACAGTACTCCCTGCCTTTTGACCCTTAATCACGCTGATCAATAATGCTGTTCAATGCGTTGGACTCTCAATATTATCATCGTCATAAAATCATTCCCTGTGGAGCGTCCCATGCCCGTCAAAGCCCTGTTCAAACCGTTCCACCTCGGCACCCTCGAACTGCCGACCCGCGTCGTCATGGCGCCGATGACCCGCTCCTTTTCTCCGGGCGGCGTGCCGAACTCCAAAGTGATCGAATACTATCGTCGCCGCGCCGCTGCGGGCGTCGGCCTGATCATCACCGAAGGCACCACCGTCGGTCACAAGGCTTCCAACGGTTATCCGAACGTTCCGCACTTCTATGGTGAAGCGGCACTGGCCGGCTGGAAAAAAGTCGTCGACGCCGTGCACGCTGAAGGCGGCAAGATCGTTCCGCAGTTGTGGCATGTGGGCAGCGTTCGCCGTATCGGCACCGAGCCGGACGCGAGCGTACCGGGCTATGGTCCGTCGGAAAAAGTGAAGGAAGGTCAGGTCGTGGTGCACGGTATGACCAGGCAGGATATCCAGGACGTGATCGCCGCGTTCGCCCAGGCCGCCAAGGATGCCCAGAGCATTGGCATGGACGGCGTGGAAATTCACGGTGCCCACGGTTACCTGATCGACCAGTTCTTCTGGGAAGGCAGCAACCAGCGTACCGACGAATACGGCGGTAGCCTGGCCAACCGTTCGCGGTTCGCCATTGAATTGATTCAGGCCGTGCGTGCCGCGGTCGGTGAAGGTTTCCCGATCATCTTCCGTTTCTCGCAATGGAAGCAGCAGGACTACACCGCACGTCTGGTGCAAACCCCGGAGGCCCTGGGCGAGTTCCTCAAGCCGTTGGCCGATGCGGGTGTGGATATTTTCCACTGCTCGACCCGCCGCTTCTGGGAGCCGGAGTTCGACGGTTCCGAACTGAACCTGGCCGGCTGGACCCGCCAACTCACCGGCAAGCCGACCATCACCGTGGGCAGTGTCGGCCTGGATGGCGAATTCCTGCAATTCATGGTCAACACCGACAAGGTCGCGCAACCGGCCAGTCTGGAAAAACTGCTGGAGCGTTTGAACAACGATGAGTTCGACCTGGTGGCCGTCGGTCGTGCGTTGCTGGTGGATCCGGACTGGGCGCAGAAAGTGCGCGATGGTCGTGAGGAAGACATTCTGCCGTTCAGCCGTGAGGCGTTGATGACGCTGGCTTAAGCGACGACCGGGAAGGCCTCATCGCGAGCAAGCTCGCTCCCACAGGGGATTTGTGTACGACACAGAACCAATGTGGGAGCGAGCTTGCTCGCGATGGCTGACTCAAGAGCACCGGAAACTCAGGGAACAATCGGTGCATTCGGCACCACCATCGCCCCGGCACATGCCCCGCGCAACTGCCCCTCGAACTGCTCGATGATCGTCGCCCAACCCTGCCGACTGGCATGCTGGCGCGCATTGAGGCGCACATTGCGCAAGGTTTCCCTGTCCTCCAGCAGCCATGCCGCTGCATCGCAGAATGCTTCTTCATCCCCCGGCATCGCCAATACGCCGTTGTAGCCATGACGAATATGCTGGGCGGCCGCCGCCTGGTCGTAGGCCACTACGCCGAGCCCCGAGGCAAGTGCCTCAAGCACCACATTGCCAAAGGTTTCGGTCAGGCTCGGAAACAGAAACACATCCCCCGAGGCATAGTGACAAGCCAGTGCCTCACCTCGTTGCGTGCCGCAGAAAATCGCCTCGGGCATTTCGTTTTCAAGTTCCTGACGCTGCGGGCCGTCACCGACCACGATCAGTTTCAGCGTGCGCTGGGGATAACTCGCCTTGAGGGTATTGAAGGTGCGTTTGAGCAGGCCAAGGTTTTTTTCCGGGGCCAGACGCCCGACATGAATGACCGCGATGTCCTCCTCGGCCAGTCCCCATTGCTCGCGCAGGGCATTCAAGCGTTTGGCCGGGTGAAACAATTCGCTGTCGACCCCTCGGGACAGCAACGCCAGTCGTTCGAAATGACGTCGCTCCAGTTCCATGCGCTGGCTGACGCTGGGCACCAGGGTCATGGTCGAGCGGTTGTGGAACCAGCGCAGGTAGTGAGTCAGCAGGCGCGTGAGCAAACCAAGCCCGTACTGGTTGGAGTACTGCTGGAAATTGGTGTGAAAACCGCTGACCACGGAAATCCCCAGTCGCCGTGCCGCACGCAAGGCCGACAAGCCCAGCGGACCCTCGGTGGCGATGTAGAGCACGTCCGGGCGGTGACGCGTCCAGCGCCGCAGCAGCTTGTGCATCGACGACTGCCCCCACTGCAAGCCGGGGTAACCCGGAAGCGGCCAGCCGCGGCACAGCAGCAATTCATCGTCGCTGCCCAGCTGCTGGTCACAGCCTTGACGTGGTCGCACCAGTTCCACCTGATGCCCGCGCGCGCGCAAGCCGTCGCACAAGTGACCAAGGGTATTGGCCACGCCGTTGATTTCGGGAGGGAAGGTTTCGGTGATCAGGGTGATATGCAGAGCTGTCGTCATGACCTCAGTGTCGGCTGAGGCCATGTCGTCAGTGTGACGTCGGGATGATGGATTTGTGACCGAGGTGCCGGCGGTGATGGCTCAGCGCTGGGCCACCAGGTTTTCCGCGCCGCGCTCACGCACCCAGAACAGCGTCGCGCCCGCCACCGCTGCCGGCATCATCAGGATGTTGACCACCGGAATCAGCAACACCAGATAAACAATCCCGCCAAAACTCATGCTCTGCCAGCGCTTTTCGCGCAGCCAGCCAAGCATCTCGTTCCAGCCCAGCTTGTGGTTGTCCGCCGGGTAGTCGATGTACTGGATCGCCATCATCCACACCCCGAACAACAGCCACAGCGGCGCGGCGATGATGTTCACCACCGGGATGAACGAGAGGATGAACAGCCCGATCGCCCGGGGCAGAAAGTAGCCGAGCTTGCGCATTTCCCGGGCCAGGGTGCGCGGGATCATCGCAATCAGTTCGCCCCAGCTGAATGCCGGAAAGTCATCGGTGCCGCGCACCACCACTTCGACTTTCTCCGCGAGAAAGCCGTTGAATGGCGCGGCAATGACGTTGGCGAGCATGGTAAAGGTGAAAAACACCATCAGCACGACGAGCACCACGAACAGCGGCCAGAGTATGTAGCTGAGAAAACTCAGCCAGTCGGGCAGGGACGGCATCAGCGTATCGACCCACAGGCTGAATTGGTGGCCGGCCAGGTAAATCAATCCGACGAACAGCACCAGGTTGATTGCCAACGGCAACAGCACAAACAAACGCAGGCTTGGGCTCAATACCAGCTTGAGGCCTTCGCGCAGGTATTGCGGGCCGGACAGAACAGGGGCGGGCATAACGTGCTCCGAGCAGAGGGAAAACGCGCCGACCTTACCGGCTTTGCCTGACGGACGAAAGCGCGGTAGCGGCATCGACATTAACTGTAACAAAGGCGTCCTGAGAATCACGGTTACAGGATAGAGACCACCTATGAGCTGGATTGTTAAACCGTATTTCCTTAATCTTCGCCCCCTCGATACGCTGCACCCAATCTTTTTACAGGACGGTCGGGTTCAAGCCTTCCCCAAGTGCTTTCAACCGTTCTTTTTTATTCCCGCCGGCAATCCGGCGTTCCGCGCCAGGTGTTCCGGGCCGGTCAACAGGAGCAGGTCATGTCTGAAGTTCGTCATTCGCGAGTGATTATTCTCGGTTCCGGCCCTGCCGGTTACAGCGCAGCGGTCTATGCCGCCCGTGCCAACCTCAAGCCTCTGCTGATCACCGGCATGCAGGCCGGCGGTCAACTGACCACCACCACCGAAGTCGACAACTGGCCAGGCGACGTCCACGGCCTGACCGGCCCGGCGCTGATGGAGCGGATGCGCGAGCACGCCGAACGTTTTGAAACCGAGATCGTTTTCGATCACATCAATGCCGTCGACTTCGCCGCCAAGCCTTACACCCTGACCGGTGACAGTGCGACTTACACCTGCGACGCCCTGATCATCGCCACCGGCGCCAGCGCCCGTTACCTGGGCCTGCCATCGGAAGAAGCGTTCATGGGCAAAGGCGTCTCCGCCTGCGCAACCTGCGACGGTTTCTTCTATCGCAACAAGCCGGTGGCTGTGGTCGGCGGCGGCAACACCGCTGTCGAAGAAGCCCTGTACCTGGCCAACATCGCCAGCAAAGTCACGCTGATCCACCGTCGCGAAACCTTCCGCGCCGAGAAGATCCTGATCGACAAGCTGAACGCCCGTGTAGCCGAAGGCAAGATCGAGCTGAAGCTGAACGCGACCCTGGACGAAGTACTGGGCGACAACATGGGCGTGACTGGTGCCCGCCTGAAGAACAACGACGGCAGCTTCGACGAAGTGAAAGTCGACGGCGTGTTCATCGCCATCGGCCACACCCCGAACACTTCGCTGTTCGAAGGCCAGCTGACATTGAAAGACGGTTACCTGGTGGTGCAGGGCGGCCGTGACGGCAACGCCACTGCCACCAACCTCGAAGGTATCTTCGCTGCTGGTGACGTGGCTGACCACGTTTACCGCCAGGCCATCACCTCGGCCGGCGCTGGTTGCATGGCGGCACTGGATGCCGAGCGTTATCTCGACAATCTGCAGAACGCTTGATTCTGCTTTCGTCGAAATGAAAAAACCGGCTTCGGCCGGTTTTTTCATGCCCACGATTTAATGCTTGATAACACTCCGGTGTGGGAGCGGGCTTGCTCGCGAAGGCGGTGTGTCATTCAACATTGATGCTGGCTGATCCACCGCTGTCGCGAGCAAGCCCGCTCCCACAATTAATTGATGTCGCCCACAAATGTTGTGCTGGCCGCAAATCCCTTGTGGGATTTGCTTTCAAGCCAGTTTTGCCAGGCACGCTTCAAGAATATCCAGCCCTTCTTCCAGCACCGCAGCTTCGATGGTCAATGGCGCCAGCAGGCGGACGATATGACGAGATTTGCCGCTGGGCATCAGCAGCAGACCCGCGTCCCGCGCCAAGGCCAGCAGTTGGGTCAATTGAGCCGGCGCAGGCGAGCCATCGGCATTGATCAGCTCGATACCGCGCATCGCGCCGACACCGGTCAGGCGGCCCAGATACGGTGTCAGGTTGTTCGCGCGCCAGGTTGCATGGCGGCCGACAATCGCTTCTTCCTGTTGTGTGCCCCAGGCATGCAGGTTGGCATCGGTCATTTCATCCAGGGTTGCCAGTGCCGCTGCACAGGCGATGGGATTGCCGGAATAGGTGCCACCTAGTCCGCCCTTGGGCAGGTTATCCAGCAGCGCTTTGCGCCCGACCACCGCTCCCAGCGGCACGCCGCCGGCGATGCTTTTGCCGAGCAGGATCAGGTCCGGTTCGATGCCCAGCCGCGAGAACGCGAAGCGCTGGCCGGTACGGCCGAAACCGGACTGGATTTCATCGGCGATCAGCACGATGCCCTTGTCGTCGCAGAACTTGCGCAGCATCCGGGCGAACTCGACATCCATGGCCAGGAAGCCCGCTTCGCCCTGCACCGGTTCGACGATAAAGCAGGCGACGTCTTCGACATCAATCTCGACGCTGAACAGGCGCTCCATGGCTTTGAGGGCTTCGGCGCAGGTGACGCCGTTGTCCTGGCTGGGGAAGGGCAGGTGATACACCGGCCCCGGTAGCACGCCGACTTTCTGTTTGTACGGCGCGACTTTGCCATTGAGGTTGAGTGTGGCCAGTGTGCGGCCGTGGAATGCGCCGTCGAAGGCGATGACCGCGCTGCGGCCGGTGGCGCCACGGACGATCTTCAGGGCGTTCTCCGCCGCTTCCGCGCCGCTGTTGGTGAGCATGCCGCTGACCGGGTAACCCACCGGCATGAACGCGCTGAGGCGATCCATCAGTTCGAGGTAAGGCACATGGGGCGCAGCGTTGAACGCGTAGTGGGTCAGTCGGGTGGCTTGTTCGCGAATGGCCTCGACGATGCGCGGATGGCAATGGCCGAGGTTCAATACGCCGATGCCACCGACAAAGTCGATGTAGCGTTTGCCATCGGTGTCCCAGACCTCGGCATTCTTGCCGTGGCTGAGCGTGACAGGGTGAACGATGTTGATCGACTGGCTGATGGTTTCGCTGCGCATGAATGACCGGCTCGGAAGAAGGAGGACTTCTTTTTATCTAAGCCGGGAGCAGCAGTGACCGGCAAACGAAATAAAGTTGCCGGGTCAATCTTAAAAGTCAGGATGTGTTTCTGATCAGTTCCGCGGCGTGAATGCAGAACCTGTAGGAGCGAGCCTGCTCGCGATGGTGGTGAGCGATTACGCGTAAACCGGAGGCCCAGCAGTGCTCTTGGGTTTTTCGCGAGCAGGCTCGCTCCTACAATTTAAATCAGCGGCGGGTCAGTGGCTGTTGGCTGAATTTCACGCCGGCCAGACCGTGGGCCATCAACGCGCGGATATTGCCGTGGTCGCTGCCTTGCGGCGTTGCCAGCACCGAGCGGTAATGCTCGCCAAAAGCCAACAGGGCTTCTTCATCGCTCAAACCTTCGAGCAGCGCCAGACCCAGGGTCTTGCACGAACCTTCGTTCTGCCCGGCCGCGTTTTCCACGCCGCCATTGTTGAAGGCCTGAGGCAGATAGTCGTAACCGGCGGCGATGAAAGCCAGGGTATCGGCGAAGGCATGTTCGCCGGTCTCGAGGCTGGCGCGCAGGGTGTTCAAATCACTCATTGGGTTTTCCTTTGGCGAAAGCCGCTTGCTGGTCGGCGCTGGCTTCTTGCTGGTATTGGGCTTTCCATTCGGCGTACGGCATGCCGTAAACCACTTCGCGGGCTTCGTCGAGGCTGACCTCGATCTGGCGCTCGTCGGCCGCGGCCTTGTACCACTTGGACAGGCAGTTGCGGCAAAAACCCGAGAGGTTCATCAGGTCGATGTTCTGTACATCCTTGCGGCTGTCCAGATGGGCCACCAGCCGGCGAAAGGCGGCGGCTTCAAGTTCCAGGCGTTGTTGATCGGTCATGGGGGTCTCTGCGAGACAGCTTTGAGCGACAAGCTTCAAGCTGCAAGATGGATTGCGGTGGCTTCTAGCTTACCGCTTGAAGCTTGAAGCTTGAAGCTTAGCGGCTTGCCGCGAGTGTTATCGACACCGACTCGGCGAATCGCAGCGCGTGGGGCTTGTCGACTTCGACCTCGGCGTAGAGCACCGAGGCGTTGGCCATCACCAGGTCGAGAATCTCCTGGGTCAGGCGTTCGAGCAGCGCAAAGCGGTTGCCTTCCACATGGGCGATGATCGCCTTGGTGATCGTGCGGTAGTTCAATGCGTGGTCGATGTCGTTGTCACGCACCGCTTCCTGGGCCGCGTACAGAATGGTCAGGTTGATCAACACATCCTGCTTGTTGAGGATTTCATCCTCGTTGATGCCGATGAAGGTACGCAGGCACAGGTCTTTGACCCGGATGCGTGCCATGCCTGGCTGAAGTTGTGGCATTGCTACTTGCTCCGTCCAATCAATTGCAGGAACTCCTGGCGGGTGTTGCTCGACTCGCGGAAGGCACCGAGCATCACTGAGGTGTTCATGGTCGAATTCTGTTTCTCGACGCCGCGCATCATCATGCACATGTGCTGCGCCTCGATGACCACCGCGACGCCGGCCGCGCCGGTCACCTGTTGCACCGCGTCGGCGATTTGCCGGGTGAGGTTTTCCTGGATCTGCAGGCGCCGGGCGAACATGTCCACCAGCCGCGCAATCTTCGACAGGCCCAGCACCTTGCCGGTTGGAATATAAGCCACATGCGCCTTGCCGATGAAGGGCAGGATGTGGTGTTCGCAAAGCGAGTACAGCTCGATGTTGTCGACGATCACCATTTCATCGTTGTCGGAGGCGAACAGCGCGCCATTGACGATCTCTTCGACACTTTGCTCGTAACCATGGCAAAGGTACTGCATGGCTTTGGCTGCGCGCACCGGGGTGTCGAGCAGGCCTTCGCGGTCTGGATTTTCACCGAGGCCGATGAGGATCTCTCGATAATTCTGGGGCAGGGATAACGTCATGGAAAATCCTCGCGGGACACTTATTTGATGTGCCTTCCGCCGTTGACGGTCAGGGTGGTGCCAGTGACATAAGGGTTGTCGAGCAGATAGCGCAGGCTCTGGTAGATCACTTCGCAACCGGGCTCGATGCCCAGTGCGGATTTGGCCAGCACCTTGGCGCGGTAGGCCGCGTCGTCTTCAGGGTTGAACAGTAGCAGGGCCGGCGCGATCCCGTTGACCTTGATGGCCGGTGCGTACCTGGCGGCGAAGGACAGGGTCAGGCTGTCGAGCCCGGCTTTGCTGGCGCAATAGCCAATGTGCTTGCTGCTGCCCTTGCGGGTCACGTCATCGCTGATGTGCACGATGTCGGCAGGGCTCGAGCGTTGCAGCAGGTCGGCGCAATGCAGGTTGATCAGGTAGGGCGCCAGCATGTGCACGCTGAACATGCGGGTAAATGCTGCGGCGTTGGTGTCCGGTGTTTCGGCCAGCCATTCGGAGGCGTTGTGGACAATCGCCCGTAAACAGTCGGTATGGGTTTTCAGTTCGCTGATGAAGGCGAGGATTCCGGCCTCGGTGGAGAAGTCCGCGAACACCGCCGTCGCACCCAGATCGCGCAGGGTTTGTACGCCTGGCCGCTCGCTGCGGTAGCTGAAAATCACGCGATGGCCATCTTCCAGCAAGCGCCGGGCGCAGTGCAGGCCGACACGCTGGCCGGCGCCGGTAATGAGGATTGGAGCTGCGGAAGAGGTCATGAATGGCTCGCGTCGCGGTGAGAGCAAAACTATACCAGCGACGGCAGCGCTCTACCTATTATGCAAAACGGGCTTGCTCCCACAAAGGTTATCAGTGGTTTTGGGGGGTGGGTTCGGTGGGCAAACGGCGTACCGGCGTGCTGTTCAGCCAATTGGCCAGCAGGCGGGTCGACAGGGGAATGAAGAAATAGACCATCAGCGGCGTCAGGCACAGGGTACTGATGAACACGCGGGGCAGCAGCGCCATCTCGCTGAGCAGCGGCTCCAGCACAAAGTTGAACAACAGTGATACCGGAAAGAACGCCAGCCAGATTGCCACGGCCTGTTTCCAGCGCGGCGGGCGTTGATCGACGGTGCCGAACCAGCCCTCGATGCCGCTGACCCGATGTTCCGTCGGGTGGGCGAACAGGTCGCTGCCGCGTGCGAGCCAGGCACTGCGTGAGGCGGAGTGCTCCCAGGCGTGCAGGGTCTGCTCGTCGGCGAAGCGGAAGATAATCTGGAATTCGTCATCGCCTGGCGGCGGAGCGAGTACGCCGGAGCCGAGGTAGCCGGGAAAGTCGGTGGCCAGTTGTTCGCCTTCGCGCAGCCAGGCGATAAGATCCTGAAACCGACCATTGGCAACACGACGCGCGACCATCAGCGTGACGGGAGAGGTAGACATTGTGTATCTCCGTAAGACATTTGCGTCGCTCCGGATAGGAACTTCGCCAGGCACAGCGCCGGGGTGTCGGGCTGCGGCTTGAAACAAGCAAGGATTATTCCTGATTCTGCCGGCTTCGTCTTTGAGCGCTTTTCTTCGATTATGAACTTGAATCACGATGGGGCAGCGGAGTTAGAATGAGGTCCCATCTGCACATGGACGTACAACCTTAGATGCCTGTCATTACTGACGTAGCTTCAGGCGTACCGCAGGCAGTCTCCCTTGAACAGGAACAGCTCTTTCCGATTCGCGAGGTGGCGCGCCTGACAGGCGTCAACCCGGTCACGCTTCGAGCCTGGGAACGACGCTACGGCCTGATTGTTCCAATACGCACCGAAAGTGGGCATCGTCTGTACTCGATGTCCGATATCGAGCGTGTCCGCAAAATTCTCGGCTGGATCGAGCGTGGTGCTGCCGTCAGCAAGATCGGCAAGTTGCTGGCCAGGGCGGCACCGCTTCAAGCGCTGTCCCAGATCATTCCCAACGACCTCGTGCTGGCCGACTACGCGCAATGGCAACAGCAGATCCGGGTAGCCGTCAGCGCGTTTGACGACGTTCAGCTGGAGCAGGTGTACGGACAGGTTTTTTCCAGCTACTCCCTGGCGGTGGTGTTTCAAGACATTCTGCTCCCGGTATGGAGGCAATTGCTGCAACGCCAGGATCAATTCGGCGGGACCAGCGAATGGATATTCCTTGATGGATTCCTGCGTTCGCGGGTGTTGCAACGCCTGCTGTTGATGCGCGATTCCCGGCCACAGCGAGTGGTCATCGGTGCCCTGGCTGGCCATTGCCGGGAACTCGAATTACTGATCGCCGCGCTGTTCCTGGGCTGCCCGCAAACGAGGGTTCGAGTGCTGCCCATTGGTCAGCCGTTCGATGAGTTGACCCTGGTCTGTGAACGGATCAAACCCCAGGCGCTGGTGCTGTTTTCCAATCAGGTACCGGTGGCCGAATTGCCCCGGCGTTTAAATCGCCTGGCCTTAAGCCTCAATTGTCAGTTGTTGCTGGCGGGCGATGCTGCTGACCTGGCACAGGAGAGTCTGGCCGGCTCATCGATCGGTTGCCTGGGCAATGAAGGGGAGGTCATGAGCCAGCGTCTGAAGCAGTTCCTGGCGGGCAATCTGGATACTTGAGGTTCAGAGATGCAGCGCGGGATGCGTCAACCGATGCTGTTGCAGGATGAACTGGCGCAGACGCTCGGTTTCGTCCGTATCGCTCTGGCTCAGCTGATAGGCGTAGAAACCCTGTTCGTTTTCTTTCTCGAAAGTGCCACGCAAGGCAATCCGCTCATAGCCTGACGGGCTGAACCACAAGGCGAATTGCTTTGGCGGCTTGGTCTTGTTGCGAACCTCCAGCAAAACTCCTTTGCACGACACTTCGTGTACCCACAGGGTGCCGGGTTGACCCTTGGCGTTTTCCAGCGCTACCGGTTCTTCCAGTACCAGGCGCCAGGGCCTGACCATCGGCCCGTCTTCATAGATGCTCGGCACACCGAGACGCAAATGCAGCGCATGAAACTCGTCTTCCACCAGGTGCAGGGGGAAGGTCATTTGCTGGTTTTCGAAACTGGCTTGAATGGTGACCTGCTCATGGGCCGCCAGGCGGGTGAGCAGGTCACGGATTTGCGACCCACCATTGACGACCAGGCTCGACGTTGCGTCCCGCACATTGAGTTGCGGGTTGTGTTGCATGGTCTGGATGAAATCCAGCTCATCCTGGGTCAGGAGTGCGTCGCGTTGCATGGCCAACTCGAAAGATATAGTTACAAAGTCAGTGGTGATTCTAGTTACTGACCATTAATTCAGGGTTTGGTTTATGCCGTTCGTCGCTTTGAGCGCAGCAAGCTCGGACTGGAGTTCAGCCAACTGCCCCTCAAGCTGCGCCACACGCTGTTGCGCCTTGACCTGCACGGTGACGTCTTTCTGCACACCGATAAAATAGGTTTGCCCATCCGCCGGGTTTTTCACCGTTGAAAGGGACAGTTCATTCCAGAACGGTGTGCCGTCCTTGCGGTAGTTTCGCAATATTTCCCGGCAGGATCCTTCACTGTTCAGGGCGTCGCGAATCAACGGCAAGGCTTCCTGGTCGCGGTCCCCCGACTGCAGGAAGCGGCAATCCTGATAGAGGATTTCTTCGCTGGAGTACCCCGTCAGGCGTTCGAACGCGGGGTTGACGTAAATGAGGATTTTGTCTTGATCGCCTTCCTTTTCGGCAATCACGATACCGTCATTGGAGGCGTTGATCACCATTTGCAGCAGTTGTGCATTAATCATCGGAGTATCCTTTCCTGATTGATTGTCGATTGCATTCTAAAAGAACAATCACGACCGTGCTGTTAATATCCGGGTCTTTTACTCGGATTCAGGATCAGATAGATGAAAGTCGCCATCATTTCCGGCTCGGTGTACGGCACGGCCGAAGAAGTTGCCCGCCACGCCGCCAGCCTGTTGAACGCCGCCGGTTTCGAAACCTGGCACAACCCGCGTGCGACCCTCGCCGATGTCCAGGCGTTTGGCCCTGAAGCCTTTCTGGCGGTGACGTCGACCACCGGCATGGGCGAGTTGCCGGACAACCTGCAGCCTCTGTATTCGACCATTCGTGACCAATTGCCAGCGGCCTGGCGCGGTTTGCCAGGTGCGGTGATCGGTTTGGGCGATGCGAGCTATGGCGATACTTTTTGTGGCGGCGGCGAGCAGATGCGCGAATTGTTCGGTGAACTGGGCATTCGCGAAGTACTGCCGATGCTGCGCCTGGATGCCAGCGAAACCGTGACCCCCGAGACGGACGCCGAGCCTTGGCTGGCGGACCTGATCAGCGCACTGCGCGCCTGACCGTTACCCCGCCACCCATGCCAGCCAGGGTTCTGCCAGTGCGGTAAAACCTGCCTGTCAGACCCTTGCCGTCGCCGGTCATTTGACATGGATCCAAGGCGGCAGGGCGGCTGACTCGCTGGGCCATAAAGCTGGCTGCCAATGCAACTACACGAACCTCAAGGGCTGACTAGACTCGGTAATCATTGGAAACACTCCATCATAAAAACACCGAGGCTCCTTGCCGTGACTGTCGCTCCCGTCCAATCGCCACATAGTGTCCAAGACCAGGTCAGTGCCGCCGAGTGGCAGACCCGCGTCGATCTGGCGGCCTGTTATCGCCTGGTCGCTCAACAGGGTTGGGATGACCTGATCTTCACCCATATCTCCGCCAAGGTGCCCGGCACCGAAGATTTCCTGATCAACCCGTTCGGGTTGATGTTTCACGAAATTACCGCGTCAAGCCTGGTCAAGGTGGATCAGGCCGGCAACAAGCTGATGGACAGTCCTTACGAGATCAATCCGGCGGGCTACACCATCCACAGCGCCGTGCATGAAGTCCGTCACGATGTCGTTTGCGTGCTCCACACCCACACGGCCTCGGGGGTTGCGGTGTCGGCGCAGAAGCAGGGTGTTTTACCGATCAGCCAGCAGTCGTTGTTCGTGCTTTCCAGCCTGGCCTACCATGCCTACGAAGGCGTGGCGCTCAACCATGAGGAGAAAGTGCGGCTGCAAGCCGACCTCGGTGAAAACAATTTTCTGATGCTGCATAACCACGGTCTGCTGACTTGCGGCAGCACCATCGCCGATACGTTCCTGATGATGTTTACCTTTCAGCGTGCCTGCGACATTCAGGTCATGGCGCAGAACGGTGCCGCTGAACTGATCACCATCGATCCGCAGATTCTCGCCGGCGCCAAAGCCATGATCGCGGGTGTCACCCGAAGTGCTCAAGGCATGGGCGGAGCGCTGGCCTGGCCGGCGTTGCTGCGCAAACTCGATAAGCTGGATCCGGGTTATAAACTCTGATGGTGCTCGCCGAGATCCCCCTGTGTGTCTGGCGCAAACGCAGCCAGACGTTCGAGTTCCATGGCCAGAGCATCCGTTACTGGACAGCAGGGCAGGGTGAGCCGCTGTTGCTCATTCATGGCTTTCCGTCTGCCAGTTGGGACTGGCATTACCTGTGGCAGCCATTGACCCAGCGTTTTCGCGTGATCGCTTGCGACATGCTGGGCTTCGGCGATTCGGCCAAACCGACAAATCATGAGTACAGCCTGCTGGAGCAAGCGGATCTGCAACAGGCATTGCTTGAGCACCTGAATGTCGAGCAGCCGGTGCACCTGTTCGCCCACGATTACGGCGACAGCGTGGCCCAGGAACTGCTGGCCCGGCATTACGAGTCGCGGGTGAAGCTGGCCAGTTGCGTGTTTCTCAACGGCGGGTTGTTTCCGGAAACCCATCGCCCGGTACTGATGCAAAAACTCTTGCTCAGCCCTTTGGGCTGGATGATTGGCCGCGCCTTCAGCCGCGATGGCCTGGTGAGAAGCTTTCGGCAGATTTTCGGTCCGCAAACCCGTCCCAGTGAAAGCCAGATGGATGATTTCTGGAGTCTGGTGGAAAGCCATCGCGGGCCACGGATCATGCATAAATTGATTGCCTACATCCCGGAGCGACGCGTCTGGCGCAACCGCTGGGTGAGCGCGATGCAACGCGGTGAAGTGCCGCTGCGGGTGATCGATGGCGGGGTCGATCCGATCTCCGGCGTGCACATGGTCGAGCGTTACCGGGAGCTGATCCCGGAGGCGGACACGGTCGTATTGCCGGACATCGGCCACTACCCGCAAATCGAGGCTCCCTGCGAGGTGCTCAAGCACTACCTGGCGTTTCGCGATCAACTGCTTTCCCCGCCGCGCAAAGTCGCCTGCTCCTGAACCCTGTAGGAGCGAGCTTGCTCCCGCAGAACCCTTAACTGAACCGTGTTCCCCTCGCCACAGGATTTGTGTCCATTTCCCTATCAATCATCCCCCAGCCTTATTGCGCACCATTCAGCCTACCCCGTATTCATTGTGACCCGCTGCGCCGTGCCTGAAACTCGGACTCATAGTCCCTTGGCCTGCTGGAGTCCCCCATGAATGAGTCTGTGCGCTTCGAAGATAAAGTCGTGATCATCACCGGTGCCGGTGGCGGCCTGGGACGGGCGCATGCACTGCTGTTCGCCAAACAGGGCGCCAAGGTGCTGGTCAACGATCTGGGCGGTTCGACCCAGGGCGAAGGCGCCAACGCTTCGGCCGCTGACCGCGTGGTAGCGGACATTCGCGAGGCCGGCGGCATCGCCGAGGCCAACCACGACTCGGTCACTGACGGTGACAAACTGGTCCAGCACGCCCTGGACGTCTTCGGTCGCGTCGACGTGGTGGTCAACAACGCCGGGATCCTGCGTGACAAGACCTTCCACAAAATGGATGACGCCGACTGGGACCTGGTTTACCGCGTCCATGTCGAAGGTGCCTACAAAGTCACCCGCGCCGCCTGGCCGCACATGCGCGAGCAAAACTACGGCCGGGTGATCTTCACCGCGTCGACCTCGGGCATCTATGGCAACTTCGGCCAGTCCAACTACGGCATGGCCAAGCTCGGTCTCTATGGCCTGACCCGTACCCTGGCCATCGAAGGCCGCAAGAACAACATCCTGGTCAACGCCATCGCCCCTACCGGCGGCACGCGCATGACCGAAGGCCTGATCCCGCCGCAAGTCTTCGAACAGCTCAAGCCGGAACTGGTCAGCCCGCTGGTGGTGTACCTGGCCAGTGAGAACTGCCAGGAAACCTCCGGTCTGTTTGAAGTCGGCGGCGGCTGGATGGGCAAGGTCCGCTGGGAGCGCAGTCTCGGTGCCGGGTTCGATCCACGGGCGGGATTCTCCCCGGAAGACGTGTCCGCGCACTGGCAACAGATTTGCGACTTCGAAGGCGCGGCGCATCCGAAAGACAACATCGAAGCGCTGAAGGAAATGATGGGGAATTTGCAGAGGTATACGCTCTGATAGCGCTGGCAAGGTCGCATTGACTGACCTTGCCGGTTGTTGCATTTTTCGGCCGGGAGCCGTTTGCTACCGATCAGCCGGGAAAGTATTTGACTACCAGTGCCTTCAGATTGGCGGCTGTTTGCGCGTCCATTTTTCCATCGAAGTTTTCCGGGCGAAAATGCATCTGGAATGCCCGCGCCAACTGTTGGAAACCGCCTTCCGTTGACGCGCCCGACACATCATATCCATAGGATTTGAACAACCCCAGCAATTCACTTCGGGCTGGTACGCCCGATGTGTTGTATTGGCACAGATACTCGTCCCGAGTGGTTGCATCGAACCAGGCGCCGACGCCTTTCAAGTACAGCGCCTGCCAGGGAAACATCGGCCCCGGGTCACTTTTGCGGCCGATTGAAACATCGGAGTGGCCCAAAACCTGGGTCGGAGTGATATCCGGGTAGCGCTTGAGGATGTTCAACGCCAGTTGTTCAATCGCGGCAATCTGCTCGGGGTGATAGGGCGGGAAGGTGAATTCGCCTTTGTTGTCAGTCGCCAGGTTGACGATTTCAATGCCGATAGACGTGTCATTCAGATTGCTGCGGTTACCCCACTGACTGACACCCGCGTGCCACGCGCGATGGGTTTCATCCACCAGGTTGAAAGTTTCCTGCCCGGTATAACCGGCTTTCAGGTAACCGGGATCAGTGATATCCGGAATCAGATAGTGCGCGCTGACATTCGGGCCGGTCAGGGCACTGACAGAACTTGAAAAGTTAGCGGCCGTGTAGTGAAGAACCAGAAAGCGTATTCGGCTGTTGAAGCTTCTGGCTGAGCGATACTGGTTGTAGTTGATGGGCTTCATGGTTGCACTCGCAATAAGTAAGTTTGAAGTCGGGCAACGATAAAAGTCGTTCGCCGACTTGCTGTTCAACTTAATGGCTGGAGTGCTTGTGATGTTTACCTATGCTTGTAGTCGTTTTCTGAAAGGAATGTAGGCATGCGTGGTTTTTCCTGGTCGCGGTCATTCATCAAAAAACATCGCCCATAAAAAAGGTTCTTCACGCAATCCCGGGAAACTGTAGGAGCAGCCGTCGACGCTCGATTGCTGGCGATGGACTCAAGCGCGCCGCGCTTATCCGGTTCGTACGCGTTATCGTTAACGACCATCGCTGACAAGCCAGCTCCTACAAGTGACCATGCCCACGCTGAAACTGTAGGAGCCAGCCTTGCTGGCGATGGACTCAAGTACGCCGCGTTTATCCGGTTCACACGCGTTATCGTTAACGTCCATCGCTGGCAAGCCAGCTCCTGCACGGGAACGTGCCCACGCTGAAACTGTAGGAGCAGCCGGTCGACGCTCGATTGCTGGCGATGGACTCAAGCGCGCCGCGTTTATCCGGTTAACAAGCGTTATCGTTAACGACCATCGCTGGCAAGCCAGCTCCAGCAAGTGACCATGCCCACGCTGAAACTGTAGGAGACAGCCTTGCTGGCGATGGACTCAAGTACGCCGCGTTTATCCGGTTCACACGCGTTATCGTTAACGTCCATCGCTGGCAAGCCAGCTCCTGCACGGGACCGTGCCCACGCTGAAAATGAGGCCCATAAAAAAGGCCGCTGCAAACGCAGCGGCCAAGGTAAGACGTTGGATCAGGAGCTACAAATCAACGTCAGTGAGCGCGGGGCGATGAACCGAATCCTCAATTCATCTGAAATCTTTCAGTCACGGCGCAGGCAAGTACATCGTGCCTTGCGGCGGTTTACCGTGGCAGCCAGGCAAGAGTAAGCCCTTAGTGTCGCAGGAAAAATACCAATTACGGACATGCACTGTTGCAGCCCCGGCAACAGTCAGGAATCGGGTGCTCGTCCGGGTGATGACCCTGTGCCAGTCATCCTTAAGAGGTACACCACGAATACCTCCTTGGTGCGCTTATCGACCCCGATGCCCGGCAGTAGGGTGAGGCCTTCTGTCACTCACCGGGGAAGACGCATGACAAAAACAACAATGCGCGCCATCTTCAAACCGCAGGCGCTGGCGGCTGCGGTTGCATTAGGCTGCTGTGCCCAGGCACAGGCCATTTCGTTCAACATCGGGGAAATCGAGGGGACATTCGATTCCTCGCTGTCGGTCGGCGCGAGCTGGGGCATGCGTGATGCGGATAACGACCTGGTGGGCATCGTCAATGGCGGTTCCGGCCAGTCTTCGACCGGTGACGACGGGCGACTGAACTTCAAGAAGGGCGAAACCTTTTCGAAGATCTTCAAGGGGATTCATGACCTCGAACTGAAGTACGGCGACACCGGTGTGTTCGTGCGTGGCAAGTACTGGTACGACTTCGAGTTGAAGGATGAAGACCGCGAGTTCAAGCCCATCAGCGATCACAACCGCAAAGAGGGCGCCAAGTCCTCAGGCGGGCAAATCCTCGACGCCTTTGTCTATCACAACTATTCCATCGCCGATCTGCCCGGTACGGTCCGTGCCGGCAAGCAGGTGGTCAGTTGGGGTGAGAGCACCTTCATCGGCAACTCGATCAACAGCATCAATCCGGTCGACGTGTCCGCGTTCCGTCGCCCAGGAGCCGAGATCAAGGAGGGCCTGATCCCGGTCAACATGCTGTTCGCCTCCCAGGGCCTGACGGAGAAGTTGACCGTGGAGGGCTTCTATCAACTGGAATGGGACCAGACGGTCGTCGATAACTGCGGCACCTTCTTTGGTGTCGATGTAGTGGCGGATGGCTGCAACAAGGGCTACACCGTCGCCAGCCCGGCCATTGCACCGTTGCAGCCGATTGCTGCAGCCTTTGGCCAGGGCTTCGAGGTCAGCAAAGAGGGCGTGATCGTTCCCCGTGGCGGCGACCGTGATGCCCGGGACTCCGGACAGTGGGGTACGGCGTTGCGCTGGCTGGGGGACGACACCGAGTACGGCCTGTACTTCCTGAACTATCACAGCCGCAGCCCCAACGTCGGGACCACCACCGCCGGGCTCAGTACGCTGGCAAGCATTCCGGGAATCGTCGCCACCGCCAACCGAATCGCCCCCGGCAGCGGTTCAGGCCTGGCCCAAAGTGTGATGCTCGGTCGCGGCCAGTATTACCTCGAGTACCCGGAGGACATCCGCCTCTACGGCGCCAGCTTTTCCACCACCTTGTCTACCGGCACCGCGTGGAACGGGGAAATCAGCTACCGCCCCAACCTCCCGGTGCAGGTCAACACCAATGACCTGACCCTGGCCATGCTCAATCCGATTGCAGGCGGCGCAGCATCGCCCATCGCCACGTCACCGGGGGCTGACAACAAAGGTTATCGCCGCAAGGAAGTGACGCAGATCCAGAGCACCCTGACGCACTTCATCGATCAGGTCGCGGGTGCGGATCGCCTGACCCTGGTGGGCGAGGCGGCGGTGGTTCGGGTCGGTGGTCTGGAAGCACGTACCAAACTGCGCTACGGCCGCGACTCGGTGTATGGCCAGTATGGTTTCGGCGGCAATACCGACGGGTTCGTGACCTCGACTTCATGGGGTTATCGCGGCCGGGCCATCCTCGACTACAACAACCTCATCGCCGGCATCAACGTCAGGCCCAACCTCTCGTGGTCCCACGATGTCTCCGGCTTTGGCCCCAACGGTCTGTTCAACGAAGGCGCCAAGGCCGTCAGCCTCGGTGTCGATGCGGACTATCGCAACACCTACACCGCGAGCCTCAGTTACACCGACTTTTTCGGTGGGGACTTCAACGTCCTCACCGACCGTGACTTCGTGGCGTTGAGCTTTGGCGTGAATTTCTGATCTGGCTGAAAAGGATGATTTCAATGCGCAAGATGATTCTGCAATTAGGCGCGCTGACCCTCGGGTTGCTGACCGCCAACGTGATGGCTGCAGTGCCGCCGGAAGAGGCCAACAAACTCGGCACCAGTCTTACACCACTCGGTGCCGAGAAGGCCGGCAATGCCGATGGCTCGATTCCAGCCTGGACCGGCGGCATCCCGAAAAATGCTGGCGCGGTGGACAGCAAAGGTTTCCTGGCTGACCCGTTCGCCAACGAAAAGCCGTTGTTCGTGATCACCGCAGCGACCGTCGACAAGTACAAGGACAAGCTCTCCGACGGCCAGATCGCGATGTTCAAGCGCTATCCCGAGACTTACAAAATTCCGGTCTATCCCAGCCACCGCACCGTGGCGTTACCGGCCGAGATATATGAGTCGGCCAAACGCAGCGCACTGAACGTAACACCGATCAACGACGGTAACGGTCTGGCCAACTTCACCGGCAATCGCTACTACGCGTTCCCGATTCCAAAGAATGGCGTGGAAGTGATCTGGAACCATGTCACTCGTTACCACGGCGGCAATCTGCGCCGCACCATTACCCAGGCGACACCGCAGTCCAATGGCGATTTCACCGTGATCCGCTTCAAGGACGAAGTCGCCGTGCCGTCGTTGCTCGGTGATCTGAAGCCGGGCAGTGACGATAACGTCCTCAACTACTTCAAGCAGGAAGTGACTGCGCCGGCGCGGCTGGCGGGCAACGTGTTGCTGGTTCACGAGACCCTCGACCAGGTCAAGGAACCGCGCAAGGCCTGGATCTACAACGCTGGCCAGCGTCGAGTACGGCGTGCGCCACAGGTCGCTTATGACGGCGTCGGCACCTCATCCGACGGCCTGCGCACCACCGACAACTTCGACATGTTTTCCGGCGCACCGGATCGCTACGACTGGAAACTGATCGGCAAAAAGGAGATGTACATCCCCTACAACAGCTACAAGCTCGACTCGCCAGACCTCAAGTACACCGATGTGATCAAGGCCGGGCACATCAATCAGGACCTGACGCGCTATGAATTGCACCGGGTCTGGGAAGTCGTCGCCACGGTCAAGCCGAGCGAGCGGCACGTGTATGCCAAGCGCCACATGTACATCGATGAAGACAGCTGGCAAGTGGCGCTGGCCGACCACTACGACGGGCGTGGCCAGCTCTGGCGCGTCGCCGAAGGGCATGCCCAGTTCTACTACGATCACCAGGTGCCGGCCTACACCGTCGAAGCGCTGTATGACCTGATTGCCGGTCGCTATATCGCCCTGGGGATGAAGAACGAAGAGAAGCGCAGCTTCGAATTCAACATCGATGCAAAAGCCGGGGACTACACACCAGCGGCTTTACGTAGCACGGGGGTCAGGTAGGTTTCCTACAGGCTCTTACACAAAAGGGTGACTTCACGGTCACCTTTTTTATAGGTGTCGATCAGTGTGTTGAATACTTCTTCAACAAGCGCTCGGGAGGGGTCTAGGGTGGCGCCAGAATTATAAAAAAGGCGCACCACTATGACTGCAATGACGCACTGCCTGGACCGCCCTGGCTTCCTGCCCCGTCTGTCGTCCCATCATCTGTCCCGCGAGCGGCTGATTGAGCCCATGCTGGTCTCGACTGCACGGGTGAAGCTGCTTTGCGCACCGGCCGGTAGTGGCAAGAGCGCGTTGCTCACCGAATGCCTGTTGAGGGCACCGGAGCGCTCTCGGGTCTGTTGGCTGCCGCTGGCGGGGGAGTCGTTGAGTGCAGCCGATTTTCTGTTGCGCCTGACGCAAGCGTTGGGTCTGCCCTCGGCGGATGAGCCGGAGCTGCTGGCGCATCTGGCGCTATTGCAGACGCCGACCTGGCTGTTTCTCGATGATTATTGCCGCGCACCCAACCCGGAGCTCGACCGGATGCTCGATCGCCTGTTGGCCGTTGCCAGTCCGGCGCTGACCTGGTGGTTGGGCTCCCGGCGACGACCACCCTGCAACTGGCCACGGCTGCTGCTGGATGATGAGTTGTACGAGTGCGAAGGCCGGGCACTGGCGTTCACCGAGGCTGAAGTCGTGCAGTTGCTCGCTCATGTCGAGCCGACCCTGGCGGCACAAACCGCCAAAAGGGTGGTTGAGCGCAGCGGTGGCTGGTGTGCTGGCGTGCGGATCGCGTTACTCAATGGTTGTCCGTGGTCGGGTGAGCAGGGGCGTTCGGCGACGCTGCTCGATTATCTGCAACACGAATTGTTCAATACCTTGCCGTCGGAGTTGGTTGAAGTCTGGCAGGTGTTGGTTCATCTGCCGCGCTTCAACGCCAGCTTGTGCGAGCATCTTTTCGGTACGGGTGAGGGTGCGCAGTGGCTGCACGCGTTGCAGGAAATGGGTTGCTTCATTGAACCCTGGGAAGACTCCGTCGAATGGTTGCGGATCTTCGAGCCACTGGCCCGGGCGATGCGTGAAGAGCCGAGCCCGGCCGGGCGATCCTGGCATCGCCGCGCCTGCCAATGGTTCAGCGCCAAAGAGGACTGGCAGGGGGCGTTCGAGCAGGCGCTGTTGGCGCAGGAGCTCGAAGTGGCGGTCAGTCTGTTGCAGCACTTCAGCCTCGAACATTTGTTCCGGCGCGAAAATGTCTGCCTGTTGTTGAAGCTCCACGAGCGCCAACATGCTGAGCTGACCCTCGTTACGCCGCAATTGGTGGGACTGGTTAGCGCGGCATTGCTATTTGCCGGACGTTTCGATCATGCCGCCGCGTGCATCGAGCAACTGGCACGATTTGCCCCGCAGCCTACGCAGGCGCTGCAACGGCAACTGCTGGCACGCTGGCAGGCGCAACAGGGCTGGTTGCTGCATTTGCAAGGCCGCATGGAGGCGGCCCGCGCGCACTTTCTCGATGCGCTGGCCGAGTTGAGCGTCGACGCCTGGCCGACGCGATTGTTGTGCCTGTCGGGGCTGACCCAACAGGCATTGCTCAACGCCGAACTCGATGCGGCGCAGACGTTCAATCGTGAGGCGCTGTGTCTGGCGCGCGCCCAAGGCTCGCTATTGTTCGAAGGGCTGCTTGAACTCGATCACGCGCAGTTGCTGGAGATGCGCGGAGCGCCCCGACGCGCCGAGAGCTTGTTGGCTGATATTTTTGCCCTGTTGTCTCGAGAGGCTGATCGACCGACGCCGCTATTGGGGCGAATTGCCCTGCGGCGAGGACGGTTGGCCCTTTGTCAGGGACAAGATGAGCTGGCCGCCGGTTTCTTCCAGTCCGGCCTGGAGGACTGCCTGCAAAGCCAGGACAAGCACGCACTGTATGGCTTTCTCGGGCAAGCGCAGATGGCCGCCAACCAGCGCGATTACGCCCTTGCGTTTGATCGTCTGCGCGAGGCCGAGCGCGTGATGCAGCAGCGGCAGATTCCCGATACGGTTTATCGCGGCGTACTGCTGCAAACAAGCAGTCATTTCTGGCTGCAACAAGGGCGCCCGGAGTTGGCCCGGGAAGCGCTGACCCGAGTCTTGCGTCATTATCGCGGAGCCCATGCACGCCAGGCACCACCCGCCACGCTGCAACTGATTGCGCGTATCGAATACCAGTTGGTGTTGGCCGAAACTCAACTTCAATTGGCGCAATGTCCATTGGATCGTCTCAAGGCGTTACTCAAGCATGCGCAACAACAGGCCATGCCGGCGCTGGAAACGGAGTTGCAATTGGCAATCTGCGAAGTGGCGCACCTGACGGGTGAGACGGGCATGGCTCATGCAGCGCTGGAGGCCGGCCAGGCATTGGTGAAGCGTTGTCAGGGGCAACAGGCATTGCGTGATTTGAATTTGCGCCAGCCGAGTCTGATCTGTCGTCTACAGGGAACGGCGCCAGTGGTCGATATGGGCACCGATGTCAGTTTGCTGAGCGGGCGAGAGCTTGAAGTACTGGACCTGATTGCACAAGGCAACTCCAATCAGCAAATCGCCGAGCGACTGTTCATTTCGTTGCATACGGTGAAAACCCATGCCCGGCGCATTCACAGCAAGTTGGGTGTGGAACGACGCACACAGGCAGTTGCCATGGCGAAGAAGTTGGGGTTGATAATGCAGGTTTGGTAATGGTTGATTTTAAATTTTGAAATGAATTAAAACATACGGTTGCGTGCATAAATAACCGTGTTGATTAATATGATAGTCGGCGCTGATAAGTAAGCAATTTGTTGCATTGTCAGCACATTGGTCGACAGTTCGAGCAGGATGCTCGGCTCTTTAACGTGACAGGAAGTCTGTATGAGTGACAGTTTTTTTTCTAACAGTAAGATTTTGCTATTGAAGCGTATCCGTGCGGATTTCGCCGTCGAGGTGCTGTTGGCTGAACGCCTGGGGAAACTCGGAATCAACCCGCACAAGACCTATCTGAATACGCTGGTTGATATTATTGGCACTGACGTCAGCGAATCCAGGACGTTATTCGATGAGACACTGGAGTGGGTTGAGAAAGAGACACTGCCTGATTATGTCCAGGGTATCAATGGGGTTTTCAATCGGCAGTATTCATTCAAGCCGGAACATAGGGTTAAAGGGCTGGACCTGATAGAGTTTGAACGGCTTATAATTGATATCGTCCGTTGGTTAATCGATGCGCCCTCAATCAATCTTTCAAAACGCTCGATCAAGGTATCTGGCATCGAGGAGGTCCATGCTGCGTTGAAGTATCGGCTCCCGGAAGTCAATATCGATAACCTGTACTTGACCAGTTTTGTCACGCAAGCGGACGGGCGAAAGATAATTCAATCCCGAAGCCTGGCCGAAGATATCTTTGCTCATTTCCAACAGAATGAAATTCCTTACTATCACGGCGAAGGCGTTGGTGTTTATTCGGTCGCCTACAGTTCCCGGGAATTTCATTTGCATCCGCAACTCACGATCAAGGACATCAGTGACCTAGTGATCGATATTGCTCCGCAGTTCCTGATCTGATACGGAAGGACTTTCGTAGCCCATCCGCCAACTGATGGCCCGTGTCGCAGCCAGTAATCGCTGCGCCGCCGGGCCATTTTCGTCGGCATGAAACAGCGACGTCGGCCCCACCACCGTCAGCACTGCCGCAATCTTGCCCATCGCGTTGAACACCGGCGCCGACAAGGCATCCACACCGGGCATCAACAATCCATGCACATGATGCAGGCCCCGTTGCCGGATCTGCTCGCACATCGTCGTGTACGCCTGCTGATCGGCCAAGGCGTGGGCGGTGCTGCTCAGCAATTCCTGATCGCGCAGGTCCACGGTTTCACGCGCAGGCAGGTAAGCGCCGAAGACCAGTCCGGTGGAGGAGCTGAGCAGCGGCAACACCGAGCCCAGTTGTGTCACCACCGTCACCGCACGCACCGCCGGTTCTATATGCACCACGGTCGCGCCCTGATTGCCCCACACCGCCAGAAAACAGGTTTCGTTCAAGTCATCGCGCAATTCAGCCAGGGGCAGGGCGGCGACTTTCAGCACGTCCATACTGTTGAGTGCCGCCAGGCCGACGCGCAGGGCTTCGCGACCAAGGCCGTAATGGTTGGTCGCGGCGTTCTGTTCGGCGAATCCGCTGGCGATCAAGGCCTGCAAATAGCGATGAACCTTGCTCGCCGGCATCTGCACGTGTTCGGCCAGGCGCGACAGCGAAGTCGAAGGCGACAACTCGGCCAGAGCCTTGAGGATGTCGGTGCCAACCTCGGCCGAGCGGACTTTCTGTTTACCGTTGTTGTCGCTGGTTTTTTCCATGGTGGCTGGGATCCCGGGACGAATGGGCGTCTTTATAGCTTGACGGTCAATACCAATCAAATTACGTTATGCGTAATTGAATTACGATAAAAATAACCCAGGCATGCCACGAACTCTGCAACAGAGCGACCGGCCATTGCCGACTCCCTGTTCAGGAGGCTCCATGAACCCCGATTCAACGACGCCAGCGCTGGCTTACCTGTCAGGCTTCGGCAACGAATTCAGCAGCGAAGCGTTGCCCGGCGCACTGCCTGTCGGCCAGAACTCCCCGCAAAAAGCCCCGTACGGCCTTTACACCGAACTGTTCTCCGGCACGGCGTTCACCATGGCGCGTAGCGAGGCGCGTCGCACCTGGATGTATCGCATTCAGCCATCGGCCAATCATCCGGCGTTCGTCAAACTGGATCGGCAACTGGCCGGCGGTCCACTGGGTGACGTGACCCCCAATCGCCTGCGCTGGAACCCGCTGGAGATTCCCGCCGAGCCGACCGATTTCATCGACGGTCTGGTGAGCATGGCTGCCAACTCGGGCGCAGAAAAACCGGCCGGGATCAGCATCTACAACTACCGCGCCAACCGTTCCATGGAGCGTGTGTTCTTCAATGCTGACGGCGAGATGTTGCTGGTGCCTGAACTGGGGCGCCTGCGCATTGCCACCGAACTCGGCGTGCTTGAACTGCAACCGCTGGAAATTGCCGTACTGCCACGCGGCCTTAAATTCCGTATCGAACTCATTGACCCGCAAGCCCGCGGTTATGTCGCCGAAAACCATGGCGCGCCGCTGCGTCTTCCGGACCTGGGGCCGATTGGCAGCAATGGCCTGGCCAACCCGCGGGACTTCCTGACCCCGGTGGCCGCCTACGAGAACCTGCAACAACCCACCACGCTGGTGCAGAAATTCCTCGGCCAGTTGTGGGCGTGCGAACTCAATCATTCGCCGCTCAACGTGGTCGCCTGGCACGGTAATAATGTGCCGTACAAATATGACCTGCGCCGTTTCAACACCATCGGCACCGTCAGTTTCGATCACCCTGATCCGTCGATATTCACAGTGTTGACCTCGCCAACCAGCGTCCATGGCCTGGCCAACCTCGACTTCGTGATCTTCCCGCCGCGCTGGATGGTGGCCGAGAAAACCTTCCGTCCACCTTGGTTCCATCGCAACCTGATGAACGAATTCATGGGCTTGATCCAGGGCGAATACGACGCCAAGGCTGAAGGCTTCGTGCCCGGTGGTGCTTCGTTGCACAGCTGCATGAGCGCCCACGGTCCGGACGGTGAAACCTGCACCAAAGCGATCAACGCGGACCTCAAGCCGGCGAAAATCGACAATACTATGGCGTTCATGTTCGAAACCAGCCAGGTGTTGCGCCCAAGCCGTTTCGCCCTCGATTGCCCGCAACTGCAAAACACTTACGATGCCTGCTGGGCTACGCTGCCCGCCACTTTCGACCCGACCCGGAGATAACCCATGACGCAGACTTCCATCACTCGCAGCTGGGTTGCATCCGCCAACGGCCATGCTGATTTCCCGCTGCAAAACCTGCCGTTGGGCGTGTTCAGCCTCAACGGCTCGGCACCGCGTAGCGGCGTGGCCATTGGCGAGCACATCTTTGATCTGCAAGCGGCCCTGGAGGCCGGGTTGTTCGATGGCGCTGCGAAGGCTGCCGTCGAGGCCACCCGTGGCGGCCAGTTGAATGCCTTCTTCGAACTGGGCCGCGAGGCCCGTGTGGCCCTGCGTGAACGCTTGCTGGAACTGTTCGCCGAAGGCAGCACCCTGCATGGCAAGATCGAAGCCCAAGGTGCGAAACTGCTGCCACTGGCGGCGGATTGCGAGATGCACCTGCCGGCGAAAATCAATGATTACACCGACTTCTACGTTGGTATCGAGCACGCGCAGAACGTCGGCAAACTGTTCCGTCCCGACAACCCGTTGCTGCCGAATTACAAGTACGTGCCAATCGGCTACCACGGTCGTGCGTCGACCATTCGCCCGTCCGGTACCGATGTACGCCGTCCGAAAGGCCAGACCTTGCCGGCCGGTCAAACCGAGCCGACCTTTGGTCCTTGTGCACGCCTGGACTACGAACTGGAACTGGGTATCTGGATCGGCCAGGGCAACGACATGGGCGACTCGATTGCCATTGGCGATGCGGCCGATCACATCGCCGGTTTCTGCCTGCTCAACGACTGGTCGGCACGGGACATCCAGGCCTGGGAATACCAGCCGCTAGGGCCGTTCCTGTCGAAAAGCTTCATCACCAGTATCTCGCCGTGGATCGTGACCGCCGAAGCGCTGGAACCATTCCGTCGCGCCCAGCCTGTGCGTCCGCAAGGTGATCCGCAGCCGCTGCCATACCTGCTCGACAAGCGCGATCAGGCCGCTGGCGCGTTCGACATCGAACTCGAAGTGTTGCTGCTCACCGAAGCCATGCGTGAACAGAACCTGCCAGCCCATCGCCTGACCTTGAGCAACACCCGGCACATGTACTGGACCGTGGCGCAAATGGTCGCGCACCACAGCGTCAATGGTTGCCAATTGCAGGCCGGTGATCTGTTTGGCTCGGGCACGTTGTCGGGCCCTGAGAGCGGTCAGTTCGGCAGCCTGCTGGAAATTACCGAGGGTGGTAAAAAACCGATCGAACTGGCGTCGGGCGAAGTGCGTAAATTCCTTGAGGACGGTGACGAAATCATCCTGCGCGGCCGTTGCCGTCGTGACGGTTTCGCTTCCATCGGTTTCGGTGAGTGCCGCGGCAAAGTGCTGCCGGCGCGTTAACAGGAGCGAGGCATGGAACTCTATACCTACTACCGATCGACTTCGTCGTACCGGGTGCGTATCGCGTTGGCGCTCAAGGGCCTGGATTATCAGTCCTTGCCGGTCAACCTGATCGCACCGCAGGGGGGCGAGCATCGGCAGCCGCCTTATCTGAGCGTCAACCCGCAAGGCCGGGTGCCGGCCTTGCGCACTGATGAAGGCGAGTTGCTGATCCAGTCTCCCGCCATCATCGAATACCTGGAGGAACGTTATCCACAGGTGCCACTGCTGTCCAGAGACCTCGCCACCCGCGCCCATGAACGCGGTGTGGCAGCAGTGATCGGCTGCGATGTGCACCCGTTGCATAACGTCAGCGTGCTCAATCGTCTGCGCCAGTTGGGCCACGACGAACCGCAGGTGGTGGAGTGGATCGGTCACTGGGTCGGCCAAGGGTTGGCCACGGTGGAGCAGTTGATCGGCGATGACGGTTACTGTTTCGGCCCCGAGCCCGGGTTGGCGGACGTCTACCTGATCCCGCAGTTGTATGCGGCCGAGCGCTTCAATGTTTCCCTTGAGGCTTACCCGCGGATTTGTCGAGTGGCGGCGTTGGCGGCAACGCATCCGGCGTTTATCAAGGCGCATCCGGCGAACCAGCCAGACACGCCTTGATGCCTCACACCGTTCCAATGTGGGAGCGAGCTTGCTCGCGAAGAAGGCGTGTCAGTCAACAATAATGTGGCTGACACACCGATTTCGCGAGCAAGTCGGACCGCCGCACCGCCGCTCCCACAGGTTTCGGTGGTGTACACAAATGCTCGCCACAGTGCAAAACAAAGGTGGGAGCGAGCCTGCTCGCGATAGCGGTCTGGCAATCACTTCATTGGTGGCTGACACACCGATTTCGCGAGCAAGCTCGCTCCTACAGGGGGGGGCAGTGATCAGTGATCAGTGAACGATGGCGTTCGGCGGCAAATGCCCCAGCCGCTCCGTCAGGCGAATCCGCTGGATTGGGTCGTCGCTGAGCAGCAGCGCATGCTCCAGGTCAAAACGTTCGGCATTCGGACATTCCAGTCGTTGATACAGGCTGGCCCGGGACAGGTAGTCTGTGGCACTGGCGTTGCCCAGTTCCAGGACGCGATCGGCGTCGATCAAGGCATTGATGACATCGTCGTGGGACAGGTACAACTGGCGCAGGTTGCGCGACAGCCGTTGCAGCATCTGCACCGGTTCAGCGGTCTCCAGGTGCTCGGCGCCGAGCTTGATGTTCGGGCCGTACTGGCGGTGCAGTAATTCCCGGCAATCGTTCGGATAAAGGCGACGGCCGCCGCAGGGGTCGAGCAAATGATCGGCGCCCGGCACCCGCAGCAGGAAATGTCCGGGGAAGTTGACCCCGACCATGGGAATCTCCAGGCCCCTGGCCAACTCCAGTGCAATCAGCCCCAGCGTCAAGGGTTGCCCTCGCCGGAGTTCCAGAACCTTGTCAAGCAGTGCCACTTGCGGGCGCAATGGCGTGAAATCGTCCTGGGCAAAACCAAGGTCGTTCATGCGCCGCAGCAACGGCTGGGCCAGTTCACTGACCGGCAACATCGGCAAGCCACCACTGACCCGTTGTTGCAACGCCTGGAAATCGGCCAGCAGTGCTTGCGGGTTCACCTCGCTGTCGTGCTCGACCGCAATCCACAGTGCCGCCTCGAACAGCGCGGGCGGTGAACGTTGCAGGCAGGCGAAAAACGATTGGCGCGGGGTCATCAGAATCTCCGGGCAATGCCTCGTTTTAGCCCCCTCTCCGGCATTCGTCCAGTGCCGCGCCAGGGCGAATACGGGTTATTTCCGAAAGCTAGCATGGTGGCCGTGCTTATTCCTGTGCGCTTCTGCATTTTTTGGGCGCAAGCCTATACTGGCGACTACAAGAAGTGATTCGGGAGCCTTACGATGTTCGCTCTCATGCAAAGCACTCGCCTTGAATCGCTGCATCTGAGCGTTGACTCGGTCACCGGGTTGAAGGCGGTCATTGCCATTCATAACAGCCGGCTGGGACCTGCCCTGGGTGGTTGTCGTTACCTTGCCTACCCCAGCGACGAGTCCGCGGTCGAGGACGCTGTGCGCCTGGCCCAGGGCATGAGCTACAAGGCAGCGTTGGCCGGCCTGGCCCAGGGCGGCGGCGTAGCGGTGATCGTGCGCCCGGCCCATGTGGAAAACCGTGCGGCGCTATTTGAAGCCTTCGGACGCTGCATCGAACAGCTCGAAGGCCGTTACATCACCGCCATCGACAGCGGCACTTCAGTGGCGGACATGGATTGCATCGCCCAGCAGACCCAGCACGTCACCAGCACCACATCGGCGGGCGATCCCGCGCCACATGCGGCGATGGGCGTGTTCACCGGCATTCGCGCCACTGCGATGGCGCGACTGGGCAGCGATAACCTCGAAGGCCTGCGCGTTGCCATTCAAGGCCTGGGCAATGTCGGTTATGCCCTGGCAGAACAGTTGCACGCCGCCGGTGCCGAACTGCTGGTCAGCGACATCGATCACGGCAAGGTGCAACTGGCCATGGAGCAACTCGGTGCGCACCCGATTGCCAACGACGCGCTGCTCAGTACACCTTGCGACATCCTCGCGCCCTGCGGGCTGGGCGGTGTACTCAACAGCCATACCGTGGCGCAATTGCGCTGCTCGGCGGTGGCCGGTTCGGCGAACAATCAGTTGACGCATCTGGACGTCGCCGACCAACTGGAGCGGCGGGGCATCCTCTACGCACCGGATTACGTGATCAACGCCGGTGGGCTGATTTACGTGTCGCTCAAGCACCGCGGCGAAGGACTGCCGACCATCACCGCACATCTGTCGAAAATCAGCTCGCGCCTGACCGAAGTGTTCGCCCACGCCCAGGCGGAAAAACGCTCCCCCGCACGGGTGGCCGACGAGTTGGCGGAGAAAGTGTTGTACCGGTGAATCAGGCATGAGTTTTCCACAGGCATGAAAAAGGCCCTGAGCCATTCGACTCAGGGCCTGTTCAATTTGGGCTTTGCTTACTTGGCGGCTTTGGGGACCTTGGCAGGCTTGGCCGGGGTGATCGGCTCAGCGGCTTCAACGACCTCGACCGCTGCAACCGGTTCTGCGACTTCAACCGGTGCGCTGAGCAGTTCGGACAGGGCGTCCGGCTGGCTCTTGAACGCTTTGGCGAACACATCGCGATTCTTCGCCATGTAGATCCCGGCTTCTTCCACTTGCTGCTCGGTCAGCGACGGAACGGCTTTCTGCAACACTTCAGCCAGCAATTCGGCCAGTTCGAGCATTTTGTCATGACGGTCAGCTTCGGCTTTATCCATGAACAAGCGCTCCAGATCTCGGCTGCTGCGGTATACCACTTCGACGGCCATTCACCACCTCACATGCCTTCACATTGGTTGTCGGTTTCGACTACTGTATCTATATACAGCGAAAGGATAAGCGAATCCCTGCCTTTTGGGTAGTGGCTTTTTAATGTAGACCGGTTTCGACATTTGTCAGGTGAGGCGCGGAGCAGGTGCGACCAAACGCCACGGCGCGCAATCCAGAGCGTCTCGCCATCATGGCTGGCCTTTTTTCTGCATGCAGAAAAACCTTCACGTCCAACCCGCATCATCCGTTCGAACCGACCTAAGGAAGCAGCATCGTGAAAATCAACTGGGCCGAAAAATTGCGGCAGAACGTCCATGAGCTGGCCGAGTCCCTGGGCAATCTGTTCGTTGAAACCTTTCACTACCTGGCGCTGTTTGCCATTGGTGCGGTGACCGCGTGGGCGGCGGTGATGGAGTTTCTCGGAATGATCGAAGAGGGACACATCAAGATCGATGACATCTTGCTGCTGTTCATCTACCTGGAACTGGGGGCGATGGTCGGGATTTACTTCAAGACCAACCACATGCCCGTGCGCTTCCTGATCTACGTGGCGATCACCGCGCTGACGCGGCTGCTGATTTCCAACGTTTCGCACCACAACCCGCCGGACCTGGGAATTATTTACCTGTGCGGCGGGATTCTGCTGCTGGCGTTTGCGATTCTGGTGGTGCGTTACGCTTCGTCGCAATTTCCTTCGGTGAAGATTGAGAACCCACACCGCAAAACAGGTGCGGGCTCCAGTGAACATCCGGAAGTAGAAAAGGGCGAGCTTTAAAGCCCCATGGCGGGTCGGGGCCGGCCTTTGGCGGGTGGTGGCGGCAGACTGCGGGTGCCGTCATCGGTCATGGATTCGAGGATGGCCACGGCACTGTGGCCTTGTTCGATGGCAATGCCGAATTGAATGCTTTGAACCAGACGCTTGAGGCGTTGGGGGTCATTGCGTTGTTCGGCGCTGATCATGCGTTTGGCCACCACGCGGCCACTGTTGGAGAGGGTCAGCATGATGCTGCCGTCCAGTCCCTGAATGCTCAGGTTGATCTGATAATCCGCTGCAAAGGCATCGGTAATGAGCTGGAAAGGGTTGTCCATGATGCGTCACCGCCTGATTGAACGTGCAGTTGTTGACCGGCCGTGATCGGGTTGGTTCGCAATGTCAGACCACCGGCCATCTCGCCATCATTGTTCCAATCAGGATGTAGCAAGGGGCATGCCGACAAAATTGTTGGACAAAAAACACGCTCTGTAGGAGCGAGCCTGCTCGCGATGATCGTGAATGTTAACGCGTCAAACCAGATGGTTTGCGGCGCCTGAAGGTTTTTCGCGAGCAAGCTCGCTCCTGCAGGGGCCGTGTTTTCTGCACGTTTCAGGGCAATAAACCTCGACGTGCCTCCAAAGCGATCAACATTCCACCCAGTTCACCGCCAGTCCGCCCCGCGACGTCTCTTTGTACTTGTCGTGCATGTCGGCCCCGGTGTCGCGCATGGTGCGGATCACCCGGTCCAGGGAAATGAAGTGTTTGCCGTCGCCGCGCAGGGCCATTTGCGTGGCGTTGATGGCCTTCACCGCTGCGATCGCATTGCGCTCGATACACGGCACTTGCACCAGTCCGCCAACCGGGTCGCAGGTGAGGCCGAGGTTGTGTTCCAGGCCGATTTCGGCAGCGTTTTCCAGCTGTTCCGGGGTGGCGCCAAGCACCTCTGCCAGGCCCGCGGCGGCCATGGCGCAGGCGGAGCCGACTTCGCCCTGGCAGCCGACTTCGGCTCCGGAGATCGAAGCGTTTTTCTTGCACAGGATGCCGACGGCAGCTGCGCCCAGGAAGAACGCGACCACATCGTCGTCAGACGCGTCGGCATTGAATTTCATGTAGTAGTGCAGTACCGCCGGAATGATCCCCGCCGCGCCGTTGGTCGGCGCCGTGACCATGCGCCCGCCGGCCGCGTTTTCTTCGTTCACGGCAAGGGCGTACAGGTTGACCCATTCCATCGCTGACAACGTGGACGTGATGACATTCGGCTTGCCGATTTCCTGCAGGCTGCGATGCAGTTTCGCCGCTCGACGCGGAACATTCAGACCGCCGGGCAGAATGCCTTCGTGGCGCAAGCCCTGCTCGACGCATTCGCGCATCACCGACCAGATATGCAACAGGCCCTGGCGGATCTGCGCGTCAGTGCGCCATGCCCGTTCGTTGGCCATCATCAGTTCGCTCACCCGCAGCCCGTGCTCGTTGCAGAGTTTGAGCAGTTCGGCGGCACTGGAAAAGTCGTAAGGCAGCACCATATCGCCGGTCGGTGCGATTCCGGATTCGGCTTCGGCCGCTTCGATGATGAAACCGCCGCCCACCGAGTAATAGGTTTGCTCGAACAGTTCGCCGGTTTCACCGAAGGCTGTCAGGGACATGGCATTGGGGTGGTAGGGCAGACTCTCGTTGAGCAGCAGGAGATCGCGTTGCCAGTCGAAGGCAATGTCCGCAATGCCTGCCAGAGGCAACTGACCGGTTTCGCGCAGGGTGTTGATTCGGCTGTCAATGGAAGTTGGGTCGATGCTGTCGGGCCATTCGCCCATCAGACCCATGACGCAGGCACGGTCCGTTGCGTGGCCGACGCCGGTCGCCGACAGAGAACCGTAAAGGCGAATCTCCACTCGTCGCACGTCAGCCAGAAAACCCTGTTCGACCAACTGCCGGGCAAAGGTCGCGGCGGCGCGCATCGGACCGACGGTATGGGAGCTGGACGGGCCGATGCCGACTTTGAAGAGATCGAAAACACTGATAGCCATGCTAAAGCCTGTACATGCAATGGAAGGGAAATCGCTGCCATTTCTGTAGGACAAGCGCAATTTGGGAGATACTGCCTGCCACGATCCTGCGTGACCAACGAAAATTCCTAAGACATCCTTTAGCAGGACTAAACGATGAGTCGTCAATTACACGCCCAGACGTATGTCTGGCTGAACGTGTTTGCCTGTGCCGCGCGGCACCTGTCGTTCACCCGATGCGCCGAAGAACTGCACATCACACCGGGAGCCGTCAGCCAGCAGATCCGCCAGTTGGAAGAACGCCTGGGCTTTCGCCTGTTTCACCGCCGCGCCCGCGGAGTGGAACTGAGCGCTGAGGGCCAGCGCCTGGCCGTTACCGTCAACGAGGCTTTTGGCAGCATCGACGCCGAATTGCGGCGACTGGATGCAGGCATGATCAGCGGGATTCTGCGGGTGCGTTCGATTCCGTCATTCCTGAGCAAATGGCTGACGCCGCGCCTGCCGCGTTTGCAGCAGCGTTTTCCGGACATTCAGTTGCGCCTGGTGGCCGAGGACAGCAGCGTGCCCTTGCATGAAGGCGACTTCGACCTGGCGATCGATCTGAATGACGGCAGCTACCCGGGTCTGTTATCCACAGCCTTGCTCGATGAACAGATTTTTCCGGTGTGCGCGCCGAGCCTGTTGCGTGGTCGTCCGCCGCTGCACGGTCCGGCAGACCTGATGCACTTTCCCTTGCTGCACGACATCACCGCCTGGCGTGGCAGCTACGAGTACGCGGAATGGGAGTTTTATCTCAATGCCATCGGCTTCGAGGGGGCGGATGTGCGACGCGGTCATACCTTTAATCGCAATCACCTGACGATCGAAGCGGCCATCGCCGGGATGGGGGTGGCGATTGCCCGACGAACGCTGCTCAACGATGAGCTGGAGCGTGGGGCGTTGATCGTGCCTTTTGGTCTGGCGGTGCCTAACCACAAACGCTACATGCTGCTCTATGCACCGGGTGCGCTGAGCCATCCCGGCGTGCGTGCGGTGCATGACTGGCTGGTGGAAGAAGCGGGGATTTTTCGCAGCTTGCACCCGTTGGGGGAGCGGCAAATGTGAGCAAATATTACGTAAGAGCAGGGCGACCCAACTCCCGACCTTAACAGCGCTTTTACCGGTTGTCCGGCTTTTTTTGCGATTGAAAATTTATCTTTTTTTGGGGGTTGAATTGTTCAGCGTACAGACCGATCTTGTAACCAAGAGGTCACGGTGATGACGCCCAAGGGCTTAGCTGACCGGCCTCTCGCGAGCTAGCTGAAATAAGGGATGAACTATGCAAATCCAAGTCAATAGCGATAACCATATTCAAGGCAGTAAACGACTGGAGGAGTGGGTACGTACGACCATTGAGAGCACGCTCGAACGCTACGAAGAGGACCTGACACGAGTCGAGGTTCACCTGCGGGACGAGAACGGCGACAAGCCGGGTCCCCACGACATGCGCTGCCAACTGGAGGCGCGGCCAAAAGGCCATCAACCGATTTCCGTCGCCCATAAAGCCTCCACCATGGAGCAGGCGATCGACGGAGCGGCCACCAAACTTGAACATGCGCTGGAGCATATGTTCGGAAAACTACGCGGCAAACGAGCCAATGTGGTGCCCATCGAGAGTGGCGCCCATGCCGACCAGCTGCTGGAAGAAGAGTTTCTGGAAAACGAACAGGCGGCGCTTAACGGCTGACACCTGATTCACTTTTTACCTTCCCATGAAAACGGGCCTGCATTGCAGGCCCGTTTTCGTTTCGGTGGCTTTTGGATTCCATGGCCATTGGCATGGCTGCGGGGACAGCCAGCTTTGCGGTGCAACCAACGGGCGTAATAGAGGGCTGCCCCCGATCCTTTTGCATATGAGAATATTTATCATTAATATTGCGACCTTACCGGCCCCCTGACGCTGTCGTGGCCTCACCGGTTTTCAGGTCGAAACATGAACGATGATCACTCTCCCACCCGACCCCCGCGATATCGAGCACGACGAACAGCGCGGCGACCGTGCGCATTTTCTCCAGGTCTTTCTTTCCCAGCGCTCGCAAATGGAGGCGTTGGTGAATCGTCGCGTCGGTTGCCGGGCGACGGCGGCTGACCTGGTACAGGATTTGTTCCTGCGTTTCTGGCGGCGGCCGCTGGTGCAGGTCGAGGAACTCAGTACTTACCTGCTGCGCTGCGCCGGCAACATCGCCATCGACCATTTGCGCAGTGAAGGCACGCGAGTCCGGGCCAGCGAAGGCTTGATGGTCGAGCCGCTGGACAGCCATGGCAGCGGACCGCAAGCGGCACTGGAGGCGGGCAACGATTTGCGTCATGTCGAAGCGGCCTTGCGCGCCTTGCCGGAGCGTACGCGGCAGATCTTTTTGCTCAATCGCATTCATGGCCATAAGTACGCCGAGATCGCCAGGGCCATGGGTTTGTCCCAAAGTGCCGTGGAAAAACATATGATGCGCGCCCTCGAAGCCTGCAAGGCCAGCCTTCGGGAACCCGAAACGCGTATGCCAGGGAAAGCACCGTGAACCACTTCGAACGCGTCATTCCGACGCCCGCGCAGGAGCAGGCCGCGCTGGCCTGGTTGAGCCTGTTGCATGACCAGCCAGACAGCGGTGACCAGGCTACGTTCAGCCAATGGTTGCAGGCCGACCCCGCCCATGCCGAGGCGTATGCCCAGGCGCTTGTGCTGTGGGAGTTGAGCGAAGTGCCGGCGCGCACCCTCGCCCAAGAAGACGCCTTTGCCTTGCAGGGGTACCTCAATGCGATGAATCGCTCGCGGCGCAGCACCGTCGGGCGCTGGTCCGGTGCCTTGGCCATGGCCGCTTGCCTGCTGCTGATGATCAGCCTCGGCACGGGTTGGCAGCCGATGCGCTGGATCGATGACCTGGGGGCCGATTACGTCTCGGCGCCAGGGGAAATTCGCACCGTGACCCTGGCCGATCAATCGCAAATCACCCTGGATGCCGACAGTGCCATCGCGGTGGACTTCAGCCGTGGTGAGCGCCATGTGCAGTTGCGCCGCGGCGCCGGGTTTTTCAGCGTCACCCACACCGGTGAACCGTTTGTGGTGGACGCCGGGAAAGGGCAGGCGCGGGTCCTGGGCACGCAGTTCGAAGTCCGTTTGCAGCCCCATGGCGCGCAGGTCACGGTGTTGTCGGGGCGGGTTGGCGTGTCGGCGGACAAGAACGCCGAACAGCAAATTCTCACCGCCGGCCAGCAAGTGGCCTACGGCGAAGGCTCGATGGAAAAACTCCACTCGGTGGACAGCGAAGCGCATTTGGCCTGGCGCCAGGGCTGGCTCAATTACTACAAGGCGACGTTGGCCGACGTGGTACAGGATTTGGCGCGCTATTACCCCGGGCGGATCGTGTTGCTCGACGATGAACTGGCGGCACGCCGGGTCAGTGGCAGCTTCCCGAGCAAGAACCCGCAGGCGGTGTTGAGTTCGTTGCAGGGAGTGATGGGGTTTGAGCAGCATCAGGTGTTGGGGCATCTGATTATTTTGCGTTGAAGCTGCTGGCCTCTTCGCGGGCAAGTCGAATCGTCGCACCGCCGCTCCCACAGGTTTTGAGTCGGTCACCAAATTGGGGGCAACATAGATCCTTGTGGGAGCGAGCTTGCTCGCGATGGGGCCAGTTCAAACACCACATCACCCTGAATAAAAATATTTTCAAAATGTGATGAGGTAAACCCGATTGCCATCCGTGTAGTGACTGAAACTGCGAGTCATTCGCATCAGTAGCGGTTCTACACAGGTCATGAGCAATGAAGTCCAGGGCAAAATCGGGTTCGGTCAAACAATGGTTGAGTGTGTCTGCGTTGAGCTTTTCGGTATTGGCGTTGTTGCCGCTGAGCGCGGCGCTGGCCGCTGAGACAGGCGGCAGTCAGTCGCGTGAGCAGTTCAGTTTTTCGCTGGCTGCCAAACCTCTGCCCCAGGCCCTGAGTGATTTCAGCCGGGTGACCGGCATCAGCGTCGTCTACACCGATGAAGCGCCGTACGGCCTCAATGCGCCGGCCATCAATGGCCAGATGAGCGCCGAACAGGCCCTGCAACGTCTGCTCACCGGTTCGGGTTTGACCTTCCGTCGCACCGACGGCCACACCATTGCCCTGGAACCACGGCCGACTGAAGGTGCGTTGAACCTGGGCGCGACCACCATCACCTCGGTGATGGATGACTCCATGAGCTACCAGCCGCCACCCACCTCTTCGGTGATGCGCTCTTCGGCCCTGATTCAGGACATCCCGCAGACCATCAATGTCGTCCCGGCCCAGGTCATCCGCGACCAGGCACCGCGCAATCTTGATGACGCCCTGGCCAATGTCAGCGGCATCACCCAGGCCAACACTCTGGGCAGCACCCAGGACTCGGTGATGGTTCGCGGCTTCGGCGACAACCGTAACGGCTCGATCATGCGCGACGGCATGCCGATCGTGCAGGGCCGTGGCCTCAACGCCAGCGTCGACCGGGTTGAAGTGCTCAAGGGGCCGGCCTCGTTGCTCTACGGCATTCAGGATCCGGGCGGCGTGGTCAACATGGTCAGCAAGAAGCCCGAGCTTGAGCAGTACAACGCCTTGACCTTGCGCGGCTCGACCTATGGCGACGGCAAGAATGGCAGCGGCGGCGGTCTCGACAGCACCGGCGCCCTCGGCGATTCCGGGCTGGCCTATCGCATGGTGCTGGATCACGAAGACGAAGATTACTGGCGCAATTTCGGCGTGCATCGCGAGAGCCTGATCGCGCCATCTCTGGCCTGGTACGGCGAAAGCACCAAGCTGCTGTTCGCCTATGAGCACCGCGAATTCCTCACGCCGTTCGACCGCGGCACGCTGATCGATCCACGGACCAACCATCCGCTGGATATCTCGCGCAACGAGCGCCTCGACGAGCCGTTCAACAATATGGAAGGGCGTTCTGACCTCTATCACTTCGAAGCCGATCACGAACTCAACGACAACTGGAAAGCCCATTTCGGCTACAGCTGGAACCGCGAAACCTACGATGCCAGCCAGGTGCGCGTGACTGCCATCGACACCCAAAAGGGCACCCTGACCCGCAGCATGGACGGTACCCGGAATGCGATCAGCACCGACCGTTTCACCACCGCCAGCCTTGAAGGCAATGTGAACGTGCTCGGCATGCAGCACGACCTGCTGTTCGGCATCGACGACGAATACCGCAAGATCTTCCGCGAAGACCTGATCCGCCAGAAAAGCCTGACCACGTTCAGTTACGTCAATCCGGTCTATGGTCGGGAAGTGGCAGGCACCACCGTCAGTGCGCCCGACAGCGCGCAGACCGATGAACTGCGCAGCGATTCGGTGTTCCTGCAAGACTCCGTCCACCTCACCGAACAGTGGATTCTGGTGGCCGGCGCGCGCTTCCAGGCGTACGACCAGTACGCCGGCAAAGGCGTGCCGTTCCACGCCAACACCGACAGCAATGGGCAGAAATGGGTGCCGCGTGCGGGCCTGGTTTACAAATACACCGATGCCTTGTCGTTCTACGGCAGCTACACCGAGTCGTTCAAACCCAACTCTACCATCGCGCCGTTGAGCGGCAGCAGCACCGTGCTTGACGGCGGCATCGCGCCGGAAGAAGCCAAGTCCTGGGAGCTGGGTGCCAAGCTTGATCTGCCGGGTCGCGTCACCGGTAACATCGCGCTGTTCGACATCAAGAAACGCAACGTGCTAGTGGCCAACGCCGAAGGCCCGACCACGATTTACAGTGCCGCCGGCGAAGTGCGTTCCCGTGGCCTGGAAGTGGACTTGAGCGGTCAGCTCAGCGACCGCTGGAGCATGATCGGCAGCTACGCCTATACCGATGCCGAAGTCACCGAAGACCCGGTTTACAAAGGCAATCAACTGCAAAACGTGGCGAAGAACAGCGGCTCGTTGTCGGCCGTTTATGACTTCGGCACCGTTATTGGCGGTGATCAGCTGCGGGTCGGCGCCGGCGCGCGTTATGTGGGAGAGCGGGCGGGCAACGCGGTGAACGATTTCGACCTGCCGGGCTACACCGTGGCCGATGCGTTCGCCACCTACGACACCAGGGTCGAAGGGCAGAAGGTCAAGTTCCAGCTCAACGTGAAGAACCTGTTCGACCGCACTTACTACACCTCGGCGGCGAGCCGGTTCTTTGTGTCGATGGGCGATTCGCGGCAGATTTCGCTGTCCAGCACTCTGGAGTTTTGACGACAGACCGCGTCATCGTTCATCGTCGGAACGCCGCCCGGAGCAAGCTCGCTCCCACAGGGGAAAAGGGTGATCACAAAACAGCTGAGCACCGCCAAACCTTGTGGGAGCGAGCTTGCTCGCGATGGCGGCCTGAAAGGCGCCGAAAAAGCTCGGGACTAGCGCAAAAACGCCTGGCGATACTCGCCAGGCGTTCCCCCCAGGGCCTGGCGAAATCGGTTGGTAAAGTGGCTGGCACTGGAAAAGCCGCAAGCCAGTGCAATTTCCCCCAATGGCTGCGAGGTCGTGCGCAGCAACTCCCGCGCCCGGTTCAGGCGTCGCGCCAGCACGTACTGGTGGGGCGGCAAGCCGAAGCTTTCGCGGAACATCCGCGCGAAGTGGTATTCCGACAACGCGCACAACGCCGACAGCTGACCGAGGCTGACGGCCTCGTCCAGATGGCTGTCGATGAATTCCACCAGATGCCGACGCTGATGTGCGGCCAATCCACCTTTAAGGCGCAGGCCTTGCCGGGCGTTGACCTGGCTGAGCAGGGCATGGCTGAGCAGTTCGTGGGCCAGGCTGCTGGTGAGCAGGCGCTCGCCCGGTTCGTCCCAGTTCAAGGTGATCAACTGCCGAAAGCGCAGCGCCTGCTGGGGGTCATCGAGAAAGGTTTGCTCGCGCAGCTGCATTTCCCGTGGTTCGCGATCGAGCAGGGTGACGCAGCCGAGGGCAAATTGTTCGGGGCTGAAATACAGGTGTGCCAGGCGAATGCTGCCGTTGATCACCCAGCCTGACTGGTGGTCGGCCGGCAGGATGCACAGTTTGTCCGGGCCGCCCTTGTTGCCGGGCTGATCGCGACGGAAGGTGCCGGTGCCGCCGGCTATGTAACAGGACAACGTGTGGTGGCTGGGCGCTTCGTATTCCTGGGCGTCGTGGTGATTGCTCCACAAGGCTGCGGACAAGCCGTCACCGAGCTCGGCACTGTGCTCGAGGCGAGCATTCGGCGAGCGGTTGAGGGCTTGAAAGACTTGTAGGGTATCCAGTACAGCCATGATTGTTGCTCTCTAACACCTGCATCCAACGCCCTGCATCCTACTCCGTAGACGTGCGTATGCCAGCCTGTCGCCAGACAAAAGCGCAAGTTTATGCAAGTGCGTCCAGGCGTGGCGCCGGACACTGGGCACCTATCGAGGAGCCTTAGTCATGAACCTTTCTTTGTACCTGCTGACCGTGCTGATCTGGGGCACCACCTGGATAGCCTTGAAATGGCAACTGGGCGTGGTGGCCATTCCCGTGTCGATCGTCTACCGCTTCGGCCTCGCCGCGCTGGTGCTGTTCGTGATCCTGCTGCTCAGCCGACGCCTGCAAGTGATGAACCGTCGCGGGCACTTGATCTGCCTGGCTCAAGGTTTGTGTCTGTTCTGCGTCAACTTCATGTGCTTCCTCACCGCGAGCCAGTGGATCCCCAGCGGTCTGGTAGCCGTGGTGTTTTCCACTGCCACCCTGTGGAATGCCCTCAATGCGCGGGTGTTCTTCGGTCAGAAAATCGCCCGCAATGTGTTGATGGGCGGTGCGCTGGGCCTGCTTGGGCTGGGCCTGCTGTTCTGGCCGGAACTGGCCGGGCATACCGCCAGCCCGGAAACCTTGCTCGGTCTCGGTCTGGCCCTGTGCGGCACCTTGTGCTTCTCGGCGGGCAACATGCTCTCAAGCCTGCAACAGAAGGCCGGCCTCAAGCCGCTGACCACCAATGCCTGGGGCATGGCTTACGGTGCGGCGATGCTCTCGGTGTGGTGTCTGGTCAAAGGCATTCCCTTCGAGATGGAAATGAGCGCGCGTTACATCGGGTCGCTGCTGTACCTGGTGATTCCGGGATCGGTGATCGGTTTCACCGCCTACCTGACCCTGGTCGGCCGCATGGGGCCTGAGCGGGCGGCGTATTGCACAGTGCTGTTTCCGGTGGTGGCGCTCAACGTATCGGCGTTCGCCGAGGGTTATCAGTGGACGATGCCGGCACTGTTGGGGCTGGTGTTGGTGATGTCGGGGAACGTACTGGTGTTTCGCAAACCCAAAGTGCCGCAGGTGCTGGGCAACGGCAAGCTGGCCTGAGGGGGGCGTCGAGTGCTGAGTGACTCAGCGCTCGATTTTTATTGCGATGTATATCAATAGCGGAAAGATGAAATCAATAATATGTTGAGACCTGTCCTTGTAATTCCAGGTTTTCGACTCGTCCATGTTGAACCACTCGATGCCGATCACTTGAAAACCAACGTAATAAAGAAACAGGGCGATCAGTAATCCTATAAGTGCAGGTTTCTTGGCTTCGTGAAATTGTTCGGGGCTGGTGTTGATATTTTTGTAAAGGTAATAGGTTCCGAGTAGACAGCATATGGTGTAAACCACTTCAAGTGTAATGATCAGCCAGTAAATACGGTGATGCAGCATGGCGGAAGTAATAGCCCTGTAGCTGTATTTTTTGCGACCATTGGTGGTGTCCATGCTCAGGATGTGGCTGATGTATTCATAGCTGGTCGAGTAGTCCGTGAAGTTGTTGTATAGCATCAGCAATCCAAAGAGGCTGACAAATAACATCAGTGTGGCTTTGCTGAATCGAATGACTCGACTTGTTGTGAGTTGGCTCAAGCTGGTGATCTCCGTTGCTGTTCCCTTAGTGTCTGGGGTAGGAAGGAGAGTCTATCGAGTGGTTTTGTTATTTGGTTGTTGACTGAATTGCAGGGTGTGTATTCAGAGAGCTGTTTAATAAGCTGAGAGTGACTTTTTTGTATTGAACGGGCAGGCGCTTTTGGCACCTGCCCGTTTTTTTAACCCTTCCAGACTTGCGGGTTGACCAGGTCCTGCGGTCGTTCGCCCAACAGGGCACTGCGCAAGTTGGTCAGGGCACGGTTGGCCATGGCATCGCGGGTCTCATGGGTGGCCGAGCCGATGTGCGGCAAGGTCACGGCGTTTTTCAGCTGGAACAGTGGCGACTCGGCCAGCGGCTCCTTTTCGTACACGTCCAGCCCGGCACCGCGAATGCGGTTGTTTTGCAGTGCTTCGATCAGCGCCGGTTCATCCACCACCGGACCGCGAGCAATGTTCACCAGGATGGCGCTTGGCTTCATCAGCGCCAGTTCGCGATGACTGATCAGGTGCCTGGTTTTTTCGCTGAGCGGCACCACCAGACAGACGAAGTCGGCTTCGGCCAGCAATTCATCCAGGCTACGGAGCTGCGCACCGAGCTCCTGTTCCAACGCAGTCTTGCGGCTGTTACCGCTGTAGATAACCGGCATGTTGAACCCCAGGTGACCACGGCGGGCGATGGCGGCACCGATGTTGCCCATGCCGACGATGCCCAGGGTCTTGCCGTGGACATCGCAACCGAACAACGGCGCACCGACGGTCGCTTGCCATTGTCCGGCCTTGGTCCAGGCATCCAGTTCGGCAACGCGGCGCGCGCTGCTCATCAACAGCGCAAACGCCAGGTCGGCGGTGCTTTCGGTGAGCACATCCGGCGTGTTGGTCAGCATGATCCCGCGTTCGTTGAAGTAGGCGAGGTCATAGTTGTCGTAGCCCACCGAGACGCTGGACACCACTTCCAGCCTGGCAGCGTTTTCCAATTGGGCGCGGCCGAGTTTGCGGCCGACTCCGATCAGGCCGTGGGCGTGGGGCAGGGCTTCGTTGAACTGGGCGTTGATGTCGCCGTTTTTCGGATTCGGCACGATGACATCGAAATCCTGTTGCAGGCGTTCGACCATTGCCGGGGTGACGCGGCTGAAAGCCAGGACAGTCTTTTTCATGAGAGGCGGGCTCGTCGGGCGGTGAGGAATGCTTAGCAAGCTACAAGTTTCAACCGGCAAGCCGCAAGTCCAAAAGCCATCCCCACTGCTTTTGACTTGAAGCTTGCCGCTTGAAGCTCGCTGCTGCTAATCCGCTATACTGGCGGCCTTTCGCGGCTCGCTGACCGGGCCCGACACATTACGCATCACCCGGAGCTTTCATGACTTCCCCGAAACAACCGCCAGTCGCCGACGCCATGCGCGACGAGCCGGCCGCACTGCCAGACAGTCTCGAGTCCAGTGCCGAAGGCGAAACCAAAGCCGAGATTCCGGCTTTCAAGTTCCCGTTCAAGCCGGGCGAACTGGCGTCGGCCAAGGGCTCCAGCCAGCCGTGGTACAAGAATGGCGCCAAGAACGGCCACACCAAAACCCCAGGCATGGCGCCGCCGGGGACTCGTCGTTCGATGGGCAAGCGCTGACCCTCCGAGATTGCTGGCGGTTTTTTTCTCTCATTCATCAAGATATTTCCCACAAGAGTTGGCGATTGCGCTGCTGGGAAATGCAATGGCCATTCGTTGAGCATTCCAGGCTCATGAATTCCTGATGAAGGCCGTCAATATGTCTCTGGTGAAATCTTTTTCGTTACTGTCGCTACTGGTCATGACCGCTGGTTGCGTGTCGTCCGCACCAGAGCCACAGATTCGTTTCGGTATCGAAGCCATTGTTCCACCGTTTGAAAGCCGTGACGACAAGGGTGAGTTGGTGGGATTGAACGTTGAGTTGGGTCATGCGCTCTGCGCCGAACTCAACACCCGCTGTGTCTGGATAGATCAGGATTACGCCTCCAATATTCACGCCCTTGAAGCTGGCCGCTTTGATGTGATCCTGCCGATGACCGCCACATCGGCGCGTAAAGAGCGGGTTGATTTCACCAACGATCTCTACCCCCTGAGCAGCCGCCTTGTGGCGCGCAAAGGGGCGAATCTGCAAGCGGATGCGCAATCGCTCAAGGGAAAAACAGTCGGCGTCCTCGCGGGTACCAGCCGCGAAGCGTTCGCCAAGGCCCGTTGGTCTCCGGCCGGGGTAACGGTACGCAGTTTCGATTTCAACCAGCAATTGATCGAGAGCCTGCTTGCGGGGGGGATCGATGCCACCCTGCAAGACTCCATCGAAATCACTTACGCATTACTCAGCCAGCCCCAAGGCCAGGCGTTCGATTTTTCCGGTCCGGCCCTCGAGGACCCCATGCTGGGCAGCGGCGTGGCCATGGCCTTGCGCAAAACCGATACTCAATTGCGCGACAGCCTGAATCTGGCCCTTGAGCGGCTGAAGCAAGATGGCCGGTATCAGGCGATTACCCAGCGGTACTTGCCAGCAGCAGCCCCCGATTTTCCTCGGTACTTCCCAGGTGGAGAAGGCCTGCCGTTTGCCGATGCGGTACAGGTCGGCGAGATGATCCATCTGTCAGGTGTGATTGGCGTCAGCGCCGGTGACGAACTCGTCAAGGGTGGCTTCGGCCCGCAAATGGTCCAAACCATGGAAAATCTGAGCAGCGCCCTGCAACGCAGTGGTTCGTCTTTGGAGAACGTTGCCAAATGCACGGTCATTCTTGCGGACATGAAGGACTTTGGTGCGATGAACGAAGTCTACAAGCGTTACTTCCCGACAGATCGATTGCCTGCCCGGACAACGTTCGGTGCGAAAAAACTGGTAATGAATGCGCGGGTGGAAGTCGAATGCATGGCGGTTGCTACCCGCTGACATAACGCTGGAATCGCTCTGGCGCAGATCGGGTTTGCGTCAGAGTCCGGCGTTCAGGCCGTGCGCAATGAAATAAACGCATAGTTCGCCGGCGCATCCGTCGCCACTTGCGCACCGGCCGCAAGTACCTGCCCGGCGATATCCTCAGTCGAGACATGGAACAGCCATTCGCTGCTCCATTGCGGCAAGGCCTGCCCGGTCAATTCATCGACGATCGTGGCGAACTCGTTCATGTCCGGCAGATAAGCGGTGAAGCCATCGCCCTTCAGCGCGGTTGTCCGAATCCCCAGCAACGCGCAAATCGCATCCTTCATGTGAATGTCATTGCGATCGGCCTGACGGGAACGCTGGATCAATTCCGATAGCTCCCGGTCTACCAGTTCACCGCCTGCAATCAGATCCGGTCCTTTTTCCCACGACTCGGGCGGACATTCCTTCAGGGTGATGTTCAGGGGAATGTGCGGATTGATTTCCATCGGATAGATACGGCACACCAGCGGCCGGCGTTCGTAGATGCGGCAGAGGTTGTCTTCGTCAAGATTCCGGCAGGGGCCAGCATTGTAGGCGGCGAAGGTGATGGCCACGTACGCCTCGGATTCGCCGCTGCGCACGGCCGCCGAACGGCGTTCGGCGTGTTCCCGTTGTTGCACCGGCAGACCCAGGCCGTTGTCCAGAAACGCCTCCACCAGCACGATCACCTGACCGCCATCGGCTGCCCACATCCGGGTTTCGCTCAGGGTCAGGGGTACATGGTGGTCGTTGCAGCATTTGCCGCAGCCTACGCAGGAAAACGTCGTATTCATTGAGCGTTCACTCGCATCACAGGGCATGAAGCAGCGACAGAATGCCGCCGCAAAGGCCGCTACCGAGGCAAGTTATGTGCCACTCAGTTTGTCTTGCCGACCGGGCGGATGGAGTCCCATTCGCTGACGTACGCGGTTTTGCTCTTTTTGTTGTAGAGGCACAACTCGGTGCCTTGCGCACCTTTCATGTGCTTTTGCGGGTACTGGCCCTGCAGCAGTAACGCGGTGTAGCCGACCCGGTCATCGAACTGCGCGGCATTGCCCACGGGTTTGGCGTCTTTCAGGCCGCTGGCCTTGGTGCAACTGGCGAGTACTGCTTTGTCGTAGGCGGCCCAGGCGTCAGGGCTTGAGGCGTGGGCCTGAGAGGTGAGGGCGGTGAGGCAGAGGAGAATGAGGCTGGCAGACTTCATGGCTTGAGCTTCCTTGGTATCGAGTGGCCAAGACGTGAGTATGCCTGAAGGTTTTAAGTCGATTATGCGGACCTCATCGCGAGCAAGCTCGCTCCCACATTAGATCTTCATGAGACAAAAAATCTGTGCGCAATGAGCAACCAGTGTGGGAGCGAGCTTGCTCCGGGCGGCGTTCCGACGATGGCGGTGCATCAGAGCGGAACCGGCTCCCGGCGGACTGCGCGCATCCCGACGCTTTCATACAGCCGCCGCGCCCGAAGGTTGTCTTCCAGTACCTTCAGGTCCACAAAGCCTTCACGCCGTTGCTGGAACACCTTGAATGCCTGTAACAACAAGGCACGCCCCAATCCACGGCCTTGAAACCGCGGATGCACCACCAGGTTCTTGATATAGGCACTGGTCCAGCACTGACATACGCCCACCACTTCTTCGGCATCCAGGGCAATCAAGCACAGGGCCGGGTCATATTCCGGGTCGGTTTCGAACTGCCGTTGCCACATGTCCAGCGCGGCGACGCGACCGCCGCCGTCGAGATAACCGAGCTCCATCAGCCGGTGCACGGCGGCACCCAGTTCGGGACGGTATTCACTCAGTTGCAGGCCGGCTGGCCATTCGGGAGACGGCAGGACGATGGAGAGGTCGCGCCGCATCAGCCAGCAGAATTCTCCGGTCAACACTCAGTAACCCTGTTCGGCGACAGCCTTGGCGGCGGTGATCAGACATTGTGTCAATTCAGGCGAAGAGAATTTGGTCAGCACCGCGTTCGCCCCCGCCAGTCGCGCTTTCTCGGCATTCATCGCACTGTCCAGCGACGTGTGCAGCAGTACATAAAGATGCGCGAAATCCGGGGTTTCCCGCAGGGTGCGGGTGAAGGCGTAGCCGTCCATTTCCGACATCTCGATGTCCGAGACAATCAGGTTGATCTGCTGCGCGGTGCCTTGCAGGTCCAGCAGGCAGTCGATGGCTTCCTTGGCGCTGCGGGCCGTATGGCATTGCAGGCCAAGGTTACGCAGGGTGTGCACCGATTGCTGCAAGGCGACCTGGCTGTCATCGACCACCAGAATGCGCGCGTTGCCGAGCAATTCGGCGTCTTCCATGCTCAGTTCGGTCGGCGCCATTTCGATTTGTGCCGGGGCGATGCCGTGAATGACTTTTTCGATGTCCAGCACTTGCACCAGGGTGCCATCGACCGAAGTCACGCCGGTGATGTAAGCGCGCAAACCACCGGAGCCGAAGGGTGGCGGGCGGATGTCGGTGGTCTGGCAATGGACGATCTTGCTCACGGCCTGCACGTGCAGGCCCTGCTTGGAGCGGCTGACGTCGGTGACGATCAGGCAGCCGCCGTTGGGATCTTCCAGCGGGCGCTCGCCAATGGCGCGGCTGAGGTCGATCACCGACAGCGAGGCTCCGCGCAGGGTGGCGATGCCTTTGACGTGGGGGTGTGACTCCGGCAACCGGGTCAGCGGCGGGCAGGGAATGATTTCACTGACCTTGAGCAGGTTGATCGCCATCAGCTTGCCGCTGCGCAAGGTAAACAGCAGAAGCGAAAGTGAGTCTGCGCGGGCTTTGTTGGAGGACATATGAACCTTCTCTGGAAAAAGGTGACGGGCAATCTCGGGATCGCCATGACTTCGATGCCGGGTTATCGACTTGTTTGCAGCATGCTTTAACTATTGCGGCGAACAGTAAGACGCCATCGCGAGCAAGCTCGCTCCCACAGGGATTGTCGCTGCCTTTGTGGGAGCGAGCTTGCTCCGGGCGGCGTTCCGACGAAGGGGCCATCACTTCATGCCGAGCCTTTTGGCCATCCGCCCCAGGTTCGCCCGATCCAGGCCTAGCTCACGCGCCGCGCTGGCCCAGTTGTTGTTATGCCGTTCCAGGCAGGCGCCGATCAGTTGACGCTGATAACGCTCGGTGGCCTCGCGCAAATCGCCGGTCACCAATTCTGTCGCGACGACTGCGGGTTGCTCCACGACGGATTCAGCGCTGGCGTTGGGCAGATCCAGATCAGCCGCGCTCAGGCTGAGTATCTTTGGCCGTTCCTTGCAATTACCCAGGGCTTTCAAGGCGCTGCGGCCGATCAAATGCTCAAGTTCGCGCACATTGCCGGGCCAGTCGTAGGCCAATAGCGCGGCCTGGGCGTCGCTGTTCAGGCGCAGGCTGTTGAGGCCCATGCGCGAGCGGTTGTGCTCCAGGAAGTAACCGCTGAGCAGCAGCACATCGCGCCCGCGATCGCGCAGGGCCGGCACCAGCAGCGGATAAACGCTGAGGCGATGGTAGAAGTCGGCACGGTAACGGCCGCTGCGCACTTCTTCGGCGAGGTCTCGGTTGGTTGCCGCGATCAGGCGCACGTCGACCTGATGCTCCTTGTCCGACCCCAGTCGCTGCAATTGACCGCTCTGCAACACCCGCAGCAGCTTGGCCTGCACCGTCAACGACAACTCGCCGACCTCATCGAGAAACAGCGTGCCGCCATTGGCCAGTTCGAACTTGCCACGGCGGTCGTTCATCGCCCCGGTGAAGGCGCCGCGAACATGACCGAACAACTCGCTTTCCACCAAGGTGTCGGGCAGCGCGGCGCAGTTGAGGCTGATGATCGGTTTGTCGGCGCGGGGCGAGGCGGCATGGATGGCCTGGGCCACCAACTCCTTGCCGACCCCGGTTTCGCCGGTGATCAACACGGTCAGGTCACTGCCGCCCACCAGACTGATTTCTTCGACCAGACGCTTGTGGGCCTTGCTCTGGCCAATCATCTCGCGATTCTGCTGGCCGCTGGCCTGGCGGTAGACTTCGGCGCGTTGATGTTCATCTTCGACCCGGTTGTTCAACCGCTCGATGCGTTCGGCGGCGTTGACCGTGGCGGCGGCGAGGCTGGCGAAGGCTTGCAGGGCATCCAGTTCGATCGGTTCGAAGCGCTCCGGATCGAGGGCGTCGAGGGTCAGCAGACCCCATGGACGCTCGTCGATGAACAACGGGCAACCCATGCAGTCGTGGACTTCCAGATGATCATCCAGGCCATCGACCAGACCGTCATAGGGATCAGGCAAGTCGCAGTCGACAGCGAAACGGGTCGGACCGGGGCTGCTGAGCAGCGCTTCGAAACGCGGGTGCTCACTGACCTTGAAGCGCCGACCGAGGGTGTCGGTACTCAAGCCGTCGACGGCCAGCGGCACCAGCCATTCGCCATCGAGGCGCAGCAGGGCAGCGGCATCGCACGGGAGCAGGGCGCGCATGGCTTCCAGCAGGCGGCGATATCGCTCGCCCTCGGGCAGTTCGCGGGACAGATCGGCGACCAGGGGCAGCAGGGCGGTGAGCAGGGGTTTTGCAGTCATAGTGACTCCGTGTAGTCGATATGACTATAAATCAGGTAGTGTCTAAATGACTATCTTGTTATTAACATACTGATTTATAACGATTAATTAGTTGGCATGGAAGCTGATAAGCATAGGGTAATCCGTTAGCAACTCAAGAAGACCAGGAGTTACCTTATGCTGAGCGCTCAAGACCGTGCCATCGTCAAATCCACCGTACCGCTGCTCGAAAGCGGTGGTGAAGCGCTGATCACGCACTTCTACCGCATGATGCTCTCGGAATACCCGCAAGTTCGCCCGTTGTTCAACCAGGCCCACCAGGCCAGTGGTGACCAGCCGCGTGCCTTGGCCAACGGCGTATTGATGTACGCGCGCCATATCGACCAGCTCGACCAGTTGGGCGACCTGGTGGCCAAGATCATCAACAAGCACGTGGCCCTGCAGATTCTGCCGGAACACTATCCGATTGTCGGGACCTGCCTGCTGCGGGCCATCGCCGAAGTTCTGGGCGAAGAGATCGCCACTCCTGAAGTGATCGCGGCCTGGGGCGCGGCTTACGGGCAACTGGCGGACATCCTGATCGGTGCCGAAGCCAGCGTCTACGACCAAAAAGAACAGGCCCACGGCGGCTGGCGCGGGGCGCGGGAGTTCATCGTGGTGGACAAGGTCGAGGAGAGCGCCGAGATCACTTCGTTCTACTTCGAACCCGCCGACAAAGGCCCGATCCTGGCGGCAGAACCCGGCCAGTACATCGGCATGAAACTGATCCTCGACGGTGAAGAGATCCGTCGTAACTACTCGCTGTCGGCGCTGGCGAACAAAGGCCGGTACCGCATCAGCGTCAAGCGTGAAGCCGGTGGTCGCGCGTCCAACTACCTGCATGACCAGATGCATGTCGGCGCCAGCATCCAGTTGTTCCCGCCATCGGGCGAGTTCACCCTGACCGCCAGCGACAAACCGCTGGTCTTGATCAGTGGCGGCGTCGGCATTACCCCGACCCTGGCGATGCTCGAAGCGGCGCTGGAGACCCGGCGGCCGGTGCATTTTATCCACTGCGCGCGCAACGGCAGCGTTCATGCCTTCCGCGACTGGATCGACGGCCTGGCCGAGCGTCATCCGCAACTCAAGCGCTTTTATTGCTATTCCGAGGACGACGGCGTGAGCCCGGCGGCACACAAGGTCGGTTTGTTGAGCCAACAGCAGTTGCATGCATGGCTGCCTGAGCAGCGTGACCTGGATGTTTACTTCCTGGGGCCGAAAGGTTTCATGGCATCCATCAAGCGCCACCTCAAGGCACTGGGCGTGCCGGAGAAGCAAAGCCGCTATGAGTTCTTCGGGCCGGCAGCGGCGTTGGAGTAAGCGGTTGCGGCGACTCGGGGGACCGACTTGCCCGCGAATGCCGCACTGCGGTCCTGAATTGAAAAAAAACGCTCGAAAGTTAATCCCTTCTTAACCGCCTTATCGTCTATTCCCCCGAATCCCCCTGACATGCTCCAGACTCTCAAAGGTCCGGGCCAGCGTGTAGACTGGCGGGCAATCGATATTTTGAAGGGAAACGCGATGAGCGAGGAAACCATGCGGTTGGGGCGTGAGCGGCGCTATCTGGTGTTGCTGGGCATCATTTGCCTGGCGCTGATCGGCGGCGCGCTGTACATGCAAATTGTCCTGGGCGAGGCACCTTGCCCGCTGTGCATCCTGCAACGATATGCGTTGCTGCTGATCGCGATCTTCGCCTTCATCGGCGCGGCCATGCGCAACCGTCGCAGCATCACGGTGTTTGAAACCCTGGTGGTGATCTGCGCACTGGCCGGCGTCGGCGTTGCCGGGCATCACGTCTATACGCAGTTCTATCCGGCGGTCAGCTGCGGCATCGATGTGCTGCAACCGATTGTCGATGGTCTGCCGCTGGCGAAGATCTTCCCGCTGGGCTTCCAGGTCGATGGTTTCTGCTCCACGCCGTATCCGCCGATCCTCGGTCTGTCGCTGGCGCAGTGGGCGCTGGTGGCCTTCGTACTGATCGTGGTGCTGGTGCCGCTGTTGACGTCGCGTAACCGCAAAGCGCTGCTCTGAGGTCATCTGCCGCCACGCATTGTCGGACAAAAAAGCCCCGGTCCTCGCAGAGAGGACCGGGGCTTTTTTTGTCTTGCGGAGCGCATTTCAGAGGCCAGGTAAAATGACCGTGATGTGCGACAGCCAAGGGTGCGACACATGTGCGACATGTTGTCACAGAGTCGGTGTCGCAGGGCGTTCGAGGAGGCCGGATTGGTGCATGGAAACGTAACGAAATTGGGCTGTTTTGCAGGCTCCCGGTTTTTTCCGTTCCGAGCACAAACAGGCAGTTTTAACACGGTCTGGCGAATAGCCAGAGCCCCCGTCATATCGGGCCTCGGGCACGCTCAAGGGCAGTGAAGAGGGACCCGATACTGTCTGAACTGTGGGTGGAAGACCTACTTTTTTTGGTGTTTTTGTTGAGAATGAATTTCGATAAGATGCGCCACTTTTGCGAAAGCGGTTAATGATTGTTGCCGGTTCGGATAAAAATTATTTCGGGATGAGACATGGTTTATAAAACGTTACATATCTACAATCGCCCGCACTGAATTCCCGGCACTGCTCAAATCTTAACCAGGCGTGAGCAGAAACAGGGTGTCGAGAGGTCTGGTGGCTTCATGCGATGCCCAGGTGTCGGAGCCTCCAACTACCCGCACCAAATGGAATTGGTCTGTAACAAGGCCTTTGACCACGAATTCGAATAAGAACTCACCGCAGGCCCGGGATTTGTCGTAAAGCGTCTGACGCACGACGGGCATGCCCTTATTCAATCCAAGAAAAATGCCAACCCTTGGCAGGGTGAAGTGTTGGCGATCAAAACCCAACTGCATTGCGCAAGCTGCTTTAGAGGTCGTGAGATGAGTAAAAACAGGTACCCCAGACTACTAGGCTTATTGCCGCTGATCGGCACGTTGTTGCTGTCAGGCTGCAACATGACCTTGCTCAATCCCAAGGGCCAGGTCGGTCTGGACGAGCGAAACCTGATCATCACCGCAACGCTGCTGATGCTGTTGGTCGTGGTTCCGGTCATCGTCATGACCTTCCTGTTCGCCTGGAAATACCGCGCGTCCAACACCAACGCCACCTACACCCCGAAATGGAACCACTCCACCAAGATCGAGATCGCGGTGTGGGCCGTTCCAGTGCTGATCATCATTGCCCTGGGTTACGTCACCTACAAGTCGACCCACGCCCTTGACCCGTACAAGCCGCTGGAATCCGACGTGAAGCCGGTGACCATCGAAGTGGTCGCGCTGGACTGGAAGTGGCTGTTCATCTACCCGGAACAAGGCATCGCCACGGTCAACAAGATCGTGTTCCCGGCGCACACCCCGGTCAACTTCAAGATCACTTCCGACGCCGTGATGAACTCGTTCTTCATCCCTGCTCTGGGCGGCCAGATCTACGCGATGGCGGGCATGCAGACCAAGCTGCACCTGATCGCCAACGAGAACTCTGAAATGGACGGTATCTCCGCCAACTACAGCGGCGCTGGTTTCACCGGCATGAAATTCAAAGCGATCGCAACGACTCAGGAAGAATTCGACGCCTGGGTAAGCGAAGTCAAAAAGGCACCTAAACAGCTTGAACAAGCTGAATACGCAGCCCTTTCCAAGCCAAGCCAGAACAACCCAGTCGAGCTCTACTCCTCGGTGACGCCGAACCTGTTCCAGACCATCGTCGACAAGTACGAAGGCATGAAACCGGGTCCTAAGGTGCACCACGAGAAGAAAGAGAAAGAAGTGGCCGCTACGGACATGAACTCGCATTCAGCTGCCGGGGCAGAGGAGTAAACGATGTTTGGTAAATTAAGTTGGGAAGCGATCCCGTTCCACGAGCCGATCGTCATGGTGACCATCTCCATGATCGCGCTCGGTGGTCTGGCGTTGTTCGCTGCAATCACCTACTTCAAGAAGTGGACCTACCTGTGGACCGAGTGGCTGACGTCGGTCGACCACAAGAAAATCGGCGTGATGTACATCATCGTCGCCATGGTCATGCTGCTGCGCGGCTTTGCCGACGCCGTCATGATGCGTACCCAACTGGCCATGGCCACCGAGGGTTCGCCTGGCTACCTGCCACCTGAACACTATGACCAGATCTTCACCGCTCACGGTGTGATCATGATCATCTTCATGGCGATGCCATTCTTCACCGGCCTGATGAACCTTGCAGTGCCGCTGCAGATCGGCGCGCGTGACGTTGCGTTCCCGTTCCTGAACTCCCTGAGTTTCTGGCTGCTGGTTTCCGGCGTAGTGCTGATCAACCTGTCCCTGGGCGTCGGCGAATTCGCCAAGACCGGCTGGGTTGCTTACCCACCACTGTCGGGCCTGCAGTACAGCCCTGGCGTGGGGATGGACTACTACATCTGGGCGCTACAGCTATCGGGTCTGGGTACGACGCTGACGGGGGTCAACTTCCTGGCCACCGTGCTGAAAATGCGTACCCCTGGCATGAAGCTGATGGACATGCCGATCTTCACCTGGACCTGCACCTGGGCCAACGTCCTGATCGTGGCTTCGTTCCCGATCCTGACCGCTACCCTGGCGCTGCTGACGCTTGACCGTTACATGGATTTCCACATTTTCACCAATGAACTTGGTGGCAATCCGATGATGTACGTGAACCTGTTCTGGGCCTGGGGTCACCCTGAGGTGTACATCCTGATCCTGCCAGCGTTCGGTATCTTCTCCGAAGTCATCTCGACCTTCACCGGCAAGAAACTGTTCGGCCACCACTCGATGATCTACGCATCGGGCGCAATCTCGATCCTGGGCTTCATGGTTTGGCTGCACCACTTCTTCACCATGGGTTCGGGTGCCAGCGTCAACGCCTTCTTCGGTCTGGCGACGATGCTGATTTCCATCCCGACGGGTGTGAAGCTGTTCAACTGGCTGTTCACCATCTACCAGGGCCGTCTGCGCTTCACCAGCCAGGTGCTGTGGACTCTGGGCTTCATGGTGACCTTCGCCATCGGCGGCATGACCGGCGTACTGCTGGCCATCCCGGGTGCCGACTTCGTTCTGCACAACAGCCTGTTCGTGATCGCGCACTTCCACAACGTGATCATCGGCGGTGCAGTATTCGGTTACATCGCCGGTTTCGGCTTCTACTTCCCTAAAGCGTTCGGCTTCAAGCTGCACGAAGGCTGGGGCAAGGCTGCATTCTGGTTCTGGATCTCGGGCTTCTTCGTCGCGTTCATGCCGCTCTATGCACTGGGCTTCATGGGCATGACCCGTCGTCTGAACGCCACCACCAACCCTGAGTGGGTGCCGTACCTGTACGTCGCCATGTTCGGTGCGGTGATGATCGCCGTGGGTATCGCTTGCCAGCTGATCCAGCTGTACGTCAGCGTGCGTGACCGCAACAAGCCGGAAAACATGTGCGAACACGGCGACCCGTGGAATGCACACACCCTGGAATGGTCGACCTCGTCGCCACCTCCGTTCTACAACTTCGCCGTGCTGCCAAAAGCCGACGTTGTCGACCCGTTCACCGAAGCCAAGGAAAACGGCACCGCGTACAAGGTTGCGGCCAAGTACGAGCCGATCCACATGCCAAACAACACCGCTACCGGTGTGGTGATGGGCGCGCTGCTGACCGTGTTCGGTTTCGCGATGATCTGGCACATCTGGTGGCTGGCAATCGCTAGCCTGGCAGGCACCGTGATCTACTTCGCGATCCACGCGGCCCGTGATGATCAAGGCTATATGGTGCCGGTCGACGTGATCGAGCGCATCGAAGCCGAGCAGCACAAGCGTCTGGTTGCGGCAGGGAAAATCCCGGCCACCGCCACCCGTGTTGAAACCTCGTTGGAACAGGCTTAAACCATGTCGAACTTAGTGACCAATGCTGGACACACCCATGTCGATGGACATGGGCATGATGACCATCACCACGACTCGGGCGAGATGACCGTATACGGTTTCTGGCTCTACCTGATGACCGACTGCATTCTGTTTGCATCGATCTTCGCGGCGTACGCGGTACTGGTTAACAACGTAGCGGGTGGCCCGTCGGGCCACGACATCTTCGAACTGCCATACGTACTGGGCGAAACCGCTCTGCTGCTGTTCAGTTCGATCACCTACGGCTTCGCCATGCTGGCGTTCTTCCGTGGCAACAAGAAGCAGGTCCTGGGCTGGCTGGCCATGACCTTCCTGTTCGGTGCCGGCTTCATCGGCATGGAGATCAACGAGTTCCACATGCTGATCTCCGAGGGCTACGGCCCTAACCGTTCCGGCTTCCTGTCCGGGTTCTTCACCCTGGTCGGCACCCACGGTCTGCACGTGACCAGCGGTCTGATCTGGATGGCGATCATGATGTACCAGGTGCAGAAAAAAGGCCTGACGGCGACCAACAAGACCCGTCTGAGCTGCCTGAGCCTGTTCTGGCACTTCCTGGACGTAGTGTGGATCTGCGTATTCACCGTTGTTTATCTGATGGGGACTATGTAAATGGCTAACGCATCACATTCCCATGGCCACGACGACGCCGGTCACGGCAGCGTCAAGTCCTACGCCATCGGCTTCATCCTGTCGGTGATCCTGACCCTGATTCCATTCGGTCTGGTGATGTACCCGACGCTGCCGAAGTCGATCACCCTGATGATCGTCGTCGCGTTCGCAGTCATCCAGGTGCTGGTGCACCTGGTGTACTTCCTCCACCTGGACCGTTCGGCCGCGCAGCGTAACAACGTGATTGCGTTTGTCTTCGCCGCGATCGTGATTGTCCTGCTGGTTGGCTTGTCGCTGTGGATCATGTTCAGCATCCACACGTTCATGATGGCGAAGTGAGGTAAATCCGCATGTCCCTCAAGCACTTTATCCAAATCACCAAACCGGGGATCATTTTCGGTAACGTGCTTTCTGTGGCAGGCGGATTTTTCCTGGCCTCCAAAGGGCATGTCGATCTGGCCATCTTCCTGGCCGCCATGATCGGCACGTCCCTGGTGGTTGCCTCCGGTTGCGTGTTCAACAACTGCATCGACCGCGACATCGACCTGAAGATGGAACGCACCAAGAACCGGGTGCTGGTCCAGGGCTTGATCTCCCTGAAACTGGCCCTGATCTATGCGACCGTCCTGGGTGTCGCCGGCGTTGCCCTGTTGTACAAGGTGGCCAACCCGTTGGCCGCGCTGTTTGCGGTGATCGGCTTCGTCATCTACGTCGGCTTCTACAGCCTGTACCTCAAGCGCAAGTCGGTTCACGGCACGCTGGTGGGCAGTCTGTCGGGCGCCATGCCGCCGGTGATTGGCTACGTCGCAGTGAGCAACACCTTCGACATGGCCGCGCTGACCCTGCTGGTGATGTTCAGCCTATGGCAGATGCCTCATTCCTACGCCATCGCGATCTTCCGCTTCAACGATTACCTGGCTGCATCGATTCCGGTGCTGCCAGTGAAGCGCGGCATCCAGGTGGCCAAGAAGCACATCCTGATCTACATCCTGGCCTTCCTCGTGGCGACCTTGATGCTGACCTTCAGCGGCTACGCCGGCATGAGCTACCTCGCCGTCGCCGCGGCCATGGGCATGTACTGGCTGTACATGGCCTGGACCGGCTACAAGGCAGTGGATGACACGGTCTGGGCACGCAAGCTGTTCGTGTTCTCGATCTTCACCATTACCGCGTTGAGCGTGATGATGTCCCTGGACTTCAAAGTGCCGACGGAGTTGCTGCTGACGTACGCGCCTTAAGGTTTAGATGCTGTAACGAAAAGCCCCGCCTTCGAGAGAAGAGCGGGGTTTTTTGTTTGGGGGGATTTTAGTCATTTCGGAAAACGGAGTATGGCATTTGGGAAATGTCCTAACGCCGGCACCTGCATTGCTCGGGTAGGGTCTCTATCCACCCATTAATAGATCAGTAGGGCAGACAACATCGGCGACGTATACGTCTTCGATGACATTAGAGGAGGGATGAATGAGAGAACGGAACCTGTTTGACGAGTTGATACAGGGCGTTGAAGAAATGAGCGTTCAACGCGAAGCCATGTTTATGAAGGGCCGCAATGCGGTGGAAGACTTGCAAATCGCTGATATGGGTACGCAAGAACTCCAGGCGCATGCGCTTCCAGGCGACAAGCATTTAAACTGCGACTTAAGAAAAAATTGAGATAATCTTGGAATATTAAGATTTTATTGGCCGACTAAAGAAAAAATGTCCGGCCTGATCAAAAGGAGGATCTGCGCGATGAGTTCAGCTGGGTACGCATGCCTGCAAGACACGCTGCAGCTTTCAGCCTTTCCTTTGCGCCAGCCCGCCAAGGTGCAGCCCGTTACACGGCTTGAGCGAATCGGTGACACATTGGCAGTTCCACCTGGGATTGCCCCTGCTTCAGACGATCTGTTGGGGCATGTGCTCTTCGCCTTGAAGCATGAAGGCATCAACCTCACCATTCTAGCCCAAGCGTTACCTCAGATTCCGGCACAAGCACTTGAGGCCGAATTGCAAAAAGCTCCGAACGGGATCTACATCCGCAAGGCTTGTTTCCTTTACGAAGCGTTCACTGGCGAAGGCTTGACTCAGCACTCTCCAGTAAAGGGTAGCTTCATCCCTTTATTCGACCCGAAACAGTATTTGACGATGCCAGGGGAGCGCAACTCTCGCTGGCGTGTGGAGTTCAACGGTATTGGCACTTTGGCTTACTGCGCGACGGTTGAACGGACACCTCAAATCACTGCTCTGCTAGAGCACGATATTCTTGCGCGCGCCCAGCAATTCATTCAGAACCTGCCATCAGGAATGATGGATCGAGCGATCAACTGGGCCTACCTGAATGAAACCCGGGACTCGTTTGCCATCGAGAAGGATTCGCCGAGCGAGGAAAAATCCAGACGTTTTATTCAATTGCTCAGACAGGCGCATGAACGCATTCCATTGAGCGAGGATTATTTGGTGACCCTCCAGAATGCGACGATTTCCAATCCCTATGATATGGCTGCTGCGTTCCGCCATGAGCAGAACCACTTGGCAAATGGTCTGCAAGGTGCTGCGGGTGTAACGTTTGTTCCGCCTGCACCTGATCTGTGTCGGGAGCTGATGGATCAGCTTATGGCTTTGGGAAATGAAGCGACAAAGCACGTTGACCCACTAGTTGCCGCCGGAGTCATTTCATTCGGTTTCGTCTTCCTACACCCTTTCATGGATGGAAATGGTCGACTTTCTCGCTTTCTCATCCATCAGACACTGTGCCGTGCAGGTGCTTTGGAAAACGGCTTTCTGCTCCCCGTATCGGTTGCAATGAAGCGAGAAGAGCGTCTGTATCTGGAAACCTTGCAGGAGTTCTCTCGTCCTGCGCGTGAGTTCTGGGACGTCCGATGGATTGATCAAGGAAACTTGTCGTTCAACTTCACGGGGCATCCGGCAATCTATCGTTTCTGGGATGCCACGCCAGGCGTACGGTTTACTCTGGAAATGGCCAAGCGAGCGCTTGAAGTTGAGTTGCGTGAGGAGACTGTTTTTCTCGAAAACTACGACAAGATCGTCAAGGCAGTCGATGAGCGCTACGACGTCAGGGGCAGTGACTTGTCCAACCTGGCGATGATGTGCCTAGCGCAAAATGGCATGGTGTCGAAGCACCGCCGTAAGCAATTCAAGTACTCGGTTCAGGAAGAAGTATTTGACTACATCGAGCAGGTCACGCAAGCCTTGCTTAGGGCGCAGGAAGAGGAAAAACTACAAGCTGAAACTGCTGTCGAGTAGCGACTAGAGTGCTGCACTAGTAAGTATGATTCAGGGCACGACACGAACATTCAAAGCCCCACGTTTCTCTAGAAGCGCGGGGCTTTTTCATTCAAACGCGGTTGTTACACGGTGCGTCGAGCACTTTCACCACGTCATCGATGATTGCTTTGCTCATGTCCTGCAAAAAATGCGAGGCCCAGGCGTGTCGGTCGGAGTCGCGGACCATGGCGGCGTCTGAGGCGAGCAATTTGGCGAGGTGGAGCAGGTCGGAGGCGTGGTAGAGGGCTTCGATCACCGGGACACCGGCGTTGATGCGCAAGAGTGGTTCGTTGGCGTGGTAGGAGAATGGGGTGAGGCCGATGGTTTTGAGGTCTTGGGGATTGGTCATTGGGCTTCACCTCCTGTAGGTCAGGTGATGTGGGATGACCGGTGAAGTGGACAGATCATTAGCGTGCATTGGCAATACTCCAGAAATCAAAGTAGAGCCGCCACGTTCGTTCTCAGGCGAATGGGTGGCAGCTATGCGCAGGCTGAGAAACCGGTTGCACGACCCGGCAGACCCGAAGGTCTCCCACGCACAGCCGCCATTGCACGAAATGCGGGCATAAAAAAACGCCAACAATCGTGATTTGGGCGCTAGTGCGCGTGCAGTTTACCCGGGTTCTCAGGCCCGGTCGCTGAATTGGCAGCGACCGGGCGAAGTTAACCGGCAAGGATGGAGTCGGCAATCGTAGCGATCTGCTGGCCGGGGATGACCGGGACACCACAACCCCTGTGGGAGTGGGCTTGCCCGCGAAGGCGGTGTGTCAGGCAACATTGATGCTGGATGTGACGGCCTCATCGTCGGATCGCCGCCCGGAGCAAGCCCGCTCCCACAGGATTGAGAGCAGTCAGTTACTTAAGTGGTTTATCGAGCAACCGGAAAAACCGCTCGCGCACCTGCAAGCTGTCGCTGTGCGCCACGTTGAAGCGCAGGAACTGACTGGCATTCGGCCCTTTGCTCAGCAAGGTGCCCGGCGCCAATACCATGTTGTTCTCCAGCCCCTGGCGAGCCAGGTTCTCGGCATGCAATCCATCCGGCAACCGCGCCCAGATAAACACGCCTTCGCCGGGTAGCGACGATAGTGAACACCCGGCCTCCGCCAACCAACTCGCCACTCGGCTATTGGATTCATACAACCGGTCCACCGTGCGCCGCGCATGCTTGGCATAGCTGCCGTCGCTGAGCATGGTGCAGGTGATCTGCTCCGCCAGTTCCGACGTCACCCCGCCGCAGGCCATTTTCAGGGCGACCATGCGTGCCGCCAGTTGCGGTGACAGTACGGTGTAGCTGACGCGGCTGTTGGCGGTCAGGGTCTTGGAGAAACCGGAGACATAACTCACGTTGTCCAGCCCGCTGGCGGCCAGGCGCGGGGTGCGGCGTTGCTGGATGTCGCAATACAGATCGTCTTCGACGATGTGGAAACCATGGCGGTGGCTCAGCTCCAGCAAGCGGTAGACCTGGGCCGGGGTGAACGAGTGGCCGGTGGGGTTATGCAGTGTGCTGTTGGTCATGTACAGCACGGGTTTGTGGGCGATCAGCAGTTGCTCGAAAGCGTCGAGGTCCATGCCGTCGCAATCCCGGGCGATGGTGATGACTTTGGCCCCGTGCAGCGCCAGGTTGGCGTGCATGTTGAAGTAGCAGGGGTCGTCGAGCAGCACGGTGTCGCCGGGTTTGACCAGCAGGCGCATCAGCAGGTCGATGGCCTGCATGGTGTTGGCGGTGGTGATGATCTGGTCCACCGGCGCTTCGATGCCGAAAGTCGCCAGTTTGACCCGCAAAGCCTGGCGCAGCGGCAGATAACCACCAGCCACGCCGTACTCGCCCATGCGCAAGGACGTCGCTCGCAGGGTACTGCGCACGGCTTTCTGCAATTCTTCGGCGGGCAGCCAGGAGGTCGGCAGAAAACCGCAGCCGGGGCGCAGCGCGCCGTTGTCCAGCAGCAGTGCGCGGCGCACCACGCTGAGGGTGTCCTGGGGTTGCAGGTCCGGGCCGGTGCCGCTTTGCAGCGCGGCGCTGGAGCGATGCACGTAATGCCCGGAACCCTGGCGCGACACCACCAGACCCTTGGCACGCAAGCGGTCCAGGGCATCGACCACGGTGGATTTACCCACGTTCATCAAGTCGGAGAGTTCACGAATCGGCGGCAGTTTGGCGCCGTGGGGCAGGCCACCCGTGCTGATGGCCTGGGTCAGCTGATCGACGATCTGCTGCACCAGCGGCACGCCGGGCTGGAATTCAATGGCGGCTATGACTGCACGTTGAACCTGCATTTTACTGGTCTCTCCGGCAGTAAAGTTCGTTGGATTCTATACGAACTTGCTCTGATCAGGACAAGCCTCTCTCTCTACCATGCCCTTACAGACTTTTCTGATGGTCGACCTTTGCCGGGCGGCAATCGCGTGGTTCATGAGGTGTTGCATGGGTGTCGAAACAACGGTCGCGGTCGCCAAACCGGTCATCAACCTGCGTTTGTTCACGATCCGGATCATCACCGCTGTCTCGCTGTTCGCGGTGCTGGGTAAGGCCAACGTCTGGCTCGACACTGCCACCAACAGCATTCTGGCCCTCGGATATCGCGCCTTGTTGCTGCTGTTGCCCCTGACTTTACTGGTACTCGGCCGTCGCTCCCTGAGCGTCACGCTGCTGTGTGCCGGCCTTGGCCTGGTGCTGCTGGCGCTGACCAGCCATCAAGGCATGGTGATGTTTGCTGCCGCGCTGTTTGCCTATGGCATTGCCATTGCCGGTTACCTGATCAAGAGCGAAGCGGCCCAGACCAAGGAAGGTGCAGCCTACAACCGCGTGGCCATGAACATGGGCAGCCTGGTGGCCGGTTTGATCCTGTTGTCGCCACTGCTCACGCCAACCATGTTTTTCCTCGGTGCGGCAGCGTTCGTGTTGCTGTGCCTGCCGATCGCCCTCGGCGCGACTTTCACCAGCGAGCCGGTGGTAGCCCGCCCGGCCAGTCAGGCCGGCAGCAACCGGGGCAACAAACTGCCCTGGGTGATTGCCGGGATCATCATGGGCATCAAGCTGTTCGGGGTGTTCTCGATCCTGCCGCAAGCGATCCTGCTCAAGACCGGCGAGCTGCCGGCCTGGTACGGCTTGATGCTGATCCTCAACAGCGCCGTGGTGGTGTTTGCCCAGGTGCCGGTGATGAAGCTGATCGAGCGCACCGGGCGCTTCAAGGTCGTGGCGGTGATCGGGATCATCGTCGGCGGCTTTGCCGTGCTGTCTTCGCCCGCCGCGTTCCATGTCGAAACCCTCGCCGGGGCGCTGATCTGGGTGGCGCTGCTGTCCATCGCCGAATGCGCCTTCAGCTACCTCGATTACTTCTCGGTCAAGCAGAACAACATGTTCGTCAAGGAAGTGTCCCTGGGTGTCGGGGCCGGGTTGACGGTGTTGATCATGCGGGTGGTGCCTGCGCCCTACAACGCGCTGGTGCTGGCCGTTATCGGTGGCGGAGGGATCCTGGCCTGGTACTGGCTCAACCGTAAATCCAATGCGTCGTTGCATGACTGAGTCATCGCCGTTGCGGTTTTCACTTTGCAGGTCGGGGGCATTAATGAATACGACTTCATGCGTGGTAGTGGTCGGTTACAACGGCAATCGGGTTCACGACATCCAGAAACTGCGCGAGCTGTGCAAGTCGCTCTACAACGCCAGGCTCATCCTGCTGGTCGAGAAAATTCAGCCCCATGACGACCAGGTGGCCGATCACGTCTGCAGCACTTCGCTGGCCGAGAAAGATGTGGCGGCGTCCCTTGAACTGGTGGTGGGGTGCCTGAATGCCGACAACTGGAAACTGATCGGCGTACTACCGTTCTCCGATCGCGGCGTGCTGCTTGGTGCAGCGCTGGCCAGCCACTTCGGCCTGCCGGGCATTACCCCGGACGAAGCGCGGGCGGGGCTGGACAAGCAGATCTTTCGCCGGCTCGAAGCGGCGGCCGGCACCTCCCCTGAAGAATACCGACCGGTGTTTTCCGCACGAGTCGAAAGCCTGCCGGAACTGCGCCAGCGCGTCGTCGAACTGGGCGGCACGGCCTTCATCAAACCGGCCTGCGAAGGCGCCAGCCGGGGCTGTCGCGTCATCCATCACCCTTCGGAATGCGATGACGCCTGGCTCGCCCTGAAGCCTTATCGCGAAGGCGGCATCGTCCTTGAAGAGCTGGTGCAGAACGCCCGCGAATACAGCTGGGACTACGTGGCCGGCAGCACCTGGGTGACTGAAAAAACCACCACCGAAGGCGCCTACCGCGCGGAGATCCAGCAAGTCGTACCGGCACCGCTTCCGGCACAGGTACAGGCGCGTTTGATGGCAGCCGGTCGGCATATGTCGGGTTTGGTATCCCAGGACAATGGGGCCTGGCACAACGAGGTGTTCCTGCGCAGCGACAACCTGACCTCCGCCGTGGAAACCAACATGCGTCCCGGCGGCATGCACATCTGGGACCTGGCCAAACGAGCCTTCGTCAATTTCGATCCGTGGGAACGCTGGGTGCGCTGGGCGGTGGAAGGCCGGACCGAACAGCATGAGCCAGTGGCTCGCGGCTACTGCGGCATTCGCCTGCTCAGGGCACCGACCGGCGGGATCCTGCGTGCCACGCCTGACATCGGGGTCCTGGCCCGCGCACTGCGTATCGACCTGGTGGAAGGGCAGTACGCCAAACGTATCGGCGACTCGGTCAGCGCGCTGGTCAAAGACAATTTCTCATTCATCGGCCACATCGTGTTGTTCAACGAACACTACGGACAACTGAGCAACGACCTGTTGCGTCTGGCCGAGTCGATTGAGTCACGCATCGAGGTGACTTGCCTGTCACCGGCCACCCGCGCCGTGTGCTGAGCCCGCAAGCACCAGGTTTTTGCATTACTGATTAAGAGGGTTCGATCAATGATCCAGCACATGACCTGCGATGAACGCTTCATCGCCCTGGCCAAAGAGTTTGGTTATGACATCTACGGCGAAAACACCGCCGGCGGGCATTACGCGCCGCTGATCCGTCATCACGATGAGCTGTACATCAGCGGCCTGGTGCCGCGCATGAACGGCAAGATCCACTACCCCGGCCGGGTCGGGCTGGACCTCAACATGGCCGATGCGCAAGCGGCGGCCAGCATCAGCGCGATGCGCGGCCTGGCGCTGATCGTCGATGCCATTGGTTCGCTGGACAAGATCAAGTCATTGATCCGGGTAACGGTCTATGTGAAGTCCACGGCGGACTTTGTCGATTTGAGCGAAGTGGCCAACGGCGCTTCGGATGTGTTCAGCCATGTACTGGGCGATGCCGGTAAACATACACGCACCACGATAGGTGTGTATCAGTTACCCAAGAATGCCGCGATTGAAGTGGACATGATCGCCGCCTTGCGCCCATCGGTTTTATAAATTATTCCCCCGACTTTACAGCGCTGAACCGTTAACTTAAGGTTCAGCGCTAAAGTATGGGGAATAAAAAGAAAGGACGTGCGAATGGATAACTTTCAAGGTGCGTTTTTTTCATATAAGGATTTTCGCCAGAGTCTGCATCATCGACCGCCAGGCCCCAAGGTGTGGAAAGGCACCGAACTGGCGGGTTTGCGTCAAACCCTTGAAGCCAGTGACGTTGATATTGTAGCGTTGGCTCACGACAAGAGCATTGAGGGCTGTGAAGTGACGCCTGGGATGGCGATCGCCATGCAATGGCTGAATCCAGGTGTGACGCTCAACGGCCATGCCCATTCCTGGTGGCATCTGTTCGTCATCCAGTGCGGCAGCGGCGTGCTGACCCTCGGCGATGCCGATGAGGTCAACGTCAGCAGCGGCGACGTGCTGCTGGTGCCGGCCTGGACCAGGCATGGCTTCGTCAACACCAGCAAACACGAGCCTCTGGCGATGCTGAACATGAGCAACATGCCGCAAATGGCACTGCTCTCGAACTTTGCCGACAGCCATGGGCTGATCACCACCCAGCCGTAATTTCCCACCGTATCTGCCCGGGGAGCCAACCTTCGTTGGCTCCCTTTTTTGTTTTACAGGCCTGCCCCCGTATCCCCTTTTGCAGCGGTTTTGGCGGCGTGTCTGCCGGTAAATAACAACTTTCTGTATCGATTCAAACGAACAAATTCTGTATCTATTCAGCCTTCATTCAACTAACTACGATCACTTCAAATGCACGTTAATCCCTGCAGTTGGTGAATGGAGTGTTCTATGGAAAACAGGAAGCTAAAACTGTACATCGGTGCTGATTATGTCAGTGCTTTTGCAATGTCGGCTTTTGTGGCGCTCAAGGAAAAGCAACTTTCATTTGAACTGGTTACGGTTGATCTGAAAACTCGCGACAACTATTTGGCGAGTTATCGTGATCTTTCGCTGACATGCAAAGTTCCAACGTTGGTTCACGAAGGTTTTGCCTTGTCGGAATCCTCGGCGATTGCCGAATACCTCGATGAACTCTCTCCGGGGCATAAAAAACTTTATCCGCAGGACTTCCAGCAGCGCGCCCGTGCCCGTCAATTGCAGGCCTGGTTGCGCAGTGACTTGCTGGTGGTGCGCAAGGAGCGCCCGTTTGACCTGGTGTACTTCGGTAAAAAAGATGCGCCCCTGAGCGCCGATGCCCAAGCCGCCGTCGAGCGTTTGTACTTCGTCGCCGACCATTTACTGGAAGAGGGCGCCGAGCATCTGTTCGGTGACTGGAGCATTGCCGACACCGACCTGGCAATCATGCTCAACCGACTGGTTGCCAACGGCGATCCGGTGCCTGCCCGGCTCGCAGCCTATGTGCGTCGCCAGTGGGACCGCGACAGCGTCCGGGCGTGGATGGACATAGAGCGCAAAGCGCCGGCCATCGCGTAACAACTCTCAGGGCAATCACCAGGAGCGCGGTCATGCAAGGACTGTCGGAGCACGAACGCTACAAACCCTATAACTCACGCACCATCCGCGACACACCTTACTGGCACAAGCTGACGCCGGCGTTGCAGGAGGCCATGACCGTCGTGGCCCGGGTCATGCCATTTCGTACCAATGAATACGTGCTGGGCACGCTGATCGACTGGAACAACATTCCGGACGATCCGGTTTTCCGCATGACCTTTCCCCACAAGGACATGTTGCTGGCGGAGGAATATGCCTCGCTCAAACACTTGATCGAGCAGGATGACAGCGCGGCGATCAAGCGCCGGATCGAAGCGATCTGGCTGCGCATGAATCCTCATCCGGCCGGGCAATTGACCCACAACGTTGCCACCCTCAACGGAAAAGTCCTGTCGGGCATCCAGCACAAGTACCGCGAAACCGTGCTGTTTTTCCCCGGCGCCGGTCAGACCTGTCACGCGTACTGCACCTTCTGTTTCCGCTGGGCGCAGTTCATCGGCGAAGAAGAGCTCAAGTTCAACGCCCGTGAATCCCGGGAGCTGGTGAGTTACCTGAGGGTGCACAGCGAAGTGACGGACGTGCTGATTACCGGCGGCGACCCGATGATCATGAATACCCGCTCGCTGGCCGGTTACATCGAGCCGCTGCTGGATTTGCCACACCTGAAGAGCATCCGCATCGGCACCAAATCCGTGGCGTACTGGCCGCAGCGTTTTGTCAGCGATAAGGATGCGCCTGAGTTGCTGGAGCTGTTCCGGCGCATCGTCGCGGCGGGAAAAAACCTGTCGATCATGGGCCACTACAACCACCCGGTGGAGATCCGCCAGGCCATCGCCCGCCAGGCCATCGAGCGCATTCGCTCGACGGGCGCGACGGTGCGCATGCAGGCGCCGGTGATCCGCCACATCAACGAAAACCCCGCCGATTGGGCCGAGCTGTGGACCGAAGGCGTGCGGCTCGGGGCCGTGCCTTATTACATGTTCGTCGAGCGTGACACCGGCCCCAGCCACTACTTCGCGATGCCGCTGGCCCGGGCCTTCGAGATCTTCCAGGCGGCGTACCGCACGGTGTCCGGGCTGGCGCGCACAGTGCGCGGGCCGTCCATGAGCACCTTCTACGGCAAAGTGTTGATCAACGGCATCGAGACCGTCGCCGGGGAAAAGGTCTTCGTCCTGCAGTTCCTCCAGGCGCGCAATCCGTTATGGGTGTTGCGCACGTTCTATGCGCGCTTTGATCCGCAGGTGACCTGGTTCGACGACTTGCAGCCGGCATTCGGCGAGCGTGCGTTTTTCTTTCAGAGCGAGCCCGCAGCGGTGCCCGAATTGATACCCGTGTTGCTGGAAACGGCGTAGGAAAAATAATGAGCAATGGGGAGATATGGACATGAGCAGTATCCCGTTTGATCAACGCCAGGGCGTTATCTGGCTCGACGGCGAGTTCGTCGAGTGGTCCCGGGCGCAGTTGCATGTGTTGACCCATGGCCTGCATTACGCGAGCACCGTGTATGAAGGCGAACGGGTCTACAACGGCAGGATTTTCAAGCTGCGCGAGCACAGTGAGCGGCTGTATCGCTCGGCGCAAATGATGGACTTTGTCATTCCCCATGAACTGGCTGAACTGGAAGCGGCCAGCCATGAACTGCTGCAACGCAACCAGGTCGTCGACGGTTATCTGCGCCCGGTGGCCTGGCGCGGCAGTGAAATGATCTCCACCTCGGCGCGTTTCAATCGTGTGCACGTGGCCATCGCTTGCTGGCAGTGGCCGAGCTATTTCGACCCAGCGGCGCGGATGGCTGGCATCCGCTTGAAAACCGCGAGCTGGCGCCGCCCGCCACCGAGCAGCAGCCCGTTCGAAGCCAAGGCATCCGGGCATTATCAGATCGCCACGCTGAGCAAGCACGACGCCGAGAACAATGGTTACCACGACGCCTTGATGCTCGACTGGCGCGGCCATGTCGCCGAAGCCACCAGCGCCAATGTGTTCTTCGTCAAAGGCCGGACCCTGCATACCCCGATACCGGATTGCTTCCTCAACGGCATCACGCGGCAGACCGTGATCGAGTTGGCCAAAGCGCTGGATTACCAGGTCGTCGAACGCACGATTTTGCCTACGGAGCTTGGCGACTTCGACGAGTGTTTTCTCACCGGCACCGCAGCCGAAATCACCCCGGTGCAGAGCATCGATGAGCAGCGCTACCGACCGGGCGATGCCTGCCGTGACTTCATTGCCGCCTACACCTCAACCGTAAACGCCTGATCACCTGCCAGGAATCTCACCATGTCAGATCAAGGGATTGTTGCGTCTCAACCTTACATTTCGCTCGGCCATCGTCATGAAGAACTGTCGACGTTGGGCTGGACGGTGCTGACTCCGGACGAATTTGCCGATGATGTCGTAGGCACCTTGCAAGAGTTCGGTCCGATCATTCCGCAGTTCAACGGCCAGATGGCTTTTCCCATTACCCGCAAACCGGGTTACGAAGACTTGCCGTACTCCCAGAGCATGAACGGCATCGGCCCGCACACCGAGGCGCCGGTGTACGGGCCGCCGCCGCGCTACCTGGCGTTGCATTGCCATAAACAGGCGACCTGTGGCGGCGGGCACACCGGCCTGGTGGACGGCTATGAGTTTCTCCGCTTCCTCGAACGCAGCGAGCCGCAGCTGCGCGAATGGCTGGATGACACGCCGGTAGAATTTGTCGCCACCGCCAAACCGGGCGAACCGGGACAACGGCGGGTCCAGGAATACATCCTCACGCCTACGGAGGACGGGGATATTTTCCGCTTCAGCTACAACCAGTTTCACTACGGCGATGTGAATCCGTCCAAGGAGGCGTTGCAGCAATCCCGGGTCGCCAACAGCACCTCGCCACTGGCCAGGTTTGCCGTGCTCGGCGAAGCGTACTTCGTCGAGCACAACGTTCCGGTGCTGATTCCCGACGGATGCCTGCTGATTTGGGATAACTGGCGAATGATCCACGCCCGCAGTCGTTACACTGACCCGGCGCGCCACCTGACCCGCTACTGGCTGGCCTGATTTTTCCGTCGCCCTTCATTCTTTTGGCGTACCCCCTGGCGGGTACGCGCCTTACAGGTATCGCGTCATGCAAACAGCAATCGAGATCGCCCAGGTCGATCATCAACTGATCGTGCGGCTCAACCAGGCCTGGACCAGGCGCGCCTCCGTTTGTGCGCCGGACAGGGCCCAGATCATTGAAGCGTTCGACCCGCTGCGCCCGGATTACCCGGAGTGCATGGTGCCGTTTTTCCATCACCCGAAATTCCAGGCCTTGAGTGACGAGCTGAAGAGCAGCGTGGTGACCTGGGGCTGGATCGGCTACAACCTGCGCACCGTCACCGCCGAGGAACATGTGGTCAACCCGGCACTCAGCGTCATCGCCAATCAGTATCTGGGCAAGGACGACTGGCATTTTCGCGAGGCCATGCAACAGACCCTGATCGACGAGCACTACCACACGCTGATGCACCTGCGCGCCATCGAACGGACCAGACTGGAGCGGGCACTGGATCAGGATCTGGACTTGCCGCCGTCCGTCACCTACCTGCGCCTCAAGGCCTTGCATGCAGAGCTGCCCGAGCAATGGCAGCGGGATCTGGCGTCGATCACTTTTGCGGTGGTGGCCGAGATCAGCGTCAACGCCTATCTGGACCTGCTGGCAGACGACCAGACCATCCAGCCGCAGAACCGTCGGGTGGCCGAGTTGCACAACCGTGACGAGTATGCCCACAGCAAGGTGCTGGCCGAAGTGGCGAAGGTCATGTACGCGAACATGCAGCCGACCCAGCGTGAGTTTTTCGCACGCAATCTGTCGGTGGCGCTGAGTGCTTTTATCGCTCAGGACTACTCGATGTGGGAGGCGATTCTGACGCAACTCGGGGTCGAGGATGCGGCGCTGATCATTGCCGACACCCGCGAGAGCAACAAGAACGCGACCATCATGCGCGACTACAGCGGCCTGCATAAGCTGGCACAGGACCTGGGCATCAGCGAGCAGATCGATTTCGACTTCCGTCCGACCCTCAAAACCACGGCGGCCGCCTGAGCCCGGAGGTGTCTATGTCCGTTTCTGTGTACGAAGTGTTCGCCATCCGTGTCGGCGCAAACGCCCAGCGCACCGCCCGGGAGAACTTTCTCTACGACGCCTGCTGCGGTGATCCGAATGCGCCGATGCCACTGGATTACTACTTCTGGGTTATCCGCAACGAGCAACAGGTGATCGTGGTCGACACCTGTTTCCAACCGGCCACGGCGGACCGTCGCAATCGTCAGATGTACCGCCTGCCGGAGGAATCCCTGCGGCAACTGGACATCGATCCGGCGCAGGTTGAACACCTGATCCTGACCCATTTGCACTGGGATCATGCCGGCAACCTCGGGCTGTTCCCGAAGGCGACCGTGCATTTGCAGGAAGCGGAACTGCGTTTTTGCACCGGGCCGAAAATGGTCCATCGCACGGTGAACAAAACCTATGAAGTCGAGGACGTGATGTCGGCGCTGCCGCCCTTGTTCGAAGGGCGGATGCGCTTGCACACGGGCGTCGTCGAGGTGGTTCCCGGCGTGACCCTGCACCCGGTGGGCGGGCATACGCCCGGCAGTCAGGTGGTGCGGGTGGCGACCGGGCGCGGCTGGATTGTACTGGCCTCGGATGCCGCGCACCTGTGGGTCAACATTCGTGAGCGCAGTCCGTTTCCGATCCTTGATGACCTGGCGCAAACCCTCGAAGCCTTCACCGAGATCGACCGCCTGGCCGATGGCGAAGACCACGTCATCCCCGGCCACGACCCGCTGATCGCCGAGCGTTTCCCGCACTGGAATGACGACCCGCATATCGTTTGCCTGCATCAACCCCCGAACTGACCACAACCCCCTGTGGGAGCGAGCCTGCTCGCGAAGACGGCGGCACATCCAACATTGATGTGACAGACACACCGCCATCGTCGGATCGCCGCCCGGAGCAAGCTCGCTCCCACAGGCTCGCGGTCAACCCTGATGTTGGAGCAGGCGCCCCAACGTCTGCAGTGCCTCATCAATCCGCGGCGAATACGGTGCGCCGCAGCCAATGCGCACAAAGTGATCGAAACGCTCGGTGTTGGAAAAGATATCCCCAGGGGAAATCTGGATGCCGATCTTCAGCGCTTCGTGAAAAAACGCCATGGATGAATGCCGGCGGGGCAACTCCACCCATAACAGCGTGCCGCCTTGCGGATGGGTCACACTGGTGCCGATGGGGAAATAACGGGTGATCGCCGCGCTCATCTGCGCGCGTTGTACGGTCAGGGTTTTGCGCAAACGCCGCAGGTAACGTTCGTAGGACGGTGTGCGCATGAATTCGCTGACCGCCAATTGCGATAACGCTTCGCAACCCCGGGACTGCGTATGCTTGAGCATCTCCACGCGGTCGTGCCATTTGCCGGCGCTGATCCAGCCCAGGCGCATGCCCGGTGCCAGGGTTTTGTTCAGCGAGGCGCAATAGATCACGTTGTCGGTGCGGTCCCAGTGTTTGAGCGTGGACAGCGGCTGCTCGGTGTCCACCAGGTCGCCGTAGGTGTCGTCCTCGATCAGCACGGTGTTGTGCTCGGCGCACAGTTTCACCAGCCTTGCCTTGTTGGCGTCGGGCATGATGCTGCCCAGCGGGTTTTGCAGGTTGGGGATGACGATCAATGCCTTGACCCGTTCCGGGCCATGCAGCAGCAGTTCCAGGGCCGCCAGATTGAGCCCGGTGTGGGCCGAGGCCGGGACTTCCAGCACCCGCAGGCTCAGGCTTTCGAGAATTTGCAGCAGACCGTAGAACGTCGGCGACTCCACGGCCACGGTGTCGCCGGGACGGGTGACCGCACGCAAGGCCAGATTGATCGCTTCGGTGGCGCCGTTGGTGATCACAATCCGTTCGGGGGCCAGGTGGGTCTTGCTGGCCAGTGCCCGCCGGGCCAGGATGTTGCGCAATGCGCTGTTGCCGCTGGTCGAGCCCGCGGTGCCGAGCAGGCGGGCGTCGTAGCGTAGGGATTTGATCATGTTGTCCTGCAAGGTCTTCAGCGGATAAAGCTCCGGCGCGCAGTAGGCGCTGGCGAAGTTGACCTTGATCGTCGCCCGCTGACTGGCCTTGAGCACCGTTGAGACCTGTTCATGAATGCCGACATAGGCACTGGTATCCAGCGCTGGCACCGAGGCAGCCGGGGCGGGCTTGGGCAGGGTGTCGGGCTGGCGAATGTAGTTGCCGGAGCGTGGCCGGGCCTCCAGCACGCCATAGTCTTCCAGCTCCCGGCACACCTGCACGGCGGTTGACAGGCTGACGGCGTGTTTTTCCATCATCAAGCGGATCGAGGGCAAGCGTTCACCGGTTTTCAAGGTGCCGCTGCGGATAGCGTCCAGGTAGTGGTTGGCCAGTTGGCGATACAAAGGGGTCGTGTTCATGATGACCTCGGCAGCTGCACCACCGAGGTCTGGGCTGGAAAGTGAGTTGACGCTCCCCGCAGGCGGACCCGTGGTGCTCATGGGTGAAGGGAAGTGGTGTTCTGCGTCGATACTGGAAGAGTAATCGCGGTTTTGCCCGAATCACGGGCAATAAAAAGCCCCGCTCTGATGGCGGGGCTCTTGAGTCAGTCGCTGAGGACCTTGTGGCGAGGGGCGCCTTACTGTGCGGCGATGCTGTAGCCGTCGAACGCCGTCTGCTGTTGCAGGGCGGTGATGATGTTCTTGCGGTTGACCGCTTGCTCGGCACCGCTGTTGTCCAGGAACGTCTCGCTTTCCAGTTCCGCCTCTTCGCCTTCGCCAATGAAGGTGAAGCCGAGGAACTCCAGGGCTTCACGGTCGACGTTCAGGCGCGAGCGCGGCGTGCGCAGCGGCAGGGTGACGCTGATGCCGTCCTTGCTGATGGTGAACACTTCGATTTCTTTCTTGGCCTTGGCGGCCTTGCTCTTGCCGCCGCTTGGGTTGCTGATGGCCTGGTGCGTCTGGTTCAGCACCTTCAGAGCCAGGCCGTAGACGATTTCCTGGAACGCCGGGTCGTCCTTGAAGCTGGAGAGGATGCGGCTGATCGGGAACTTGCTGCTCAGGTCTTCCAGCGCGGCGATGTCCGCCGCTTCGGCGTCCTTGAGCTGCTTGAGCTGACCCATCAGCTCGTAGGCCTTGTCGTCATCGAAGCTGTCGTGGGCCTGGCGGATCGCGGCGCGCAGTTCGCGGATCTGGTCGCTTTCGCGGGTGGACTGGAAAGCGTCCAGGACCATCTCGCTGATGGTTTTCGCCTGGGGCATGTGTTGTGAAAGATTGATGGAGTTTTCGTATTCCGCTTTGGACGACAAGATGACTACGGATTCAGCGGTATTGGAATCGGACATTGAAATTTCACTACTTCTTTGAACTTGAATAGGGGCGAGAAAGCCCGGGGGCTTTTTCAGGCCGACTAATCTATTGGACCGGGGCGGTGTTGTCACGGATCAACAGGCGGCTGGTCATGTTTTTCGCCCCCCTCCCTTGTAGGAGCGAGCTTGCTCGCGATTGACGTTAACGATGACGCGTTCATTCTGGGTGAACGCGGTGCCCTTGAGACCATCGCGAGCAAGCTCGCTCCCACAAAAAGCCCCGCGACCATGACGAAGCGGGGCTTTCTGATTACCGAGAGAAATGACGCGATTATGGGTGCAATAGCTTGCGCGCTCGTTTATCCGCCAGATGCTGAACCACCAACCGGCCGATCAGTACCAGCAAGGTCAGGCTGATCAGCAACACCGAAATCGCCGCGACGCTCGGGTCGACGTTATCGCGCAAGCCGCTCCAGATGCGCTTGGGCAGGGTGTCGACGTTGACGCTGGTGATGAACAGCGTGACCGCCACTTCTTCCCAGGACAGGGCGAAACCCAACAGCGCGGTGGAGGCCAGACCCAGTTTCAGGTTCGGCAGGATCACCATGAACGTGGTCTGCATCAGGCTGGCGCCAAGGTTGCGCGAGGCCAGTTCGATACGCCGGTCGATCTGGCTGAGGGCCACCAGCATGGTCACCACGCCGTACGGCACCACCATGATCACGTGGGCAATCACCACGCCGGTCAGGGTGTCGTAGCCCATGCCCGGCGCGAAGCGACCGAGCCTGGTTTCCATGAAGTACAGCACCAGCGCGGAAATCACCGGCGGGATCGCCATCGGCAACAGCACCAGGCCGATCAGGGCCGTGGCCCATTTGGAGCGCATGTACCAGATACCGAGGCTGAAACTCGCGGCCAGCAAGGTGGCGATGACGCTGGTGGCGAAGGCGATGGTCAGGCTCTGGCTGATGGCGTGGAACCAGTCCGGGTTGCTCACCAGCGCTTCGTAGTGGCGCAGCGACCAGTTGCCTTCGGGCATCGACAGGAAGCGTTTGCTGGTGAACGACACCGGAATGACCGTCAGCAGCGGGAACAGCATGAAGGCCATGGCGACCACGGCCAGCAACCGGGTACTCAGGCTTGTGCGATGGGTATTCATAATGATCTCAGCCTACCAGTCGGTTCACGCGGGTCATTTTCAACAGCACCCAGATCAGCGCGCTGACCAGGGCCAGCAACACCACGCTCAGTGCCGCCCCCAGGCCCCAGTTGCTGGTCTGGAACATTTGCAGGAACACGTACTCGGCGATCATCACCGTTTGCCCGCCACCCAACAGCACCGGGGTGATGAAGAAGCCCAGGCAGAACACGAAGACCATGATGAACGCGCCCAGAATGCCCGGCAGGGTCTGCGGCAGCAGCACTTGCCAGAAGGTGCGCAAGGCACCGGCACCCAGGCCGCGCGAGGCCATGAGCACACGTTGGTCGAGTTGACGCATAGTCGACAGCAGCGGGAACACCGCGTACGGGATCATCACGTGGAGCATGCCGATGACCACGCCGATTTCATTGCGGCTCAGTTGCAGCGGCTGATCGATCAGGCCCATGTCCATCAAACCGTTATTGAGCACACCGTTGCTGCGCAGGGCGATCAACCAGCCAAAGGCCCGTACCAGCACCGAAATCCAGAACGGGATGAAGATGCAGATCTCCACCACCCGCTGCCAGAACGGCGGGCTGAACACCCAGCAGTACGCCAGCAGATAACCGATCACCAAGGCCAGGCCACTGACGGTCAGGCACAGGCGCAACGTGCGCCAGAGCATTTCGTGGATCGCAGGGTCCGTGGCGATGCGCTGGTACTGCTCGATGCCCGGAGTGGGCAGCGAGAAGCTCCAGCCGACCACACCGAGAAACGGCAGCACGTAGAAGACCAGCAGCAACACCGGCAGCGGAAACAACAGCAAGCTGCGTTCCAGCCCCGGCGAACTGAAGCGGGGCTTGGGGGTGGTCAGGGTTGAGGTCAGAGTGGTAGTCATGGTCAATGGCTCACTTGGACAACCGCGTCAGATACTCTTCCAGGGCTTTGGAGTAGTTGTCGGCGTACCACTGGGCATTGAGAGCGATCTGTTTTTTCAGGTTGTCTTCGGACGCGCAGTTGCCTTCCCGTTGCTTGGCCGACATCAGTTTTTCCGTGGCGCTGTTCGACGGGCCGTTGCCCAGCAATTCAAACAGCTTGAGCTGGCCTTCAGGCTGCAAGGCTTGCTGGATGAACTGCATGGTCGGTGGAGTGCCGCCCGGGTTGCCGTTCAGTACGGCCCAGCTGCTGGAATTGATAAAGCCGTTGTCGAAGCTCCAGCGCACGCGGTTGTCGGTGTCTTCGCTGAGCAGCTTGGCGCGGGTGTGCCAGATCGCGCCCACCGACACTTCACCGTCGACCATCAATTGCTGACTCTCGGCACCCGAGCTCCAGAACGACAGGACGTGAGGCTTGATCTCGTCGATCTTCTTCATCGCCCTCGGCACGTCCAGCGGGTACAGCTGATCGGCCGGAACTCCGTCGGCCAGGAGCGCCGCTTCGAGCATGCCGTTCATCCATTTGTACAGCGTGCGCTTGCCGGGGAATTTCTTTACGTCCCAGAAATCGGCCCAGGTCTTCGGCCCGTTGTCGCCGAATTTTGCGCTGTCCCAGGCCATCACGTAGCTGAACTGGTAGCTGGCGATGCCGAAATCGGAGGAGAGCGCCGGGGCCACTTGATCGCGCTTGATCACGTTGTAGTCCAGCGGCTGCAGGATCTTTTCCCGGCCCAGCACGATGGCGCTGTAGCTCTCGACGTCGACCACGTCCCAGCTTGGTTGACCGCTGGCCAGTTGCGAGCGGATTGCGCCTTCGGTCGGGCCGGCGCCGTCGATGCGCACCTGGATGCCGGTGTTCCTGGTGAAGGTGTCGGTCCACGCCGAACGGAACGCGTTGAGAGCATCGCCACCCCAGTTGACCACCACCAGCGGCTTGTCCGCCGACCAGCTGATGCCGCTGCGCAGCGCCAATGGCACCGCGGCCAGCAGGCCCATGGCCTGGATGAAGGTGCGACGGTTGATCTGACCGTCGCGGGCCTTTTCGATAAGCACTTCGATGCAGTCTTGTTGGTGATCCTGGCGCATGGGCAAGTCCTCAGTTGGCGGGTGTCTGCGTGGACACCGACCTTTTTGTTGTCATTGGAAGAGAGCTTTGTGACGCAGTTTTTTGGGGGTTCAGGCCTGTAGCAGAAAGCTTTGCTGCACTGGCCAGCTCAGCCACACCGGCGCACCGCTGGCCATCGACGTGCCCGGGTGATTGCCGGGGACGGACAGGTTGATCGGCAACGTATCGCCGCCGACCTTGAGTGCCAGATGGGTACTGGAGCCTTGATAGACCTTGTCGGTGAGTTGTGCGGGCATCACGTTGTAGCCGTCCCGGGTCGGGCACTCGCTGTGCAGTTCCATGTGCTCGGGGCGCACGGCCAGCACGATCGGCGCCTGGCGCAGTGCGCTCGGGGCCTGGGCGTGCAATACGCTGGTGCCGCAGCGGCCGCTGGCGGTCTGGCCGCTGCGGGTCAGGTTGTCCAGCGGGAACAGGTTCATCTTGCCCAGGAACTCGGCGACGAAACGACTCTCGGGGCGGTTGTAGATGTTTTCCGGGGTGTCGACCTGGGTCAGCTTGCCGTGGTTGAAGATCGCGATACGCGAGGACAGCGCCAACGCTTCGTTCTGGTCGTGGGTGACGAACACGAAACTGGTGCCGACCTGACGGTGGATGCGTTGCAGCTCGGTTTGCAGCTGTTCGCGCAGGTTCTTGTCCAGCGCCGACAGCGGCTCGTCGAGCAACAGCAGTTCCGGCTCGAACACCAGCGCCCGGGCAATCGCCACGCGCTGCTGCTGACCACCGGACATCTCGGCGGGCTTCTTGTGCATGTGCGCACCGAGGCCGACCACTTCAAGGATGTGCTTGACCCGGCGGTTGCGTTCTTCGGCCGGGACTTTGCGGATGCGCAGCGGGTAGGCGACGTTGTCGGCCACGCTCATGTGCGGGAACAGCGCATAACCCTGGAACACCATGCCGTAGTTCCGCTTCTCGGCGGAGCGCTTGATGATGTCGACGCCTTGTTCCATCAGCTTGCCCGAGGTCGGGCTGAGGAAACCGGCCAGTATCATCAGCAAGGTGGTCTTGCCCGAGCCGGACGGACCCAGCAGGGTAAGAAATTCGCCTTGGCGAACGTCGAGATCGACGTTATCCAGCGCCGCGAAACGGCCGTAATACTGGCTGATACCTTGAGCGCTGAGCTGAATCGCTGAACGGCTGGACACTATGGAGTTCCTCTTTTTATTGCCCATAAGACGTACGAGGACGGATGCGAATCCGAAATGGGCTTTGAGGCGTATTATTGTTAAAAATATCGCTACATCAATGGAATTATTTTGCTCGTATTGGTTAGTTTTATTGAACAAATAAGCTGTGTATTTCGCCTCGGCCAGAGGCCCCGAAATAGAGCTTCTACCCTGTGGGAGCGAGCTTGCTCGCGATAGCGATTTATCAGGCGACATCAATGGTGACTGTGGTGGCCTCATCGCGAGCAAGCTCGCTCCCACAGGGGAATGTGATGTGCTTTTACAGGGTGTCCTGCCAGGTCTGGTGGGACGATTGCAGCTGGGTCTTGACCCAGTTGCTGAAGGCCTGGACCACGGCGCGGTCCGCCTTCTGCGGGTCGGCGACCAGGTAATAGCCACGGTGCAGGTCGATGCTGATGTCGAACGGACGCACCAGCAAACCCTTGGACAAGGCATCGCCGCTGATCAGGTTGTCGCCGATGGCGATGCCCTGACCGGCTATGCAGGCGGACTGTGCGCAATGCGCATCGGAAAACAGAATGCCGCTCGTCGCGTTGACCCCTGAAGCACCGGCAGCGGTCAGCCACACGCGCCAGTCCGAATAATCGGTCATGTGCAACAGCGGGTAGGCACTGAGTTCCTGCGGGTTTTTCAGCCCGCTCAATGCGTTGATCAGACGCGGGCTGCACACCGGGAAAAAGCGCAGCGCCACAATCTCTTCAACGACCATTTCCGGCCAGTCGCCGATGCCGTAGGCAATGAACAGATCGGTGTTGGGGTTGTTGGTGTCGTCCGGTGTCCGCGGCGAGATCAGCTGCAATTGCACTTGCGGGTACTGCCGCAAGAAGGCGCCGATGTGGTGGCACAGCCAATAGGTGGCGAACCCCGGCGCGCAACTGACACACAGCCGTCCGGAAATCTCCTGGTCATCGACCAACTGCCCGGCGTCCAGCAGGTTCAACAGAATCCCGTGCACCTCCCGCGCATAGCGTTCGCCCTGATACGTCAGGCCGATGCCCCGGCCAATGCGCTCGGTCAGGGCGAAACCGACACATTCCTCAAGCTTGCTGATCTGGTGGCTGATGGCGCTGCGGGTCAGGTTCAGTTCACGGGCTGCGATCGACACGCTGCCTGTGCGGGCAACCGCATCCAGCGCGCGAAGGGCTGTCATCGAAGGAAAACGCATAAATCATCCCGTTATTGTTTTGAGTGGCTCATATGGTGACGTAAATCGAACAGTCAGGCCAAAAAAAATCGATTGTTGTATCGGTTGATTCAACAATACTAGCCCCATTCGTCGTTGGGCCACCGTGGCCCTTGATCCAGGAGGTACTGCATGCCCCGTTGTGCCCAGGCGCTCGTTCAGTTACTGGAAGGCTATGGCGTTGAAACTGTCTTCGGCATTCCCGGCGTGCACACGGTCGAGTTGTATCGCGGCTTGCACGGCAGTCGCCTGAAACACGTCAGCCCGCGCCACGAGCAGGGTGCCGGGTTCATGGCCGACGGTTATGCCCGGGCCAGCGGCAAGCCCGGGGTGTGCTTCATCATCAGCGGTCCCGGCATGACCAACATCATCACCGCCATGGGCCAGGCCTATGCGGATTCGGTGCCGATGCTGGTGATCTCTACCTGCAACCGTCGCGAACACCTGCGCCTGGGGCATGGTCACCTGCATGAACTGCCGGATCAGCGCGCGCTGGTCGCCGGGGTCTGCGCTTTCAGCCATACGTTGCAGCACCCGGCGCAATTGCCGGAAGTGCTGGCGCGGGCGTTTGCCTTGTTTGGCTGTACACGGCCGCGGCCGGTGCACATCGAGATTCCGCTGGATGTGCTGGAAATGTCCGCCGAAGGTCTGGACCTGCGCCCGCGTCCGTTACCGGCAGCGCCTGCCCCGGCGCCGGAAGCCATCGATGCTGCGGTGGCCCTGATCGGCAACGCGAAGCGTCCATTGATCCTCGCGGGTGGCGGCGTGCGCCGGGCCGCTGAAGTCCTGGCCGCGCTCGCCGAACGTCTTCAGGCCCCTGTGGCGTTGACCACCAACGCCCGTGGTTTGCTGGCTCCCGAACATCCTTTGCTGCTCGACGGTGTGCAGTCGTCGGCCCATGGTCGCGAACTGTTCGCCGAGGCCGACGTGGTGTTGGCTGTCGGCACCGAACTGGGTGAAACCGACTATGACTTTTTCGGCCTCGGTCCACTGGCGTTCAAGGCGCCGCTGATTCGTCTGGACATCGACCCGATGCAAGTGCTCGGTGTGCAAACAGCTACGGTCGGATTGCATCGGTGATGCCGGACAGGGCTTGCGTTCGCTGCTGGCGCGACTGCCACAACGTCAGGCTGTTGCCGGCTGGGCGGGCGAGCGGGTGAGCCGGGTCAACGCCATCGAACGGGCTGGCTGGAACGCGAAGCAGAGCCGCATGCAGGCCTTGCTCGATACGCTCCGTGATCACTTGCCACAGCCATTGATCGTCGGCGATTCGACGCAACCGGTGTACCAGGGGGCCCTCGGCTACCGTGCGCCAACCCCCAACAGCTGGTTCAACGCCGGCAGCGGCTACGGCACCCTCGGCTACGGTTTGCCCGCCGCCATCGGTGCCAAGCTGGCCCAACCACTGCGCCCGGTGGTGGCGTTGGTCGGCGATGGCGGCTTGCAGTTTTCCAGCGCCGAACTGATCGCCGCCAAAGAGGCCGGCGCCGGCGTGATCCTGCTGCTGTGGAACAACAGCAGCTACGGCGAAATCCGCGACTACATGAATGCCAAGGCGGTGCCGTTGATGGGGGTGGACATCCTCACGCCGGACTTCGCTGCGCTGGCGCAGAGCTGTCACGTCGCCCATCACCGGGTGAGCCATCTGCACGGCTTGCGCGAGCTGCTCGGGCAACTCGGCAATCGCCATGAACCGGTGATGATCGAGGTCGACGCCACAACGTTTCTGGCTGACTAAAACAACAACAATTTTTTCAGGTCGCCGACACGCACAACGCCCGGTGGACCTTTCAATCTCCCTGAACTCAAAGGTGGCTTACATGGCTGAGTCCGATAACTTTTCCTCTACCCATTCCGTGCAGGGGACCTACGCCGACCTGATCCTCGCCAACGGGCGTATCTACACCCAGGACCCGGCCAACCCGTGGGCCGAGGCCGTGGCCATCCGCGACGGTAAGTTGATCGGTGTCGCCAGCCTCGGCCAGATCGAGATGTACAAGGGCCCGAACACTCGCGTGCATGACCTGCAAGGCGCGTTCTGCATGCCGGGCCTGCACGACATGCACACTCATCCCGACCTCGCGCTGGCGCCGCGCTACGCCGATGACCTCGACGTCGGCATCGAAGACCCGACCCCGGAACAGCTGCGCGAAAGCATCCTCGCCTACGCCGACAGCCATCCCGGCGACGGCTGGATCTACGGCCAATACTGGGTGCGCTACACCTTCCGCGAGGCGGGTTTGACGCCGGGCCGCGCCTGGCTCGACAGCGTGATGCCGGACCGTCCGGTGGCGCTGCTCGACCGCATGTGGGGCACCATGATGGTCAACTCCAAGGCCCTGGAACTGGCCGGCATCGACCGTCACACGGCCGACCCGCGCAACGGTTATTTCGAGCGTGACGAACTGACCGGCGAACCCACCGGCCTGATGATCGACGGCGCCTACGCGATGATCCACGCCGCCATGCCGCCGACACCGGTCAGCGTGCTGCGCCGCGCCTATCGCGATGGCGTGCACTTCCAGAGTTCGCGTGGCGTCACGGCGAGCAAATACGTGCACGTCTGCGAACAGCGTTTGCAGGCTCTCAAGGAACTGGACGACAGCGGCGAACTGACCGTGCGCATCGAAGCGGCGATCAGTTGGCAGGACGACATCTTCCCGGTGCGTCGCCGCTGGGAACTGCTGGCCGGCGAACGTCACTACTACCGCAGCGCGCGCCTGAGCGCCAACGCGGTGAAGTTCCATTTCGACGGCACGGTCGAGCCGAAGTCTTCGTACCTGCTGACGCCATGGCCGCAGGAGTCGAGCTGGCGCGGCAAGCTCAACCTGACCCCGGAACACATCACCGACATGGTGGTGGACATGGACCGCAAGGGCATCCGCGTGATCGCCCACTGCACCGGCGACGGCGCGTCCGACGTGTTCCTCGATGCCGTGGCCGAGGCCCGTCGTCGCAACGGTTTCAGCGGTGTGCGCCACCAGTGCGCCCACAGCACCTTGCTGCACCCCGGCAACCTGCCGCGCTTCAAGGAACTGAATGTCATCGCCGAATTTTCCCCGGCCGCCTGGTACCCGACGCCGTTCGCCAGCGGCGCGCGTTCCGGTTACGGTCAGGAGCGACTCAAGCGTATCTACGATTTCAAAGGCGTGCTCGCCGCCGGTGGCACTGCGGTGATGGGCACTGACTGGCCGGTGGCGTCCATCGACCCGTGGCTGGCGCTGGAAACCATGATCACCCGGCAGAACCCGTGGAACGACGACCCGGCCTGCTTCGGTGACCCGATCAGCCTCGAACAGGCGCTGACCGTGATCACCAGCAACGGCGCCGTGGCCATGGGTCTGGAACACAGCACCGGGAGCCTGCAAGTGGGCAAGTCGGCGGACCTGATCGTCATCGACCGCGACTTGTTCGCTGCACCGGCACGCAACTACATCCACAAGACCCAGGTGCTGCTGACCTTCGTTGAAGGACAACTGGTCTACGACCGCCACTCAACGCTGGAAACCGTCGGCCTCAAAGCCGTCTGGCAGGGCGAACCACCGGTACTGGAGGGCAAGGCAGAATGACTTCCCCACGTATCGCCGTGACCGTGGTGTCGGGGTTTCTCGGCGCCGGTAAAACCACGCTACTCAACCGCATGGTGCGCCGTGCCGAAGGCAGTCGGCTGGCGGTGATCGTCAACGATTTCGGCGAGCTGAACATCGATGCGGCCATCGTTTCCGAAGTTACCGACGCGGTGTACAGCCTGCAAAACGGCTGCATCTGCTGCACGGTGCAGGAAGACCTGCTGGCGCAGCTCGGCAGCCTGGCGCAACTTGAACCAAGGTTGGAGCGCATCGTCATCGAGTGCAGCGGTGTGTCCGACCCGCAGCGCATCGTGCAGACCCTGGCCTACCCGCAACTGCGCAGCCAGATGCAACTGGACATGGTCATCACCGTGGTCGACGCCACCCGTCATCTGCAACTTGATGGTGAGTACGCACGCCTGGCTCGGGCGCAGGTGGCGGCTGCCGACTTGTTGCTGTTGAACAAGACTGACCTGGTCGATGAATCACAGCTGCAAACGCTGCGCGATGCCTTGGGTGCCAGGACTCGCGTGCATGAAAGTGTGCAAGCCGATTTGCCCGATGCGTTGTGGCTGGATACCGATCTGGACCTTGAGCCTCGGGCACAGAAACCGCTGACCCGGGTGGCCGATGGCGACCACGGCGAGATGTTCAGCAGTTGGTTGTGGCAGAGCAACGCGGCCCTCGATGTCGAGTGCTTGCGTGGCTGGTTGAGGGCGCTGCCCGGTGATGTATTCCGGGTCAAAGGCCTGGTGCTGCTGACGCCAGGCAGCACGGCGCACTGGCTGCAACATGTCGGCACCCGCAGTCAGTTTCTGCCAGCGCTGGATGACGCTAATACCAACGCCACACGCCTGGTGTTCATCGCTCGCCGGGGTTTCGATGGCTGGGAGGCATTGGGGCAAGGGCTGGAAGATTGCACTGTTAAAGAGAGCACCGCGGTATGACATCGACAGAGCAACGTCTGCGTGAAGAGTTGGCGGCCTGCTACCGCCTGATTGCGCACTTTCGTATGACCGATTTGATCTTCACCCACATCTCGGTGCGCATCCCGGGGCCGGAGCATCACTTTCTGATCAACCCTTACGGGCTGATGTTCGACGAGATCACCGCGTCCAGTCTGGTCAAGATCGACCTCGATGGCCACGCTGTGGAGTCGTCGCCGTACCCGGTCAATCCGGCCGGTTTCGTGATCCACAGCGCCATCCACGGTGCCCGTGAGGATGCGCAATGTGTGCTGCACACCCACACCAGATCCGGGTGCGCGGTGGCGGCGCTGAAGTGCGGGTTGTTGCCGGTCAATCAGATTTCCATGGAGTTCTACGGTCGGGTCGCCTACCACGATTACGAAGGCGTAGCGCTGGACCTGAGCGAGCAACAACGGCTGGTGGCGGACCTGGGTGACAAGCCGGTGATGATGCTGCGCAATCATGGTTTGCTGACGGTGGGCGAGACGGTGGGGCAGGCGTTCATGCGCATGTACTACCTGGAGAAAGCCTGCGACATTCAATTGGCTGCGCAAGCTGCCGGTGAGCTGGTGTTGCCGTCGGCCGAGGTTTGCGCGCACACCGAGCGGCAGTTCAATGATCCGGGGCGGCCGTTGGATGAGGGGGAGTTGAATGATCCGGATGCGATGCAATTGGCTTGGGCGGCGTTGTTGAGAATGCTGGAGCGCATTGCACCGGGTTACCGCGACTGATCCGGATTCTTGGTTGTTCAGGCGGCCCTCATCGCGGGCAAGCCCGCTCCCACAGTGTTTTCAGGTGTTCACAGATTTTGCGTACACCCACTAACCCTGTGGGAGCGAGCTTGCTCGCGAAGCAGGCGCCTCGGTCTGTCAGGCCTGCCGCGGTGTATTGAGGTTCATCGACCGCACCGCCAACGCCGACGCTGTCTCTTCATCGATCGGCAACGAAAAACGAAAGGTCGCACCCCGCCCCGGCACATCGATCAACTGAATTTCGCGCCCATGCAATTGCAGGATGCGATGCACAATCCGCAGCCCCAACCCCCCATCACGCCGTGCGCCGCCGATATTGAACGGACGCTGGAACAAACCTTCGCGCAGTTCCGGGGCGATGCCGGGGCCGGTATCACTGACCGTGACTTCGATGTACGACCCTTGCGGGCGCAGGCCCAGTTCGACCTCGCCACCCGGCGGAGTATGGCGCAGGGCATTGTCGAACAGGTTGGTCAGCACCCGCTCGATCAACCCGAGATCCGCACAGGCGGCCGAGACATTCGGCGCGAACGTGGCCTTCAGTTCGACTTTGCGCGCTTCGGCGGTGAGTTCGAATTTCTGGAAGATGTCCTGGGCCAGGTCGGTCAGGGAAAAGCGTTCCAGCACCGGTTGCACGAAACCGTGCTCCAGCCGCACCAGTTCCAGCAGCGATTGCGCCAGACCGCCCACCTTGCGGCTCTGGTCCAGCGCGATGCCCAGATAGCGACGGCGGTCGGCAGGGGACAGCGTGGCGTCCTTGAGCGACAGGGTTTCCAGATAGCCGTGCAGCGAGGCCAGCGGCGTGCGCAAGTCGTGGGAGATGTTCGCCACCAGCTCGCGGCGCTCCTGATCCTGGCGGGTCAACGAACGCCATTGCTCGCCCAGGCGTGCCTGCATTTGCCGGAACGCGGCATCGAGCACGGCGATTTCATCGTGGCTGGCGGCTTTTTCCACCGCAACGGGCAGGGCTGGCATGACCGGAACGCCATCGATGTCGAACTGGCTGACGGTTTCGGTCAGGCGGCGCAACGGCCGGGTGATCAGGGCAAACGCCGTCAGACCGGCAATCAGGCACAACAGGGCTACCAGTCCGATGGACAACAGCGCTGTATTGAGCGCCGCACTGGTCGCGCCGCGTTCGGCCAGGCGGTCGTGGTCCTCGCCGAGCAATACCACGTAGAGATAACCGGCCGGCTTGCCATCGACCTTCAGCGGCGCAGCGCTGAACACCTTGCGGGCATCGATGCTGCGCGGGTCGTCGCCGAGAATCGGCAGGGCGTCGCCCCGCAGCAGGCGCTGGATCGGCGCCAGGTCGATCCGTTCGCGACGGATGCGGCCCTCGGGCGCGGCGCTGCCGACAATCTTGCCCTCGGTGTCGAGCAGATACACCTCGACGCTCGGGTTGACCTGCATCAGTTTGCTGAACAGATCGCGCACGGCATTGGGCATCAGGCCCTGGGTGTCCATCAGCACCGTGTCACGGGCGATGTGCTGCGCCAGGTCCCGGGACAAGCCTTGCACCACTTCCTGCTCATGCATCTGGTTGGAGCGTACCTGCAACCACGCCGAGGTGCCGCAGCACACCAGCAGCAGCACGGCGAACACCAGGGACAGGCGTTGCGTCAGGGTCAGCCTCATGGCTGCGGCTCCTCACCGGTGGCGAATTTGTAGCCGCGGCCCCAGACCGTGAGGATGCGCACCGGTTGCGCCGGATCGGCCTCGATCTTGGCGCGCAAGCGGTTGATGTGGGTGTTGACCGTGTGCTCGTAGCCTTCGTGACTGTAGCCCCACACGGCGTTGAGCAGGTCCATGCGCGAAAACACCTTGCCGGGCTGGCGGGCGAAGAAGTACAGCAAGTCGAACTCCCGGGGCGTGAGGTCCAGACGTCGGCCGTCGAGGGACACTTCGCGGGTAATCGGGTCGATGGCCAGGCCGTCGATGAGCAGGCTGCCGGCGTCCATCTTCAGGTTGCGCGCCATGGCATCGACCCGGCGCAGCAGCGCTTTGACCCGGGCTACCAGTTCGAGCATGGAAAAGGGTTTGGCCAGATAGTCGTCGGCACCCAGTTCGAGGCCGAGGATCCGGTGCACTTCACTGGAGCGCGCGCTGGTGATGATGATCGGCGTGTAGCGGGCCATGGCCCGGGCGCGGCGGCAAATCTCCAGGCCGTCGACACCGGGCAGCATCAGGTCGAGGACCAGTGCGTCCCAGTTGCCCTGTTGCAGCAGGCGCATGCCTTCATCGCCATCGGCGCTGTGCACCACCTCGAACTGCTCATCGCGAAGATGCAGGCAGATCAGGTCGGCGATATGCATATCGTCCTCGACCACGAGGACGCGTTTGGTCTGTTCCATCCAGCTCAATCCTTCGGTGCAATGGGCGCATGCCATTCGGCTTATGTTCAAAAAAAACTGTGGGAGCGGGCTTGCTCGCGAAAGCGTCAGGTCAGCCAGTATCACCATCGACTGACACTCCGCCTTCGCGAGCAAGGCGGATCGCCGCACCGCCGCTCCCACAGGAATAGCAGTGTTCAAGGTTGGCGTTATTCATTGTGCGGGTTTTTCAGCGCCCGAGTTATCACGAATTGTTTAACTTCCCGTGAGGATTTGGCGATCACCCAAAGCCTAGGCTGTGTTCCATGAAACACCCCTGGATTTTTGGAGGCGAGCATGTTTTCACGACGGCAATTTCTTGTAGCGAGCGGCGGGCTGGGGGTGGCAGCCCTGGCGATTGGTCTGTTGCCGAAGTTTTCCACAGGCACGGCATTGATCAGCGAGGCCAGTGCGGCCGAGGAGTTCGAAGTGACCCACAGCGACAGCGAATGGCACAGGATCCTGAGCGACGAGCAGTACGACATCCTGCGCGAAGAGGGCACCGAACGGGCCTACAGCAGCCCGCTGAACAACGAGCACCGCGACGGCACGTTCGCCTGTGCCGGTTGCGACCTGCCGTTGTTTTCCTCGGCAACCAAGTTCGACAGCCGTACCGGCTGGCCGAGTTTCTGGGCGCCGCTGGACAAGGCCGTGGCCACCCGTCAGGACCGTGCGTTCGGCATGGTCCGCGAGGAAGTTCACTGCCGGCGCTGCGGCGGGCATTTGGGCCATGTCTTCGATGACGGCCCGAAACCCACCGGCCTGCGTTACTGCATGAACGGCCTGGCGATGAAATTCGTGCCGAAGACAGTGTGATTCCCTTCCACTCACTTTTTGCAGGTAATCGCCATGTGGCTGCTGGTCCTCTCTTATCTCGGTGGTGTGCTGACGATTGTCAGCCCGTGCATTCTGCCGGTGTTGCCGTTTGTCTTCGCCCGCACCGGTCAACCCTTCGTCAAAAGCGGATTGCCGCTGCTGGTGGGGATGGCACTGACGTTCGCGCTGGTTGCCACGTTGGCCGCAGTGGGTGGTGGCTGGGTGGTGCAACTCAATCAGTACGGGCGCTGGCTGGCGTTGGTGTTTGTCGCGTTGTTCGGTCTGACGCTGTTGCTGCCGCAACTGGCCGAGCGCCTGACCCGGCCGCTGGTGGCGGCGGGCGGTCGTTTATCGGAAGCGGCGGGCGCCGATGCGCGGCCACGTCCCGGTGCTTCATTCCTGATCGGCGTGGCCACCGGCCTGCTGTGGGCGCCCTGCGCCGGGCCGATCCTGGGCTTGCTGCTGACCGGCGCGGCGCTGCAAGGGGCGAGCATCCAAACCACCTTTTTGCTGCTGGCGTACGCCGCGGGTGCCGCCACTTCCCTCGCGCTGGCGTTGCTGTTGGGCGGAAAAGTCTTCATCGCGATGAAACGTTCGATTGGCGCGGGTGAATGGGTGCGTCGCGGTCTCGGCGCGGCGATGCTGGCCGGTGTGGCGGCGATTGCCCTGGGGCTGGACACGGGGGTTCTGGCGCGGTTTTCCACGGCGTCCACCGGCGGTATCGAACAAGCGCTGGTGGAGAAACTGAGCGGCAAGTCGCCGCGTAACAGCGCGGCGCTGATGGCGCAAAACCCGGTCGCCGAAGGCGCGATGCCCGTGGCCGAGAAAACCTCGGGCAGCTTGCCGGTCGAAGGCAACCTGCCACCGCTGGACGGCGCCGTGCAATGGCTCAACTCGCCGCCCCTAGATGCCCAGGCCTTGAAAGGCAAGGTTGTGCTGGTGGATTTCTGGACCTACTCCTGCATCAACTGCCTGCGCTCGCTGCCCTATGTCAAAGCCTGGGCCGAGAAGTATCGCGATCAGGGCCTGGTGGTGATCGGCGTGCATGCACCCGAGTTTGCCTTCGAGCGTGACGTCAACAACGTCACAAAAGCCATGAAAGACCAGGGCATCAATTACCCGGTGGCCATCGACAACGAGTTCAAGATCTGGCGCGCCTTCAACAACGAATACTGGCCAGCGCATTACTTTGCCGATGCCCAGGGACGCATTCGTTATCACCACTTCGGCGAAGGCGCGTATGCGGAGTCGGAGCGAGTCATCCAGCAATTGCTGCGTGAGGCAGGCGCTGCAAAAGTTGCGGACGGGCTGATCGATGCCAAGGCCGATGGCGTGCAAATGGCCCCGGACAACAACGCCGTGCAGTCGCCGGAAACCTATGTCGGCTACCAGCGCGCGGAGCATTTCGTGCCGGAAACCGCGTTGGTACCGGACAAGGTCGCGGCCTACAACCCGCCGGCGCAACTGGCCCTCAACGACTGGAGCCTGGGCGGGCAGTGGCATGTCGGCCCGGAACGGGCCACCGCCAGCGCACCGGCCAGCCGCATCGTCTATCGCTTCCATGCCCGTGATTTGCATTTGGTGCTCGGCCCTGGCGCCGATGGCAAGCCGGTGCGCTTCAAGGTGCTGATCGACGGCCAGGCTCCCGGCGATGCCCATGGCATGGACGTGGCCCCCGATGGCAGTGGCACCGTAACCGAGCAGCGCTTGTACCAACTGGTGCGGCAGAACGATGGTGTGAACGACCGGACCTTCAGCATCGAGTTTCTTGACCCGGGTGCGTCGGCTTACGCCTTCACGTTCGGCTGATAAATTTTCAACGATTCAGGAGTTCGCCCCCATGAAAACCCTCTTTACCTGGCGCCGTACCCTGCTGGGGCTGGCGGCTGCCGGCATCATCAGCCAATGCTCGGCTTTCTCGTTCGGTGGTGCCGAAGAGGCGGTGATCATTCCACCGCCGGCCCTCGACGAAACCACCCAGGCCCGCAGCGAAACCGCGGTGTTCGCCGGTGGCTGCTTCTGGGGCGTTCAAGGTGTGTTCCAGCATGTCAAAGGAGTGAAAAATGCAGTCTCCGGCTACGCGGGCGGGGCGGCCAATACCGCGCATTACGAGCGCGTCAGTGACGGCAATACCGGCCATGCGGAATCGGTCGAAGTCACCTTCGATCCAGCTCAGGTCAGCTATGGCACCTTGCTGCAGATCTACTTTTCAGTGGCGCACAACCCGACCGAACTCAACCGTCAGGGGCCGGACAGCGGCACCCAGTATCGCTCGGCGATCTTCACCAAAAGCGCTGAGCAGCAGCGGGTCGCGCAGGCTTACATCGCCCAGCTCGATGCCGCGCATTCGTTCGATAAACCGATCGTGACCCGGCTTGAAACCTTCAACGGTTTCTATCCGGCGGAGGAGGAACATCAGGATTTCCTGACCGAACATCCGACCTATCCGTACATCGTGATCAATGACTTGCCGAAGGTGGCGCAGCTCAAGCAGTTGTACCCGAATCGTTATCAGGAACAGCCGGTGCTGGTAAAGGCGGGGATGTGAGTGAATGGGAGATGGACAACCCTGTCACTGACTCGTGCATGGTCTATTCGGCCAACGGGTGCTTGCCCCACATCTGTACGGCGAACTCGACGAAACGCCGAAGTTTCGGTAAGCGGTGGCGATCCTGGGCATAGACCAGGTGCATCGGCCGACTGGGCGGGCAGTAATCGGGCATCAAGGCCAACAGCTTTCCGTCCTTGAGGTCCTGCTCGACCAGGGCGTCGGGCATCATCACGATGCCCATGCCGGTTCGCGCTGCCTGATGCAGTCCGGCCGAACTGTTGATCAGCATCGGTCCGCTGACCCCCACGCTGACTTCGCCATCGGGACCGGCCAGGCGCCATTCCTTTTGCACCGATTGCCAGTCATCGCCGGCCGGATAGGCAAAGGACAGGCAATCGTGGCGTCGCAGGTCTTCAGGTGTTTGCGGTGTGCCCCGGCGGGCCAGATATTCCGGTGATGCGCACATGGTCAGGGTGTAGTCGATCAGCGGGCGGGCGATCAGGTTGGAGGGCTCCAGTGCGCCGAGGCGAAACGCCACATCCAGACCGTTTTCCAGCAGATCCGGGCGTCGGTTGGTCAGTACCACGTCAAGCTTCACCCGCGGGTTTTGCCGGCTGAACTCACTCAGTGCCGGCGCCAGGCGTTCAGTGCCGAAGGTCAAGGGGGCGGTGATGCGCAAGGTGCCACTCGGTTCGTCCAGAGCCTGTTCGGCCAGTCGCTCGGAATCGGCCACCAACCCCAACACTTCCAGGCAGCGCTGGTAATACGCGGCACCGAACTCGGTCAGCCGCTGGCGCCGCGTCGTGCGGTTGAGCAGGCGTACACCCAGCCGCTGCTCCAGGGCCTTGAGGTGGTTGCCGACCATGGTCGTGGACATATCGCACTGCAAAGCGGCGGCGGTCATGCTGCCGGTCTCCACCACTTTCACGTAAACGGTCATTGCCTGGAATAAATCCATTATCAAGCTCAACTTTAAAATGATTGAAGATTTCAAGCGTTTATCCAGTTCAGGTGGCTAACCATACTGCAAAAACACCGACCCTTGCTGGAGCTTGATGTCATGACCGCCGCCTGCCTGATGAGCACTTACCAACCCCTGGCCCTGAGTTTCAACAAGGGCCTGGGCACTCGCCTGTGGGATCAGGCCGGTCGCGAATACCTGGATGCGGTTGCCGGTGTGGCGGTGACCAACGTCGGCCACTCCCACCCGAAAATCGTTGCCGCCATTACTGAGCAGGCCGGGTTGCTGCTGCACACATCGAATCTCTACAGCATTGATTGGCAGCAACGGCTTGCGCAGAAACTGACCCGCCTGGCGGGCATGGACCGGGCGTTTTTCAACAACTCCGGGGCCGAGGCCAACGAAACCGCACTGAAAATCGCCCGGCTGCATGGCTGGCACAAAGGCATCGAGCAGCCGCTGGTGGTGGTCATGGAGAACGCATTCCATGGCCGCACCCTCGGCACGTTGTCGGCCAGCGATGGCCCGGCGGTGCGCCTGGGTTTCAACAAGCTGCCGGGGGATTTCGTCAAAGTGCCGTTCGGCGACCTCGACGCGCTGGACAAGGTACAACAAGCCCATGGCTCGCGGATCGTGGCGGTGCTGATGGAGCCGATCCAGGGCGAAAGCGGTGTGCAACTGGCGCCACCGGGCTATCTCAAGGCCGTGCGCGAACTGTGCAACCGGCGCTCATGGCTGTTGATGCTCGACGAAATCCAGACCGGTATCGGCCGCACCGGCCAATGGTTTGCGTTCCAGCACGAAGGCATCGTCCCGGACGTCATGACCCTGGCCAAAGGCCTGGGCAACGGCGTACCCATCGGCGCCTGCCTGGCCCGTGGCAAGGCGGCCGAACTCTTTACACCGGGCAGCCACGGCAGCACCTTCGGCGGCAATCCGCTGGCTTGCCGGGTCGGTTGCACCGTGCTGGATATCGTTGAAGAACAAGGGCTGCTGGAAAACGCCCGGGTTCAGGGGGAGCGCCTGCTCGGAAGATTGCGCACCGAGTTGGCGGGCAACCCGAACGTAATGGCGATCCGTGGTCAGGGGCTGATGATCGGCATCGAACTCAAGCAACCGATCCGCGACCTGAGCCTGATCGCCGCCCGGGATCACGGTTTGCTGATCAACGTCACACGGGGGAAAACCATTCGCCTGCTGCCGCCGCTGACGATTGATGAGCGGGAGGTGGAGATTATTGTCAGAGGGGTGAGTCTGGCGATTTCGCAAGTTCTCGATTGACTTGAGTAATCGTTCAGCATTGGCTTTGGAACTTAGTAGGTAAGCGGTTTCATCAGGCACGTCGACGCCAGCCGGCGTGTTCTTTTTCCTACTGCAATGACTCAGCAAGTATTGGATGTATCGCATGGTCTTCTCCGCATCTGGATAGATGTTCAGTATCCGTTTGCATTTCAAAAGACGTTTCCGCGAGTGCTGTAGTCCAAATCCGGTTTGAACGGGTCAGATGCAGTGGTTAACCTGTGTTTCGTATTACGCCGAAAAAATCCGTGATTTCAGCTCGATCCATCAACTGAATTTTTGCACCGGTAAACCCTTCGAACAAACGTTGATGCACCGCAAACCCACTGGACCCTTGCCGCTGACGATAACTGCCCGCCCACTCCAGCAAGGCGATCAGCAACATGTCCTGATCGTCGCGCCCGACCTCGCGTTGTCGAATGTTGGCCACGCAATCCTCGTCCCCGACGCTCAACCAGATCAGCGCAGTCGCCCGTGACAGGAGTTCGCTGAAGATCCAGCCATACACGCCTTCGATCACCCAGCGCTCTTGTTCGGCCTCGATCCGCGCCATGGCCAGTGCTTCGGCGCGGGGGCGAGCGATGCTGTGTTCGTCGGACAGCCAGTGAATCCGGTCGAGATCGGTCCAGGGCACGCGCAGTTGCTCGGCCAGCCGCTGGGCCAGCCAGCTCTTGCCGGAGCCGGAGTTGCCGATGATCAGGGTTCGGGTGAGGTCCATGAGCGACTCCGATCAATTGTGGGAGCGAGCTTGCTCGCGAAAGCGGTGCTTCGGTGAGCATTGATGTTGGATGTGCAGGTCTTATCGCGGGCAAGCCTATAGGTACACCAGAATCCGCCGGCCTGTGCGCCTTGAGGTCCATCGGTAACCTGCCGTGCGTCACTGCTCATCATTTCTGTAAGCCCTTTTATAGTGTCAGTTTTTAGACATTGCTGTGATGTGGGAGGTTGTAGTGAGGGCGATTAAGTTTGCTCAGTTGTGAGTTGGGCTTACGTTCACTGCCGGACTCAGGAAATCTATGTGATAGCCAGAGGAGCCGTCCCCAATTGCTATATGAACTCCATTAATCCCTTCGTTTAATTGAGAGTTGATTTTGTAGTCAATGCTATTTGCGATTGTGCCGTTTACTCCAATAGCAAATTCAGTCAGCTTAAGACCTCTAGGCCCTGCTGCAAGATCCAATAGTTTTATGTGTTCATTGCCATTTATTTTTAGTGAGGTGGTTGTATTGTCTTCAATGGCTAATAGTGCGCCTTCTTCAGATATGCGATAGCTCAACCATTTTAAAGAGATTTTTAAGCCTTCTGGTAATGTTGGGTTGGGTCTTCTAAGGGCTGTAAGTATTCCGGATATCTTTAAAGTTCCACGAAATGAAAATGGGCTCGGTTCTTGTGGGTTCAGTGAGCATAATGAACTTCAAAAAAACTCCGCCACGGACTGAATGAAGTTGTTTTCTATGTCCTCTGTAATCAAAACATAAGGCTGAGCGTGAGGGGCTATCGTTATTTGCGCGTCAGCGTCATTTCCGGTCAAAAAAATGAGCTGTGTGAGTTTAGCATGTTTAGTATGCGTCTTTATGTGCTTGGCGCTAGTTGAAAGTCGCTTATCAATAATAGGTTCAAGCTATAAAGTGCTGCTTTTAAAGCAGGCTCGAATGCTTGTGTTGCACAAACGATGTTTTTTTGTGTTTGGTGTTTTTCGCAATTTCAAATGTCTTTTTCGCTGCGTCATTTTTCACTTTGTTGGTTTTGTGCTTCCTGGTGGTCTTGAGGGGCGAAATCATTAATGCAGATTTATTGATGTGTTAAATAAGTGGTTTGAGGCTTTTAGAGCTAATGATGCTCGTGGAGTGTCTTGTAAGAGTCTCTTGGTCATTTGCGTAAGTCGTGTCTGTAGTCCTCTTCCGAAAATTTAGTGTTTCACCGAATTTGGTTGTGATGGACGATCTGGAATCGCTAGGTTGGTCTATGGGGCTTCTTTTTCGAGGGGGTCTACATTCAACCGTTAATAAGGGGCTGTTTAGTGCAGGAATCAAAGAAATATCTGACGGATACATCCGTACAGCAAGCCTTGCTACTGGCTGATCTAACAGATCCCGCCGCACCCGATCACGCCATTCGATTATTACTGAAGGAGGTTCTTCAGGGGTTAACGGATAAAGGCTGGCCACAAGCGCAAGTGCAGACGGGCCCGAGAATTGTCTCTGCTGAAGAGAACTACGGATTGCTTGGTTATGACCCATCTGAGATTACGCTTGGTAGTGCACACACTCGATGGGTTGACGAGTGGTCTCTGTTACGGACGCAAACCACTAGCCAAATTCCATCTGCGCTTCAGCGAGCGGCCCAGCTACGACAACCGGGGCAGTCAATATTATTGGCTGCACCTGGCATCACTTTTCGTCGCGACAGCCGGGATCGTTGGCATTGTGCGGAACCGCATCAGATGGATATCTGGGTGCTCGGCGATCCTGATTTGTCGACGCATGAGCATTTGCTTTGCCTGGTCGGCGATATCCTCGAATCTGCCGTGCCTGATATGCCTTGGATCTACAGTGATAGTCCGCATCACTACACTGAGGGCGGGATCGAAGTAAATCTGTTGAATGACGGCGTCCCGGTAGAGGTTCTGGAGTGCGGTCGAATTGCCAAATCTTTGTTGGAGCGACTGAAGATCGATCCTTTGCGCCATGGAGGACTGGCGCTGGGAATGGGGTTGGATCGTTTGACAATGCTGCGAAAAGGCATCCCCGATATTCGTTTGCTGCGTGATCAGAACGAACGAGTACAGGCACAGATGCATGATCTGAATCCGTGGAGTGCCGTCTCTCGGTTGCCTTCGATTACTCGTGATATTTCGTTAGCGGTAACGCCGGGGCTAAGCGAGGAAGTGTTGACTGAAAGGATGTTGCAGGCAGCTGGTGATTGTTCAGATTGGATCGAGGAAATGCAAATCAAAGGGCGCTGGGAGTTCACAGAACTGCCTTCGCAGGCCATCGATCGCCTCGGATTGCTGCCGGGGCAGGAGAATGTGCTACTACGTGTTGTACTGCGTGATTGTTCGCGATCAATCACCACAGCTGAGGCGAATGCCTTGTATTCGAAAATTCAGGTGGCACTCCATGAAGGTGCGCCGGGGGCGGGTTACAGGATGGATTTCCCCAATATTTAACTGGCCTCTTCGCGAGCAGGCCCACAGGATCTGGAAATAGCACAAGAAATGCGTACGCCAGAAATCCAGTGTGTGCGAGCCTGCTCGCGAAGGCGGTATGACAGTCACAATTGTTGAGGCTGACTGACAGCCTTCGCGAGCAGGCCGGATCACCACACCGTCGCTCCCACAGTTTTTTGTGGTGTTTTCTCTACCTCAATCATCGCTTTGCGGCGCAACCATCCTGGTCTTCGGTGCTCCGTTCGAGTTGTGCTGGTAGATCGTCTGCGGCTGCCCCAGGTCATTGAAAAACACCTGCCCGATGCCCGCCGAGTTCCATAGCCGCTCACCGGCTTCGGCGTGTTCGGGCACGTGGGGCATGATGCGCATTCGTCGACGTTTGGTCAGCCAGTTCAGCGGCGAGCGTGGCGAGTACAGCCAGCGGTTGAGGCGGTCGAACCATTCGAGCAGGGTGGCCGGGAATTCGTTCTTGATGCCGCTGCTGGTGATCTGCCAGATGCGCGGCCCGGCCTTGCGGTGGCGGATCAGCACTTCGTAGACGAAGGAATAGTGCACGTCGCCTGACAGCACCACGTAGTTACCCGGCGTGCGCGAGTGGCGGAAAATGTTCAGGATCACCTGTGCTGCGCCGCGATGGGCCATCCAGTTTTCCGCGTCTACCAGCAGTGGATAACCGCACCAGCTGAATACCCGCTGCACGGTTTCAATCAGTTTGACGCCGAAGATCGGCGCCGGCGAAACGATGATCGCACTCGGGTGGTCCAGCAGTTCCTGCTGCAGTTCGCTCAGGGCTTCCCAGTCGAGCAAACCGGAAGGTTGTTTGAGGTTCATCTCGCTGCGCCAGCGCCGGGTGCGGGTGTCGATCACCACGATGGCGGGGGTGGTGGGCAGCACGTAATGCCAGTGCTGAAATTTCAGCAGCTCATCGATCAAATCATCCTGAACTGTGCTGTCGAGGTGACAGTCGTGTGCGCTGGCGCTCAACGTACCGGCCTTTTCCATCACGGCAGTGAACGCATCCGGATTGTTGCCCCAGCCCTGGCACAACATGTACGCCAGCAGCGCGTTGCCGATGATGCGCCGGGAGAACGGATGTCCGTAGGCCGTTTCCTCCCATTGCGCGGACAGGTTCCAGTCATCGGTGATGTCGTGGTCGTCGAAAATCATCAGCGTCGGCAGATGCGCCATTGCTCGCGCGACGTTGCCAAGGCCTGCCTTGAAGGCATCGATGCGCGTCTGTTCAAGGGTGTAGCGTTCAAGTCTTTGCGGCGTCAGCGTCGGTGCCTGTGGGTCGATGAGGGTCCAGGGCGTTGGCGACCAGACCAGCAAATACATGGCCATGACTTCGGCGAAGGTCACCAGGTGATTGTCGGCACTGCTGCTGGTGAAAATCGGCTTGCGCGCGCCACCGAAAAAACGCTCGCGCAGGGTTTCATTGCTTTGCAGTGCCGGCAGCAGATCCGCACGGTGATAGTAACTGGCCGGATGCTCGTAGAGCCTGGCGCTGTCGCTGACCACCGCGCCTTCGAGGTGTTCCCCGAACAGGCCCAGGCGCTCGATCAAGGCGTGAATCGCCCGCAACATCGGCCCCGCGACATCATCGGCGTAGACCTGATCGCCCGTCATCATCAGCAGTGCCGGGCGGTCCTTGGCGGCATGTTCCTGCGCCAGCAACCGGTCGACGCAGAGCAAGCCGTCTGCCGCCGGGTGATGAGGCTTGCGGCAAGAGCCGTGGAGCAACTGATCGACCCGTTCGCGCAGAACGAAGTTCGGGCAATGGGCATCGCCATACAGCAGGTGTGGCGCCCAGTCGGCGACGCCTTTTTCTGCGCCATCGATCAGCAGGTCATAGTCAATTGACTCATCCCGGGGCAGGGCGCAATCCAGGTGCACATCGATCAAGTGCACAAAGGCATGAGCCCCCACTGCAATCACCGTGCATTGCCCGCTATCGAGGCGGATATCGCCGACGCCCTGCAAGCGCAAGGTCAGCGCCAGCGCCCGGGAACCCACCAGCCACAGCACCAGCCGCGTGGGCTCAAGGCGCCGCAACAGCGGGCCCGCCAGGACCGGCGGCAGGGCTTGGTGATCGTCGGGCAGTGGCAGCGTGTCGGACATCCGGGTTCAAGACTCTTGGGGCGTGGAAGCGGGCGATGATAGCGCAGGTGACGGCGGGACCTGCCAGTGCGATCCCGTTTCTGTCTGTCATGAAATGAAAAGCCATTGTCGTCTGATGAGAAGCGTCTCAACAGGCCTCGTCCTACAGTCCAATCAGCGCAATTCGATGCAACACGCCCATATTGCAGATTGGAGAATAAGAAAAATGGCCAAAGCCGTACGCTTCTACGAAACCGGTGGTCCCGAAGTTCTACGTTATGAGGACGTCGAAGTCGGCGAACCCGGTCCTGGCCAGGTTCGGCTTCGTCATGTGGCGGTTGGCTTGAACTATGCCGACACCTATTTCCGTAACGGTACCTATGCGATTCCGCTGCCCAACGGCATGGGCGTCGAGGCCTCTGGCGTAGTCCAGGCCGTTGGTGAAGGGGTCACCAACGTCGAGGTCGGTGACCGCGTCACGTACACCGGTTTTCTCAATACCCTCGGCGCCTACAGCACCGAGCGCCTGATCCCGGCCGCGCCGCTGATCAAGCTGCCGGAAACCATCAGCTTCGAGACCGCCGCGGCCATGACCATGCGCGGTTTGACGTCCTCGTACCTGATGCGCCGCATCTACGACTTCAAGGTGGGCGACAGCATTCTGCTGCACGCCGCTGCCGGTGGTGTCGGCCTGATTGTTTCGCAGTGGGCCAAGTTGCTGGGCCTGAACGTCATCGGCACCGTGTCGACCGACCTCAAGGGTGAAATCGCCAAGGCTCACGGCTGCGATCATGTGATCAACTACAGCCATGAAGACGTCGCTGCGCGGGTTCGCGAATTGACCGATGGCGTGGGCGTCAACGTGGTGTTCGACAGCGTTGGCAAAAACACCTTCGAAGGCTCCCTGAATTCGCTCAAGCGCCGTGGCCTGATGGTTTGCGTCGGTACCGCTTCCGGTCCGATTCCGGCCTTCGATCCAGTGATGCTGGCGATGAAAGGCTCGCTGTTCCTGACCCGTCCGGCCCTGGCCGACTACATCAGCGATCCTGCGGAAAAAGCCGCCCTGGCTGGCGAGCTGTTCGACCACGTTGGCAGCGGCCGGATCAAGATCGAGATCAACCAGCACTACGCCTTGCAGGACGCGGTGCAGGCCCATCGCGACCTTGAGTCACGCAAGACCACGGGCTCGTCGATTTTCGTCATTTGAGGAGTGGCCAGCCATGAAAGTCGAACAATTGACCTGCAGCATTGGTGCCGAATTGATCGGCGTCAATCTGGCCGATGCGGTACATGACGACGGTCTGTTTGCCGAGATTCGTGCCCAGTTGCTCAAGCACCGCGTGGTGTTCCTGCGCGATCAGGACATCACCCGCGCCGAGCACGTGGCCTTCGCCCGGCGCTTCGGCGAGCTGGAGGATCATCCGGTGGCCGGCAGCGATCCGGATCATCCGGGACTGGTGCGGATCTACAAGAATCCGGACCAGCCGATGGACCGCTATGAAAACGCTTGGCACACCGACGCCACCTGGCGCGAAGCACCGCCGATGGGCTGCGTGCTGCGCTGCGTGGAGTGCCCTCCGGTCGGCGGCGACACCATGTGGGCCAACATGGTCCAGGCCTATGCGAACTTGCCGGAAGACGTAAAGGTGAAGATCGCCGACCTGCGTGCGCGCCACAGCATCGAAGCGAGCTTCGGTGCGGCGATGCCGATTGAAAAACGCCTGGCGCTCAAGGCGATGTACCCGGACGCCGAACACCCGGTGGTGCGCACTCACCCGGAAACCGGTGAAAAGGTGCTGTTCGTCAACGCTTTCACCACCCACTTCAGCAACTACCACACCCCTGAGCGGGTGCGCTTCGGTCAGGACGCCAACCCCGGCGCCAGCGAGTTGCTGCGTTACCTGATCAGCCAGGCGTACATCCCCGAGTATCAGGTGCGCTGGCGCTGGAAGCCGAACAGCATCGCCATCTGGGACAACCGCAGTACCCAGCATTACGCCGTCATGGATTACCCGCCATGCCATCGCAAGATGGAACGTGCCGGGATCATCGGCGACAAGACGTTCTGATCGAACGCCACCTGCATCCGCACTCGCAGCATTCGCACTCGCAGCATTCGCACTCGTAAACACGTCTGCCCGGCACGACCCCGGGTGGACGGAACAATCATAAGAACTGGAGTAGACCATGCAATTCTTCGACGATTCCCTGCACCCGGAAAACATGGAAAAGGTAGTCATTACCGTGGCCCCGTACGGCCCGGAGTGGATGCCCGAAGACTTCCCGGAAGACATCCCCCTGACCATGGACGAGCAAGTCCAGAAAGCGGTCGAATGCTATGAAGCCGGCGCCACAGTTCTGCACTTGCACGTGCGTGAACTGGACGGCAAGGGTTCCAAGCGTCTGTCGAAGTTCAACGAGCTGATCGCCGGTGTGCGTGAAGCCGTGCCGGACATGATCATCCAGGTCGGCGGCTCGATTTCCTTCGCCCCGGAAAGCGATGGTGAAGCGGCCAAGTGGCTGTCCGACGACACCCGCCACATGCTGGCCGAGCTGACGCCGAAACCGGATCAGGTCACCGTGGCAATCAACACCACCCAGATGAACATCATGGAGCTGCTGTATCCGGAATACCTGGAAGGCACCTCCCTGGCCAACCCGATGTTCCAGGCCGCCTACAGCGAAATGACCGTACCGGCAGGTCCGGCCTGGGTTGCCGAGCACCTCAAGCGCCTGACGGAGAACGGCATCCAGCCGCACTTCCAGTTGACCGGCATGCACGCCATGGAAACCCTCGAGCGCCTGGTGCGCAGGGGCATCTACAAGGGGCCGCTGAACCTGACCTGGATCGGCATCGGCGGCGGCTTCGACGGCCCGAACCCGTTCAACTTCTTCAACTTCATCCACCGCGCGCCGGACGGTTGCACCCTGACCTCCGAATCGCTGCTCAAGAACGTCATGCCGTTCAACACCATGTCGATGGCCATGGGCATGCACCCGCGCGTGGGCAATGAAGACACTATCATTGATCACAAGGGCGATCGTTTCGGCTCGGTGGCGCAGATCCGGCAAACCGTGCGCATTGCCCATGAACTGGGCCGTGAAATCGCCACCGGCAAAGAAGCCCGCGAGATCTACCGCATCGGCGTGCAGTACGAAACCATCGAAGAAACCCTGTTGGCCAACGGCATGGCCCCCAACCGCAAGGCTGGGCAAAAAGGTGTACCGCAACGCGGTTGACCGAGGGTCGGGACGAGAGGCCGTGACCTCTCGTCCGCCTGACCGTTACACGCTTGATAACAAAAATAAAACAAAGCTCTTGAGGAGGCTGCATGGCCTTTCACCCAATAGCCGCTGACGATGACGACTCCAGCGGAGTCGGCGTTGCGCGCCAATATGCCTGGATCGTCTTTGCCTTGACGTTCGGCCTGTTGATTTCCGATTACATGTCGCGTCAGGTACTGAACGCGGTGTTCCCCCTGCTCAAGACTGAGTGGGCATTGAGCGACGGACAGCTGGGTCTGCTCAGCGGCATTGTGGCGCTGATGGTCGGCCTGCTGACGTTTCCCCTGTCGTTGATGGCTGACCGCTTCGGCCGGGTCAGGAGCCTGGCGCTGATGGCGTTCCTGTGGAGCGTGGCGACCCTGGGTTGCGCGTTGGCACAGGACTACCAGCAGATGTTCATCGCGCGGTTCATGGTCGGCGTCGGCGAAGCGGCCTACGGCAGTGTGGGCATCGCGGTGGTGATTTCGGTGTTCCCCAAACACATGCGCGCCACCCTGGCCAGTGCCTTCATGGCGGGCGGGATGTTCGGTTCGGTGTTGGGCATGGCCTTGGGCGGCGCCATCGCGGCCAAGCTCGGCTGGCGCTGGTCGTTCGCCGGCATGTCGTTGTTTGGCCTGGTGCTGGCGATGCTTTATCCGCTCATCGTCAAGGAAGCGCGCATTGCGCCACAGCGTGCCGCGCAGATTGCGAACAAGACGGCTGCCGCGGTCAAGCGTCCGCTGCGCACGCTGTGGTCCAGCCGTTCGGTGGTGTCGACCTACATCGCCAGCGGCTTGCAGTTGTTCGTCGGCGGTACGGTGATGGTGTGGATTCCCAGCTATCTCAACCGCTACTACGACATGCCCACCGACAAGGCCGGCGGCATGGCAGCGATCATCGTGTTGTGCAGCGGTGCGGGCATGATCCTGTGCGGCATGCTCAGCGATCGCCTGTGTCGCAACTCACCGGAGCGCAAGGTCAGCCTGGCGATCGGATTCTGCCTGGGCAGTTGCCTGCTGTTGTCGGCGGCGTTTGCCTTGCAGGCAGGGCCGGTGCAATTGCTGCTGATCTGCCTGGGCATGCTGATTGCCACCGGTACCACGGGACCTGCCGGCGCGATGGTTGCCAACCTGACCCATTACTCGGTGCACGGCACCGCGTTCGCCACGCTGACCCTGGCCAACAACATGCTGGGGCTGGCGCCGGGGCCGTTCATCACCGGTCGGGTGTCCGACCTCATCGGTCTGCATGCCGCGTTTCAACTGGTGCCACTGGTCAGCCTCGCGGCGGCGGCGGTGTTCTTTTATGCCAAGTGTCATTACCACAAAGATATTGCCCGGCTTCAGGGTCAGAGCGTGCCTGACCCTGTCGGTGAAGCGGGTTTAGAGGTGAAGTTGTGAGTCGTCGTTTACGTATTGATGTGTTTTTCGATTTTATCTGCCCCTGGTGCCTGATCGGCAAACGCCAACTGGAGCATGCGCAGGTGCAGTTTCGCAGTCGCCACCCGGATGTGCAGATCACCACGGTGTGGCATGGCGTGCAGTTGTTGCCTCAGATTCCGGTAGAGGGTGAACCCTTCGCCGATTTCTACCGCAAGCGCCTGGGCAATGCGGACGCCATGACCATGCGCCAGGCCCAGGTACAGCAGGCTGCCAGTGCGGTTGGCCTGGCCATCGACCTCAGCCGCATCGAGACGATGCCCAACACCGCAGACGCTCATCGTTTGTTCGAGCGTGTCAGCGGACTGGGCAATTCCAGTCTGCGTGAAATGTTGCTCGAACGACTGTTCGCCGCTTATTTCCACAGACGCGAAAACCTGGGTTGTCGGGAGACCTTGCTCGCCATTGCCCGCTCCTGTGGAGTCGATAAGGACGGGGTGCTCGATTGCCTGAAGGGCGACGCCACGCCATTTGAAGGATCCCCCGGCGCAACCAGTGGCGTGCCGAGCTTTCAGTTCGACCGCCGCATGACGGTGATTGGTGCGCAACCTGCTCAGGCGCTGCTCGGGGCGATGAACGAAGCCCTTAAGGAAAGTGATCGCGAGCGGCAGTCAGCATGACTCGGCGCATCCCCGTGCCTGCCGGCAAACACCCGCAGGCCGGTGGCCGGGCGCTGTTCGAATTCGAAGACAAAAGCCTGGCGTTGTTCAACGTCGACGGGCAGCTGTTTGCCATCGACGACAGCTGCCCGCATCAGGGCGCCTCGCTGTGTGGCGGGCGCCTTGAGGGGCGGGTGATTCAATGCTGCGCCCATGGCCTGCGCTTCGATTTGCGCAGTGGCTACATGCTCAATTCCACCTTGGTCAAAGTCACCAACTACCCGGTCGAGAACATCGACGGCCAGGCGTTTATCGTCATCGCATCCGAGGAGTCCGCGCCATGAGCGTCATTGCTCTCACCCGTATCCACAGTCGCACGCGCGAACTGGCTCCGGGGTTTATTGTCAGCCTGATCGTGGCGGCCGCCGCGTCGTTCTTGTCCGAGCACTACGGTGCGCCGGTCATGCTGTTCGCCTTGCTGCTGGGCATGGCCTTGAATTTTCTCGCCGATGACGGCCCGTGCAAGGCCGGCGTCGAGTTCACCGCCCGCACTGTGTTGCGCATTGGCGTGGCGCTACTGGGCATGCGCATCACCCTGGAACAAATGGCGGCGCTGGGCTGGAAGCCGATTGCGCTGGTGGTGATTCTGGTGGTGGTGACCATCAGCGTGTCTGTGATCGCCGCCAAGGCCCTGGGTTTCCAGCGCCTGTTCGGCATGCTCACCGGTGGCGCGACCGCCATCTGCGGCGCCTCGGCGGCACTGGCCCTGGCGGCGGCGCTACCGAACCATCCGCAGAAAGAACGGGCGACCTTGTTCACCGTGATAGGTGTTTCGGCGCTGTCCACGATGGCCATGATCGTCTATCCGATGATCGCCAACTGGCTGCAGTTGTCGCCGCAAGTGGCGGGCGTGTTCCTCGGCGCCACGATCCACGACGTGGCCCAGGTGGTCGGCGCCGGCTACAGCATGTCGACCGAGACCGGCGACACGGCCACGGTGGTCAAACTGATGCGCGTTGCCATGCTGCTGCCGGTGATCGTCACCGCCGCGATGATCACCCGCATGCAAGGCGCCGACCCGACGGGCAAACGCCCGCCATTGTTGCCGTGGTTCGCCGTCGGTTTTCTGATTCTGGCCTGCATCAACAGCACCGGCTGGGTGGCGCCTGCCGTGCAAGGGTCGGTCAACGAACTGTCGCGCTGGTGCCTGGTGATTTCCATCAGCGCCCTGGGCATGAAGACCAGGCTCAAGGAGCTGGCAGCGGTCGGGATCAAGCCGATCCTGCTGATGGTGGGGGAGACGGTGTTCCTGGTCGTGCTGGTGCTGTTGTTGCTGCACTGGGGGCTCTGAACGCCTCGTCACGCACAGGTTTTATGGCAGGGTCACACGGCGTTGACTCCTCATGCCGTGGGGCTCTCGACCGGTGTCACAAACACCGGTCTTTCGCGGCGACTGTACCAGCAGTCGCCGTTTTTTTTGGGCTTTCACTGGTTTTGACTCGGACGCGGTCGCTTGGAGGCGCTGGCTTGCCAGCGATGGTCGTTAACGATAAACGCGGCGCACTGGAGTCCATCGCCAGCAGGCTGGCTCCTACAGTTTCAGCGTGGGCTCGGTCCCTTGTGGGAGCTGGCTTGCCAGCGATGGTCGTTAACGATAACGCAGTGTGAACTGGATAAACGCGGCGTACTGGAGTCCATCGCCAGCAAGCTGGCTCCTACAGTTTCAGCGTGGGCGCAGTCCCTTGTGGGAGCTGGCTTGCCAGCGATGGTCGTTAACGATTACGCGTGTGAACTGGATAAACGCGGCGCACTGGAGTCCATCGCCAGCAGGCTGGCTCCTACAGTTTCAGCGTGGGCGCGGTCCCTTGTGGGAGCTGGCTTGCCAGCGATGGTCGTTAACGATTACGCGTGTGAACTGGATGAACGCGGCGCACTGGAGTCCATCGCCAGCAGGCTGGCTCCTACATGAAGAACCTTTTTTTGTGTGCTCGACTCAGGATTCTTTCGGGCCTGCGACAGGTTTTGCGGTGGATTGCTTCTGCGCCCGCCATGTCGCCGGCGGCATTCCAAACTGACTGATAAACCACCGCGTAAACGAGCTCGCCATCGAGTAGCCCAGCATGTCGGCAATGCGGCTGAGCGAGTAGTTCGGGTTGTCCAGGTAACGCAGCACCAGATCTCGACGCACATCGTTGATCACGTCGTTGAAGGCGCAGCCGTCGTCCTTGAGGCGGCGTTGCAGGGTGCGCACGTTCATGCCCTGGCTCTGGGCCACCTGTTCGATGGTGGCGCGTCCCATGGGCAACAGCAGGTAGATGGCCTTGCGCACCTCGAACAGCATCGAGGCACCTTCGTGGCTGTGCAGTGAGTCGAGGTAGCTCTGGGCGTAGCGGGCCATGGCCGGGTCGGCGTTGGGGTTGGTCATGTCGAGGCTGATGTCGGGGCAGACGATGCCGTTGAATTCGCTGCCGAACTCCAGGTTGCAGCCGAACAGCCGGCGATGCAGGTGCAGGTTGTCCGGTGGCTGGTGCATGAAGTTGACGCTGTAGGGGTGCCAGTGCGAGCCGAGCAGGGCCGAGCACAGCCGGAACATCACGCCAATGGCCAGCTCGGTAGCCTGGCGGCTGGGCATTGGCGTTTCGGTGACCACCTCTTCGCGAATGATCACCATCTTGCCGGCCTCTTCAATGAAGATGGCCAGCGAATCATTCATCAGGTGCCGGTAGTCCACCACGACCTGCAAGGCATCGCGCAGGGTGCGCTGGTGGCTGAGCAGCAGGCTGACCACGCCGAAGTCCGAGAGCTGGCGCGACTCGGCCATGCTCAGGCCGAAGGTCTGGCAGCCGCTGGCGGCGGCGGAGTCTTCCAGCAGGCGTACGGCGGCATCGATGGGGATGCGGTGTTCAGGGGCCTGCAATTGGGCTTTGCTCAGACCGACGGCTGCCATGACATCGCGCGGGTTGAAACCCAGGTACTGGGTGACCTCCAGGTAGTTGGTCAAGACGGCGGCGCGAACAAGCTTGGTCATGCGAGGGGCTTCCCTGTGCCGATGGCGATTGGCGTGAGCGTGGCGACTATATCCAGCGTATCAACAGTTGAACAGTTGTCATGTCGTTGATGGTTTTCATGCTGTCCGGTCACGAATCAACGGTGTTGTTTGAAGCAATCGTTCCTGATCCGTTGATTACAGTGACCCTGCGCCAACCTGCGGGGTTTTTCGACCAGTGGTCGAGCTGTCCGGATGTCCGACAATTTGTCATCAAAAGAAAAGTGCCTGACGTCCAATGAAAAGCGCTTCGGGTGGGCGCTCTTTAATGTCGACCCTACAAAAAGCCCCTGGCGCAAACAGCCAGTCGAGTTATCGAGAAAGCGAAGGTGTTGACGTGGACAAATTGCAAACTGCCGCCACCGTTCTGATCGTCCCGGGTCTGCGCGAGCACGTGGCTGAACATTGGCAAACGTTGCTGCAAGCCAGGCTGGGCAAAGTGCGCAGCGTCCCGCCACTGGAAACCGACAAACTCGACTGCATGGCCCGTGTCCGGGCAATCCAGCACGAACTCGAGCAGATCGACGGCCCCGTGATTCTGGTCGCCCACAGTGCCGGCGTACTGATGGTCGCGCATTGGGCGGCGCATTACAGCCGTCCGGTCAAGGGCGCTTTGCTGGCCGCACCACCGGACCTCGATGCGGTCTGGCCGCCTAACTATCCTTCTTCCGAAACCCTGCGTAGCCAGGGCTGGAATCCTCTGCCCCAAGGCCCGCTGCCGTTCCGCAGCATCGTGGCCGGCAGCACCAACGATCACCTTGCCACGCTGCCTGCGGTCACCCGCATGGCAGAAGGCTGGGGCGCCGAATTGCTCAATCTGGGCGATGTCGGCCACCTCAATCCGGCCGCAGGATTTGGCCACTGGCAGCAAGCCGAAGCACTCATCCTGGAGCTGGACCGCTAGTACAAGGAGCTGGACTGGCAGTACGCCAACCGGCATTTGCCCTCATTCCTTAAACGCAAACCAGAAGAGGATTGCGCGAGGGCGGCTGCGCTTAAAACAAATACAAAAAGGCGGAGACAACGCAATGCACAACAATAAGAGTCACGGTTTCACCGTAGCGCGCTACACCTTGTTGGCCTCGGCCATTCTGGCCGTCATCGCGCCGGCGGCCCATGGGGTCGAGCTCGATTTGGGCAACCCGGACTGGACCGCGCGCCTGGATAACACCGTGAAGTACAACTACGGTGTGCGCACCGAAAGCGCCGACAAGCGCATGTTGGGAACGCCGAACAACAACGACGGCGACTACAACTTCCGCAAGGCCGGCACCAACATCACCAACCGTATCGACCTGTTGACCGAAATGGATGTGGTCTACAAGAACGCCATGGGCTTTCGCGTCAGCGCCGCCAGCTGGTACGACAAGGCCTACGACAACACCGGTTCCAACTCCAATCCGTTCGTCAACGGCAATGGATCGACGTCGGGCCTGATCGCCAACGACCCGCGCCTGGCAGCGGTCACCCATGACAACGTCGGCAATGGCAGCCCGCACCTGAGCAACTATGCCCAGCGCTACTACAGCGGTCCTTCGGGCGAAATCCTCGATGCCTTCGTGTTCTACAGCACCGAAGTCGGCGAGGAGTCGATGTTCAGCGCCAAGGCCGGTCAGCACAACGTGTTCTGGGGCGAGACCATTCTCAACCCGGTGCACTCGGTCAGCTACGGCCAGTCCGGCCTCGACCTGGCCAAGCTTGCCGCGTCACCGGGCACCGAAGCCAAGGAACTGTTCGTCCCGCGCAATCAACTGTCGATGACGTTCACCGTCAATCCGGAATTGACCGTGGGCGCCCAGTACTTCCTCGATTGGGACGCCGCGCGTCTGCCGGAAGCCGGTACTTACTACGGTGGTTCGGATCTGATCGGCTATGGTGCGCAGTCGTTCCTGCTCGGCAACACCAACGCCAAAGTGCCTGGCAGCCCGCTGGGTTGTGGCCTGGCGCCGTGCAACGCCTTGACCAACGTGCGTCGCGGCCATGACCTGACACCGAGCAGCAGCGGCGACTGGGGTGTGATGGCCAAGTGGTCGCCAGCCTGGCTGGATGGCACCCTCGGCGTCTACTACCGCGAGACTTCGGAAATCCTGCCGCAAGCCTGGCTGGATGCCAGGGGCATTACCTCGGCCAACCCCAACGGCACCCGGCCGGCAGGGCAAGTGCCTGCGGTAGTCAACACCCTCAACTCGCTGGACACCGCCACCTATCAACTGGCGTATGCCGACAACATCAAGATCTTTGGCCTGAGCCTGTCCAAGGACGTGGGCGGGATCAGCGTCGGTTCGGACCTGAACATTCGTCACAACATGCCGCTGGCCAGTATCCCGGCGATTGTCAGCACCACCAGCCCGCTGGGCCTGGGCAAAGGCCTCGGCCTGTTGCCGGCGCGCACGGATGCCACGGGTGTGATCTACGACACCCCGAGCCGCGGCGACAGCATGAGCGCCACTGGCGACACCTTGCACTGGACGCTCAACGGCCTGATGACCCTGCCGAAAACGCCGGTGTTCGATCAGGCAACTGTGCTTGCCGAGCTGTACTACAGCAACCTGCTCAAGCTCGATAGCAAGAACGAAGCGCTCTACAAGGGCAAGGACAGCTATCGCGGCATCGACGCACCGACCCGGGACAACTGGGGCGTTGCGGTCAACTTCACACCGACCTGGTACCAGGTGTTCCCCGGTGTCGACCTCAACGCGCCGATGTCGGTCAACGTGGGTCTCGCCGGTGTGTCACCGGTCTCCGGTGGCGGGGCCAAGGACACCGGCAACTATGCCGTTGGCGTCGGTGCCGTTGTGTACAACAAATACTTTGTCGACCTGAAGTACGTGGACTCCTTCGGCAAAACCGAAAAATGCAATGTCAGCGGTGTGAGTACCGGCCCGAACGGCGGTGACGGCTCTACCCCGAACGCCTTCAGCGGCAACGAAAACTACGCCTGTTTCGCCGGTGGCTACTCGTCCTTCTCCGGAGGTGGTGCCACGACTGAGGACCGTGGCGCCGTGTACCTGACGATGAAAACAACCTTTTGATTCACCACTGATTTGCTCAATGCAAGCAGGAGAATAACAAGATGAAATTCGCACAAACCGTGTTGGCCGCTTCGCTGGCCATGGTCCTTGCCGCTCAGGCACAGGCCGCTGTTTCAACCCAGGAAGCTGCCAAGCTAGGCACTAGCCTGACCATGGTGGGCGCTGAAAAAGCCGGGAACGCTGATGGTTCCATCCCTGCCTACAACGGTGGCTTGACGACGCCGCCGGCCAGCTTCAAATCCGGTGACAGCATGCGCCCGGATCCGTTTGCCAGCGAAAAACCGCTGCTGGTGATCGACGGCAAGAACGTCGACCAATACAAGGGCCTGCTCACGGCGACCACGGTAGAACTGGCCAAGCGTTTCCCGACGTTCCATGTCGACGTGTTCCCGACGCACCGTACCGTTTCGCTGCCCCAGGCCATTCTGGATAACGGCGTGAAGAACGCCAGCGGCGCCAAGTCCCTTGAAGGTGGCCTGGCCATCGACAACGTCCTGCCGGGCGTACCGTTCCCGATTCCGCAGTCGGGCAACGAAGCGATGTGGAACTTCCTGCTGCGTTACCAGGGCGTGAGCATCAGCTCCAAGTACGACTCGTGGAACGTCGACTCCGCCGGTGTGCCAAGCCTGGCGACCACCGGGCAGGCGAACATCTCCTACCCGATCTACGAAAACCTCTCGCAGCCGATCAGCAGCGCCGATGTGTACTACCAGATGAAGTTGTCGTACACCGGCCCCGCGCGCCGGGCTGGCGAAGCGGTGATGCTCAAGGACGCCGCCAACCCGCTGCAGCAGCCACGTCGCGCCTGGCAATACCTGCCGGGTCAGCGTCGAGTGAAACTGGCACCGAACCTGGCCTACGACACGCCTAACCCTGGTACCGCGGGTGCGGGCACCTACGACGACGTATTCGTGTTCAACGGTGCGCTGGATCGCTACGACTGGAAGCTGGTGGGCAAGCAGGAAATGATCGTGCCCTACAACACCTACAAGCTGACCTACGTCCAGGATCCGAAGTCGCTGACCACCGCCAACCACCTCGCGCCGGACTTCGTGCGCTGGGAAAAACACCGCGTCTGGGTCGTCGAAGGCAACCTCAAGGCCGGTGCCCGCCACATCTACGCCAAGCGCCGCTTCTACCTGGACGAAGACAGCTGGACCGCTCTGGCCTCGGATCAATATGACGCCCGTGGTCAGCTCTATCGCGGCTCCTTTGCTTTCCTCAGCCAGAGCTATGACAAGCAGGTACCGGATTCGACGCCCTTCATGATCTACGACCTGGTTGGTGGTTCGTACAACATCAACGGTGTGGTCGGCCCGTACGGCGGCATCAAGTACATCGAGCCGCTCTCCAAGGCGCAGTGGTCGTCGGAATCCCTGGCCGGCGCCGGCATTCGCTAAGCCACGATCCACTGTGGGAGCGAGCCTGCTCGCGATGGACCAGAGGGCGACGCGGGCATCCAGACAGCACGCGTCATCGTTAACGTCCATCGCGAGCAGGCTCGCTCCCACATGACCTGCACGGCGTGAGGTTTTACCGTCAGGCACACGCAAGTGTGCCTCGACGCGGTTTTCCGAAGAGGACGCAGCATGTGTTCGTATAAAAATAATATTTTGCGGCTGGCGTTGGGCGTCGTGCTCGGCCTGTCGCAGGGCGTCACCCATGCGGCCGAATACGTCGACGTGCTGGACCTGCCCGCCAGGGTCAGCGCCTTGGCGATCAACAGCCCTTTGTCCGGCATGGCCCGCGCCGGTGAGCGCGTGATTGCCGTCGGCCAGCGTGGCCATATTCTGTTTTCCGATGATGCGGGCAAGCATTGGCAGCAGGCCGTCGTGCCGGTCAGTGCCGATCTCACCGCAGTGAATTTTCCGACCGCCACCCAGGGCTGGGCGGTGGGCAATGACGGCGTGGTGTTGCACAGCACCGACGCCGGCGCGACCTGGAAGAAGCAACTCGACGGTCGCCAGATCGGCGAATTGCTGATCAAGCATTACTCGGCGCTGGCCAAGGCCGAGCCGGGCAACGAGCAATGGCCGCTGCTGGCTACCGAGGGCCAAAGGCTACTGGATCAAGGCGCGGACAAACCGCTGCTCGACGTCTGGTTCGCCAACGACAAAACCGGCTATGTGGTCGGCGTGTTCAACCTGATCCTGCGCACCGACGACGGCGGCCAGAGCTGGACCCCGTTCCAGGATCGCACCGACAACCCGCAGAGCTTGCACCTCAACGCAATCGCCTCCACCGGCGACGCGTTGTACATCGCCGGCGAGCAGGGTCTGTTGCTCAAATGGGACGACAGCGCCCAACGCTTCAATGCTGTGTCGACGCCTTATCAAGGCAGCTTCTTCGGCGTGCTCGGCAAGCCCGGCGAAGTGCTGGTCTACGGACTGCGCGGCAACGTGCTGCGCAGCACCGACGGCGGCCAGAGCTGGGCCGCACTGGACACCGGCCTGCACGTCAGCATCACCGCGGGCCTGATCGATGCCCATGGCAACTACCGCTTGTTCACCCAGGGCGGGCAGATGCTGGTCAGCCAAGGGACGGGCGCGCAGCTGCATCTGGTGCAGCAACCGGCACCGACTCCGGTCGCCGGCGCTGCCCAGTCCACCGACGGCGCCCTGGTGCTGGCGGGCAGCCGTGGTGCCCGGACGCTGTCCGCCGATCCAGCCCTCGAACCCTAAGAGCGAGAACCCAGACATGGGCAATATCAAACAAGACGCCATGCCGGTGATCCGCGATGTGCGTGATTTCGACCAGCGCTCCGGCAACCTCCTCGAACGGCTGGTGTTCAACTTCCGCCCGTTGTTCATGCTGTTGATGGCGCTGGCCACGGTGGTGCTGGGCTACATGGCGGTGACTCGCCTGGAGCTGCGCCCCAGCTTCGAAAAAATGATTCCGCAGAGCCAGCCGTACATCCAGAACTTCCTGGAAAACCGCCAGTCGTTGCGTGGTCTGGGCAACTCGGTGCGGGTGGTGGTGGAGAACACCCAGGGCGATATTTTCGATCCCGAATACCTCGACGTACTCAAGCAGGTCAACGACCAGTTGTTCCTCACCGAAGGCGTCGACCGCGCCTGGATGAAGTCGCTGTGGAGCCCGGCGGTACGCTGGACCGAAGTTACCGAGGACGGTTTCCAGGGTGGCCCGGTGATGCCCGATACCTATTCAGGGCAGCCTGAACAGATCGAACAGCTGCGCCAGAACATTTCCCGCGCCGGCATTGTCGGCAGCCTGGTGGCCAGCGACTTCAAGTCGAGCATGCTGATCGTGCCGCTGCTGGACAAAGCCGCCGCTGGTGGCCAGCGCATCAACTACCACGCGTTCTCGCAGATGCTCGAAGAGCAGTTGCGCGACAAGATCGAATACGCCGGCGACAGCGCTGCGCGTAAATCCGGGGTAGAAGGCACCGGCCATTACAAGGTGCGGGTGATCGGCTTCGCCAAGCTCATGGGCGACCTGATCGACGGCCTGATTCAGGTGATGATGTTTTTCGGTCTGGCGGTGGTCACTTCGCTGGCCATCATCTACGCCTACACCCGTTGCGTGCGCAGCACCTTGCTGGTGGTCGGCTGCTCGCTGATCGCGGTGGTCTGGCAACTGGGCATCGTCGCCTGGCTCGGTTACGCCATCGATCCGTATTCGGTGCTGGTGCCGTTTTTGATCTTCGCCATCGGCGTGTCCCACGCCGCGCAGAAGATGAACGGTATCATGCAGGACATCGCCCGTGGCACCCACAAACTGATCGCCGCGCGCTACACCTTCCGCCGTCTGTTCATTGCCGGCGTTACCGCATTGCTGGCCGATGCCGTGGGCTTTGCGGTGCTGATGCTGATCGACATTCCGGTGATCCAGGACCTGGCGATCACCGCCAGCATCGGCGTCGCGGTGCTGATCTTCACCTCGCTGTTGCTGATGCCGGTGGCGCTGTCCTATGTCGGTGTTGGCGCCAAGGCCGCCGAGCGTGCGTTGAAAATTGACACCCGTGCCGAAAAGCATAAAGGCTTCGGCAAACTCTGGGATCTGCTCGATCGCTTCACCACCGCCAAGTGGGCCACGGGCGCCGTTTTGGTCGCCGTATTGATGGGCATTGGCGGTTACGTGGTCAGCCTCAACCTGAAGATCGGTGACCTGGAAAGCGGGGCGCCGGAGCTGCGCGCCGACTCGCGCTACAACCGCGACAACGCCTACATCACCCAGCATTACGCGCTGTCCAGCGACCTGTTCGCGGTGATGATCAAGACCGCGCCGGAAGGCTGCCTGAACTACAAGACCCTGGTGCTCGCCGACCGTCTGGCCTGGGAGCTGCAACAGTATCCGGGCGTACAGGCCACCGCTTCGCTGGTCAACGCGGTACGCCAGATCACCGCCGGCACCTACGAAGGCAACCCCAAGCTCAACAGCATCCAGCGCAATCAGGACGTGCTCAACTACGCCGCGCAGCAGGCCTCGGTCAACTCCCCGGAGCTGTTCAACACCGAGTGCTCGCTGATGCCGGTGATTGCGTTCCTCAAGGATCACAAGGCCGAGACCCTCGATGCGGTGGTGGCGATTGCCGACAGGTTCGCCAAGGAAAACAGCAGCGACGATCGCCAGTTTCTGCTCGCTGCCGGCAGCGCCGGTATCGAGGCAGCGACCAACATCGTGGTGCGCGAAGCCAATCACACCATGCTGCTGTACGTGTATGCGGCGGTGACGCTGTTCTGCCTGATCACCTTCCGCAGCTGGCGGGCCACGCTGGTGGCGCTGTTGCCGCTGGTGCTGACCTCGATCCTCTGCGAAGCCTTGATGGTGGCCATGGGCATCGGCGTGAAAGTCGCGACCCTGCCGGTGATCGCCCTCGGTGTGGGCATCGGCGTCGACTACGCCCTGTACCTGCTCAGCGTGCAACTGCACTTCCAGCGCCAGGGCCTGCCGTTGTCCCAGGCCTACCGCAACGCCGTGTCGTTTACCGGTCGAGTGGTCGGGCTGGTGGGCATCACCCTCGCCGCCGGCGTGGTGTGCTGGGTCTGGTCGCCGATCAAGTTCCAGGCCGACATGGGGATCCTGCTGACCTTCATGTTCCTGTGGAACATGCTCGGCGCGCTGATCCTGATTCCGGCCCTGTCGTACTTCCTGCTGCGCGAACGGGCCCCGCAGCCGGGTTCTGTTACCGCAGCCGAGAACACTGAATCCACTGAACGTCCGGGCATGCCCCATGCCCTGACCACTTCCGAGTAAGCCAAGATGTCTGAATACAAAGCTCCCCTGCGCGACATGCGCTTCGTACTCAACGAGGTTTTCCAGGTGTCCCGGCTCTGGGCCAGTTTGCCCGGTCTGGCTGACGTGATCGATGAAGAAACCGCCGCCGCCATCCTCGAAGAGGCCGGCAAGATCAGCGGCGAAGTCATCGCACCCTTGAACCGCGCCACCGACGAACAGGGCTGTACCTGGAGCAATGGTTCGGTCACCGCGCCGGACGGTTTTGCCGAGGCGTATCAAGCCTTCGCCGAGGGCGGCTGGGTCGGTGTCGGCGGTGATCCGCAGTACGGTGGCATGGGCATGCCCAAGGCGATTTCGGCGCAGGTCGAAGAGATGGTCAACTCGGCCAGCCTGTCGTTCGGCCTGTACCCGATGCTGACCGCCGGTGCCTGCCTGTCGATCAAGGCTCACGCCAGCGAAGAGCTCAAGCAACGCTATCTGCCGAACATGTACGCCGGCACCTGGACCGGTTCGATGTGCCTGACCGAAGCCCACGCCGGCACCGACCTGGGACTGATCCGCACCAAGGCCGAACCCCAGGCCGACGGCAGTTACAAGGTCAGTGGCAGCAAGATTTTCATCACCGGCGGCGACCACGACCTGACCGAGAACATCATCCATCTGGTATTGGCGCGACTGCCGGATGCACCGGCCGGCCCGAAAGGCATTTCGCTATTTTTGGTCCCCAAAGTGCTGGTCAACGCCGACGGTTCGCTGGGTGAAAACAACGCGCTGTCCTGCGGCTCCATCGAACACAAGATGGGTATCAAGGCCTCCGCCACTTGCGTGATGAACTTCGATGGCGCCACTGGCTGGATCGTCGACGCACCGAACAAAGGCCTGGCGGCCATGTTCACCATGATGAACTACGAGCGTCTGGGCGTGGGCATCCAGGGTCTGGCCCAGGGCGAGCGTTCCTACCAGAACGCCGTCGCATACGCCCGCGACCGTCTGCAAAGCCGTGCACCCACCGGCGCGCAGAACAAGGACAAAGCCGCCGACCCGATCATCGTGCACCCGGACGTGCGCCGCATGCTGTTGACCATGAAAGCCTTGAACGAAGGCGGCCGTGCGTTCTCCAGCTACGTGGCCCTGCAACTGGACATCGCCAGGTACAGCGAAGACGCACCGACACGCCAGCGCGCCCAGGAATTGGTATCGCTGCTGACGCCAGTGGCGAAGGCGTTTCTCACCGACATGGGCCTGGAAACCACTATTCACGGCCAGCAGATCTTCGGCGGCCACGGCTACATCCGCGAATGGGGCCAGGAGCAACTGGTGCGCGATGTGCGCATCACCCAGATCTACGAAGGCACCAACGGCATCCAGTCCCTGGACCTGGCCGGGCGCAAGGTCGTCGGCAGCGGCGGGGCGCTCTACCGCTTGTTCGCTTCGGAAATCCGCAACTTCACCGCCAATGCCTGCGCTGACCTCGGCGAGTTCACCAAGCCGTTGAACGCCGCCGTGGACATCCTCGACGAGCTGACCGCGTGGTTGCTGGATCGGGCCCAGAGCAACCCGAATGAAATCGGCGCGGCTTCGGTCGAGTACCTGCACGTGTTCGGCTACACCGCGTATGCCTACATGTGGGCGCGCATGGCCAAGGTCGTCATGAGCGGGGATGCCGAGGACGATTTCTACACCAGCAAACTGGCGACCGCGCGCTTCTACTTTGCCCGCTTGCTGCCGCGTATCCACTCGTTGAGCGCATCGGCCAAGGCCGGCAGTGATTGCCTCTATGAGTTGCAAGCTGATCAGTTCTGATCGAAGGACAAGGAACTCCAACCATGCTGAATACAAAAATAATCCCGCCCGCCGACGGCGCTTATGCCTATCCCTTGCTGATCAAGCAATTGCTGCTGTCCGGCGTGCGCTACGAGCCGGGCCGGGAAATCGTCTACGCCGACAAACTGCGCTACAGCTACCAGACGCTCAACCAGCGCATCCGCCGACTGGCCAATGCGCTGACTGCGGCCGGGGTCAAGGCCGGTGACACCGTGGCCCTGCTCGACTGGGACAGCCACCGCTACCTGGAATGCTTCTTCGCCGTGCCGATGATCGGCGCGGTGCTGCACACGGTGAACATTCGCCTGTCGCCGGAGCAGGTGCTGTTCACCATGAACCACGCCGAGGATGACCTGGTGCTGGTGCATGACGACTTCCTGCCCCTGGTCGAGCAGATCCACGGACGGCTGGAAACCGTTAAAGGCTACCTGCAGCTCACCGATGACGAGGCGACCACGACGTCGCTGCCGGTGCTCGGTGAGTACGAGCAGTTGCTGTCGCTGGCCCCGGACCAATACGACTTCCCCGATTTCGACGAGAACTCGGTTGCCACGCTGTTCTATACCACCGGCACCACCGGCGACCCGAAAGGCGTGTACTTCAGCCATCGGCAACTGGTGCTGCACACCCTGAATGCCGTTGGCACCCTGGGCGTCTATCAGGGCCAGCCGCTGCTGCGTTCCGACGACGTGTACATGCCGATCACGCCGATGTTCCACGTGCATGCGTGGGGCGTGCCTTATGTCGCGACCCTGATGGGCATCAAGCAGGTCTATCCCGGCCGCTACGAGCCCAACAGCCTGGTCAAGCTGTACCGCGAAGAGAAGGTGACCTTCTCCCACTGCGTGCCGACCATCCTGCAGATGATCCTCAACTGCGAGGAAGGCAAGGCGACCCGTTTCGACGGCTGGAAAATGCTCCTCGGCGGCAGCGCACTGACGCTTGGCATCGCCAGCGAAGCCAGCGCCAAGGGCATGGTGGTGCACGCCGGCTACGGCATGTCGGAAACCTGCCCGTTGCTGTGCCTGACCTACCTGCGCGACGAAGACCGCCAGCTATCCGCCGAAGCCCAACTGCCGACCCGTATCAAGACCGGCACGCCGGTGCCGATGGTCGACCTGAAAATCATCGACGCCGACGGCAATGACGTGGCCCATGACGGCGAGTCCCTGGGCGAGATCGTAGTACGCGCGCCGTGGTTGACCCAGGGCTATCTCAAGGCCCCGGACAAAGGCGCGGAACTGTGGCACAACGGCTGGCTGCACACCGGTGACATGGCCTCGATCGACAAACTGGGCGGCGTGGAAATCAAGGACCGCATCAAGGACGTGATCAAGACCGGCGGTGAGTGGATCAGCTCCCTGGAACTGGAAAGCCTGATCAGCGAACACCCGGGCGTGATGTCCGTCGCGGTGGTGGGCATCGTCGATGAGCAGTGGGGCGAACGGCCCATGGCCATGGTCGTCAGCGAGCCGGGGCAATACCTGGACCGCAAGATCCTCGAGACGCACCTGCAAGCCTTCGTCGACGGCGGCCGCATCAACAAATGGGCGATCCCCAAGCAGTTCAAGTTCGTCGCCGAAATCCCCAAGACCAGCGTTGGCAAGATCAACAAAAAGCTGATCCGGGAAAGCGAAGCGAACTGAGGGATAAACCTGGCACTGTTGTTGTAGGAGCGAGCCTGCTCGCGATGGACTAGAGAGCGCTGCGTTTAATCAGGAAATACGCGTAATCGTTAACGTCCATCGCGAGCAGGCTCGCTCCTACAAGGAATCCAACAGCAGGCGGTTTCTGGATAGCCCGGTTGGCGTCATCTTTGTCATAGTCCTGGCCAGAGATAACGCCCCGTTGGTCGCAGTTTTCAGCGCTTGTGCCAAGCTGAACGGGGTATTGAACCGCTGCGCATTCAATTGCCGGTCAGGCAAACCCCAGGAAGCCCACGACATGAACCTTGCCCGTGCCTCAAACGTCCGCCACGAGTTCTACAAAGCCGTCTGGTTCTACTTCAAAGTGGTGTGGCCGATCTTCTCGATATTGCTGCTAGTGATCATTGCGTTCGGCCTCATCATCGCCCACCTGGAAGGGTGGAGCCCTGATGACGGTGTTTATTTCGCCTTCGTGACGGGCCTGACCATCGGCTACGGCGAGCTCGTGCCCAAGCTCGGCGTCTCGCGAGTGCTGGCGGTGTTGCTGGGGTTCAACGGCGTACTGATGACGGCGACATTCGCGGCGATCAGTGTCCGGGCGATTGAAGTGACGGTGACGGCGGCGAGGAAGGGTGAGGAGTAGGGTGTAGCCTGGCCAGCCCAAATCCCAACCCCGGCACAAATCCCCTGTGGGAGCGAGCTTGCTCGCGATAGCGGTGTATCAGCCAGCAAAAATGCTGAATGTTAAGCCCTCATCGCGAGCAAGCTCGCTCCCACAGTTTTTTTGCAGCCAGCAGGCTAAGCCTCCCAACCCGCCCCACTCACCGCCGCCTGCGCCAGCGGGTGCAAATCCGCCCCCTGATGCTCCGTCTGCCAGGCGAGCAATTCCTTGCGCATGCCGGGCGTCCAGTACATCTGCAGATGATTGCGCACACCGAGTATGGCCAGTTGCTGGTCCGGTTCGCTGGTGAAGTACTGGGCGATCTGGTTGGCCATCTTGATCAGGTTTTCAGTGCTCATCGGCGTACCTCCGCTTTCGCCTGACGGCGTTCATTCAACAGACGGTGCTGTTCGTCACTGAACGCCTGATAGCGTTTTTGCCACTCCGAAGGGTGGTAGACGCGGCTGACTTCCACGGCGGTGACCTTGTACTCCGGACAGTTGGTGGCCCAGTCGGAGTTGTCGGTGGTGATCACGTTGGCGCCCGATTCCGGGAAGTGGAAAGTGGTGTACACCACGCCCGGGGCCACCCGTTCGGTGACCCGCGCACGCAGTACGGTCTGGCCGGCGCGGCTGCCGATGCCGACCCAGTCACCTTCGTTGATGCCACGGCTTTCGGCGTCGCTCGGGTGGATTTCCAGGCGGTCTTCGTCGTGCCAGGCGACGTTGTCGGTGCGCCGGGTCTGGGCGCCGACGTTGTACTGACTGAGGATGCGCCCGGTGGTCAGCAGCAGCGGATAGCGACTGTTGACCTTCTCCTCGGTCGGCACATAACCAGTGAGCATGAAGCGCCCCTTGCCGCGCACGAATTGTTCGATGTGCATGGTCGGCGTGCCGTCCGGTGCCTCGGCGTTGCACGGCCATTGCAGGCTGCCGTGGCGATCCAGTTCGGTGTAGCTGACGTTGGTGAAGGTCGGCGTCAGGCTGGCGATTTCATCCATGATTTCCGATGGATGTTTGTAGTTCATCGGATAACCCAGGGCATTGGCCAGGGCCACCGTGCCTTCCCAGTCGGCCTTGCCGCCCAACGGCTCCATGACCTTGCGCACCCGGGAGATGCGCCGCTCGGCGTTGGTGAAGGTGCCGTCTTTTTCCAGGAACGAACTGCCCGGCAGGAACACATGGGCGAACTTGGCGGTTTCGTTGAGGAAAATATCCTGCACCACCACGCACTCCATCGCCGACAAAGCGGCGGTGACGTGCTGGGTATTCGGATCGCTCTGGGCGATGTCCTCGCCCTGGCAATACAGGCCTTTGAAACTGCCGGCCAGGGCAGACTCGAACATGTTCGGGATGCGCAGACCCGGATCAGGTTGCAGGGTGACATTCCAGGCCTGTTCGAACTGCGCCCTTACCACCTCGTTGGAGATGTGCCGGTAGCCGGGCAATTCGTGGGGGAAGGAACCCATGTCGCAGGAACCCTGCACGTTGTTCTGCCCACGCAGCGGGTTCACGCCCACGCCTTCGCGACCGATGTTGCCAGTGACCATGGCCAGGTTGGCAATACCCATGACCGCGGTGCTGCCCTGGCTGTGCTCGGTGACGCCCAGGCCGTAGTAGATCGCCGCGTTGCCGCCGGTGGCATACAGACGGGCGGCGGCACGGATGTCGGCAGCGGCGACGCCGCAGACAGGGCCGAGGGCTTCCGGCGAGTTTTCCGCACGGCTGACGAATTCGCTCCAGCGGGCGAAATCGCTGCCCTCGCAGCGGGCGTCGATAAAGGCCTGGTTGAGCAGGCCCTCGGTGACGATAACGTGGGCCAATGCGTTGAGCATGGCGACGTTGGTGCCCGGGCGCAGGGCCAGGTGCAGTTCGGCGCGGGCATGCACCGTGTCCACCAGATCAATGCGTCGCGGGTCGATGACGATCAGCCGCGCGCCCTCACGCAGGCGGCGTTTGAGCTGGGAGGCGAACACCGGGTGGGCGTCGCTGGGGTTGGCGCCCATCACCAGAATCACGTCGGCCTGCATCACCGAGTCGAAACTCTGGGTGCCGGCGGACTCGCCCAGGGTTTGTTTCAAACCATAGCCGGTCGGCGAGTGGCAGACCCGCGCACAGGTGTCGACGTTGTTGTTGCCGAACGCGGCGCGCACCAGCTTTTGCACCAGATAGGTTTCTTCGTTGGTGCAGCGACTGGAGGTGATGCCACCGATGGAATCGCGGCCGTATTTCTGCTGCAACCGGCGGAATTCGCTGGCGGCGTAGGTCACCGCTTCATCCCAGCTGACTTCCTGCCACGGGTCGTTGATGTGTTTGCGGATCATCGGCTTGGTGATGCGATCCGGGTGGGTGGCGTAGCCCCAGGCAAAGCGCCCTTTGACGCAAGAGTGGCCGTGGTTGGCCTGGCCGTTCTTGTCCGGAACCATGCGCACCAGTTGGTCGCCTTTCATCTCGGCGCGGAACGAGCAGCCCACGCCGCAGTAGGCGCAAGTAGTGATCACGCTACGTTCTGGCTGACCCAGTTCGACCACGCTTTTTTCCATCAGGGTCGCGGTCGGGCAGGCCTGCACACAGGCGCCGCAGGACACGCATTCCGATTCGAGGAAATTCTCGCCGCCGGCAGCGGCCACGCGGGATTCGAAACCGCGCCCGGTAATGGTCAGGGCAAAGGTGCCCTGGGTTTCTTCGCAGGCGCGCACGCAGCGGTTGCAGACGATGCACTTGCTCGGGTCGTAGTCGAAATACGGGTTGGACGTGTCTTTCACATCGGCCAGATGGTTGTCGCCCTCATAGCCGTAACGCACCTCCCGCAGGCCGACCTGACCGGCCACGGTTTGCAGCTCGCAGTTGCCGTTGGCCGAGCAGGTCAGGCAGTCCAGCGGGTGATCGGAAATGTACAACTCCATGACGTTGCGGCGCAGCGTCGCGAGCTTGGGCGTCTGGGTGTGCACGCTCATGCCTTCAGTGACCGGCGTGGTGCAGGAGGCCGGGTAGCCGCGCATGCCGTCGATTTCCACCAGGCACATGCGGCAGGAGCCGAAGGCTTCCAGGCTGTCGGTGGCACAGAGTTTGGGAATGGTGGTGCCCAGCAGCGCAGCGGCGCGCATCACCGAAGTGCCTTCGGGCACGCTGATGCTGCGACCGTCGATGTTCAGGGTGACTTGCACCTGGCTGTCGCGGGCCGGAGTACCAAGGTCAATGTCTGTGTTCGGGTCGAAGAGAGTGATCATTGCTCGGCCTCCGAGGGCTGCAAGCCGAAGTCGGCGGGGAAGTGCTTGAGGGCGCTGGCGACCGGAAAGGAAACCATGCCGCCCAACGCGCACAGCGAACCGTATTGCAGGGTGTCGCACAGGTCCTTGAGGATGATCACCTGCTCATCGCGACCGTTCTGGTCAGGCGCGGCCAGCAGGCGGTCGATCACCTCCACGCCCCGAGTCGAGCCGATACGGCACGGCGTGCATTTGCCACAGGATTCCTCGGCGCAGAACTCCATCGCGAAGCGCGCCATATGGGCCATGTCCAGCGTGTCGTCCGCCACCACCACACCACCGTGACCGAGCATCGCGCCGATGGCGGCGAAGGCTTCGTAATCCAGCGGCGTGTCGAATTGCGACGGCGGCACCCAGGCGCCCAAAGGACCGCCGACCTGCGCAGCCTTCAGCGGCCGGCCACTGGCGGTGCCTCCGCCGTAGTCTTCCACCAGCTCCCGCAGGGTCAGGCCAAAGGCCCGCTCCACCAGCCCGCCGTGACGGATATTGCCCGCCAGCTGGAAAGGCATGGTGCCCAGCGAACGGCCCATCCCGTAATCACGATAGAACTGCGCACCCTTGGCCAGAATCAGTGGCACCGAGGCCAGGGTCAGCACGTTGTGCACCAGGGTCGGCTGGCCGAACAGCCCCTTCAAGGCAGGAATCGGCGGCTTGGCGCGCACGATTCCGCGCTTGCCTTCGAGAGAGTCCAGCAGCGCGGTTTCCTCACCACAGATGTAAGCACCGGCACCGACGCGTACTTCCATATCGAAAGCCTGACCGCTGCCGCCGACATTGGCGCCGAGGTAACCGTTTGCCCGGGCAATGTTCAGCGCCTCGCGCAGGGTGGCCACGGCATCCGGATACTCCGAGCGCACATAGATGTAGCCGTAAGTGGCGCCGACGGTAATGCCGGCAATGGCCATGCCTTCGATCAGCAGGAAAGGGTCGCCTTCCATCAACATGCGGTCGGCAAAGGTGCCGGAGTCGCCTTCGTCGGCGTTGCATACGATGTACTTCTGCGCAGCTTCGGTAGCGCGCACCGTTCGCCATTTGATCCCGGCGGGGAAGGCCGCGCCGCCACGGCCACGCAGGCCTGAATCGAACACCGCGGTCGCGGTTTGCTCACCGCCAAGGGCGATGGCTCTTGTTAAACCTTCGAAACCGCCATGGGCTCGATAGTCGTCCAGCGACAGCGGCCGGGTGATGCCGGCGCGGGCGAACAGCAAGCGTTGTTGAGTCTTCAGATAAGGCAATTCTTCCACCAGGCCCAAGGCCAGCGGATGGGCGGACGGCTCGCCTTGCAGTGCATCAAGCACGGACGGCACATCGGCAGCGGTCAACGGACCGAAACCGATCCGGCCTTGCGGGCTGTCCACTTCCAACAGCGGTTCCAGCCAATACAGGCCGCGCGAACTGGTGCGCTGCAACTCCAGCGGCAGATTGCGTTCCTTGGCCTGAGTGATCAGGGCCGTAGAGACCTCGTCGGCACCTACGGCACGAGCCAGCGAATCACAGGGCAGATAAAGAGTCGGCATCACGCGTCCTCCCGGCAAGCGTCGAGCAGCGCATCCAGACGCTCGGCACTGAGCCGCGCATGCACCCGGCCATCCAGCTCCAGCGCTGGCGAACAGGCACAGGCACCGAGGCAATACACCGGCCGCAAACTGATACTGCCATCGGCACTGCTGCCGTGGTCGTCCAGCTGCAGCCGTTCACGCAACTGCGCCGCAAGCTGCTCGGCACCGCGACTCTTGCACGACTCGGCCCGGCACAGACGCAGGATATGCCGCGCGGGCGGCGCGGTACGGAAGTCATGGTAAAAACTGATCACCCCACGAACCTCGGCCTGGCTCAGGTTCAGGGCATGGGCAATCTCGGGGACGGCGACATCGGGGATGTACCCAATGCGCTCCTGAATATCATGAAGAATGGGCAACAGCGCACCCGCAGAGCCCTTATGGCGCTCCAGCAGACTGTTGACCACAGGCAGGTGCAACATCTCATCAGGCATTCAGCAATCCTCACGGTCACGGACAAACCAGAAGGTTGTCGGTCGTCCGAAAGTGTCGGCTGCGGCACTCACACCACGTCACGGTATCGTGGCAATTTGGCCGTTGGCCAGGGCACCCTGAGCGGGCATCTTGTTGTGCCCGGCACGGTCTTCGCCGCGCCTCAATAGGGGCATAAAAGCCAGATTGCCACGCGGCCCCTGAATCGGCTGCACCAGAGCGACGTGTTTGGTTCTGTCTACGACCTTGTATTGAGTCTAGAAGAACGCAGCATCAGGCGCCGTGCCAGAGGGGCGGTTGCTGGAGTTATGCACAGCGGATTGCCTGTGGAGAAGGTGACGATCAAGCCCACCGGAAGCACTCGGAGGCCGGAAGTCTCAAAACCGAATCCCCAGCATTTACTTTGCCCCAAGCAATAAAAAGCCCCGAAAACCCCGGGACTAATCCCAAATCCCACTAAACACACAAAGCCCCCTGTGGGAGCCAGCTTGCTCGCGATAGCGCCAGCCCAACTACCACAAAAAGCCAAGCTGAAACCCAACCCACTGTAGGAGCGAGCCTGCTCGCGAAAAACGCAAGGCAATCAACATCTGCTGTTGAATGAGCACCGTCATACTGCAAACAGCCTGAGAGGGATAATCCCCCCGCTCCCACGCTATGCATGGAAGCGGGGGAAAACCCTTAACCAAGCTCACCACAGAAAATATCGGGATTCCCATCGGCCGGGCTTGTCCGCATCACCAGCGCGTATCCGCCGGACCGCAGCGAGTCATAAGCCATAGGCACGCTCTTCCAGAGTTGGATGCCCGCCTGCTCGTTGAAGTTGTCAGCCACGATGCGATTGAGTGAATAGACCGGCTTGGGCTCGTGCCTGGCGCAGCTTCCCGAGTAGATATAGGTATACAAGTGCGCCGGAATTGCAGTGCCAATGGGTACACCGCCCACGAACAATGAGAGCGCCGTCTCACTACTGTTCAAGGGGGTCAGAATGGCCTGAGCGATATGCCCGGCATTGTGAGTAGTTGCATTCAAGGGAACGGCAACGATTTGCTTCGGGGCTGCACCAACCACGGAGATCCATCCTGCCGCTACCAGCAACGCCAGCGAAGTTACGACCTTCATCGTAAAACCTCCCGCCTTGTAAGGGCTCGTTGAAGAGATCCCCCACTGAATTTTAGTCAGCTGTACAAATCCTGAGGTTATTCGGATGGTCGGTCCAATAGCCATTGGGTTGTAGCAAACCCACTGTAGGAGCGAGCTCGCTCGCGAAAAACGCAAGACATCCACATATCCCGCTGAATACCCCGGCCACCGCAACCCAGCCCGTTCCCACAAGCGTCATGCCTGACTTCTGAAATCTGAAGCTATTTCAGTGTTTCAATCACTACCCCTCAGCCTTTACCCCCGCTTGCCTGGAGGCCGGCGCACAAGTCCGATCCCGCGTCAGCACCTTCACCGCATCATCCACCAACGCCTTACTCATCGAAGTCAGATAATGCGCAGCCCAGGCGTGATAATCCGTATCTGTGGCATAAGCCGCATCCTTGCTCAGCGCCTTGGCCAAAAACAGAAAATCAGAAGCCATCGCCAACGCATCCCCGAGGGGAACATCACGAGTGACATGAAACAGCGCTTGATCCGCGCAGTAGATGGCAGGCGTCAGGCCGATGGTCTTGAGTTCAGGTTGTTCGGTCATTGGCCACCTCCGAGGATGGAGAGGCAATGGGGGAGGGCGTTACGCGATTGGGAATTGCATAGAGAGAAAAGCCAAATTTCAAACGGATTCATGCTGCGCATTGCAAAGCTCCTTAATTTGAAGAGCTGCCGCATTCGTTACCAAGCGAATGGGTGGCAGCTGTGCGCAGGTTGGTAAACCGGGAAATCAAGGAAACCGGCACGTCCGAAGACGTCCCACGCACAGCCGCCATAACGCAGATTGCAGGCGAAAAAAAAGCGCCTGCGAACGCATGGCACTGTTGCGCAGTGATTTACCTCGGGTTACCAAGCCCGGTCGCTGAATTGGCAGCGACGCCGGAAGGTTATCGCGCAGACTCCTTTCTTGCAACCATCGGAAATCCATGAATTAAGTTATTGGACTTAAAGTCTGGTTCGTCTCGGGTCCGGTTTCGTCGTGTATCCCGCTATGAATAAATTTTTATATGTCTTAGGAGTTGGTGGCTCTATAGTTTAATTTATAATTCTTTTGGAGCATATTCCCCATTCGGCAATTATTTTTATTATGCGAAACCATTCATGATCGACGTCCTCGGTCATCAGTTTTGATGCCTGTCTTTCGCCTTTGCTTTCAAAGTATTTTATGCAAGATGATAGAAGTTTTTCCCCAAATCCATGGCAAATAAAATCCGTGGATTCATGCTTCTTGAAGTCAGCCCAATAGTTGTCTTTGTGGCTGAAGTCGTCAGCTATAGCATTTTTTACGGTTAAACCGTTTTTATGATCAGGGTATTTTCTAAATTTGTAATATTTTGGATTGCTAAATATTAGGCTTGACTTGCAATTAGTGCTTGCAATTTCCCTGACTAAATCTATAGGGAGTATGTTTTCTATTTCATGGCAGTCAAGCATTTCAAAATATTGTCGTTCTGAATAGCCCTGCTTTACTTTACTAAATTTTTTAGCGGTACTGCCCAAGGGTGCTTTTGGGTGGTCCTTATCACTGTCAATAATGCAAGCTACAAACCTAACTTGTTCATCGCTGTAACGTTTGAAGGTTTTGTAAGTGGTGTCCCCTCCTCCAGATGTGATCTCTAGCTTTATATCGCAGTTGCCTATTTTCTCTTTGAAAAGATAAGATTTTGCACCATGAACAAATATTTTGGCGTCATCGTCATTTTCGGTAAGTAATATTGGTTTTTGAAGTACTTCGCTATCGCGAAAGTGTCCGAAGCCCAGTACCCATGCTCCGTCATAAAAGCTAAATTTAAATTGATCTGAGAAGTCAAAAACAATTTTCAACTTGAATTTTGTTGCCAGCTCACGAGTTTCTAATACTTGGCTGGATAGTTCGGTTAAAACCTTTTTTGAATAAAAGCCAAACTGATCGCATTTCAGGAGTGAGCTAATAGTTTCGTGAGGCATCCATAGCAGATGTTTTCCTTCGCCGTGTGATCTTAATATATTTTCAATGGCAATTATTTTTTCTGATGTTTTAGTGGTGAGGTCTGGAGTTTCTTTGATTAATAGGATCATAGTTATGCCGACAGAAAACCAATAGGCCAGTTTACGAGGTAGCCTTCGTTGTCGAATCCGGATAGTGATGTTTCAGTATCACCATCATCCATTTTTTCAAATAAAGTTATATTTACTTGGTCTTCAGTTAGTTCGTGTTCTCTGATGCTTTGGCCTAGCGCGTCTATCAGGTGTTTGCTGTGCGTTTCAATTATGAATATAAAGTCTTTTTTGTTTGCTAGAGTCGCTACTTTAGCGATTGCGCTTCCAAATTTGTATTGGAGGGCTGGGTGTAGGTGTAGCTCCGGCTGTTCGAGTATTATTGTTCGCGGCCATTTTTTTCTTTTTGTTAGCTTTGCTCTTATTGTAGATGCTGCGGCGTGTACAGTTTCTAACCAAATTGAAACTATGACTGGAAGTATTTGTGAGTAACCAAAACCCATATCGCTTATGTTGTGAAATTCTCTATCGGCTTCTTCCTTTATAAGTAGTTCATAGTGAAGGCCTTCGCTCAGAAGTTTGAGTTCAAAGCCAAAATTTTCTTTAATCCAAATGCTCAAGCTTTCTTTTTCTACAGGCTTTAATGAATTGATAACCATAGGTAGATTTCCACCAGTATGGTCAATTTCATCTATTTCTAGATCTTGGTAACGATAAAATCTTTCCCCTGCTGCCCGTAGTGGACCTGAGTATCGAACCCCTTCAAAAAACTCTTTGAATAATGAATCTACTGCAGACCAAAGTTTGCTTGTGTTTCTAATCGCCAGATAGAAAAAAACTGATCTGAGGATTTCATTGGTATGCGTTTCTAGCTTTTTTATAAAGTACTTGTCGTCTGAGAATAATATTCTCAGATTCTCAAGTAGGGTGTCTCCGTGGCTTAGAGGTAGCTTTTTAAGCTTGTCTTTGATGTTTTCGATTTTTTTTGAGGCGTGATGGTGTTTTTTAACATACTCTGCAAGCATGTTAAAGCTTTCATGTTTTAGTAGGTCTATATATATGAACCGCTTTTCTTGGTTTACAGTTAATGCTCTGATGCCCATTGCCTTTAATGGGATCAGAGATCCTGACTCGGTAACTCGCTTTAAAGGAAGTCGTTCGATTTTTTTTGTGTGAGTGCAATATGCCTCGAATTCGATAACTCGGTTTTGAATCCATCCGATTTTCAGCTCTACTCCTAAAATGGAAATGCTGAATGAACTCGATAGGTTGTCTCTTTCTTTTTGAAGGCCCAAGCTGGCGTCTATTGGAAACCTCAAAGTTGGCTTTACAGTGGGTTGAGAAGGGCTTGACTGAATTTCACCAAAGTCATTGAAGTATTCTACTTCGAAATCCCAGGTTTCTACATTGTCGTCAATTAGATTTAATTTTATGTCAAAATCGAAAAAAATACTGTTGCCATCTGAGTTTAAAGCGGTGCTAAAGTCTCCGAAGTCGACAAATTTACCAAACCAAAGAATTGGGCTTCGAGTGGCTGCCTCAATTGACTGGCGTAATAACGGAAAAGTTCTTAAAAAAGTACTTTTACCGCAGCTATTTTTTCCTATCAATATATTTATTTTTTTTAGAGGTATTATATTTTTATCTGCCCCAAAGCTTCTCAAATGACGAAGCCCAAGCCCCTTAATGTCAATCATGATATCTCCTTATTCTCCCTTAGCTATGAGGCGGATAAAGTGCTGACCCACCAGTGCTCTCTCGTACATTTCACGAAATTTCTAATGCTACTGTTTTGCCACTATTGTGTCCAACGCTTGTATGGACAGTGCCTACAAAATCCGAGGTTTTCTCGTTCTGGGGGGGCTCTTTTTAATCAAGGGCTGGAGTATGGGGGGCGATTTATTTGCAGGTGACGTCGCAGGGAGGGGATAGCTACGTTGGATACTTGAAAAAAACAACCTTCCTCAGGGGAAAGGGGCAAATTTATTATTGGATAAAATGTGGCGACAGCATCGGTCCGGTTATTGGACGTTCCCGCTTTTTTAAGTCGCTGTTCTAATTCATTGAATGTCTTGCAAGTACCTTTTCAGCGCGATAAGCGGCGCATCAAGCCGCTCCATCATCTGAATCCCGGCAAATTCCCCCGCCAACCTCCCCAACTCCCGCCCCAACGGCTTATCCACACCCCCAATGGCCTCCAACGCCAACCCCACACACTCATCCACCTTCACCCGAATCCCCTCAACATCCCCCCGCCGCACCAACAACTCAAACACATCCCGCGGGTAATCCCCCATAACCAGATCATCCCGCAAAATCGGGCTCTGACCTTCCGTCTCATAAGCCAGCTTGAGGGAGAAGAGGGCGACGGTTTCCAGGTGCAATTCCATGGGGGGAATCCTTGTGAAATGTTCCGTCGGCGCACGACGGAGAAGGCCGGACAAGGTCAAAAACGATCGCAGCCTTCGGCAGCTGCTACAGAGAGCGGCGGGGTGGATCACTTTTTGATGGGCGAAAAAAAAAAGGCCTTGCTAAGCAAGACCTTTCTTAATTTTGGTGCCCGAGGGAAACTGGAGTCTTCCATATAATCCGTGGCTTGTAGCCGGATTAGATAGTTAGGGATACACGCGGGAATACAGCTTGCTTGGGCCTATGATCGCACAATCGTAGATCGAGTCATAAACGTCCATTAGGCCGCCCCCCCGCCTATCCAAAAATTTAGCTGGTGTGGCATGGGTTGCAGCAATAGTAGCAACCATTGATCTGCGCACTGGGCCATGTTGCTCGAGCCGCGGAGACTGCACCCGTGCAGGTGAGATGATTTCCGAGTGATACCTGATTCTCTAGCAGCGGCATGAACCTACAGCCAGATGTAGTGTTATGCACCTCGTAGTCGCCGTTGGCTTGTACGTTCTGGTTTACGATAAATGATTGCATTAGCTAGTCCTCGCTTCCGTGTGTCGGATCGGTAGTGACTCAATATTTCAGCAGTGTCCATGGTGCTGGTTAAAAGCGTGCTAACCAGCAGGAATGAAGGTTAGTTGGAGGATGGCAGAAAGCAATCAGTCGCCAGAACGAAGCCGGGGACCCTGGGACTATCTGAAGGACACGGGGTCGGAAACCCGCGGGATCTTGTTCGCGGGAGTCGGCCCAGCTTACTGAAATTTCAACCTTGAAATTGAAAGGGTCTTGTACAAAGAAGGCCATCGTTACCGCGTTGGTAACGGTGGACTGGGATTACCCATTTGATAGGGCAGATGCACAGGTGAACCTCAGTTCTCCCGATTCACTAAGCTGGGAATTCCGCTAACAAGATCCTGCAGGTTTCCGTCCCCGTGTGATCAGAGACTTTACAGAGCGCCCGTGGGACGGATTCTGTTTCGCCGTAGGTTTGGACATCTACGGGGAGCTGGGGACCGCGCCTGCTTCAACAGCCTGTTATGGGTGTTACGCAAGTTACAATTTCAATCATGTTGCTGATATGAAAGGATTTATTTCTAGTGGCGCGAACTTTTCTGATGTCCCCTAGAGGGTGTTACTAGGTCGAATGGTGTTACATCGCATCGAAGAGAAATGGGCCGGTCCTGCGAAGTCGCATAGCCTTACTTATTGTCTCTATTGCCTACGCAGTGCTAGATTCAGAGGCTATTATCAGCTAAGCGTTGCATTCATCAACATATTTTTGCCAATCACAGTTATCAATAAATTGTGAGCGATGCAGGTTGACTAAGTGCCGCGGTAGGCTCTTGATTACACGGCTGAGTAGGCCAGCTCCGTCGACAAAAATAGTTCGTTATAGATAAACAGGGAGTAAGGAATGCACCTTAAACGGATTCGCTCTGCCAATTTCCGTGCTTTTGGAGCTGATGATCATCAACTCGACTGGGAGCTCAATCCTGGGCTTAACATTTTAGTGGGTGAAAATGACTCAGGGAAAACCTCGGTAGTGGATGCTATCCGCTATGTTCTTTGGACAACTAGCTATGAATTCATTCGCTTTTTCGAGACTGATTTCCATATTAGCGGAAGTGACAGGGCGCAAAGCTTATTTATTGAAGCCACTTTGACGGGACTGAATGCTGAGCAGGAAGCTGCGGTGCTCGAATGGCTTACTCGCGAGAAGGATGGAACCTACAGTCTTATCATTCATGCGCAAGCTAGATGGAGTCCGCCCCAGGACAACAAGCGTGGCCGAGTTGAGGCAATCACCCGTTCCGGAAGAAATGGTGTGGGGCCGGAGATAGGGACTGTGGTCCGAGAGCTTATACGCGCAACCTATCTTCGTCCGCTTCGAGATGCAGAAGCAGAGCTTCGTCCAGGACGGCAATCCCGTCTATCGCAGATTTTAGCTGCGCACCAGAGCATTAAAGGCCAAGAGGAAAATGACTTTGATGTCGGAGATCCCACTGAAGTCCCGGAAAAACTGGTTGGTCTAATGGCCTTCACCCAACACCACATGGGGAAGCATAAAGTCATCAGTGAAGTTCAGAACGATATCAACGAAAACTATTTGAACAAGTTCGCCTTTGCCGGAGACGAGTTGTCATCTCGTATTCAGATTACCTCCGAGTTGGCACTACAGCCTATCTTGGAGCGATTTGAACTCGGCCTCCTGCCATCATCCGGCATCCATCCGGATGAGCGCTGTGTACGAGGTCTCGGCTATAACAACGCGTTGTTCATGGCCACGGAACTTGTGCTTTTACGCGATGGCGATGAGCTTGCGCTTCTTTTGATTGAGGAACCTGAGGCCCACCTTCACCCACAGCTTCAAGAGCGTGTGCAGAATCTTCTTGAAGTTACCTCTCAGAACCCCGCAGAAGGTAAACGCGCTGTACAGGTCGTTATGACGACTCATAGTCCATCGCTGGCTGCAGGTGCTGACATTGCTAGTATGACGTTGGTGCATAAAGCAAAGCTGTTTAACTTAGCGCATGGCAAGACCAAGCTGAACAAAACTGATTATGACTTTCTGCACCGGTTTATTGATGCTACGAAATCGAATCTGTTCTTCGCTCGCGGTGTAGTAATTGTAGAGGGGCCTGCGGAAGCCCTTTTGTTGCCTGCATTAGCCGAAGCCTGCGGCTGCTCATTTAATGAGTACGGAATTTCTTGTGTGAACGTGGGCAGCGTTGGCCTATATCACTACGCACGAATTCTTCAACCTGCTGATGGTTCAGCGCTCCCGATACCGGTCGTGTGCATCACCGATAGAGACGTTGTTCCCAACGAAGCAGACTACATTGATCCACCCAAAAATGGCCGTAAACGTTTCGAGTCCGACTACAACGCAGCTGAGCTGTCTGCCCTGGTGCAAACGAAGGTAGACAGAGCGCAGGGCGGTAGCACCATAGTTTGCGTCTCTGACCGTTGGACCCTGGAGTTTGATCTGGCCCTCTATGGTTGTGCCGAGTTGATGTTTACAGCCATACATTTGGCCAAAAAGGCTGACTCGCGCAAAGAGCGCCTTACTCAGGAAGACGAGGTCAAAACAACTGCAGAGGCCAAGGAGCTTTGGGGGAAACTAACAGCTGATGGTCACCCTCCCGTAAAACTTGCCTCTATCATCTACCAGCCGCTCGTGGAGAAGGATGCGTCCAAAGCAGTGACAGCCCAATACGCTGCACACTTGATTTCAAGCGGCACTTTCGGTCGAGGGAAAGACCTGCTCATACAGCTACCACCTTATCTACAGCGAGCTTTTGCTCACCTCACCGGAATCAAGGTGGAAGCATGAGTATTCCGGTAATTACGGAACAGGATTTGGACGAGCTTACCGCGCTCTACCCAGATCTAAACTTCAGGGATGTTGAACGCAGAGCAGTACTCCTTGAAAGCCAATCTAGAGATATCAACGCAGCCCCGGGAAGTGGAAAAACGACCCTGCTCGCTACGAAACTCATGCTTTTGGGGCGAAAGTGGAATGACGAACGAAGAGGTATCTGCGTCCTGAGCCACACGAATGTGGCACGTGAGGAAATTCAACGCCGTCTCGGCGCTAGCGCAGAAGGTAGCCGATTGCTTGCCCATCCCCATTTTATTGGCACTATCCATGGCTTAGTGAACCATTTTCTGGCCGTACCTTATTTACGGAGCAATGGTCTCGAAGTCGATGTAATCGACAATGAGGTATTCAGTCAGCGAGCTCTTGCCAAGGCTAAAAGTAACTGGAGCCTGCGAACCTGGATGGAGCAAAACGTTGGTGTGCAGCCGATGGTAGAGGGGTTGATTTTCAAGGGGCCAAAGCTTGAGTTGGCAAGCGAAGGCGGGAGGCTACCTAGCGAAAAAGCCAAGACGTTTCCGATTCTCCATAACCTCAAAAGAGAGCTGGCTAAAAGCGGTGTTTTTCGATACGCCGACATGTTTGCCTTTGCCGAGCAGCACCTTGAAGCTTCTCCGCAGCTTAAAAAGCTGATGTCTCGACGATTTCCGTTGGTCTTTATCGACGAGATGCAGGATACATCCTGGGAGCAAGAGCGTTTGCTCCAGCTGATTTTTGACGACACGGTAATTATTCAGCGCCTCGGTGATATCAATCAGCGGATTCTTGTAAGCGAAGACGGCGCCAAAAACCTCTCGTTCCCTAAAGTAGGTGCGTTGCCGATCAGTACCAGTAAGCGATTTGGCCCCACAATCGCCCAAGTCGTGGCGAGCGCTCAATTGTCCGGGGTTGCAGTTGCGGGGACAGGGCTAGACGCATATGCCCCGATGCTATTGATCTACCCGACAGAAAAAGTCGACAAGGTTATTTCCGCGTTTGGCGTCGAAGTCCTCAAACGCTTCGACGATGTCAGCATCCAGGCCGGTCCAGTGAAGGCGCTGTGTGCACGAAAGCAAGGTGATGCCCAGAAAGCAGTTGCTGGTAGAACCCTTCTGGACTACTGGCCTGCGCTCGCCCAATCACGCGCACCTGGAATACAACTGGGCCGTTTCTGGTCTCTGGTCACAGGGGCTGGCTCCCAGGATAGAGAAACATCTCTTATGGGGCGTGCCGACGAGATCCGTCGAGCACTTCTTTTAGTTCTGCGTGAGGCAAAGTCAGAGGCCGTGGCCAACGTGAAGGGTGGTCATCAACTATTGCGAAGATTAAGTGAAGCGGGAATCGATGTGGGTAGAGTGCGAAGGCTGATGCGTGACTTGGCGATGGATACCCTTTCAGTGACTACTGAAGAAGGTAAGAAGGGGCTGCCATCGATAATTTTCTGGGTGGTCCAGCCAGTGCTCCCCGCAGAAATGACAGAGCACGATTTCAACGCGTTGGAGATCTTCCATTTGCCTGAGGCCCCTGATATGGCAGTACTGAAGGCAAATGAGTGCACCGTCGAACACGAGGGGCGAAATCTATGCGTGCAGATCGGCTCCGTGGCCTCGATGAAGGGTGAAACCCATCTAGCGACTCTCGTACTTGAATCCTTAGGCCATCCAAGTAGACGATTCGATGTTCAGGAAGCGTTACCTGTGACCGGCGGACTGAAAGAGCGCGACAAGAAGATTTCGGATGGACTCCTATCCCAATTCAGAAATCTGTATGTAGGGCTCTCACGTCCTACAAGCTTTCTCTGTTTGGCAATCAACGCTGAGCGAATCTCCGAAGAATGCAAATCAGCTCTCATCAACCGTGGCTGGGTGATCAGCACTGTGGAGTGAATGGTTATGGAGTGAAAGTGGGCTTGGCTCCAGTCCCGCTTTCAACCTTAAGGGATGAGGCCGGAGAGTTTAGAACGGTATGTCTGAGTCATCGTCGCTGTCCTCATTAGCTTCCTGTGGTGGTTGTTTCATCTTGACCATGAACTCTGTGGAACCCAACTCTTGCAGCAGTGCTGCAGCACGATTCAGACTTTTGAACAGCCTTGGGTGGTTGCGTTGAGCTTGAAGTGTGTAGGGATCGCGCGATCCTGGAGTAGAGATCTGGAGATGAAATCCATCATCCGTTTCGACTAAGCAAACGATTCGGCCCTCCGTGGCTAGGAGGTTCGGCAGGTGTTTTTTTTCAATCGGCATCAATATCATGCTTTTAATTCCAAATTGATAATGTTGCAATCAAAATAGCAAATTCGATGTCGAAATTCAATTTTCGATTATTTTTGAAGCTCTCCTAGCGTTAACTAATGAGTTTTGAGCCTTAGCCAGTAAAATAGGGCCTTCAGAGGGTTTTTTGAAGACGCCTATATCTATATACATGCACTAACTGTTCCTTAGAGTTCAGACTGGTTTCTAAGGAGGCGCATTCGCCATGAACATCATCGTCACCCTCATCGAAAAAGCTCTCGATTCTGACCCTCTCAATCTGGCGCTCTGCACCGTACTGGTACTGAGCTTTGTTCTGCTGGCTGCAATCATGAGGTCCCCCAAATGACGCAGGCCAAACAAGTGCCGCTGTGGGCGAAGCTGCCAATTGAGTGGATCCAGGCGGATGAGTTGCGGAAGTTCAAGTCAACGACTGTTAAGCAGCAGGCAGTAGAGGAGGGCCCGCTGCGGCGGGCCCGCCGAAGGCTTGAGGTGCCTGACCGTGCTGAGCGGAACCGCAGCATTGCTGCACTCAAGTTATACATAGCGATCTGCATCCGGACTGACTTCCACACTGGTCAAGCAAAGACATCCTATGACGAGCTGATAACGCTCACTGGAATGTCTCGCCCAGTAATTGCACGGACTCTGAAACAGCTTGAGGAGCTAGGGCGTATCACTAGAACTGAGCAGAGTCTCCGTTCCGGGACACTTATCTATGTCTGCGGCTGGCTTGAGGACAGATTCTCGGGACAGCTGCCAAAGCGTTGGCTTTATGATGGGAACCAAGGGCGCTCGCTGTTGAAGCTTCGTGAGTTTAAATTCGACTGGGCTTCGTTCTATGCGTTGATGGTGTATCTAACGATTCTTGCTTTCCGGGACAAACATCGTTTCGGCTTAACGATCATCACCTACGATCGAATCAACCAATCTACTAATATTGGCCGACACAGAGTCGCCGATGCGATAACGATGTTGTATCAGATGGAATTGATTTCGTTCCGGCCTGGTTCATTCGACGACAATGATCATGCTCGAATCAATCGCTATCTTGTCCGCGGATTAAATATTCCATGGACCGCCCTGAATCAGGCTTATCCTGACTATAAGGTGAGTAAGAAGAAGTCCTCTTCCAAGCCATCTAAGACGGAGCTGGCGGTCACGAAAGCATTTATGCAGAAATCGTAGTAGACACGAGAGAGGAATAGCCTTGTCTAATCGTTGGAAAGTCGTGGTCGGCTATGTCAGATTGCATCGATAAAACGAATGGGGGGTTAATGGTTATGAGTTTTTTAGGTGAGTATCTTGATGCTAGCAAGCGTCAGAGTTCAAGGGGACGATGCCTTCATTTTGATTCAGGTGAACGTTGTAAAGAGATTATATCTGCGCATTCGATTCAGAAAATGGGACAGCTACAACACATTGCTGAAGACAATCATGTATATCGAATGAATGCAGATATCTCCACTCTGCGTAAGACGCACGGTAAGCCGCTGCCCAAACGCGTTGGTATTGGAAAAGCCTCAACTTTCCCAGGCTTTTGCAAGCCACATGATAATGCTGTGTTTGAGCCTATCGATAATTTTCCTTTATTTCCTAGTCTGGAGCAAATAGCCCTTTATTCTTTTCGATGCCTTTGTCGTGAATACTTTGTAAAAGAAAATATGGTTCAAGTGCTCAAGAGTTCGTTGGACTCGAAAAACCTTCATCGAAATGATCACGAATTTCTGAATGAAACATTGCGTGGGGCTAGCTTGGGGTTGGAAGGGTTAAAACATCATAAGTGCTATTATGATAATGCTCTGCGTGCTCACCTTTATGAAGAGTTTGAACACGTCTGCTTTAAATCTACTTCGCGTTGTTCACTGCAGCTGTCTGGGCTCTTATATCCAGACTTCGACTTTTTGGGACGGCAAATCCAAGATATTAGTGACTGGTCTACACCTCCAGGATTGATTACTTTTTTTACAGCTCCAACGAATGCCGGTTGGGCATTCGTGTTCGCTTGGCACACCTCAAGTGGTTATTTTTGCAGGCATTTCATTCAGTCGCTTGCGCAACGCATATCACAAGGAGCCAGCCCAGAGGATCTTATCCTGCGGTTTGTTTTTTCATGCTGTGAGAATCATGCTATTCGAATTTCTTGGTGGGATGGGCTTTCGGAACAAAGCAAACAAGAAATTCTTGATAAAGTTTGCCTAATGATCGATCCAGATGTGCCTATACCCTCTGACTATCTAGTCAGTGGCTGCGAGGGTTTAGCTGATTGGACATTTGATGAAGTGCTTGCGGGTTATTAGGTTTTATGCTGATTAAAGTTGGAGTGTGCGCTATATACGGGTTTTTATGTTGGCGTTCGGAAAAGGGAAAAGGCAGGGAAAGGGGTGGAAAAGGGGACAGATTTATTATGGGATTTATTATTTGGGTAAGGTGCCCCTGGCGTCGTCCCACTATCAGGTGCACCAGCTTTCTTGGCCGCACACCTTCATTCATTGAATGTCTTTCAGATAATCCTTGAGCGCGATGAGCGGTGCATCAAGCTGCTCCAACGTCTGAATTCCGGAAAATTCACCCACCAACCTCCCCAACTCCCGCCCCAACGGCTTATCCACACCCCCAACCGCCTCCAACGCCAACCCCACACACTCACCCACCTTCACCTGAATCCCCTCAACATCCCCCCGCCGCACCAGCAACTCAAACACATCCCGCTGGTAATCACCCATCACCAAATCATCCCGCAAAATCGGGCTCTGCCCTTCCGTCTCATAAGCCAGTTTGAGGGAGAAGAGGGCGACGGTTTCCAGGTGTAATTCCATGGGGGGAATCCTTGTGAAATGTTCCGGCGGTGCGGGTGGTGTGGAAGGGCAGGGGCAAAAGCATCGCCAGCAGGCTGGCTCCCACAAGGTGGTGGGGTGTCAGGTGCTTTTCTGCGGACGAAAAAAAAGGCCTTGCTAAGCAAGACCTTTCTTAATTTTGGTGCCCCGAGGGAGACTCGAACTCCCACTCCTTTCGAAAACGGATTTTGAATCCGCCGCGTCTACCAATTCCGCCATCAGGGCTCAATGGCGGCGAAGTATAGAGATGAGATAACCGCTGGTCAATCAGGTACATGGAGAATTTTTGATAATTCCGCTAGACTTCCCGGCCCTGCTAGACGAACCCCATCATGCGCGTTGCTGACTTTACTTTCGAGCTCCCCGATTCGCTGATCGCCCGCCATCCTTTGGCCGAGCGTCGCAATAGTCGCCTGTTGACCCTGGATGGGGTCAGCGGCGCCCTGGCACACCGTCAATTCACTGATTTGCTGGAGCATTTGCGCCCCGGCGATTTGATGGTGTTCAACAATACCCGGGTGATTCCGGCGCGGCTGTTTGGCCAGAAGGCTTCCGGCGGCAAGCTGGAAATCCTGGTGGAGCGGGTGCTCGACAGTCATCGCGTGCTGGCCCATGTGCGCTCCAGCAAGTCGCCGAAGCCTGGGTCGAAGATCCTGATCGACGGCGGTGGCGAGGCCGAGATGCTGGCGCGGCACGATGCGTTGTTCGAGCTGGGGTTTGCCGAGGAGGTGTTGCCGCTGCTCGACCGTGTCGGGCATATGCCGTTGCCTCCTTATATAGACCGCCCGGATGAAGGCGCGGACCGCGAGCGTTACCAGACCGTCTACGCCGAGCGTTTGGGCGCGGTGGCGGCGCCGACGGCGGGGCTGCATTTCGATCAGGTGCTGATGGAGGCGATTGCCGCCAAGGGCGTCGAGACGGCGTTCGTGACCTTGCACGTTGGCGCGGGTACTTTCCAGCCGGTGCGGGTCGAGAAGATCGAAGACCACCACATGCACAGCGAATGGCTGGAAGTCGGCCAGGACGTGGTCGATGCCGTTGCCGCCTGCCGCGCGCGCGGTGGTCGTGTGGTGGCGGTGGGGACCACCAGCGTGCGCTCGCTGGAAAGTGCTGCGCGCGATGGTGTGCTCAAGCCGTTCAGCGGCGACACCGACATTTTCATCTACCCGGGCCGGCCGTTTCATGTGGTCGATGCCCTGGTCACCAACTTCCATTTGCCCGAATCCACGCTGTTGATGCTGGTTTCGGCGTTTGCCGGTTATCCGGAAACCATGGCTGCCTACAAAGCCGCGGTCGACAACGGTTACCGCTTTTTCAGCTACGGTGATGCGATGTTCATCACCCGTAATCCCGCTCCAAGCGGCCCAGAGGAAACAGTATGAGTCGCACCTGTCGTATGTCTTTCGAGCTGCTGGCCACTGATGGCAAGGCTCGTCGCGGTCGTTTGACCTTCCCGCGCGGTACCGTCGAGACCCCGGCCTTCATGCCGGTGGGTACCTACGGCACGGTCAAGGGCATGCTGCCACGGGATATCGAGGCGACTGGCGCTGAAATCATTCTGGGCAACACCTTCCACCTGTGGCTGCGCCCGGGCACGGAAGTGATCAAGAAGCACGGCGACCTGCACGATTTCATGCAGTGGAAAGGCCCGATTCTGACTGACTCCGGCGGTTTCCAGGTGTTCAGCCTGGGCGCCATGCGCAAGATCAAGGAGGAGGGCGTGACCTTCGCCTCCCCGGTCGACGGCGCCAAGGTGTTCATGGGCCCGGAAGAGTCGATGCAGGTCCAGCGTGACCTGGGCTCCGACATCGTGATGATTTTCGACGAATGCACGCCGTACCCGGCCGACGAAGACGTCGCCCGCGTATCAATGGAACTGTCCCTGCGTTGGGCCCAGCGCTCGAAAAACGCTCACGGCGACAACACGGCGGCGCTGTTCGGTATCGTTCAGGGCGGCATGCACCAGGACCTGCGCATGCGCTCCCTGGAAGGCCTCGACAAGATCGGCTTCGACGGCCTGGCCATCGGCGGTCTGTCGGTGGGCGAGCCCAAGCATGAAATGATCAAGGTACTGGATTATCTGCCGGGCCAGATGCCGGCTGACAAACCTCGTTACCTTATGGGCGTTGGCAAACCGGAAGACTTGGTTGAGGGTGTGCGCCGCGGTGTGGACATGTTCGATTGCGTGATGCCAACCCGTAATGCCCGCAACGGGCATCTGTTCATTGATACCGGTGTGCTGAAGATCCGTAACGCGTTCCATCGCCATGATGATTCGCCGCTCGATCCGACCTGCGATTGCTATACCTGCCAGAACTTCTCCCGCGCTTATCTGCATCACCTGGACAAGTGCGGCGAAATGCTGGGAAGCATGCTCAATACCATCCATAACTTGCGCCATTATCAAGTGCTTATGGCTGGTTTGCGCGAGGCTATTCAACAGGGTACATTGGCCGCCTTTGTCGATGCCTTCTACGCCAAACGCGGGTTACCTGTTCCGCCTTTGGACTGAGTTTTCTGACCCCAAGATTCAACATTTGCAACTGGAGTGCTAAATGAGCTTTTTTATCTCTAATGCCATGGCTGACGCCGCTGCACCTGCTGCCGGCCCAATGGGTGGCGGTTTTGAGTGGATTTTCCTGGTCGGCTTCCTGGTCATCTTCTACCTGATGATCTGGCGTCCACAGGCCAAGCGCGCCAAAGAGCAGAAAAACCTGCTGAGCAGCCTGCAAAAGGGCGACGAAGTTGTGACCACCGGCGGCATCGCCGGCAAGATCACTAAAGTGGCCGACGATTTCGTCGTTCTGGAAGTTTCCGACACCGTCGAAATGAAATTCCAGAAAGGCGCCATTGCCGCCACGCTGCCAAAAGGCACGCTCAAAGCGATCTAAGTTTCAACTTCATATTCAATCGACGGGGCGCGCAAGGCGCCCCGCGTCATAAACGGGCGGCGTGATGCTGAACAAATATCCTCTGTGGAAATACATTCTGATCCTGGCGGTGCTGGCGGTCGGTCTGATTTATTCCGCTCCCAATCTTTATCCTGATGACCCGGCCATTCAGGTCAGCGGTGCAAGCACTGCGCTGCAGGTCAATCAGGCTGATCTGGATCGTGTGAGCGCTGCGCTCAAGGAATCCGGGATCAACGTCAAGGCAGCTACCCTGTCTGCCAGCGGCAAGGGCGGGCTGATTCGCCTGACCAAGGCTGAAGACCAGCTGCCGGCCAAGGATGTTGTACGCAAGGCGTTGGGTGATGACTACGTCGTTGCATTGAACCTGGCACAAACCACCCCGCAATGGCTGCGCAACCTCGCTGCGCACCCGATGAAGCTGGGTCTGGACTTGTCCGGTGGTGTGCACTTCCTGCTGGAAGTGGACATGGACAAAGCCCTCGATGCACGCCTGAAAGTCTACGAAGGCGATGTAAAGAGCCTGCTGCGTAAAGAAAAGCTGCGCTATCGCAGCCTGCCGCAACTCAATGGTGCCATCCAGCTGGGCTTCGCTGATGAAGACAGTCGTGAACAGGCCCGTTCGATCATCCGCAAGAACTTCAACGATTTCGACATTGTTCCGGCCGACCTCAATGGTCAACCGGTGCTGCGTCTGGCGATGACCCCGGCCAAGCTGGCGGAAATCCGTGAATACTCCATCAAGCAGAACTTGACCACGGTACGTAACCGCGTCAACGAGCTGGGTGTTGCCGAACCGATTGTCCAGCGTCAGGGCGCCAACCGCATCGTGGTTGAGCTGCCGGGCGTGCAGGACACCGCCGAAGCCAAGCGTATCCTCGGCAAGACGGCCAACCTCGAGTTCCGTCTGGCCGCTGAGCCGGGTGCTTCGAAAGCCACTTCCGAATCCTTTGAGTTCCGTGAGGGCAAGCGTCCTCCTGCGCTGATCGAGCGTGGCCTGATCATCACCGGTGACCAGGTGACTGACGCCAAGGCTGGCTTCGGCGAGCACGGCACGCCGGAAGTGAACATCCGTCTGGACGGTCACGGCGGCGAGCTGATGAGCCGTGCGACCCGTTCGAACGTTGGTCGCAGCATGGCGGTGATCTTCATCGAGCAGCGTCCGGTGACCACTTACACCAAGCAAGTGGTTAACGGCGTCGAGAAAGACGTAGCGGTTCAGTCGTTCAAAGAAGAGAAGAAAATCATCAGCCTGGCGACCATCCAGTCGCCGCTGGGTGCTCAGTTCCGTATCACCGGCCTGAACGGCCAGGGCGAGTCGTCCGAGCTGGCGCTGCTGCTGCGTGCCGGTGGTCTGGCTGCACCGATGTACTTCGCTGAAGAACGCACCATTGGTCCTAGCCTGGGTGCGGACAACATCACTAAAGGTATTGATGCATCGCTGTGGGGCATGCTGTTCGTCTCGCTGTTCATCATGGCCATCTACCGCTTCTTCGGCCTCATCGCCACCGTCGCCCTGGCGGTGAACATGGTGATGCTGCTGGCCCTGATGTCGCTGCTGGGTGCAACGCTGACCCTGCCGGGTATCGCCGGTATCGTGTTGACCATGGGTATGGCGGTCGACGCCAACGTGCTGATCTTCTCGCGGATTCGTGAAGAGATCGCCGCCGGCATGACCGTGCAGCGCGCAATCAACGAAGGCTTCGGCCGGGCATTCACCGCGATTCTCGACGCCAACCTGACCACCTTGCTGGTCGGCGGCATCCTCTTTGCCATGGGCACCGGCCCGGTCAAGGGCTTCGCAGTGACCATGTCCCTCGGGATCTTTACCTCGATGTTCACGGCCATCATGGTGACCCGCGCGATGGTCAACCTGATCTTCGGCGGTCGTGACTTCAAGAAGTTGTGGATTTAAGGGGCTGCCATGTTACGTACAATCAACTTCATGGGCGTTCGCAACTTTGCGTTCGGCGTCACATTGTTCCTTACTGCGCTGGCAATGTTCAGCGTCTTCCACAAGGGCATGAACTGGGGCCTGGACTTCACCGGCGGTACGCTCATCGAGCTGACCTACGAGCGTCCGGCCGATGTCACCAAGGTGCGTGAGCAGCTGGTGACCGCGGGTTATCACGAAGCTATCGTGCAGAACTTCGGTGCAACTACCGACCTGCTGGTGCGTATGCCTGGCGAAGATCCGCAACTGGGTCACCAGGTAGCCGAAGCCTTGCAGAAGGTGGGCGGCGAGAACCCGGCGACGGTCAAGCGTGTCGAGTTCGTCGGCCCGCAGGTGGGTGAAGAACTGCGCGACCAGGGCGGCCTCGGCATGCTGATGGCGCTGGGCGGCATTCTGATCTACCTGGCTTTCCGCTTTCAGTGGAAGTTTGCGGTCGGTGCGATCGTGTCCTTGATCCACGACGTGATCGTGACCATCGGTATCCTGTCGTTCTTCCAGATCACCTTCGACCTGACGGTGCTGGCGGCGGTACTGGCGATCATTGGTTACTCGCTCAACGACACCATCGTGGTATTCGACCGGGTTCGTGAGAACTTCCGCGTGCTGCGCAAGGCCAGCCTGATCGAGAACATCAACATCTCGACCACGCAAACCCTGCTGCGGACCATGGCGACTTCGATCTCCACCTTGCTGGCGATCGCGGCCCTGCTGTTCTTCGGCGGCGACAACCTGTTCGGCTTCTCCATCGCCCTGTTCATCGGTGTTCTGGCGGGTACTTACTCGTCGATCTACATCGCTAACGTGGTGCTGATCTGGCTGAACCTGAGCACGGAAGACCTGATTCCTCCTGCCACTACCGAGAAGGAAGTCGACGACCGTCCTTGAAGGAAATTCCCTGGGGTGGTGTAGTCCAAAAAAGGCGCGAGTTGAACTCGCGCCTTTTTTTGTGCTCCAAGGCTGGGAGAAGCGCGGACATGTTCCGCATGTGATGGTCCAGGAGGTTCATGTGAACAAGTCGATGCTGGTTGGTGCGGTACTGGGTGCTGTCGGTGTGACTGCCGGGGGTGCTGTGGCCACCTACAGCCTGGTTAAAAAAAGCGGCCCTGAGTTTGCTCAGGTTTTAGCCGTTGAGCCGGTCAAGACACAAATCAAGACTCCACGTGAAGTATGCAAGGATGTAACGGTCACCCGGCAGGCGCCGGTGAAAGATCAACATCAGATCGCCGGTACGGTGGTCGGTGCGTTGGCAGGTGGATTGCTGGGTAACCAGATCGGTGGCGGCACCGGTAAGAAGATCGCCACGGTCGCGGGTGCTGTCGGTGGTGGTTATGCCGGCAACAAGGTGCAGGAAGGCATGCAAGAGCGTGATACCTACACCACGACCCAGACCCGCTGTAACACTGTTAACGACATCAGTGACAAGGTTGTAGGTTACGACGTGCGTTATTCGCTGGACGGCAAGGAAGGCAAGGTGCGCATGGATCGTGATCCAGGCAATCAGATTCCTGTGGATAAAGAAGGCAAGTTGATCTTGTCGGAGAATCAGGCGGCTCAGTGATCTGCTGACGCTGGATAAAAAAGAAGCACCCTGCGGGGTGCTTTTTTTGTGCCCGCAATTTCTGCATCACCACCAATCCCCCTGTGGGAGCGGGCTTGCTCGCGAAGGCGGTGTATCAGTCACTATTAATGTTGGCTGACACGCCGCCTTCGCGAGCAAGCCCGCTCCCACATTGGTGCTGTGGTGTTATTGGGGCTGGGTTCCAGGCATAAAAAAAGCACCCCGCAGGGTGCTTTCTCTGTCGCTGGAAGCTTAGCGCTTCAGCGAGGCCGGCAGGTGCGGCTGGATGGCCGTCAGGACTGCCTTGAAGCATTTGGTGTTGCCGGCAACGACGTGGCCTTTTTCAAGGAAGTCGTGACCGCCGGTGAAGTCGCTCACCAAGCCGCCGGCTTCCTGGATCAGCAGGGCGCCCGCAGCCATGTCCCACTCGGACAGGCCCGACTCCCAGAAGGCGTCGAAACGGCCGGCGGCCACGTAGGCCAGGTCCAGGCTTGCCGAACCTGCACGGCGGATGCCGGCGGTCTGGCCAACCAGGGCGCGGAACATGCCCAGGTAGTTGTCGAGGTTGTCCATCTGGTCGTCACGGAACGGGAAGCCGGTACCCAGCAGGGCGCCGTCCAGGCTGGTACGGCCGCTGACGCGCAGGCGACGACCGTTCAGTTGAGCGCCGCGACCACGGCTGGCGGTGAATTCTTCCTGGCGAACCGGGTCCAGAACAACGGCGTGTTCCAGGCGGCCACGGTATTTGCAGGCGATGCTGACAGCGAAGTGAGGAATGCCGCGCAGGAAGTTGGTGGTGCCGTCCAGCGGATCGATGATCCACAGGTACTCTTCGCCTTCGATGCCGGTGCCGGCGTGCATGCCGGTCTCTTCACCCATGATCGAGTGATTCGGGTAGGCCTTGCGCAGGGCGTCGATGATTTTCTGTTCGGCGGCGCGATCCACCTCGGATACGTAATCCTTGGCGTCTTTTTCGTCGACCTTGATGGTATCCAGGCGCTCGATGGAGCGGAAGATCAATTCACTGGCGCTGCGGGCGGCGCGCAGCGCGATATTCAGCATGGGCTGCATGGATGTGTCACCTAAGGTTGTTAAAGAAAGCCGGGCATTCTATCAGAAAGTTTCTACAGGAGAAGGACGACGTTCGCTTTCATAGCTTAACGGTAGGTGTAGCTGTAAGATTCTGCTCCCGATTATTGTGTTCGAGAGCGCCTCCCTTGCTGCAAAACATTCGTGTCGTCCTGGTCAATACCAGCCATCCGGGCAATATCGGCGGGGCTGCGCGTGCCATGAAGAACATGGGGCTGTCGCGGCTGGTGCTGGTCGAGCCTCGTCTGTTCCCGCATCACGAGGCCGATGCCCGTGCCTCCGGTGCCGGGGACATCCTTGAAAACGCGCAAGTCGTCGCCACCTTGGAAGATGCCTTGGTCGGTTGCAACCTGGTGCTCGGCACCAGCGCCCGCGACCGGCGCATTCCCTGGCCGCTGCTCGATCCCCGCGAATGCGGCGCGAAAGTGGTCGAGGAAGCGGGGCAGGGTGCGGAAATCGCCCTGGTGTTCGGTCGTGAAGATTCCGGCCTGACCAACGAAGAGCTGCAGCGATGTCATTACCACGTGCACATCCCATCGGACCCTGAGTTCAGCTCGCTGAACCTTGGGGCGGCGGTGCAGGTGTTGGGTTATGAAGTGCGCATGTCCTGGCTGGCGGCCCAAGGTCAGCCGAGCAAGGTCGAGAAGGAAGAAGTGGCTTCGGTCAAAAGCGCTGAGCTGGCGACCATGGATGAACTGGAGCGATTCTATGAGCACCTGGAGCAGACCCTGGTGGCCATCGAATTCCTCGATCCGGAAAAGCCACGGCACTTGATGGCGCGCCTGCGCCGCTTGTACGGACGCAGCTCGGTCAGCCGGGCGGAAATGAATATTTTGCGTGGCATCCTCACGGAAACCCAGAAAGCGGCCCGTGGTGAGCTTCTAAATCGGAAGGATTAATGATGTTCGAGCGTTTGCGTGAAGATATCCAGAGCGTATTCCACCGAGACCCGGCGGCGCGTAACGCTTTTGAAGTCCTGACTTGCTACCCGGGCATGCACGCCATCTGGATTCACCGTTTGTCGGCGATGCTATGGCGCGCGGACCTGAAATGGCTGGCGCGGCTGGTGTCGAACTTCGGCCGCTGGTTGACCGGGATCGAGATTCATCCGGGCGCCAAGGTGGGTCGTCGCTTCTTTATTGACCATGGCATGGGCATCGTCATCGGTGAAACCGCCGAGATTGGCGACGACGTGACCATTTATCAGGGCGTGACCCTCGGTGGCACCAGCTGGAATAAAGGCAAGCGCCACCCGACGCTGGGTGATGGTGTCGTTGTCGGTGCCGGCGCCAAGGTGCTTGGCCCGTTTACTGTTGGTGCGGGTGCCAAGGTCGGCTCCAACGCCGTGGTGACCAAAGAGGTTCCACCGGGTGCCACGGTGGTGGGTATTCCGGGGCGAATCATCGTCAAGCCCGACGAAGAGCAGGACGCCAAGCGCAAGGCCATGGCCGAGAAAATCGGCTTCGATGCCTACGGCGTGACAGAAGACATGCCGGACCCGGTGGCTCGCGCCATTAATCAGTTGCTCGATCACCTGCAGGCAGTCGACGGGCGTCTGGAGGGGATGTGCGGGGCGTTGAAGGACCTGGGCAGTAATTACTGTGCGAAAGATCTGCCTGAGCTGCGCGAAGAAGACTTCGCCTGTGTGAAGGACAAGGATCAGAGTCAGGCCAGCTGAACCGAGTCAATTTCATCGCGAGCAAGCTCGCTCCCACAGGAGATCAAGTTGTCCAGGTGGGCGCGGTCCAATGTGGGAGCGAGCTTGCTCGCGATGAACGATGACTCGGTATTACTGGCTGTTCATAGCCAGCCTTTGCTATGATGCGGCCGCTCTTTTGCGGGTAAACCTGACTAAAGTACTAGGTCTTATAGTTGACTTAAATACTCGGGAATTGCATACTCGCCTCATTCCGAACTCCGTGGTAATTGTCCATGCGACTGACTACAAAAGGCCGATACGCCGTGACCGCCATGCTTGATCTGGCGTTGCACGCGCAGCACGGGCCCGTGTCCCTGGCCGATATCTCCGAGCGCCAAGGCATCTCCCTGTCCTACCTCGAACAGCTTTTCGCCAAGCTGCGCCGCAGCAATCTGGTGTCCAGTGTGCGTGGTCCGGGCGGTGGTTACCAATTGTCCCGCGATATGCAGGGCATCCAGGTCGCCCAGGTGATCGATGCGGTAAACGAATCGGTCGATGCAACCAAATGCCAGGGGCAGGGTGATTGCCATTCCGGCGACACTTGCCTGACTCACCACTTGTGGTGCGATCTGAGCCTGCAGATTCACGAATTTCTGAGCGGTATCAGCTTGGCTGATCTTGTGACTCGCCGTGAGGTGCAAGAAGTAGCCCAGCGTCAGGACCAGCGCCGTTGCAACAGCAAGGTGCCGCGCCTGGACAAGATTGAAGCGTCCGCCGTCGAATGACAGCCAAAGAGCTAGCGGCACGCCAGCCAGCCTGATTTAGGAGATAGTCCATGAAATTGCCGATTTACCTTGATTACTCTGCGACCACCCCGGTTGATCCGCGTGTTGCGCAAAAAATGAGTGAATGCCTGCTGGTCGACGGAAACTTCGGTAACCCGGCGTCCCGTTCCCACGTGTTCGGCTGGAAGGCCGAAGAGTCCGTTGAAAACGCTCGCCGTCAGGTCGCCGACCTGGTCAACGCCGATCCGCGTGAAATCGTCTGGACCTCCGGTGCCACCGAGTCCGACAACCTGGCAATCAAGGGTGCGGCGCATTTCTATGCCACCAAGGGCAAGCACCTGATCACCACCAAGATTGAGCACAAGGCTGTCCTCGACACCATGCGCCAACTGGAGCGTGAAGGTTTTGAAGTCACCTACATCGAGCCTCGCACCGATGGCCTGGTGACGCCTGAAATGATCGAAGCAGAACTGCGTGATGACACCATCCTGGTTTCGGTCATGCACGTGAACAACGAAATCGGCACCATCAACGACATCGCAGCCATCGGCGAACTGACCCGCTCCAGGGGCATCCTGCTCCACGTCGACGCTGCTCAGTCCACCGGCAAGGTCGATATCGACCTGTCGAAGCTGAAAGTCGACATGATGTCGTTCTCTGCCCACAAAACCTACGGTCCTAAAGGCATCGGCGCCCTGTACGTAAGCCGCAAGCCGCGCGTACGTATCGAAGCGACCATGCACGGCGGCGGTCACGAGCGCGGCATGCGTTCCGGTACCCTCGCGACCCACCAGATCGTCGGTATGGGCGAAGCTTTCCGTGTAGCCAAGGAAGACATGGCTGCCGAGAACGTGCGCATCAAGGCCCTGAGCGACCGTTTCTTCAAGCAGGTCGAGCACCTGGAAGAGCTGTACGTCAACGGCAGCATGACCGCCCGCGTTCCGCACAACCTGAACCTGAGCTTCAACTACGTTGAAGGCGAGTCGCTGATCATGGCGCTCAAGGATCTGGCGGTTTCGTCCGGTTCGGCCTGCACCTCGGCATCGCTTGAGCCTTCGTACGTACTGCGCGCCCTGGGCCGCAATGACGAACTGGCCCACAGTTCGATCCGTTTCACCTTCGGCCGCTTCACCACCGAAGAAGAAATCGACTACGCCGCGCAGAAAGTCTGCGAGGCCGTTATCAAGCTGCGAGCTCTGTCGCCGCTGTGGGACATGTACAAAGACGGTGTCGATATCTCGAAGATCGAGTGGGCGGCACACTAACTATAGAAGCCGCCGGATACAGGTCCTGTAGCGACGCGGCGACTGACGCAGCGTAACTGCAGGGCCTCAAGAGCGGCCCTGATGAGTGAGGATTGAGAATCATGTCTTACAGCGAAAAGGTCATCGACCACTACGAAAACCCGCGCAACGTCGGCAAGATGGACGCGGAAGATCCTGATGTCGGCACCGGCATGGTCGGCGCTCCGGCGTGCGGCGACGTGATGCGCCTGCAGATCAAGGTCAACGACGCCGGCATCATCGAAGATGCCAAGTTCAAGACTTACGGCTGCGGTTCGGCTATCGCTTCCAGCTCCCTCGCCACCGAGTGGATGAAGGGCAAGACCCTGGACGAAGCAGAAACCATCAAGAACACTCAACTGGCTGAAGAACTGGCCCTGCCGCCAGTGAAAATCCACTGCTCGGTACTCGCTGAAGACGCCATCAAGGCGGCTGTTCGCGATTACAAGCAGAAGAAAGGCTTGATCTGATTTTCGAGTTTTGGCGACGAGTAAGGAGTCACCGATGGCTATCAGCATGACAGAAGCGGCTGCTCGACACGTGCGGCGCTCCCTCGACGGGCGCGGCAAAGGTGAAGGGATTCGTCTGGGTGTTCGCACCACAGGCTGTTCCGGCCTTGCCTACGTGCTGGAGTTTGTCGACGAGGTGGTTGCAGAGGATCAGGTGTTCGAGAGTCACGGCGAAAAAGTGATCATCGACCCGAAAAGCCTGGCCTACCTGGACGGCACCGAGCTCGATTTCGTCAAGGAAGGGTTGAACGAAGGCTTCAAGTTCAACAACCCCAACGTACGCGGTGAATGTGGCTGCGGCGAAAGCTTCAACATCTGAGGCTTGTCGTGGGTACTCCTTGTCATTTCGCTTTATTCGAGCTGCAACCGAGTTTTAACCTGGACCTCGATCAGCTGGCTACGCGCTATCGCGAGCTGGCGCGCGGTGTTCATCCGGACCGCTTTGCCGACGCTTCCGAACGCGAACAACGGTTGGCCCTGGAGCAATCGGCGAGCCTCAACGAGGCCTACCAGACGCTCAAGAGTCCGCCCAAGCGCGCGCGCTACCTGCTCGCCTTGAATGGTGGCGAGCTGCCGCTGGAAGTCACGGTGCATGATCCGGAGTTCCTGCTGCAACAGATGGAGTTGCGCGAAGAGCTCGAAGACCTGCAGGACAGCGCCGACCTCAATGGCGTTGCCGTCTTCAAGCGCCGCCTGAAGGCAGCCCAGGATGAACTGAACCAAAGCTTCGCAGCTTGCTGGAACGATGCAGCGCAACGCGAACGGGCCGAACGCCTGATGCGGCGCATGCAGTTCCTCGACAAGCTCACTTACGAAGTGCGCCAGTTAGAAGAGCGCCTCGACGATTAACCCAGTGCCGCTCCGGTCGCACGCCTGATATACAGATAAGTCCTGATAACGATGGCCCTACTGCAGATCGCCGAACCCGGCCAAAGTCCTCAACCGCACCAGCGTCGTCTGGCTGTGGGGATCGACTTGGGCACTACCAATTCGCTGGTCGCTGCATTGCGCAGTGGTCTTTCCGAACCTCTGGCTGACGCAGAAGGGCGGGTCATCCTGCCGTCTGCCGTGCGCTACCACGCCGATCGCGTCGAAGTCGGCGAGTCGGCCAAGCTGGCTGCCGCCACCGATCCCTTGAACACCGTGCTGTCGGTCAAGCGCTTGATGGGTCGTGGTCTGTCCGACGTCAAGCAATTGGGCGAGCAACTGCCGTACCGTTTTGTTGACGGCGAGTCGCACATGCCGTTCATCGAGACGATCCAGGGGCCGAAAAGCCCGGTCGAAGTCTCTGCCGATATCCTCAAGGTCCTGCGCCAGCGCGCTGAGGCGACCCTGGGTGGAGAACTGGTGGGCGCGGTGATCACCGTTCCGGCCTATTTCGATGATGCCCAACGTCAAGCCACCAAGGACGCGGCCAAACTGGCCGGTCTGAACGTGCTGCGCTTGCTCAATGAGCCGACGGCGGCCGCGGTGGCTTACGGTCTGGATCAGCATGCCGAAGGCCTGGTCGCCATTTATGACCTGGGCGGCGGCACCTTCGATATTTCGATTCTGCGCCTGACTGGCGGTGTCTTCGAAGTCCTGGCTACCGGCGGCGACAGCGCCCTGGGTGGCGATGACTTCGACCACGCGATCGCTGGCTGGATCATCGAGGGCGCCGGTCTGTCCGCTGACCTCGATCCGGGTGTGCAGCGCAATTTGCTGCAAACCGCCTGCGCGGCCAAGGAAGCACTGACCGATGCTGCGGCCGTTGAAGTTGCCTATGGCGACTGGAAGGCCGAGCTGTCCCGTGAAGCTTTCAATGCGCTGATCGAGCCGATGGTGGCTCGCAGCCTGAAAGCTTGCCGTCGCGCCGTTCGCGATTCCGGCATCGAGCTGGAAGACGTGCATGCCGTGGTCATGGTCGGTGGTTCGACTCGCGTGCCTCGTGTTCGTGAAGCCGTCGCCGAAGCTTTCGCTCGCCAGCCGCTGACAGAAATCGATCCGGATCAAGTGGTGGCCATTGGTGCTGCGATCCAGGCCGATACTCTGGCTGGTAACAAGCGTGATGGTGGCGAACTGCTGCTGCTCGACGTGATTCCGTTGTCCCTTGGTCTGGAAACCATGGGCGGCTTGATGGAGAAGGTGATTCCGCGCAACACCACCATTCCCGTCGCCCGCGCCCAGGACTTCACCACTTATAAAGACGGCCAGTCGGCCATGGCCATCCATGTGTTGCAGGGTGAGCGCGAGCTGATCAGCGACTGCCGCTCCCTCGCTCGTTTCGAATTGCGCGGTATTCCAGCGATGGTGGCTGGCGCTGCGAAGATTCGCGTGACCTTCCAGGTCGATGCCGATGGTCTGCTCAGCGTTTCCGCCCGCGAACTGGGTTCGGGCGTCGAGGCCAGCATTCAGGTCAAGCCGTCCTACGGCCTGACCGACGGCGAAATCGCCAGGATGCTCAAGGACTCGTTCCAGCACGCCAATGACGACAAGGTTGCCCGCGTGTTGCGCGAGCAGCAGGTCGATGCCCAGCGCCTGATCGAAGCGGTGCAGGGTGCTCTGGAGGCTGATGGCGATCGTCTGCTCGACGCCGAAGAGCGCATGGTCATCGAGATGCAGATGCAGGAACTGACCGAACTGATGAAAGGTACTGATGGTTACGCCATCGAGCAGCAGACCAAGCGTCTGTCGCAAGTGACCGACGCCTTTGCTGCCCGCCGCCTGGACTCGACGGTGAAAGCCGCGCTGGCGGGGCGCAACCTGAATGAGATTGAGGAATAACGATGCCGCAGGTCATTTTTCTGCCACACGAGAAGTTTTGCCCCGAAGGCATGGTTGTGGAGGCTGAGACCGGTACGTCCATCCTCGAGCTGGCCCATGAGCACCACATCGAGATGGAAAGCGCTTGCGGTGGCGTCTGCGCTTGCACCACCTGTCACTGCATCATTCGCGAGGGTTTCGACTCTCTGGAAGAGGCTGACGAGCTGGAAGAAGACTACCTTGACAAGGCTTGGGGGCTGGAAGCTCAATCGCGCCTGGGTTGTCAGGCCAAGGTCGGTACCGAAGACCTGACGGTCGAAATTCCGAAGTACTCGCTCAACCACGCAGCCGAAGCAGCGCACTGATTCAAGGAATTGTCATGAAACTCAAGTGGACTGATGTGCTGGAGATCGCGATCCAGCTGGCTGAAAGCAAGCCCGACGTGGACCCTATGTCGGTCAACTTCGTCGATCTGCGTACATGGGTGATGGAATTGCCCGATTTCGACGACAAGCCTGAGCATTGTGGCGAAAAGATCCTGGAGGCCATTCAGGCCCACTGGATCGAAGAACGCGACTGAGCCACGCCGCAGGTTAGGCAATACCCGAGAACCCGCGTATAATTCGCGGGTTTAATTTTTCGTAAATTACCGTTTCTGGAGTTACACCATGGCTGTTCAACGTACTTTCTCCATCATCAAGCCTGACGCCGTTGCTAAAAACGTGATCGGCGAGATCACCACTCGTTTCGAAAAAGCTGGCCTGCGCGTTGTAGCTTCGAAACTGAAGCAACTGTCCAAAGCCGAAGCTGAAGGCTTCTACGCTGAGCACAGCGCTCGTGGTTTCTTCAACGACCTGGTTGCTTTCATGATCTCCGGTCCGGTTGTCGTTCAGGTTCTGGAAGGCGAAAACGCTATCGCTCTGAACCGTGAGCTGATGGGCGCTACCAACCCTAAAGAAGCTGCTGCCGGCACCATCCGTGCTGACTTCGCTGACTCCATCGACGCCAACGCCGTACACGGTTCGGACTCCGAAGCCGCTGCCGCTCGCGAAATCTCGTACTTCTTCGCAGCTACTGAAGTAACCACTCGCTAAGCATTGGCTTAAGAGTGAAGGTGAATCCATGACTACATCGACTGTAAAAACTAACCTGCTGGGTCTGACTCAGCTGGAAATGGAAAAATTCTTCGACTCAATCGGGGAGAAGCGTTTCCGTGCCGGTCAGGTAATGAAATGGATTCACCACTTTGGTGTCGATGATTTCGACGCCATGACGAACGTCAGCAAGGCCTTGCGCGAAAAGCTCAAGGCTGTTGCCGAGGTCCGTGGTCCGGAAGTGGTCAGCGAGGACATCTCCAGCGACGGCACCCGCAAGTGGGTGGTGCGCGTGGCGTCCGGCAGCTGCGTCGAGACCGTGTACATTCCCCAGGGCAAGCGCGGCACCTTGTGCGTTTCGTCCCAGGCAGGCTGTGCCCTGGATTGCAGTTTCTGCTCCACCGGCAAGCAAGGCTTCAACAGCAACCTTACCGCCGCCGAAGTCATCGGCCAGGTGTGGATTGCCAACAAATCCTTTGGCAGCGTCCCGGCAACCGTCGACCGTGCCATCACCAACGTGGTGATGATGGGCATGGGTGAGCCGCTGCTGAACTTCGACAACGTCGTCGCGGCCATGCATTTGATGATGGATGACCTGGGCTACGGCATTTCCAAGCGCCGTGTGACCCTGTCGACCTCCGGCGTGGTGCCGATGATCGATGAGCTCTCCAAGCACATCGACGTCTCCCTGGCGTTGTCCCTGCACGCACCGAATGACGCATTGCGTAACCAATTGGTGCCGATCAACAAGAAATATCCGCTTAAGATGCTGCTCGAGTCGTGCCAGCGCTACATGTCGAATCTCGGCGAAAAGCGCGTGCTGACCATCGAGTACACCTTGCTCAAAGACATCAATGACAAGGTCGAGCACGCGGTGGAAATGATCGAGTTGCTCAAGAACATCCCGTGCAAGATCAACCTGATCCCGTTCAACCCGTTCCCGCATTCCGGTTACGAGCGTCCGAGCAATAACGCGATTCGTCGTTTCCAGGATCAGCTTCATCATGCCGGTTTCAACGTCACTGTCCGCACCACCCGTGGTGAAGACATCGACGCGGCCTGTGGTCAATTGGTAGGGCAGGTGCTGGATCGCACCCGTCGCAGCGAACGTTATATCGCCGTGCGTGAATTGAACGCTGACAACGATATGACTCAAAACGCTGCGGAATAACCGAGAGAGGATCTCTATGTCACTGCGCTTTGCGCTGCTTTTGCTGTTGGCCAGCCTGTGTGCTGGCTGCGTGCTTTCGGGCGACTACAACCCGATGAAGACCAGCAAGGGCCGTGATGAAGCGCGTGCGGCGTATGTGCAACTCGGTATCGGGTATTTGCAACAAGGCATGACCGAACGCGCCAAGGTTCCGCTGAAAAAAGCGCTGGAGCTGGATGGCTCCGACCCGGATGCCAATGCGGCGCTGGGGTTGGTGTTCCAGGCCGAGATGGAACCGGAACTGGCCGACGAGCATTTTCGCCAGGCACTGTCTTCCCGTCCCGGCGATGCACGAATCCTCAATAACTACGGCAGTTTTTTGTTCGAGCAGAAACGTTACAAGGAAGCCTACGAGCGCTTTGAACAAGCCGCTGCCGATACCCTGTATCCTGAGCGTTCGCGGGTGTTCGAGAACCTGGGCATGACCGCTGCGATGCTCGGTCAGCGCGATTTGGCCCGGCAGCAACTGGAAAAAGCCCTGCGCCTGAATCGCCAACAACCACGTGCATTGCTGGAAATGGCTGAGTTGTCTTACGAAGACAGGCATTATGTGCCCGCGCGCGATTACTACGACCGGTTTAACCAGCTCGCCGAACAAAATGCACGTAGTCTATTGCTCGGCGTTCGACTGGCAAAAGTGTTTGAAGATCGCGACAAGGCCGCAAGTGCCGGCCTGCAACTAAAACGACTCTATCCCGGTACGCCGGAATATCAGCAATACCTGTCGGAGCAATGATGAAAGCGGCGCATCCCGAAGTTGTAGCAGCGAATCGCGTTAACCCTGGTGAGACTCTGCGCCAGGCCCGCGAAAGCAATGGCTGGTCGCTGGCCGAAGTGGCCCTCAAGCTCAACCTCACCGTCAATTCCCTGAGCAATCTTGAAGCGGGCCAATTCGACAAACTGCCTGGGCATACCTTTGCCCGCGGTTATATTCGTGCTTATGCCAAGTTGCTCGACATGGATCAGGCCGTTCTGGTCCAGCAGTTCGATCAATCCACCGGCACCGACTCCCAAGGCAGCAACGTCCACAGCCTGGGCCGTATTGAAGAACCGGTTCGGGTTTCCCACACCATTTTGCGAATTGTCAGCCTGCTGTTGCTGATTGCGGTGATCGGCGGCGGTTTTGTCTGGTGGCAGGATCAAACCTCGATGCGCACCAAGGACCTGATCGGTCTGGCTCCGGAACACGTTGAAGTCGAGGGCGCCGACGGTACGACACAGATTCATCCGCTGGACGAGCCGGAAGACCAGGCCGTCGTGGAAGGTCAGACTGAAGGCGGAACCGCCCTCGCGCTGCCACAGGCCGACACTCCGGATGAAGCACCTGAGCAGGCTCAGGCGACTGCACCAGCCGCCCCGGCAACGCCGACCGCACCAGCCCACACTGCCGCGCCCGTTGTCGCGACGCCGGTGACCCCGGCAACTCCGACCCCGGCAGCTCCGGCCGTCCCGGCCCCGGTGGTGACTGCGCCGGTAGCGCCGAGCGCTCCGGCTCCAGCGGTAACCGCGCCAGTGGCCGGTCAAGGCCAGGTCCAGATGCAGTTCACCGCCGATTGCTGGACACAAGTGACCGACGGTAGCGGCAAGGTGCTGTTCAGCGGTCTCAAGCGCAAGGGCAACAGCCTGGCAGTCAATGGCAAACCACCGTTTACCGTGCGCCTGGGCTTTGCGCGCGGCGCTCAGGTCAGCTACAACGGCCAACCGGTTGATGTCGCTCCGTTCACCAGTGGCGAGACTGCTCGCCTGAAGTTGGGTCAATAAGTCATGCACGGCGAATCTCCAATCAAACGTCGCGAATCCCGCAAGATCTGGGTCGGTAACGTGCCTGTTGGCGGCGATGCACCTATCGCTGTGCAGAGCATGACCAACAGCGACACCAACGATGTCGCGGCCACTGTCGCGCAAATCAATCGCCTGGAAGCAGCCGGCGTCGATATCGTGCGGGTCTCCGTACCGGACATGGACGCCGCCGAAGCCTTCGGCAAGATCAAGCAACTGGTCAAGGTGCCCTTGGTTGCCGACATTCACTTCGATTACCGGATCGCTTTGCGCGTAGCTGAACTGGGTGTCGATTGCCTGCGGATCAACCCGGGCAACATCGGTCGCGAAGACCGCGTGCGCGCGGTGGTCGATGCCGCCCGTGACCGGGGGATCCCGATCCGTATCGGCGTGAACGCCGGCTCCCTGGAAAAGGACCTGCAAAAGAAATACGGCGAGCCGACTCCGGCCGCGCTGGTCGAGTCTGCCTTGCGCCACGTCGAGCACCTTGAGCGCCTGAACTTCCAGGACTTCAAGGTCAGCGTGAAAGCTTCCGATGTGTTCATGGCCGTCGAAGCCTACCGCCTGCTGGCCAAGGAAATCGTCCAGCCGCTGCACCTGGGTATCACCGAAGCCGGTGGTTTGCGTTCCGGCACGGTGAAATCTGCCGTGGGCCTCGGTATGCTGCTCGCCGAAGGGATTGGCGATACTATCCGCATCTCGTTGGCGGCCGACCCGGTCGAGGAAGTGAAAGTCGGCTACGACATTCTCAAATCCCTGCACCTGCGTTCCCGTGGCATCAACTTCATCGCTTGCCCGAGCTGCTCGCGGCAGAACTTCGATGTGGTCAAGACCATGAACGAGCTGGAAGGGCGCCTCGAAGATTTGCTGGTGCCGCTGGATGTCGCAGTCATCGGTTGCGTGGTCAACGGCCCGGGCGAAGCCAAGGAAGCCCATATCGGCTTGACCGGCGGTACGCCAAACCTGATTTACATCGACGGCAAGCCGTCGCAGAAACTGACGAATGACAATCTGGTGGATGAGCTTGAACGCTTGATCCGTCAGAAAGCGGCCGAGAAGGTCGAAGCTGACGCTGCCGTAATTGCGCGCGGCTAAGCCTGGCTAAAAAGAGCCGAACGAATTAAGGAATTTAAGTGAGCAAGTCTCTGCAAGCCATTCGTGGCATGAACGACATCCTGCCCGAACAGACCCCCCTGTGGCGTCATTTCGAAGGCACTGTTTCGCGCCTGCTGGATAACTACGGTTACAAGCAGATCCGCATGCCGATCGTCGAGTTCACCGAGCTGTTCAAGCGCTCCATCGGTGAAGTGACCGACATCGTCGAAAAAGAGATGTACACCTTCGACGACCGCAACGGCGACTCCCTGACCCTGCGCCCCGAAGGGACGGCTGCCTGTGTGCGCGCGGTGCTGGAGCACGGCATCACCGGCGGTGGCCAGGTTCAGAAACTCTGGTACATCGGCCCGATGTTCCGCCACGAGCGTCCGCAGAAAGGCCGTTATCGCCAGTTCCACCAGATCGGTGTCGAAGTGTTCAACCTCGACGGCCCGGACATCGACGCCGAGCTGATCGTGCTGACCTGGCGCCTGTGGGGCGAACTGGGCATCCGCGATGCGGTCAAGCTCGAACTGAACAGCCTGGGTACCAGCGAGTCCCGTGGCCGTTATCGTGAAGCGCTGGTCGAGTACCTCTCGGCGCACATGGACAAGCTCGACGAAGACAGCCAGCGTCGCCTGAAAACCAACCCGCTGCGGGTTCTTGATACCAAGAACGCCGACACCCAGGCGGTATTGGTCGATGCGCCGAAAATGGCCGACTACCTCGACGAAGAGTCCCGCGTGCATTTCGAGGGCCTCAAGGCTCGCCTGGACGCCGCCGGCATTCCATACGTGATCAACCCGAAGCTGGTTCGCGGGCTGGATTACTACAGCAAGACCGTTTTCGAATGGGTCACCGACAAACTCGGCGCCCAGGGCACCGTGTGTGCCGGTGGCCGTTACGACGGTCTGGTGGAGCAGATGGGTGGCAAGCCGACCGCCGGTGTTGGCTTTGCCATGGGCATCGAGCGTCTGGTGCTGTTGCTGGAAACCCTGGAGCAGATCCCGGAAGAGATCTCCCGTCAGGTCGACGTCTACCTCTGCGCCTTCGGTGAAGCTGCCGAGCTCGCGGGCCTGACCCTGGCGGAGCGCGTTCGCGATCAGTTGCCCAACCTGCGCCTGCAAGTGAATGCCGGCGCCGGCAGTTTCAAAAGCCAGTTCAAGAAGGCCGACAAGAGCGGTGCGCTGTACGCGCTGATCCTCGGTGACGACGAAATGGCCCAGCAAGTGGTAGGTTTCAAACCCCTGCGTGGCCAGGGCGAACAACAAAGCATTGCCTGGGATGCGCTTGCCGCTCACCTGGCCACCTGCGTCGTGCAGGATTGAAGCTGTCTAAACAGCCGAATTAGCGATTAAGGAGTATTGGGGTGTCGAGTACCGAAGACGAACATGTGGCGGAATTGAAGGAATGGTGGTCACGCAACGGTAAGCCCCTGGTTACTGGCGGCCTGTTGGCGCTGGTCATCGTGTTCGGCTGGCAGGCGTTCCACAAGTATCAGAGCAATCAGTCGCAAGGCGCCTCGATTCTCTATCAGCAATTGCTCGAAACCACGCTGACGCCTGACGGCAAGCCTGATGCGGCCCGTGTTTCGGACCTGGCCGGCAAGCTCAACAGCGAGTTCGGCGGCAGCGCCTACGCGCAGTACGGCAGCCTGTTCGTGGCCAAAGTGGCGGTGGACAGCGGCAAGCTGGACGACGCGGCCAGCGAGCTGAAAGCCATTGTCGGCAAACCGGCCAACCCGGCGCTGGGCGAAATCGCCCGTCAGCGTCTGGCCCAGGTATTGGGTGCGCAGAACAAGGCTGACGAAGCACTGAAGCTGCTTGAAGGCGATGCCGACAAGGCATTCCTGGCCACCCGCGAAGAGCTCAAGGGCGACCTGCTGGTGCAGTTGGGTCGTACCGATGAGGCGAGCGCGGCGTATCAAAAAGCCAAGGCGGCACTGTCGGATGAAGCGGCGGTCGGTGGCCTGCAAATCAAGCTGGACGACCTGGCCAAAGGGGATGCGTGACGTGATTCGTTGGAAACATGCAGCATTGCTGGCTCTGGCCTTGTTGGCCGCGGGTTGCAGCAGCAACAGCAAAAAAGAACTGCCCCCGGCCGAACTGGTCGACTTCAAGGAAGAAGTGGTTCTGCACAAGCAGTGGAGTCGTTCGATCGGTGACGGTCAGGGCGAAACCTACAACATGCTGGTTCCGGCCATCGATGGCGAAACCATCTACGCCGCGGACGTCACTGGCGTGTTGATGGCGATGGACCGCAACACGGGCGACGTCAAATGGAAGAAAGATCTCGAACTGCCTGTTTCCGGCGCTGTTGGCGTTGGTTACGGTCTGGTCATGATCGGTACGCTCAAGGGTGAAATCGTTGCCCTGGACGCCATCAACGGCGAAGAAAAGTGGCGCGCTCGCGTGTCCAGCGAAGTGCTGGCTCCGCCAGCCAACAACGGTGACGTTGTGGTGGTTCAGACCCAGGACGATCGTCTGATCGGCCTGGATGCCTCCACCGGTAACCGCCGCTGGATCTATGACAGCACGCCTGCAGTACTGACCCTGCGTGGTACCAGTGCGCCGATCGTGACCAACCGCCTCGCGGTGGCTGGCCTGTCGACCGGTAAAGTGGTTGCCGTGGATATCTCCAACGGCGTGCCGGTGTGGGAACAGCGCGTAGCGATCCCGCAAGGTCGTTCGGAGCTGGAGCGTGTGGTCGATATCGACGGTGGCTTGCTGCTGTCGGGCGGGACACTGTATGTCGCCAGCTATCAAGGGCGCGTTGCCGCACTGGACCTGCAAAGCGGCCGTCAGCTCTGGCAGCGTGATGCTTCCAGCTACGCCGGTGTCGCCCAGGGTTTGGGCTCCGTTTATGTGAGCCTGTCTTCGGGCACCGTTGAAGGCGTCGACGAGCGTTCTACCTCGGCCTTGTGGAGCAACGATTCGCTGGCCCGTCGTCAACTGTCGGCCCCGGAAGTGTTCTCCAGTTACGTTGCAGTCGGTGACCTGGAAGGTTACCTGCACCTGCTGAGTCAGGTGGACGGTCGATTCGTCGGCCGTGAACGCATCGACAGCGACGGCCTGCGTGCCCGTCCGCTGGTGGTGGGTGACACGATTTATGTGTATGGCAACAGCGGCAAACTGGAAGCCCTGACCATAAAGTAAAGGTTTGACTATGCTTGGGGTTAACCACCCCAGGCTGCTTCACTTGTGGGAGCGGGCGTGCGGGCGAAGGGCGGCAACGATGACGCGTACAGCCTGGATAAACACGGTGCTGTTACGGTTTTCGCGAGCAAGCCCGCTCCCACAGTGTTGCCCCCGAGCACCAGCCGCTGCCTCGCAGCGGCTTTTGTATTTTCTGAAATAACGAAGTGGAGAGCCGCATGGTTCCCGTAATCGCCCTGGTGGGCCGACCGAACGTCGGCAAGTCCACCTTGTTCAACCGCCTGACCAGGACTCGTGACGCCATCGTCGGCGACTTGTCCGGTCTGACCCGTGATCGCCAGTACGGTGAGGCCAAGTGGCAAGGGCGTTCCTACATTTTGATCGACACCGGCGGTATCTCCGGTGACGAGCACGGTATGGACGAAAAGATGGCCGAGCAGTCGCTGCTGGCCATTGAAGAAGCAGATGTCGTTCTGTTCCTGGTAGATGCCAAGGCCGGTTTCACCGCCGCCGACCAGATGATCGCCGAGCATTTGCGCAAACGTAACAAGCGTTCCCACGTGGTGGCCAACAAGGTCGACAACATCGACCCGGAAATGGCCCGCGCCGAATTCGCCCCGTTGGGCATGGGCCATGCGATCCCGATCGCCGGTGCCCACGGCCGTGGTATCACCCAGTTGCTGGAAATCGCACTGAGTGACTTCCCGAAAGACGAAGACGAGTTGGAAGAAGGCGAGGAAGAAGACGTCGCCGAAGGCGAGGAAGCCAAGCGCATTCCTGGCCCAAGCGAAAAAGACGGGATCAAGATCGCGATCATCGGCCGGCCGAACGTCGGCAAGTCGACCCTGGTCAACCGCATGCTCGGGGAAGACCGGGTAATCGTCTACGACCAACCCGGCACCACCCGCGACAGTATCTACATCCCGTTCGAGCGTAACGACGAGAAGTACACGCTGATCGACACCGCCGGTGTGCGCAAGCGCGGCAAGATCCACGAAGAAGTCGAAAAGTTCTCCGTGGTCAAAACCCTGCAAGCGATCAAAGACGCCAACGTGGTGATCTTTGTGATGGACGCCCGCGAAGGTGTGGTCGATCACGACCTCAACCTGCTGGGCTTTGCCCTTGAGGCCGGTCGTGCGTTGGTCATCGCGATCAACAAGTGGGACGGCATGACGCCGAGCGAGCGCGACTTCGTCAAGATCGAATTGCAGCGTCGCCTGTTCTTCGTCGAGTTTGCCGATATTCACTTTATCTCGGCCCTGCACGGCACTGGCGTGGGCAACCTCTACGCCTCGGTACAGAACTCGTTCAAGTCCGCGGTCACCCGCTGGCCGACGAGCCGCCTGACCCAGATCCTCGAAGATGCGGTCAGCGAGCACCAGCCGCCGATGGTCAACAGCCGCCGGATCAAGCTGCGTTACGCTCACCTTGGTGGTGCGAACCCGCCGATCATCGTGATCCACGGCAACCAGATCGAGAAGGTGCCGAAGTCTTACGTGCGCTATCTGGAAAACACTTACCGTCGTGTGCTGAAGCTGGTCGGTACGCCGATCCGCATCGAGTTCAAGGGCGGCGAGAACCCGTACGAAGGCAACAAGAACACGCTCACCGACCGTCAGGTCAACAAGAAGCGTCGCTTGATGTCGCACCACAAGAAGGCCGACAAGAAGCGTCGCGACAAGCGCTGATCGAGGTTTTTCCCGTGGGATGGAAAGGGCGCCAATGGCGCCCTTTTTCATGCCTGCCGTTTGGGCTATCCTCGGACTCCCCCGCGCCGCCGTAGAGCCGGGTGTAGAGCAGGGAACCACCGATGATCACCAGCAAGCTGCCGAATGTCGGCATCACTATCTTCACTCAGATGTCTCAGCTCGCGGCACAGACCGGCGCGCTCAATCTGTCCCAGGGCTTTCCCGATTTCGCGGCCCCGCAGGCCCTGTGCGATGCGGTTGGCCGGCATATCGCCAGCGGCCATAATCAATATTCGCCAATGACCGGGCTGCCGGTGTTGCGTCAGCAGATCGCGGCGAAGATCGCCCGCAGTTATGGCGCGCAGGTGGATGTGGATACTGAAGTGACGGTCACCCCCGGCGCGACCGAGGCGATTTTCTGTGCCATTCAGGCGGTTATCCACAGCGGTGACGAAGTCATCGTATTTGACCCGGCGTACGACAGTTACGAACCTTCGGTGGAGCTTGCCGGTGGTCGTTGCGTGCATGTGCAACTGGGCCTGAACGATTTCAGCATCGACTTCGAGAAGCTTGCCCAGGCACTCAGCCCGCGCACGCGGATGATCATTCTCAACGCCCCGCACAACCCCAGCGGCGCACTGATCAGCCGTGCCGAACTCGATCAGTTGGCCGCATTGATCCGCGATCGCGACATTTATGTGATCAGCGACGAAGTCTACGAGCACCTGGTGTTTGACGGTGTGCCCCACGTCAGCGTGCTGGCCCATGAGGAACTGTATCAGCGTGCATTCGTGGTCAGTTCGTTCGGCAAGACCTACCACGTCACAGGCTGGAAAACTGGCTACGTGGTCGCACCACCGGCCCTGACGGCGGAATTGCGCAAGGTGCACCAGTACGTCAATTTCTGTGGTGTGACGCCGCTGCAATATGCCTTGGCCGATTTTATGGCCGAGCATCCCGAGCACGTGGAAGAGCTGCCGGGTTTCTATCAGGCCAAGCGCGATCTGTTCTGCGATCTGCTGGCGCCGTCGCGTTTCAGTTTCACCCGGGTGACCGGCACCTATTTCCAGTTGGTCGATTACTCGCAGATCCGTCCGGACCTCAATGACGTCGAGATGGCCCTGTGGATGACGCGCGAGCATGGCGTGGCGAGTATCCCGATCTCGGTGTTCTACCAGACGCCACCGGTCGGCCAGCGCCTGGTGCGGCTGTGCTTTGCCAAGCGCGAGGAGACCCTGCGTGAGGCAGCGGAAAAACTATGCGTGATCTGAGTGCATTGCCCAATTTGAACGTGGCGCTGATCCAGACGTCCCTGGCCTGGCACGACCGTCAGGCTAACCTGGAGCATTTCGAACTGTTGCTGGAGCAGGCTCGCGGCGCTGACCTGATCATCCTGCCGGAGATGTTTACCACTGGATTCTCCATGGAATCCGAGACGCTCGCCGAGCCGGAAAACGGTCCCACCAGCAAGTGGCTGCGGGTTCAGGCGGCGAAGCTGGATGCGGTGATCACCGGTAGCGTGATCGTTCAAGCCGCCGACGGCAGTCACCGCAATCGTCTGCTGTGGGCGCGTCCGGACGGCGAAGTGTTGCACTACGACAAGCGTCACCTGTTCCGCATGGCCGGCGAGCACAACCACTACACCCCCGGCGACCGCCAGGTGCAGTTCGAGCTCAAGGGCTGGCGAGTGCGGCCGCTGATTTGCTACGACTTGCGCTTCCCGGTGTGGAGTCGTGACGCCCAGGACACGGATCTGCTGCTGTACACCGCCAATTGGCCAGGCGCCCGGCGCCAGCACTGGAATCGTTTGTTGCCGGCACGGGCGATCGAGAACCTGTGCTATGTGGCGGCGGTGAACCGCATTGGCACGGATGGCAAAGGCTTTGCGTATACGGGTGACAGCCAGGTACTGGATTTCCAGGGTGAGACATTGCTCAGTGCGGGGGAGGCTGACGGGGTGTTCAAGGTGACGCTGGATGCGGCAGAGCTGGCCGCATATCGGCAGCGGTTTCCGGCGAATCTGGATGCCGATACCTTTGAATTCACCTGAGATTTTCGCTGCCTGACATGGCCCCTTCGCGGGCAAGCCCGCTCCCACAGTGGTTAGTGTGAACACGGACAATGTGGGAGCGGGCTTGCCCGCGAAGGGGCCGGTTCAGACAACAAAAAACAAGCAGGCAAACTAAAAGGCCCCAAGGTTCACACCCCGGGGCCTTTTGCTTTTCGGCTAACAGCTTACGCCGCTTTCGCTTCCGGCTGGCTCAGCGAGCGGTTCAGGGCGCTGAACAGGGCCTTGAAGCTGGCGGTGGTGATGTTTTCGTCGATGCCGACACCATGCACCGCACGTTCACCGTTCACACGCAGTTCAATGTAGGCCGCGGCCTTGGCATTGGTGCCCGCGCCGATGGCGTGCTCGTTGTAGTCCATGATTTCCACCGGTACCGGCAGGCCTGCCACCAGCGCTTCGAGGGCGCCGTTGCCCTTGCCGCGCCAGTGCAGGTTGGTTTCGCCCTGGCCTTGGCTGGCGACTTCGACTTCCACCGCGCTGTGGCCGTTCTCTTCCTGCAGGCGATGGCTGACCAGCGCGTACGGGGTGTTGGCCTGCAAGTACTCGCTGTACAGCAGCGCGTGGATTTGCTGGGCGGTCATTTCCAGGCCCAGGCGGTCGGTTTCACGTTGCACGACCTGGCTGAACTCGATCTGCATGCGACGCGGCAGGCTGATGCCATATTCCTGTTCCAGCAGGTAGGCGATACCACCCTTGCCCGACTGGCTGTTGACGCGGATGACCGCCTCGTAGCTGCGGCCGATGTCGGCCGGGTCGATTGGCAGGTACGGTACTTCCCACAACTCGTCCGGTTTCTGCTGGGCAAAGCCCTTGCGGATCGCATCCTGGTGCGAGCCGGAGAACGCGGTATGCACCAGGTCGCCGACGTACGGGTGACGCGGGTGCACCTGGATCTGGTTGCACTCTTCGACGACTTTGCGCACGCCGTCGATGTCGGAAAAGTCCAGTTCAGGGTTCACGCCCTGGGTGTAGAGGTTCAGGGCCACGGTCACGAGGTCGACGTTACCGGTACGCTCGCCGTTGCCGAACAGGCAGCCTTCGACACGGTCGGCGCCAGCCATCAGCCCCAGTTCGGTCGCGGCAACGCCAGTGCCACGGTCGTTGTGGGTGTGCAGGCTGATGATCACGCTGTCACGACGGTTGATGTGACGGCCGAACCATTCGATCTGGTCGGCATAGATGTTCGGCGTCGCGCATTCGACGGTGGCCGGCAGGTTGAGGATCATCTTGTGCTCGGGCGTCGGGTTCCAGACTTCGATCACCGCATCGCAGACTTCCTTGGCGAACTCCAGTTCGGTGGCGCTGAAGGTTTCTGGCGAGTATTCGAAGGTCCACTCGGTGTCCGGCTGCATGGCCGCGTACTTGACGAACAGTTTGGCGGCGTTCACGGCGATGGCCTTGACCCCGTCCTTGTCCTGGTTGAAGACAATGCGGCGGAAGGAAGGGGAGGTCGCGTTGTACAGGTGAACGATGGCTTTCTTCGCGCCGCGCAGGGATTCGAAAGTGCGCTCGATCAGGTCTTCACGGCCCTGGGTCAGCACCTGGATGGTGGTGTCGTCCGGGATGTGGTTGCCTTCGATCAGGGTGCGAACGAAGTCGAAGTCGGTTTGCGAGGCGGCCGGGAACGACGCTTCGATTTCTTTCACGCCGACCTGAACCAGGGTTTTCCAGAAGCGCAGCTTCTTGACCGCGTCCATCGGTTCGATCAGCGACTGGTTGCCGTCGCGCAGGTCGGAGCTGCACCAGATCGGTGCGGCGGTGATGGTTTTCGATGGCCAGGTGCGGTCCGGAATGTCGATGGTCGGGAACGCGCGGTATTTCGAAGACGGGTCTTTGAGCATGCTCATCAGGAAATCCTTATTGTGTGGGCCGAAAAAAGGCGGCCTGCCGGTGGATCAAAAGTTCTTGGCGTAACGCTTGGGACGAGGCACCACGATTCAGCCCGGCAGTCGTGCACTGACGAGGCACAGGCTGCGGTGCTGGCGGAGCTGAATGAGGGTGTGAGAGGTTTTCATGCCTTCAACCCTAACCGCGGGGGTGAAGGTTGGCAAGCAGTCGAAAAAAATTGAGAGGAATACTCGTGAGCGAGTGTTTATCGAGATTTTATTGCTGTGATTGGCAATGATTGTTTTGTTGTTTGCGCAAGGTTTGAGTGGTGCGCAATTGGTGAGGCGACACTGCCTGACTGCTTTCGGCGCCTGTGACATTGCCATCGCGAGCAGGCTCGCTCCCACATGGATTGCGCTGTACTTGTAGGAGCGAGCCTGCTCGCGATGAGGCCAGAGGCCTTATTCAGGGATCAAGGTTGAAACGCACCAATGAAGATAGCCGGATCCACCCGCGCATCGTTCAGGCTGACGTTCCAGTGCATGTGCGGTCCGGTCGCGCGGCCAGTCGCCCCGACCTTGCCAACCACACCGCCCCGGGCCAGTTGTTGCCCCACCTTCACGTCGATTTTCGACATATGGCAGAACATGCTGATAAAGCCCTGACCATGGTCGACAAATACCGTGTTGCCATTGAAGAAGTAGTTACCGATCAGGATCACCTTGCCGGCAGCCGGGGTCTTGATCGGCGTACCGGCCGGCACGGCGAAGTCCAGGCCTGAGTGGGGATTGCGCTCTTCGCCGTTGAAAAAGCGCCGCACGCCGAACTTGCTCGACAGCGGTCCGTTCACCGGTTTGTCCAGCAGCACGTTGCTCGGGGTGTTGGGGCTGAACGTGCGGTAAGCGGCAATCTGTTCGGCCAGTTCACGCTCGATGCGCTTGAGGTTTTCCGGGTCCGGATTGACCTGTTGGGGGTTCTTCAGGGTGATGCGCTGTTCCGGGTATGTCTTGTTGCCAACTGTAAAACCCAGATTACGACCGCCGCTGCTGATCGATTGAGCCCCTGGTTTGACCGTCAGCGGCACGCCGACGATGGCCAGCCAGTTTTCCTGTTCCTTGACCACCAGCACCGGTTTGCCTTGATAACTGGCTTTTGGCGCCTGGGTGGATGTGCCCAGGTCGACCACCGCAACGCCGCCCGGCACCGGTTTGTTCAACAGGCGGGTGATGTAGCTATCGGCGTGGGCATTGAAGGTCAGGCACAGCAACAGCAATGGAGCCAGGAAGCGCGGCATGGATCAGTCCAGTAAAGAAAGGGTGACGGGCGTCAGGTGATTGTCTTCGACCCGGACTTGCAGTTCGCCTTCGCCCAGTTTGGCTTTCAGGCGCTGGCCGGTATGGGTTTGCGCGGCGCTGCGGATAGCGTTGCCGCGCTCGTCCAGCAAAATGCTGTAGCCACGGCCGAGGGTCGCCAACGGGCTGACTACATGCAGTGTTTGCATCTGGCTGTGCAATTGCAGGCGACGGTTCTTCAGGCCTTCGCGGATGGCGCGCGGCAGGCGTTCGGCCAGGCTGTCGAGGCGCTGGCGCAGCATTGCCAGTTGCCGGCCCGGATGTTGTGCGGCCAGACGGGTTTCCAGGCGGATCAAGCGTTCGCGACGGGTGTTGAGGCTACGCTCGAACGCGCGGCGCATGCGCATGTCCAGGTCATCCAGGCGTTGCGCTTGCTGGCGCAGGCGCTCGCCGGGATGACGCAGGCGCCGGGAGATGCCTTCCAGGCGTAGTCGATCGCGCATCAGGCGGTCACGCATGCGCATCACCAAGCGTCGGTGCAGGCTTTCGACCCGACGCACCAGATCGCTGGAATCCGGTGCCAGCAGTTCGGCTGCAGCGGAGGGGGTGGGTGCGCGAACGTCGGCCACGAAGTCGCTGATCGATACGTCGGTTTCATGGCCGACCGCGCTGACAATCGGCGTCACGCAGGCGTCTACGGCGCGGGCTACGGCTTCTTCGTTGAAGCACCAGAGGTCTTCCAGCGAACCGCCGCCACGGGCCAGGATCAGTGCGTCGAAACCGCGGGCGTCCGCCAGTTTCAGGGCGCGGACTATCTGCGCAGTGGCTTCGCGGCCCTGTACGGCGGTGGGGATCAGCGTCAACTGCACCTGCGGTGCGCGGCGGCGGAACACGCTGATGATGTCGCGGATCACCGCGCCGGTGGGCGAACTGATGATGCCGATGCGTTGCGGATGCGCCGGCAGCGGGACCTTGCGCTCGGCACTGAACAGGCCTTCGGCGCTGAGCTTTTCCTTGAGTGCATCGAAAGCCAGGCGCAAGGCGCCATCGCCGGCCGGCTCCACGGTGTCGAGGATCAGCTGATAATCACCGCGCCCTTCGAACAGCGAGACTTTGCCTCGCACCTTGACCGCGAGCCCGTCCTTCAAGGCCTGGCGAACCCGTGCCGCGTTCTGCCGGAACAGCGCGCAACGCACCTGGGCGCCGCTGTCCTTGAGGGTGAAATACACGTGGCCGGAAGCCGGGCGGGCGAGGTTGGAGATTTCGCCTTCGACCCAGATGTTGCTGAACACGTCTTCGAGCAACACCCGCGCGCGGCCATTGAGCTGGCTGACGGTCAGGACTTCACGGTCCAGGCCGAGTCTTGCAAAGGGATCTTTAATCATGGGGCGCAGTTTAAAGGCATTTGCCCGGCAATCTCCATGGCCCAGCATAAATCCCTTGTGGACAGCTTGATGTGGGAGCGGGCTTGCTCGCGAAGGCGGTCCAGCAGTCGACATCGTCGGTGAATTTTAAGACGCCATCGCGAGCAAGCTCGCTCCCACAGGTTTAAAGTCGTCAGTGGTAATCAAGGAAGACAGGGAGAATGAGTGTGCTTGAGTTGTTGACCCAATGGCCATTCGGCGCCATGGACTGGCTGGTCATCGGCGCAGGGATTGCCCTGGCCTACATCGTATTCGGCATCGCCGGTTTCGGTACCGCGCTGGTGGCGGGACCGATTCTGATTCTGTTCATGCCGCTGTCGAAGATCGTGCCGTTGCTGGTGTTGCTCGATTTTGTCGCGGCATTCGGCAATCTGTTGCCTTCGCGGCGTGATGTAGCCAGGCCGGAGCTGTTGCGGTTGTTGCCGTGTATGGCCGTGGGTTGCACGCTGGGAGTGATTTTCCTGCTGAACCTCAAGTCCGACCTGTTGCTGCTGTTGATGGGGTTGTTCATCAGCGCCTATGCGATTTACAGCCTGTGGATCAAAGCCCGCCCGACGCAACTGTCCGCCCTGTGGGCAATGCCGATGGGGACGGTGGGCGGAATGTTTGGCGCGTTGTTTGGCAGCGGCGGCTTCCTCTATGCGATCTATCTGAACAGCCGGTTGCCCAAGGAGGCGGCCCGGGCGACCCAGAGCGCACTGATCAGTTGCAGTACGGTGGTGCGTTTGAGCCTGTTTGCAATCGCCGGTGTGTATGCCGATTTGCCGTTACTGGTGCTGGCGGTTTGTCTGTTGCCGGCCATGGTGCTGGGGCTGTGGTTCGGTCGACGGCTGACCATGCGCTTGTCCCGCGAGGCGTTCGTGCGCCTGGTGACGTGGCTGGTGCTGGCCAGCGGGATCGCGTTGATTGGACGTTACTTGAGCACCTGAAGATTCAACCTGTGGCGAGGGCTTTTTGTGGGAGCGAGCTTGCTCGCGATAGCGGTCGAACAGACACATCAATGTTGAATGTAACGCCCTCATCGCGAGCAAGCTCGCTCCCACAGAAGAGCCTTCGCCGCAAGTTGTTCAGTCGTTGTACTGGCTCAACAACCGCTCAAGTCGTGCACTGAGGCGGCGTTTGATTTCGGTTTCGATGTGCGGGGCGAAGTCGTCGATCACGTCTTGCATGATCAGCTGCGCGGCGGCGCGCAATTCGCTGTCCAGGTGCAGCAAGTCATCCGGGTTCTTGCTGGCGGCCGGTGTCGACGTCGCCGCGGCGACGGGTTCAACGATGGGGGCAGGGGTTGTCGCTACGACGGGTGGCGAAGGCTCGCTCACGGCGTCGAACAACATGGGAATCTGTTCCTGATCGCCTTCCTCGACAGTGTCGGTCAGCAGGGGCGGTTGCAGGTTGTCATCGCCGAGCAATTGGCGGATCGACTCAAGGTCGTCCAGCAGGTGCGCGGACTGTTGCAGCGGTTTTGGAGTGTCCATTGGAAGGCTCAGAGTCGCTGTAAACGGTGATCTTGCAGAGGATAGCCCTGTTCGCGGTAGAAACGGAAACTCTCCCGCGCGGCCGCTCTGATCGTCGGATCCTCCACCACCACTTCCGCCACTCTGGCGAACTTGTTGGCGAAGGCCGGGACTTTCAGGTCGAGATTGACCAGCAAATCCTGATGCTGACCGCAGTCATCGCCCAACCCCAAAACAATCAAGCCGTCAGGTTCGCTGTCGGCAGGGCCGTGGGGCACGAAGCTTTCGCCCTTGAACGCCCACAGCCGTGCATCGAGATCGTCACGCTGGGCCGTGTCGCTGCAATGCAGGTAGATCCGGTGGCCCATGCGCCAGGCTTTCTCGGTGAGCTTGCAGGCAAAGTCCAGGCGTGCCGAAGGATCGGCGCTGGGCAGGATATAGAAGTCGACTTTGGTCATTGCGGTTCCAGAGCGGCAAGCGGCGTCACCGGAAAGTGACGCCGCCGCCCATCAACGGTTTCAGGCTTTGGCGCGATCCAGCAGGTACTGGGTCAGCAGAGGAACCGGACGGCCAGTGGCGCCCTTGTCCTTGCCGCCGCTGGTCCAGGCAGTGCCGGCGATGTCCAGGTGCGCCCAGTTCAGGTTCTTGGTGAAGCGCGACAGGAAGCAGGCTGCGGTGATGGTGCCGGCTTTCGGGCCACCAATGTTGGCGATGTCGGCAAATGGACTGTCTAGCTGTTCCTGGTACTCATCGAACAGCGGCAGTTGCCAGGCGCGGTCGTCGGCAGCCTTGCCGGCGCTCAGCAGTTGGTCGATCAGTTCGTCATTGTTGCCCAGCAGGCCCGACGTGTGGGAACCCAGGGCGACCACGCAGGCGCCGGTCAGGGTGGCGATGTCGATCACCGCTTGCGGCTTGAAGCGCTCGGAGTAGGTCAGGGCATCACACAGCACCAGACGGCCTTCGGCGTCGGTGTTGAGGATTTCCACGGTCTGGCCGCTCATGGTGGTGACGATGTCGCCCGGTCGCGAAGCAGTGCCGCTCGGCATGTTCTCGGCGCAGGCCAGGATGCACACCAGGTTGATCGGCAGCTTCAGTTCGAGCACGGCGCGCAGGGTGCCGAACACGCTGGCGGCGCCGCCCATGTCGTACTTCATTTCATCCATGCCGGCGCCCGGTTTCAGGCTGATACCGCCGGTGTCGAAGGTGATGCCCTTGCCAACCAGCGCGTATGGTTTCTCGGATTTCTTGCCGCCGTTGTATTGCATGACGATCAGGCGCGGTGGCTGTGCGCTGCCCTGGCCCACGGCATAGAACGAGCCCATGCCCAGCGCCTTGATCTTCTTCTCGTCGAGGACTTCGACTTTCAGGTCCTTGAACTCTTTACCCAGCTCTTTTGCCTGCTCACCGAGGAAGGTCGGGTGGCAGATGTTCGGCGGCAGGTTGCCCAGATCACGGGTGAAGGCCATACCGTTGGCGATGGCGGTGGCGTGGGTCACGGCGCGTTGCACTTCGGCCTGAGCGGCCTTGATGGTCAGCAGGGTGATTTTCTTCAGGGCGCGGGGATCGGCTTTCTGGCTCTTGAACTGCTCGAAGGTGTATTCGCCGTCCACCAGGGTTTCGGCCAGCAGGCGGGTCTTGCCGTAGCTGTCGCGGCCTTTGACGACCACTTCATCCAGGGCCAGCACCGCATCGCTGCCGCCCAGGCCTTTCAGGGTGTTGAGGATACCGGCGATGATTTTGCGGAACGGGCGGTCACCCAGTTCGTCATCCTTGCCCACGCCCACCAGCAGCACACGCTCGGCCTTGAGGTTCGGCAGGCTGTGCAGCAACAGGCTCTGGCCAACCTTGCCGGCCAGGTCGCCGCGCTTGAGCACTGCGCTGATCGCGCCGCCGCTCAGTTCGTCGAGTTGTTTGGCAACAGCGCCGAGCTTGCGGCCTTCGCCGACGGAGACCACGAGAGTGGCGGTCTTCAACGTTTCGGGGTTGACGCTTTTTACAACCAGTTCCATGTCCGGGTCCCTGAATTGATGGTTATCACGCATGCGCCCGACACCTTATGTGCGTCGATTGCCTATAAACAGAAAGGCGCCAGGATCGACCGGCGACAAAGGCCGCAGTTTGAACCTCGCTACCGGCGGCTGACAACCCTCGGTTGTACGATCTTCATGGAATTGACGGCTCCTGTAGGAGCGAGCCCGCTCGCGAAGAACCGGAGACCACCGCGGGGCTTCAGGCTCCCCGCGTTATCGTTAACGACCATCGTCGGAACGCCGCCCGGAGCTCGCTCGCTCCTACACACCCTGCGACCCAATGTATTGCGCAGTGACAGGCGTGCCCAATCACAGGATAATGCGCCATCTTTTTTCGGCGGCTCTGCCTTGCGGGCTGTCCGATACGTTTGCTTGTTTGGCCGCCTTAGCCTGACAACCCTGGAGTGTCTGGTTTGATTGTCTTCCGTTACCTGTCCCGCGAAGTCCTGTTGACCTTGAGCGCCGTCAGCGCCGTGCTGCTGGTCATCATCATGAGCGGTCGTTTCATCAAGTACCTCGCCCAGGCGGCCTCTGGTCTGCTGGATCCGGGTTCGCTGTTCCTGATCATGGGCTTTCGTCTGCCGGGATTCCTCCAGCTGATCCTGCCGCTGGGGCTGTTTCTCGGGATACTGTTGTCCTACGGGCGCCTGTACCTCGAAAGTGAAATGACCGTGCTCTCGGCCACCGGCATGAGCCAGCAGCGGCTGGTTTGGATGACAATGTTTCCGGCCACCCTGGTTGCACTCATCGTGGCGTGGCTGAGCCTGGGCCTGGCGCCACAAGGGGCCAACCAGTTTCAGTTGCTGCTGAACAAGCAGGATGCCCTGACCGAATTCGATACCCTGGAGCCAGGGCGTTTCCAGGCCCTGCGAGACGGTACCCGGGTCACCTACACCGAGCGCATGTCGGATGACCGCGTCAATCTGGGCGGTGTGTTCATCTCGCAAAAAAACATCAGTTCCAATAACAAGGATCGCGGGATTTCTGTCCTGGTGGCGGAAAAGGGGCGTCAGGAAATTCGCCCGGACGGCAACCGCTACCTGATCCTTGATAACGGCTATCGCTATGACGGTAGTCCGGGTCAGGCCGACTACCGGGCGATCAAATACGACGAGTACGGTGTGTTGCTGCCAAAACCGGACGTCAGCGACGAAGTCACCGACCGTGATGCGATGCCGACCAGTGCGTTGGTCGGCAGTGAAGACATTCGTTTGCGCGCCGAATTGCAATGGCGTATGTCACTGCCGTTGCTGGTGTTCATCGTGACCTTGATGGCGGTACCGCTGTCGCGGGTCAACCCGCGTCAGGGCCGGTTCCTCAAGTTGCTGCCGGCGGTTCTTCTTTATATGGCCTACCTGACCATTCTGATTGCCGCCCGCGGTGCCCTGGACAAGGGCAAGATCCCCGCGGCACTGGGCTTGTGGTGGGTGCACGGGATTTTCCTGGCCATCGGCCTGGGCCTGCTCTATTGGGAACCCTTGCGTTTGAAGAGGGCAAGTCGCCGCAGCGCGCTGGAGGTGGCCCGTGGTTAAGCTGGATCGCTACATTGGTAGCAGCGTGTTGATTGCGATTCTGGCGGTGCTCGGGATCATTCTTGGCCTGGCGACACTGTTTGCCTTCATCGACGAGATGAGTGAAGTCACCGATACCTACACCCTGCTCGATGTTCTGAGTTATGTGACGCTGACTGCGCCACGCCGGATGTACGAAATGCTGCCGATGGCCGCGCTGATCGGTTGCCTGATCGGTCTGGGCAGTCTGGCCAGCAACAGTGAACTGACCGTCATGCGCGCCGCCGGTGTGTCGATCGGCCGGATCGTCTGGGCGGTGATGAAACCGATGCTGGTATTGATGCTCGCCGGTGTGCTGGTTGGCGAGTACATCGCGCCGCCTGCCGAAACCGCCGCGCAGGCCAATCGCTCGCTGGCACAGGGCAGCGGCGATGCACAAAGCGCCAAGCACGGCTTGTGGCACCGCCAGGGCGATGAGTTCATTCACGTCAACTCGGTACAACCCAACGGCATCCTGTACGGCGTGACCCGCTACCGTTTCGACAACGAACGGCACATGCTGTCGGCGAGCTTCGCCAAGCGTGCCGAGTTCGACACGGATCACTGGCAGTTGACGGACGTCACGACGACGCTGTTCCACGAGCGCAGCACTGAAGTGGTGTCGACCCCGGTCGAGCGATGGGAAGTAGCCTTGAGTCCGCAATTGCTGAGCACTGTGGTCATGGTGCCGGAATCGCTGTCGATCAGCGGTCTGTGGGGGTATATCCACTATCTGGCGGAGCAGGGGTTGAACAACAGCCGTTATTGGCTGGCATTTTGGGTCAAGGTGTTGCAGCCGCTGGTCACTGCCGCTCTGGTGTTGATGGCGATTTCCTTCATCTTCGGTCCGCTGCGTTCGGTGACCCTGGGTCAACGAGTGTTCACCGGCGTGCTGGTGGGCTTCACTTTCCGCATCGTTCAGGATCTGCTGGGGCCGTCGAGCCAGGTATTCGGCTTCCCACCCTTGCTTTCGGTGCTGGTGCCTGCGGGTATTTGTGCCGTGGCGGGGCTCTGGCTGATGCGCCGGGCAGGCTGACAGCGGGCATTTTCCGACCGCTTTGACGATAAAAAACGCCCTGGTCGCAAGACCGGGGCGTTTTTGTAGGTGCCGTCTGACCTGCGAACGTGACGCTTGCGCCGTGGATCAGGTACAATTCCCGGCTATTTTTCGGCGGGCTATGCCTGCAGCCTTTTTGAGTGTTGATCCGTGAGTGATTTGAGTCATATCCGCAATTTCTCCATCATCGCCCACATTGACCATGGCAAGTCGACGCTGGCCGATCGCTTCATCCAGATGTGTGGCGGCCTGGCCGAGCGCGAAATGGAAGCCCAGGTCCTGGACTCCATGGACCTCGAGCGCGAGCGCGGGATCACCATCAAGGCGCACAGCGTTACTCTGTATTACAAAGCCAAAGACGGTATCAACTACCAGCTCAACTTCATTGATACCCCCGGCCACGTTGACTTCACCTATGAGGTGAGCCGTTCGCTGGCTGCCTGTGAAGGCGCGCTGCTGGTGGTCGATGCCGGTCAAGGTGTTGAAGCGCAGTCGGTTGCCAACTGCTACACGGCGATCGAACAGGGCCTGGAAGTGATGCCGGTGCTGAACAAGATCGACTTGCCACAGGCCGATCCGGACCGCGTGAAGGAAGAAATCGAAAAAATCATCGGCATCGATGCCACCGACGCGGTCACTTGCAGTGCCAAGACCGGTCTGGGCGTCGATGAAGTGCTCGAGCGCCTGGTGGCCACCATTCCGGCGCCGACCGGCAACATCGAAGATCCGCTGCAAGCGTTGATCATCGACTCCTGGTTCGACAACTACCTGGGCGTTGTCTCCCTGGTTCGCGTGCGCCACGGCCGCGTGAAGAAGGGTGACAAGATCCTGGTCAAATCCACCGGCAAGATCCATCTGGTGGACAGCGTCGGCGTGTTCAACCCGAAACACACCCCGACCGTTGACCTGAAGGCCGGTGAAGTGGGCTTCATCATCGCCAGCATCAAGGACATTCACGGTGCGCCAGTGGGCGATACCCTGACCTTGAGTACAACTCCGGACGTCGACGTACTGCCAGGCTTCAAGCGCATTCAGCCGCAGGTATACGCCGGTCTGTTTCCGGTCAGCTCCGACGACTTCGAAGATTTCCGTGAAGCGCTGCAAAAGCTCACCCTCAACGATTCGTCGCTGCAATACACGCCGGAAAGCTCCGACGCCCTGGGCTTCGGCTTCCGTTGCGGCTTCCTCGGCATGCTGCACATGGAAATCATCCAGGAGCGCCTGGAGCGCGAGTACAACCTGGACCTGATCACCACGGCGCCGACGGTAATCTTCGAGCTGCTGCTCAAGACCGGTGAGACGATCTACGTCGATAACCCGTCGAAGCTGCCGGACCTGTCTGCCATCGAAGACATGCGCGAGCCGATCGTGCGCGCCAATATTCTTGTGCCGCAAGAGCACTTGGGCAACGTCATTACCCTGTGCATCGAAAAACGCGGTGTGCAGGTCGACATGCTGTTCCTCGGCTCCCAGGTACAAGTGACCTACGACCTGCCGATGAACGAAGTAGTGCTGGACTTCTTCGATCGTCTGAAATCCACCAGTCGCGGCTATGCTTCTCTGGACTACCATTTCGATCGTTACCAATCGGCCAGCCTGGTGAAACTGGACGTGCTGATCAACGGCGACAAGGTCGACGCCCTGGCGCTGATCGTGCACCGTGACAACTCGCACTACAAAGGTCGCCAGTTGACCGAGAAGATGAAGGATCTGATTCCGCGGCAGATGTTCGACGTGGCAATCCAGGCCGCCATTGGCGGGCAGATTGTGGCGCGGACAACCGTCAAGGCGCTCAGAAAGAACGTATTGGCCAAATGCTACGGTGGTGACGTCAGCCGTAAGAAGAAGCTGCTGGAAAAGCAAAAGGCCGGTAAGAAACGCATGAAGCAAGTCGGCAACGTGGAAATTCCACAGGAAGCCTTCCTTGCAGTGCTCAGGTTGGATAGTTAGGTCCTATGTCGCTAAATTTCCCGCTGTTGCTGGTCATCGCCGTGTTCGTCTGCGGCCTGTTGGCGTTGCTCGATCTGTTGATCCTGGCGCCGCGTCGGCGTGCCGCCATCGCCTCCTATCAGGGCAGCGTCAGCCAGCCTGACATGGTTGTGGTCGAGAAGCTGAACAAAGAGCCGCTGCTGGTTGAATACGGCAAGTCGTTCTTTCCGGTGCTGTTCATCGTGCTGGTGCTGCGTTCGTTCCTGGTGGAACCGTTCCAGATTCCTTCCGGTTCGATGAAGCCAACCCTGGATGTCGGCGACTTCATTCTGGTGAGCAAGTTTTCCTACGGGATCCGCTTGCCGGTGATCGACAAGAAAATCATCGAAGTCGGTGATCCGCAGCGCGGCGATGTCATGGTATTCCGCTACCCGAGCGATCCGAACGTCAACTACATCAAGCGTGTAGTTGGCTTGCCGGGCGACACGGTTCGCTACACCGCGGACAAGCGTCTGTTCGTCAACGGTCAATCGATTGCCGAGCAACTGGTCGGCTCCGAGCCGGGCACGCTGGGCAGCGCTGAGCTCTACAAGGAAAAACTCGGTGCAGCCGAGCACATGATCCGTAAGGAAATGAGCCGCTACCGTGCAATGCCCGACCATTCATGGACCGTGCCTGCCGGGCACTACTTCATGATGGGCGACAACCGCGACAACTCGAACGACAGTCGCTACTGGGATGATCCGAGTATTCCCAAGGATCTGCTGGGCATGGTTCCCGACAAGAATATCGTCGGCAAGGCCTTTGCGGTCTGGATGAGCTGGCCGGAACCAAAACTCAGCCACCTGCCGAATTTCTCGCGGGTTGGCCTGATCAAGTAATCAAACACGGCGCTGTTGAACACAGCGCCGAATGCATTTCTGGAACCGGCACATTTCGGCGCCCGGAAGCATGAAGCCAATGATATTCAGGACGTAATTTTTGAACACAGCGTTAATTGTCCCAAGCCTGCGCCGCATCACGGCGATGGCGGTGGAATCCAGCCACGAACTCAGCGTGGGTAAACCGTGAGCGTCTCCTTAAGCCGTCTAGAGCGTCAGCTCGGCTACACCTTCAAGGATCAGGAACTGATGGTCCTGGCCCTGACTCACCGCAGTTTTGCCGGGCGTAACAACGAACGCCTGGAGTTCCTCGGTGACGCCATTCTCAACTTCGTCGCCGGTGAGGCGCTGTTCGAGCGGTTCCCGCTGGCCCGCGAAGGCCAGTTGTCGCGTTTGCGCGCGCGGCTGGTGAAAGGTGAGACCCTGGCCGTACTGGCTCGTGGTTTCGATCTGGGCGAATACCTGCGCCTGGGTTCCGGTGAACTGAAAAGCGGCGGCTTTCGTCGCGAGTCGATTCTGGCCGATGCCCTGGAAGCGCTGATCGGTGCGATCTACCTCGATGCCGGCATGGAAGTGGCCCGCGAGCGTGTGCTCGCCTGGCTGGCCGGAGAGTTCGAAGGCCTGACGCTGGTCGACACCAACAAAGATCCAAAGACCCGCCTGCAGGAGTTCCTGCAGTCCCGTGGTTGTGAGCTGCCGCGTTACGAAGTGGTGGATATCCAGGGTGAGCCGCATTGCCGGACGTTCTTCGTCGAATGCGAAATCATCTTACTGAATGAAAAAAGCCGAGGTCAGGGTGTGAGTCGTCGTATTGCCGAACAGGTAGCGGCCGCCGCAGCACTGATTGCCCTGGGTGTGGAGAATGGCAATGACTGATACAACCGCAACTCGCTGTGGCTATGTTGCCATCGTCGGCCGTCCGAACGTGGGCAAGTCCACGCTGCTGAACCACATCCTCGGTCAGAAGCTGGCAATCACCTCGCGCAAGCCGCAGACCACCCGTCACAACATGCTCGGTATCAAGACCGAGGGCGACGTGCAGGCGATCTACGTCGACACCCCAGGCATGCACAAGGGCGGCGAAAAGGCCCTGAACCGCTACATGAACAAGACCGCCTCGGCGGCGTTGAAAGACGTCGACGTGGTGATCTTCGTGGTCGACCGCACCAAGTGGACCGAAGAAGACCAGATGGTTCTCGAGCGCGTCCAGTACGTGACCGGCCCACTGATCGTGGCGCTGAACAAGACCGATCGCATCGAAGACAAAGCCGAGCTGATGCCGCACCTGAGCTGGTTGCAGGAGCAGCTGCCGAATGCGCAGATCATGCCGATTTCCGCGCAGCACGGGCACAACCTCGATGCGCTGGAACGAGTGATTGCCGGGCACCTGCCGGAAAACGATCACTTCTTCCCGGAAGACCAGATCACCGACCGCAGCAGCCGCTTCCTCGCCGCTGAACTGGTGCGCGAGAAAATCATGCGCCAGATGGGCGCCGAGCTGCCGTACCAGATCACGGTCGAAATCGAAGAGTTCAAGCAGCAGGGCAAGACCCTGCACATCCATGCCTTGATTCTCGTCGAGCGCGATGGCCAGAAGAAAATCATCATTGGCGACAAGGGCGAGCGCATCAAGCGCATCGGCACCGAAGCGCGCAAGGACATGGAGCTGCTGTTCGACTCCAAGATCATGCTCAACCTGTGGGTCAAGGTTAAGGGTGGCTGGTCCGACGACGAACGTGCGCTGCGTTCGCTGGGTTATGGCGACCTGTAAGACTCGGTTCCTGATACACCAGAGAAACCCTGTGGGAGCGAGCTTGCTCGCGATGAGGACCTGAAATTCAACGTCAATGTTGACTGACAGACCGCAATCGCGAGCAAGCTCGCTCCCACGTTGGTTTTGGGGTGTTTGTAAGATCGTGTTCCTGTCTTGAGAATTCTGATTGCCATGTCCCAAACCCCGCCCATCGCCCAGCCCGCCTACGTCCTGCACTCCCGCGCTTACCGTGAAAACAGCGCGCTGGTGGATTTCCTCACGCCGCAAGGCCGGTTGCGGGCGGTGTTGCGCAGTGCTCGGGGCAAGGCCGGGACGCTGGCGCGGCCGTTCGTGCCATTGGAAGTCGAGTTCCGGGGCAAGGGTGAGCTGAAGAACGTCGGGCGCATGGAAAGTGCCGGTGTTTCCACCTGGCTCAATGGCGAGGCGCTGTTCAGCGGTCTTTACCTTAATGAACTGCTTATTCGTCTGTTGCCCGCTGAAGATCCGCTCCCTTCGGTGTTCGATCATTACGCCGCCACCTTGCTGGCTCTGGCCGAAGGTCGACCTCTGGAGCCCTTGCTGCGCTCCTTCGAGTGGCGCTTGCTCGATGACCTCGGCTACGGATTCTCACTGACTACGGATATCCATGATGAGGCCATCGCCCCCGACGGTCTTTATCGTTTGCAAGTGGATGCGGGACTTGAACGGGTCTACCTGCTGCAACCGGGTTTGTTCAATGGCACTGAACTGCTGGCCATGGCTGATGCCGACTGGAGCGCGCCGGGTGCCTTGTCGGCGGCCAAGCGCTTGATGCGTCAGGCGCTGGCGGTGCATCTCGGGGGCCGACCTTTGGTTTCCCGCGAGTTGTTTCGAAAACCGTAAATTCCCCATGTATGCTGTGCACCGAACTTTCTCTTCTTCTGGAGCGCTTCCGTGACCACCAGCACCCGTATTCTCCTTGGCGTGAACATCGACCACGTTGCCACCCTGCGTCAGGCCCGGGGTACCCGTTACCCGGACCCGGTCAAGGCAGCACTGGACGCGGAAGAGGCGGGCGCTGACGGCATCACCGTGCACCTGCGCGAAGACCGTCGGCACATCCAGGAGCGCGACGTTCTGCTGCTCAAGGACGTGCTGCAAACCCGCATGAACTTCGAAATGGGCGTCACCGAAGAAATGATGCAGTTCGCCGAGCGCATCCGCCCGGCGCACATTTGCCTGGTGCCGGAAACCCGTCAGGAGCTGACCACCGAAGGTGGCCTGGATGTGGCGGGGCAGGAAGCGCGGATCAAGGCCGCGGTCGAGCGCCTGTCGAAGATCGGCTCCGAAGTGTCGCTGTTCATCGATGCCGACGAGCGTCAGATCGAAGCCTCCCGCCGTGTCGGCGCGCCGGCCATCGAACTGCACACCGGGCGTTATGCCGATGCCGAGACGCCAACCGAAGTCGCTGAAGAACTCAAGCGTGTCGCCGATGGCGTGGCCTTCGGCCTGGCCCAGGGGCTGATCGTCAATGCCGGCCATGGCCTGCACTATCACAACGTTGAAGCCGTGGCGGCGATCAAGGGCATCAACGAGCTGAACATCGGCCATGCACTGGTGGCCCACGCGCTGTTCGTTGGGTTCAAGTCGGCTGTTTCGGAGATGAAGGCGCTGATTCTGGCGGCGGCTGCCAAGGCTTAAAAACCGACACAAAACCCTGTGGGAGCGAGCTTGCTCGCGATAGCGGTCTGACAGACACAATTGATGTGACTGAAAGGGCCTCATCGCGAGCAAGCTCGCTCCCACATTTGTTCGGTGGTGGCTGTCAGAGCGGCGAAGGCTCCTGCGCCGGCTTGGTCTTGTCGATCCCCGGCACCAGCAGTTTGCCCTCGGCGACCTGGTCGCCTTCAAGCTGCGGCTGTGTAACCCAGGTCAGGATGTCGTAGTAGCGACGGATGTTCGCCACGAAATGCACCGGTTCGCCGCCACGGGCGTAGCCGTAACGGGTTTTGCTGTACCACTTCTTTTCCGACAGGCGCGGCAGGATCTTTTTCACATCCAGCCATTTGTTCGGGTTCAACCCTTCCCTGGCCGCCAGTTTGCGTGCGTCATCCAGGTGGCCGCTGCCGACGTTGTAGGCCGCCAGGGCAAACCAGGTACGGTCGGGTTCCTGAATCGAATCGTCGAGCTGGTCCTTCATGTAGGCCAGGTACTTGGCTCCGCCCATGATGCTTTGTTTCGGATCGAGGCGATTGGACACGCCCATGGCCTGCGCGGTGTTCTGGGTCAGCATCATCAGGCCGCGCACGCCGGTCTTGGACGTGACGGCCGCTTGCCACAACGACTCCTGGTACCCGATGGCCGCCAACAGGCGCCAGTCGACTTTCTCTTTCTTGGCGTACGCCTTGAAGTGCTGTTCGTACTTGGGCAGGCGTTGCTGCAAGTGTTGGGCAAACGTGGTGGCGCCCATGTAGCCGAGGACGTCGACATGCCCGTAGTAGCGGTCCTTGAGGCGTTGCAGGGTGCCGTTTTTCTTGACCTTGTCGAGGTAATCGTTGATTTCGTTGAGCAGGCTGTTGTCGTCGCCCGGCGCGACGGCCCAGCTCTGGTTGCTGGCGTCACCGAGGTCGAAGGCGACCCGGATGTTGGTGAAGTACACCTGATTCATTGCCACTTCGTTGGAGTCGACCAGCGTCAGGTCGATCTGACCTTCATCCACCATGCGCAGGAGATCGACGACCTCGACTGCGTCAGACTCTTCGTATTCGATGCCAGGAAACTTCTGTTTCAACTGCGCCAGTTGTTCGGCGTGGGTGCTGCCCTTGAGCACCATGATCTTCTTGCCCACCAGGTCCTTCGCATCGGTTGGTCGTGACTGGCCGTTGCGGTAGATGATCTGCGGGGTGACTTCCAGGTAGGAGTGGGAGAAGCGCACCTGCTTTTTGCGTTCGTCGCTGCTGACCAGGCCGGCAGCCGCCAGCACCGGACCGTTGGGCTTGCCGACCTGGTTGAACAGGTCATCGAGGTTGTCGGCGGTCTCGATCTTGAGCTCGACCCCCAGATCGTCGGCGAAGCGCTTCACCAGCTCGTATTCGAAGCCGGTTTCACCATTGCGATCCTGAAAGTAGGTGGCGGGGCTGTTTCGGGTAACCACCCGCAGCACACCATCCTCCTTTACGCGCTCGAGCGTGTTGGGTTTATCAACACAGCCACCGAGCATCAGGAAGAGTCCGGTTGCGATCAGCCATTTGGCGTACCGCGGACGTAAAGCCGTTGGGAAAAACATCTGCGCAGTATACGCAAAGGACCACGGGCGCCATATCTCGACAGTGAAGGGCTAGTCTGCTAGAGATCACAAATCCGGCCGAAACCCCGCAGGAACGGGCCTTGTCTGCATTCTGTTACAGTAAAAATAAGCTGTCGTCACATGCCTGGTTAACCTGACTTTCGAGGCAGAAACACAGATCGACACCCGAGTGCAACCGTGCGTAGCGTTTCGGGTGCTGTCGCGGGCTGTTTAGGCTAGAATGCACGGCCTCAAAGCACACCCCTTCCCGAGGCTGTCCCGAAGATGTTGATCCTGCGCGGCGCTCCTGCCCTTTCTGCCTTTCGCCACAGCAAGCTCCTTGAGCAACTGAGCCAGAAGGTTCCGGCTGTCAGCGGCCTGTATGCTGAATTCGCTCACTTCGCCGAAGTTACTGGCGTCCTGACCGGCGACGAACAGCAGGTGCTTGCGCGCCTTCTGAAGTACGGTCCAAGCGTTCCGGTACAAGAACCGACCGGTCGTCTGTTTCTGGTGCTGCCGCGTTTCGGCACCATCTCGCCGTGGTCGAGCAAGGCCAGCGACATCGCCCGCAACTGCGGCCTGGCGAAAATCCAGCGCCTGGAGCGCGGCATCGCGTTCTATGTGGCCGGCCAGTTCAGCGACGCTGAAGCCCAGCTTATTGCTGACGGGCTGCACGACCGCATGACCCAGATCGTCCTGGGCAACCTCGAACAGGCTGCCGGCCTGTTCAGCCACGCCGAACCGAAACCCCTGACCGCCATCGACGTGCTGGGTGGCGGCCGCGCCGCGCTGGAAAAAGCCAACACCGAGCTGGGCCTGGCCCTGGCCGAAGACGAGATCGACTACCTGGTCAATGCCTTCGTGGGCTTGAAGCGCAACCCGCACGACATCGAACTGATGATGTTCGCCCAGGCGAACTCCGAGCACTGCCGTCACAAGATCTTCAACGCCAGTTGGGACATCGACGGCCAGAGCCAGGAAAAAAGCCTGTTCGGCATGATCAAGAACACCTATCAGATGCACAGCGAAGGTGTCCTGTCGGCTTATAAGGACAACGCTTCGGTGATCGTCGGCTCCGTGGCCGGCCGCTTCTTCCCGGACCCTGAAACCCGCCAGTACGGCGCGGTGCAGGAACCGGTGCACATCCTGATGAAGGTTGAAACCCATAACCACCCGACCGCGATTGCTCCGTTCCCGGGCGCGTCCACCGGTTCCGGTGGCGAAATCCGCGACGAAGGCGCCACCGGTCGTGGTGCCAAGCCGAAGGCCGGCCTGACCGGTTTCACCGTGTCGAACCTGCAGATCCCGGGCTTCGAACAGCCGTGGGAAGTGCCATACGGCAAGCCGGAGCGCATCGTTACCGCGCTGGACATCATGATCGAAGGCCCATTGGGCGGCGCCGCGTTCAACAACGAATTCGGTCGTCCGGCCCTGACCGGCTACTTCCGTACCTTCGAACAGTCGATCACCACGCCACACGGTGACGAAGTTCGCGGCTACCACAAGCCGATCATGCTGGCTGGCGGCATGGGCAACATCCGTGAAGAACACGTCAAGAAAGGCGAGATCCTCGTTGGCTCCAAGCTGATCGTGCTCGGCGGCCCGGCGATGCTGATCGGCCTGGGCGGCGGTGCAGCTTCCTCCATGGCCACCGGCACCAGCTCGGCGGATCTGGACTTCGCTTCGGTACAACGTGAAAACCCGGAAATGGAACGCCGTTGCCAGGAAGTCATCGACCGTTGCTGGCAACTGGGCGACAAGAACCCGATCAGCTTCATCCACGACGTGGGTGCGGGCGGTCTGTCCAACGCCTTCCCTGAACTGGTCAACGACGGCGACCGCGGTGGCCGTTTCGAACTGCGCAACATTCCAAACGACGAGCCGGGCATGGCCCCGCACGAAATCTGGTCCAACGAATCCCAGGAACGTTACGTTCTGGCCGTAGGCCCGGCGGATTTCGAACGCTTCAAGGCGATCTGCGAACGTGAGCGTTGCCCGTTTGCCGTCGTCGGCGAAGCCACTGCCGAACCACAGCTGACTGTCACCGACAGCCATTTCGGCAACAGCCCGGTGGACATGCCACTGGAAGTGTTGCTGGGCAAGGCGCCGCGCATGCACCGTTCGGTGGTTCGTGAAGCAGAACTGGGCGATGACTTCGATCCGTCGACCCTGAACATTGCCGACTGCGTCGAGCGCGTCCTGCATCACCCGGCCGTGGCGAGCAAGAGCTTCCTGATCACCATCGGCGACCGCACCATCACCGGCCTCGTGGCCCGTGACCAGATGGTCGGCCCGTGGCAGGTGCCGGTGGCCGACGTTGCCGTCACCGCCACCAGCTTCGACGTCTACACCGGTGAAGCCATGGCCATGGGCGAGCGTACTCCGCTGGCGCTGCTGGACGCTCCTGCGTCGGGCCGCATGGCCATCGGCGAAACCCTGACCAACATCGCGGCTTCGCGCATCGGCAAGATCTCCGACATCAAGCTGTCGGCGAACTGGATGTCCGCTGCCGGTCACCCGGGCGAAGACGCGCGTCTGTACGACACCGTGAAAGCGGTCGGCATGGAACTCTGCCCTGAGCTGGGCATCACCATTCCGGTGGGCAAGGACTCGATGTCCATGGCCACGCGCTGGAACGATGAAGGCGTGGACAAGTCCGTCACTTCGCCGATGTCCCTGATCGTGACCGGTTTCGCGCCAGTGACTGACATCCGTCAGACCCTGACCCCGCAACTGCGCATGGACAAGGGCACCACCGACCTGATCCTGATCGACCTGGGCCGTGGTCAGAACCGCATGGGCGCTTCGATCCTCGCGCAGGTTCACGGCAAACTCGGCAAGCAGGCTCCGGACGTCGATGACGCCGAAGACCTCAAGGCCTTCTTCGCCGTGATCCAGGGCCTCAACGCCGACGGTCACCTGCTGGCTTACCACGACCGTTCCGACGGTGGTCTGCTGACCTCCGTCGTCGAAATGGCCTTCGCCGGTCACTGCGGCCTGAGCCTGAACCTCGACAGCCTGGCAGATTCCTCCGCCGACATCGCTGCGATCCTGTTCAACGAAGAACTGGGTGCCGTGATCCAGGTTCGCCAGGACGCCACCCCGGACATCCTCGCGCAGTTCAGCGCTGCCGGCCTGGGCGATTGCGTGTCGGTGATCGGCCAGCCAATCAACAATGGCGAGATCGGCATCACCTTCAACGGTGACACCGTGTTCGAAGGCCAGCGTCGTCTGCTGCAACGCCAGTGGGCCGAGACCAGCTACCAGATCCAGCGTCTGCGTGACAACGCCGACTGCGCCGAGCAAGAGTTCGACGTGCTGCTGGAAGAAGACAACCCGGGCCTGAGCGTCAAGCTGAGCTACGACATCAACCAGGACATCGCCGCGCCTTACATCAAGAAAGGCATTCGCCCACAGGTTGCCGTACTGCGTGAGCAGGGCGTCAACGGTCAGGTGGAAATGGCGGCTGCGTTCGACCGCGCCGGTTTCAACGCGATCGACGTGCACATGAGCGACATTCTGGCCGGCCGTGTCGACCTGAACGAGTTCAAGGGCATGGTCGCTTGCGGTGGTTTCTCTTACGGCGACGTATTGGGTGCCGGTGAAGGCTGGGCGAAATCCGCGCTGTTCAACAGCCGCGCCCGCGATGCGTTCCAGGGTTTCTTCGAGCGCAACGACAGCTTCACCCTCGGCGTGTGCAACGGTTGCCAGATGATGTCCAACCTGCACGAGCTGATCCCGGGCAGCGAGTTCTGGCCGCACTTCGTGCGCAACCGTTCCGAGCAGTTCGAAGCCCGTGTTGCCATGGTGCAGATCCAGGAGTCGAACTCGATCTTCCTGCAGGGCATGGCCGGTTCGCGCATGCCGATCGCCATCGCCCACGGTGAAGGTCATGCCGAGTTCGCCAGCGAAGAAGCACTGCTGGAAGCCGATCTGTCGGGTTGCGTGGCGATGCGTTTCGTCGACAACCACGGCAAGGTCACCGAAAGCTACCCGGCCAACCCGAACGGCTCGCCGCGCGGGATCACCGGCCTGACCAGCCGCGACGGTCGCGTAACCATCATGATGCCGCACCCGGAGCGTGTGTTCCGCGCCGTGCAGAACTCGTGGCGTTCCGATGACTGGAACGAAGATGCACCGTTGATGCGCATGTTCCGTAATGCTCGCGTGTGGGTGAACTAAGCGCCGTGTACAAGCTCAGCTTTTTTGTTCCCGACAGTCATGTCGAAGTGGTCAAAAGCGCCGTATTCGCCGCCGGTGGCGGGCGAATCGGTGCTTACGATCACTGCGCATGGCAGGTGTTGGGCCTTGGCCAGTTTCGCCCACTGGACGGCAGTCAGCCGTTCATTGGGCAAGCGGGGCAGGTCGAACAGGTCGAGGAATGGAAGGTCGAGCTTGTGGTGGCCGATGAGTTGATTCGCGCGGTGGTGGCGGCTCTGAAGCAGAGCCATCCCTACGAGACGCCGGCTTATGAAGTGTGGCGACTGGAGGATTTCTGATTCTCCGGTGCTGAAATGAAAAACCCGCTGAAAGTGATTTCAGCGGGTTTTTTGTTGACCGGATTTTTGTGGTGTTAGTGACGGCCTCATCGCGAGCAAGCTCGCTCCCACATTGGATCGGCAAACACTGGACCATTGTGGGAGCGAGCTTGCTCGCGATGGCGGCCTATAAAGCACCGAGGATCTAAACCTTGGCACTGACCTCACTGCGATTGACCAATGCTTCCAGCGCATCATTCAAGGTCGACGCCTTGTCGCCAATCAACAGATGCCAGACGCCACCGTCCAGTTGACTCACACCCTGACAACCCAACGCTTTCAAATCACATTCCGACAAGGCCTTGCCATCGGCCAGTTGCAGGCGCAGGCGGGTCATGGCGATGCAATCGAGTTGCAGCACATTGTCGCCACCGCCCAGCGCCTCCAGCCATTGCCGGGCTTCAGGTGTCTCCACGGCGTGAGGTGCGGGTTCATCAATGACTGCCGCAGGCGACGACACGATGGCGCGACCCAACGCCGGCATCGCCAGGCGAATCTCGTCGGCGATGGCGTCGGCCATCGGCCCGACCACCACCTGCAAACTCCCGCCCTTGCCCGGACGCACCACGGCCATGGCGCCGAGCGCTTTCAAATCTGTATCCGAGGCCTTGTGGCGATCCACCATGTCCAGGCGCAAGCGCGTGGTGCAGGCGCCGACGGTGATCAGGTTTTCGGCACCGCCCAGGGCCTTGATGTAAGCCCCGGCACGCTCGTTGTCGGCCACGGCGACTTGCTCGGTGGCCGTAACACCTTCACGTCCCGGGGTTTTCAGGTCGAAGCGGCGGATACAGAAATCAAACACCACGTAATAGATCACGGCGTACGCCAGGCCCACCGGGAACACCAGCCAGCCGTTGGTGGACTTGCCCCAGCCAAGGATCATGTCGATGAAGCCACCGGAGAAGGTGAACCCCAGGTGGATGTTCAGCAGGTTGGTGATGGCCAACGACAGGCCGGTCAGCAGCGCGTGCAACAAGAAGAGCAATGGCGCAAGGAACATGAAGGCGAACTCGACGGGTTCGGTAACGCCAGTGAGGAACGAGGTCAGGGCCATCGACAGGAAGATCCCGCCCATGACTTTGCGTCGTTCCGGCAAGGCGTTGCGGTACATCGCCAGGCACGCGGCGGGCAGGCCGAAGAGCATCATCGGGAACATGCCGGTGGTGAATTGCCCGCCCTTGGGGTCGCCGGCGAAGTAGCGCGAGATGTCGCCGGTCACGAGGGCGCCCGTGGCCGGGTCGGTGAAGTTGCCGAAGACGAACCATGCCATGTTGTTGATGATGTGGTGCAGGCCGGTGACGATCAGCAGGCGGTTGAGCACGCCGAAAATGAATGCGCCGATGCTGCCGCTTTCCAGCATCAACACGCCGAAGCTGTTGATGCCGTGCTGGATCGGCGGCCAAATCAGGCCGAACACCACGCCGAGCCCCACCGCGCTGAAGCCGGTGATGATCGGCACGAAACGCCGGCCACCGAAGAACGCCAGGTATTCCGGCAGCTTGATGTCCTTGAAACGGTTGTACAGCGCGCCGGCCATCAGGCCGCTGACGATCCCGGCGAGCATGCCCATGTTGATGCTCGGGTCGAGCACTTTGAGCGTGGAGATCATCACCAGGTAGCCGATCACCCCGGCAAGCCCCGCCGTACCGTTGTTGTCTTTGGCGAAACCGACCGCGATGCCGATGGCGAAGATCATCGCCAGGTTGGCGAAAATCACCTGACCGGCGTCGTGGATGATCGCGATGTTCAGCAGGTCGGTATCGCCCAGGCGCAGCAGCAGGCCGGCAATCGGCAGGATCGCGATTGGCAGCATCAGCGCGCGGCCGAGGCGCTGCAGGCCTTCAATGAAAAGTTGGTACATGGCGGATCTCCCTGGATTCTTGTTGTTCTTTAGCTCAGAGGCCAATGCTGGTGACAGGCATGACGCACGGCGCTGGCGCTGCTCAGCTTGAGCAGGCCCTGGCTGATGCGCCGGCATTCGCTGGCGTCGAGATGACGCACGCGGTCCTTGATTTCACCGATCTGTACCGGGCTCACCGACAACTCGCTGACCCCCAGGCCGATCAGTACCGGCGTGGCCAGTGGATCGGAAGCCAGTGCACCGCACACACCTACCCAACGATTGTGCTGCGCCGCACCGGCGCAGGTCTGGGCGATCAACCGCAGCAGGGCCGGGTGCAGCGCATCGACGCGCGCGGCAAGCCCGGCATGGTCGCGGTCCATGGCCAGGGTGTATTGCGACAGGTCGTTGGTGCCGATGGACAGGAAGTCCGCGTGCTCGGCCAGTTGCTCGGCCAGCAGCGCGGCGGCCGGTACTTCAATCATCACCCCCAGTTCGGGGCGTTGCGTCAGACCGAGTTCATCGCACAAGGCGTCGAGGCGCTGGCGGATGTGCAGCAGCTCATCGACTTCAGTGATCATCGGCAGCAGGATCCGGCAGCGTGACAACGGGCGCAGGTGCAGCAGCGCGCGCAGTTGCTGGTCGAGCAGTTCCGGGCGAACCTGAGCCAGGCGAATGCCGCGCAGGCCGAGCACCGGGTTGGCCTCGGCGGGCAGTGGCAGGTAGTCCAGTTGCTTGTCGCCGCCGACGTCGATGGTGCGGATGATCACTGACTTGTCGCCCATGGCATCGAGCACGGCTTGATAGGCGTGGCATTGTTCCTGTTCGTCCGGAGCAGTGTGGCGGTCGACGAAGAGAAACTCGGTGCGCAGCAAGCCGACGCCGTCGGCGCCATTGGCCAAAGCGTCTGCCGCTTCCGTGCTGGACGCCACGTTGGCGGCGACTTCGATGTGCAGGCCATCGGTGGTCAGTGCCGGTGTATGCGCCTGGGCCTGTTGTTCGGCCCGGCGTTGTTGCTGTTGCTGTTGCAGCTGGCGCACGTCCGCCAGGCGCTCTGCATTGGGTGTCAGTTCGAGACGGCCTCCGTCGGCGTCCAGCACCACCGGTTGCCCCTGTCGTTGATCCAGCAGCGTCGAACCCAGTGCGACCATGCACGGCAGGCTTTTGCCTCGGGCCAGAATCGCCACGTGGGAGGTCGCGCCGCCTTCGGCCATGCACAGCCCGGCGACGCCTTGCTGGCTCAGTTGCAGCAAATCGGAGGGCGTCAGTTCATGGGCCGCGACGATGGCGCCGGCCGGCACGTCGTAATGCCAGGTATCGCCGAGCAATACACGCAGCACCCGTTGCTTGAGGTCGCGCAGGTCGTTGGCGCGTTCGGCGAGCAATGTGCTACCGGTTTGCTGGAGCACTTCGCATTGCGCGTCGATGGCCTGGCTCCAGGCGTGAGTCGCGGCCGTGCCCTGGGCGACGGATTGACTGGCGGCGCCCAGCAAGGCCGGATCTTCGAGCAGCGCCAGGTGTGCGGCGAAAATCGCCTCTTCGGCGCTGTCCTTGTGTTTTTTTGCCTGGGCCAGCGTGTGGTCGATGTCGCTGCGCACCTGGCTCAGTGCCGCATCCAGAGCCTGCCATTGCTGCTGCGGATCATGATGGCCGGCATCCAGCGGCAGGCTGATCGTATTCAGGCGAAACAGCGGCCCGCCGACCAGGCCGGGCGCCGCACAGACACCGTGCAACACACCGGCTTCGGCGGGGCGATTGCGTTGGGCAATCGTGGGTGGCGCGGTGGCGTGACTGTCTTCGGCCAAGGCTGTGGATAACGCGGTCAGCAAGGCTTGCAGCGCGGCTTCGGCATCCGGGCCCTGGCAACTGACCTGGACTTCTGCCTGCTCGCCGATGGCCAGCCCCATCAGGCCGATCAGGCTGTCGCAGGTTGCGGACTTGCCGGCGAAATGCAGCTGCGATTTGCTTTTGAAACCTTGCGCGGTCTGACGGATCAACGCGGCCGGCCGCGCGTGCAGACCACCACGGTGAGCAATGCGTACGAGGCCGACAATCTCTGCGCCGGCAAACTCGACATCGACCTCTGCGGTCGATGTCTGTCGACGAATGATGTGCAGCAGCGGCTCGCCGACCTTCACCGATTTGAGGGTGATGGGCCGTGCCTGAAAGTCCTGGCTGTTAGTGAGGATCAGCAGGCTGACCAGGCTTTTGCACTGTTGCGCGACCTTGTCCAGGTCATAGCGCAGCAGGGGTTGGCCATTGGCGACACGCGCGCCTTCCTTGACCAGCATGGAGAAACCCTGACCCTGCAATTCGACAGTGTCGAGGCCCAGGTGCAGGAGCAATTCTGCGCCGTTGTCGGCTCGCAGGGTCACCGCGTGACCGGTGCGGGCAACATGCACCACCACGCCGGCACACGGGGCGTGAAGGGTGTCGTTGAGCGGATCGATGGCGATGCCGTCACCCATGGCGCCGCTGGCAAACACCGGGTCCGGGACTTTGGCGAGCGTGAGCACCGGGCCGCTGAGCGGGGCGCTTAAGGTCAGCTCTTTATTGTTGTTATGCATGGCTCGGTCTCATCAGGAAAAACTGCGATCTGGAAATTCGCTTGGTTCCCTGTAGGAGCGAGCCTGCTCGCGAAGAAATTGAAAGCAACGCGTTTATTCAGGAAGAGCGCGTCATCGTTCACGTCCATCGCGAGCAGGCTCGCTCCTACAGATCAATCAATCGCCATTCGATTTAGTGGGTGCGCGTCACTTTGCTCAAGTGCCGCGGCTGGTCCGGGTCCATGCCGCGGGCCACGGCCAGGCCGGCGGCCATCACGTAGAAACTCTGGATCGCCAGAATCGGGTCGAGGGCCGGGTGTTCGGCGCGGGTCAGCGTCAGGTCGCGTTCGAGCACGTCATCCGGTGCGGCCAGCAGGACACGGGCGCCACGCTGGCGCATGTCGGCCGCCAGGCTCAGCAAACCGGCCTGCTCGGCACCCCGTGGGGCGAACACCAGCAGCGGGTAGTTGTCGCCGATCAAGGCCATCGGGCCGTGACGGACCTCGGCGCTGCTGAAGGCTTCGGCCTGGATCGCCGAGGTCTCTTTGAATTTGAGCGCCGCTTCCTGGGCGATGGCGAAACCGGCGCCACGGCCGATCACCATCAGCCGCTGACAGTCGCGCAAGGCGTCGACGGCCGGGCTCCAGTCCTGTTGCGCGGCGTCGCGCAGGCCATCGGGCAAGGCAGAGCCGGCCTCGAGCAGTTCGGCGTCTTCTTTCCAGTGACCAATCAGCCGGGCGCTGGCGCTGAGGGTGGCGATGAAACTCTTGGTCGCGGCGACGCTGCTTTCAGTGCCGGCACACAGTGGCAGGCTGAATTCACAGGCGGCTTCGAGCGGCGAGTCTTCGGCATTGACCAGCGAAATGCTCAAGGCTCCGCGCTTGCGTAACAGGCGCAGGCTGTTGACCAGGTCAGGGCTTTGTCCCGATTGCGAAAAGGCGAATGCCGCCTGGCCGCTGACCTTCAACGGCGCCTGCTGCATGGTCACCACCGACATAGGCAACGACGCCACCGGGATGCCCAGCATTTGCATGGTCAGGTAGGCGAAGTAGCTGGCGGCGTGGTCGGAGCTGCCGCGGGCCACGGTCATGACCACCTGCGGCGGCTGACGGCGCAGGCGGCCGGCGATCTCGATCAATTGCGGGTCGAGTTGTTGCAGCTGGGCTTGCACGGCCTCGAACGAGGACAGCGCCTCTTCAAGCATTTTTGAAGTCAATGTCTTCTCCTTCGACCATGACGGCGGTCAGTTTCAGTGAGCGATCCAGCCGCACGCAGTCGGCCCAGGCCCCCGGTTGCAGGCGCCCGCGTTCGGTGAGGCCGAGGTAGTCGGCGGGGAATTGCGACAGGCGCTGCGAGGCTTCGGCGATGGGCAGGCCGATTTTCACCAGGTTGCGCAGGGCCTGATCCATGGTCAGGGTGCTGCCGGCCAGGGTGCCGTCGGGCAGGCGCACGCCGCCCAGGCACTTGGTCACGGTGTGGCTGCCGAGTTTGTACTCGCCGTCGGGCATGCCGGCGGCGGCGGTCGAGTCGGTGACGCAGTACAGGCACGGAATCGAACGCAGGGCGACGCGGATGGCGCCGGGGTGCACGTGCAGCAAGTCCGGAATCAGTTCGGCGTATTGGGCGTGGGCCAGTGCCGCGCCGACGATCCCCGGCTCACGGTGATGCAGCGGGCTCATGGCGTTGTAGAGGTGGGTGAAACTGCTGGCGCCGGCTGCCAGCGCAGCCACGCCTTCTTCGTAACTGCCCAGGGTGTGGCCGATCTGCATGCGGATGCCACGGGCGCTGAGGTCGCGGATCAAGGCGTCGTGGCCGGCAATTTCCGGGGCAATGGTGATCACCCGGATCGGTGCGAGCGCCAGGTACGCTTCGACTTCGGCCATCAGCGCGGTGTGGGCGAAGTTGGGTTGCGCACCGAGTTTGCCGGGATTGATGTAGGGGCCTTCGAGGTGCACACCGAGCACCCGGGCGCAGCCGTAGGGTCGCTGCTCACAGAATTCGCCGACGGCCTTGAGCACGCCCAGGATTTCTTCGTTCGGTGCGGTCATGGTGGTGGCCAGCAGCGACGTGGTGCCGAAGCGCACGTGGGTGCGGGTGATGGTTTCGAAGGCCGGCGTGCCCTCCATGATGTCTTTGCCGCCGCCGCCGTGCACGTGCAGGTCGATGAAGCCCGGCAGCAGGTACGGCAGATCGTTGTCCGCCGGATCACAGGACACGCCTTCGATGGCGACGACCTTGCCGTGTTCGTGAACCAGCCGGCCGCGAACCCAGCCGTGGGTGGTGAGGATGTTGTCTTCGGACATGATCGGTTCTCTGGTTTGGCGGCTTCGCGGTGCGCGTTCTAGCGGCGAAGTTCTGCCACAAAGTCGTAGTAGTCGTTACGGCAATAGGTGTCGGTGACTTCGATCGGCGTGTTGTCTTCCAGGTAGCCGACCCGGGTCATCAGCAGCATGGCGGTGCCGGGGGCGATGCCGACCAGCGCGGCGAACTCGTCCGAGGCGTTGATCGCCTGGATATGCTGCAAGGCGCGGACAACCGGTTTGCCGATGCCGTCGAGGAATTCGTAGAGGGAATCGCCGACCATTTGCGGCTTGGGAATGATCGAGGCGGGCAGGGTGCTCATCTCGATAGCCATCACGGTGTCGTCGGCTTTACGCAGGCGTTTGAGGCGCGCGACTTTGTCGTTGGGCGACAGGCCGAGGCGGATCAGCTCTTCGTGGGTCGGCAGGGTGATTTCCCGCTCCAGCCATTGCGAGCCGGGCACGAAACCCTTGAGACGGAGCATTTCACTGAAACCGGAAAGGCGCGACAACGGTTGTTCGAGGCGCGGCGTGATGAAGGTGCCGGAGCCCTGGTTGCGACGGATCAGGCCTTGTTCGAGCAGCACTTCCAGCGCCTTGCGGGCAGTGACGCGGGAGATGCCCAGCGTCTCGCTCAGATTGCGCTCCGAAGGCATGGCCTGTTCGGCTTTCCACTGGCCGGCATGGATCGCCGCTTCCAGGTTGCGCGCCAGTTGCAGGTAGAGCGGCGTGGGCTGGGTGTCGTCGGGGCGCAGGGCGTGGAGATCGTTCATGGCGGTGTCCGGGGCGGATATTGGAGTGTTGTCACCCTTGAATGGAGCAAAAACTAATACCACTTGAATACCATGTCAACGCCACTGGCTGGCAGAAAGCGCGGTAAAGCCTGCTATGTAGAGCGATTGAAATGGGGGGGTGTTTGAAGTGGTATTAGAGGTGGGGAGTTCAATAGCAAAGATCGCAGCCTGCGGTAGCTTCTGAGAGGGGAACTGGTATCTCCCCGGCAGGTGCTGTCACAGGCTGCGATCTGTTGAATTTATTTTTTCGAGGGCGACCGACGGTGGCGGTCAGAAGAAGAAATTCGACCTGTAGCAGCTGGCGAAGCCTGCGTTCGGCTGCGTAGCAGTCGTGAAATCAGCCGACGCGTTGTGTCAGGAATACTTCGCACTCAGGTTTTACGACTGCTTCGTCCGAACGCGGCCCGAGCCGAACGCAGGCTTCGCCAGCTGCTACGAGGTGGGTGTTGCGATTACGGACGAATTTCGATCATCGTGCCGTCCGGCACCAGGTTCCAGACTTCGCGCATGTCCATGTTGCGCATGGCGATGCAGCCGTCGGTCCAGTCCAGGGTGTGGAACAGGTCTTCCGGAGTGTCCACGGTGTCCGGGGTGCCGTGGATCATGATCATGCCGCCGGGCTCGACGCCTTCACGTCGGGCGCGGGCAGAGTCGCTGATGTTCGGGTAGGAAATGTGCATTGCCAGGTTGAATTTATCACTGGTCTTGCGCCAGTCGACCCAGTAGAAGCCTTCCGGGGTGCGTTTGTCGCCTTCCATCAGCTTCGGCCCCTTGGGACGCTTGCCCAGGGAAATGCGATAGGTCTTGAGCGGCTTGCCGTCATTGATCAATTGCAATTGATGGGAAGACTTGAGAATCAGGATTTTCTCGATGACCTTGCCGTCCAGGGTTTCCACGGCAGAAGCTTGGGATACCGTGACGAACGACAAACAGAACAGGGCAAGCAACCAGCGCATTGAAACGATTCCCCAGGAGGTGTCGCGACTATTTATGTATAGATGTTTTTGCAGGAGCCGCCGAAGGCTCGGGGCGCGTTCGGACGATCGTTCAGCGCCTTCGAATGATAACAAGATGACATCAGGTATTGGCAGGCTGAGCAAGCGGCGGGATCGATTCAGACCGTACGGGATAGACCTCGGTCCGCCGGTCAGCGAAGAAGCATTCTAAGGTACGGCCCACCGTGCGGAAAGCCAGCTCATCCCAAGGAATGTCCGCTTCGTCGAATAGTTGCACTTCCAGGCTCTCGGGACCGGCAGAAAAGTCCAGGTCCGCCAGCTCGGCACGGAAGAACACATGTACCTGGCTGATGTGCGGCACGTCGATCAGGGTATAGATGCTCAGGTTGCGCACCCGGGCGCAGGCTTCCTCGGCGGTTTCGCGAATGGCGGCCTGCTCGATGGTCTCGCCGTTCTCCATGAAGCCGGCGGGCAGGGTCCAGTAGCCGCGGCGCGGCTCGATGGCCCGCCGGCACAGCAACACCTTGCTGCCCCAGGTCGCCACGCAGCCGGCGACGATATTGGGGTTCTGGTAGTGAATGGCCTGACAGCTGTCGCAGACAAAACGCAGGCGGGAATCGCCTTCGGGAATGCGCTGGGTCACCGGGTTGCCGCACTGGCTGCAAAATTTCATGCTTGGGTTCCTGAATGCTGGGCCTATCTTGGCGTGCGGCAGTGTCTGTCGGCAAGTTGTCGTTTCGCGACATGGGGCGGTTGCGGGGGTTGGGCGGCCGCAGCGATTGGTGCATGATGCCGGGTAAGGCACAGATCGAGAACACTCATGCTGGACGAGCTACTGCATCGGGTAAGTAACCACACACCACGCACGTTGGAGACCGACCATCGTTTTCCCGAGGCCGCAGTGCTGGTGCCGATCACCCGCAGTGACGAGCCAGAGCTGGTGTTGACCCTGCGTGCCAGCGGACTGTCGACCCATGGCGGTGAAGTCGCCTTTCCCGGCGGGCGCCGTGACCCCGAAGACCCCGACCTGATTTTCACCGCCTTGCGTGAGGCCGAAGAAGAAATCGGCCTGCCGCCGGGGCTGGTCGAGGTGATCGGCCCGCTCAGCCCGCTGATCAGCCTGCATGGCATCATGGTCACGCCCTATGTCGGGGTGATCCCGGATTTCGTCGAATACCGGGCCAATGATGCCGAGATCGCCGCGGTGTTCAGCGTGCCCCTGGAGTTCTTCCGCAAGGACCCCCGTGAACATACCCATCGCATCGACTATCAGGGCCACAGCTGGTATGTGCCGAGCTATCGCTTTGGTGAATACAAGATCTGGGGGCTGACGGCGATCATGATCGTCGAGTTGATCAACTTGCTGTATGACGCGAAAATCAGCCTGCACCAACCTCCCAAAAGCTTTATCAATACCTGAAGCCATCGTTCGAATGGTTTGAACCTGCCTGCCTGAGCCTTGAGGACAACACAATGAAATACCGCCTGGGCGACGCCCGCGTCGAAACCCATCCACAGAGCTGGGTTGCTCCCAATGCCGTGCTGGTGGGCAAGGTCAAGCTGGAAGAGGGCGCCAACGTCTGGTTCAACACCGTTCTGCGCGGCGACAATGAGTTGATCCTGATCGGCAAGAACAGCAACGTCCAGGACGGCACCGTGATGCACACCGACATGGGCTACCCGCTGACCATCGGCACCGGCGTGACCATCGGCCACAACGCCATGCTCCACGGCTGTACCGTCGGCGACTACAGCCTGATCGGCATCAACGCGGTGATTCTCAATGGCGCGAAGATTGGCAAGAACTGCATCATCGGCGCCAATTCGCTGATCGGCGAAGGCAAAGAAATTCCAGACGGATCGCTGGTCATGGGTTCACCCGGCAAAGTGGTGCGCGAATTGACCGAGCTGCAAATCAAAATGCTGGAGGCCAGCGCTGCTCACTACGTGCACAACTCGCAGCGTTATGCCCGCGATCTGGCCGAGCAGGAACAATGACCGACACCGAACGCCCGGTAGCATCGCCCTGCGTGAACATTTGCGCACTGGACGAGGATGACATCTGTACCGGTTGCCAGCGCACGGTGGAAGAAATCACCCGCTGGAGCCGCATGGACAACGCCGAGCGCCGCAAGGTGCTGGGGTTGTGTCATGAGCGGGCCAAGGCCAGCGGGTTGATCTGGATGCTCAACAAAACCCCGAACCGGTAGCAGCTGGCGAAGCCTGCGTTCGGCTGCGCAGCAGTCGTGGAATCAGGCAACGCGGACTTTCTGGAAGACCGGGGACTCAGAATTTGCGCCTGCTTCGTCCGAACGCAGGCTTCGCCAGCTGCTACAAGGATCGCGTTGCATCTTCGCCGGGGGCACCGCCGTGTGGCTGATCATGGCCTGGCGCCTGCGCAAACAGGCTGCCGTCGGCTGAAGTTCATGTAAAATGCCGCGCTTTCTCCCCATGGGAAGCGCGCATGGCGCGTCCCGCGATGATCCGCTCCTTGAGGACCTTCAGATGACCCGTATCGGAACTCCATTGTCGCCCACCGCGACCCGCGTATTGATGTGTGGCTGTGGCGAGTTGGGCAAGGAAGTGGTGATCGAGCTGCAACGCCTGGGCGTTGAAGTGATTGCCGTGGATCGCTACGCCAACGCACCGGCCATGCAGGTTGCGCACCGCAGCCACGTGATCAACATGCTTGATGGTGCGGCCCTGCGCGCAGTGATCGAAGCCGAGAAGCCGCACTTTATCGTGCCGGAAATCGAAGCCATCGCCACCTCGACCCTGGTGGAGCTGGAGGCCGAAGGTTTCAACGTGATCCCGACCGCCCGCGCCGCGCAACTGACCATGAACCGCGAAGGCATCCGTCGCCTGGCCGCCGAAGAGCTGGACCTGCCAACCTCGCCGTACCACTTCGCCGACACCTTCGAGGACTACAGCAAAGCCGTCGAAGACCTCGGTTTCCCATGCGTGGTCAAACCGGTCATGAGTTCTTCGGGCAAGGGCCAGAGCCTGCTGCGCAGCGTCGATGACGTGCAGAAAGCCTGGGACTACGCCCAGGAAGGTGGCCGTGCCGGTAAAGGTCGGGTGATCATCGAAGGCTTCATCGATTTCGACTACGAAATCACCCTGCTGACCGTGCGCCATGTGGGCGGCACCACCTTCTGCGCGCCGGTCGGCCACCGTCAGGAGAAGGGCGACTACCAGGAATCCTGGCAGCCGCAAGCCATGAGCCCGATTGCCCTGGCTGAATCCGAACGCGTCGCCAAAGCCGTGACCGAAGCCCTCGGTGGCCGTGGTCTGTTCGGCGTCGAGCTGTTCATCAAGGGTGATCAGGTGTGGTTCAGCGAAGTCTCGCCGCGCCCGCACGACACCGGTCTGGTGACCCTGATTTCCCAGGACCTGTCGCAGTTCGCCCTGCACGCACGGGCCATTCTCGGTCTGCCGATTCCGTTGATCCGTCAGTTCGGGCCTTCGGCGTCGGCGGTGATCCTGGTGGAAGGGCAGTCGACCCAGACCGCTTTCGCCAATCTGGGCGCTGCCTTGAGCGAGCCGGATACCGCGCTGCGCCTGTTCGGCAAGCCTGAGGTCAAGAGCGAGCCTGCTCGCGATAGCTATTTCACATTCAATATAGATGTTGAAGCGGACACCGATATCGCGAGCAGGCTCGCTCCTACAGGGGTTGTTGATCGGCTGGCATTTGATTTCCCCGCAAGACCCTTTTTTAAAGCTCCAGGCCTGTACCCATGAATTCCCAAAGCATCATCGTCCCTAAAATCTCCACCCTGCCGGTGCACGAACCCCGGGCCAGGGCCATCGTGCGCTGGCTGGTGCGCAAGAACATCATCCAGGAAGAACTGAGCACTTGCGGCCGCACCGGCAACCGCATGGGCCACGCCATCGCCGAGGGTGCCCGTGAGGTGGTCCTGCATCCGGAAGCGCTGCCGTTTGGCGAAGCCGTCAACGGCCTGGAAATTGTCACCAAGCGCTGCATCTATACGCCGGCCAAGGGTTTTCTAGGGGAGGCAGGTTGCGCCGAGTGCCGCAAGGAAATCGGTGAAGCCCTGTTCGAAAGCCTGGAAGACTGGATGCCAGGACGCACCGATAACTTCACCTGCCCGGAATGCGGGCATGAAGACGACATCAACGGCTTTTTGTTCCTGCAGGAATGCGGCTTTTCCAACCTCGGTTTTATCTTCAACAACTGGGCCGAAGCCGGGTTTAAACAGCACTTTCTCGACGAATTTGCCGATTGGCTGGATCAGCCCGTGAGTTGGGTGAAAGTAGAACTCTGAAACCTGTAGGAGCGAGCTTGCTCGCGATGGGCGTAAACGATGACGCGTGCTGTCTGGAAACAAGTGCCGCCTTCAGTTTCATCGCGAGCAAGCTCGCTCCTACAAAAAAACAGCAATTTCATGGTTTTGATTCCCGTATATCCGTAATGCCAATAATAGTCAGAGTTTTACATTGAACCCGAGGGGGTGTCTGACTATAATGGCGCGCTTCCATTTTCCCGCTCGGGAGCCCCCGCGATGCTGCGTATCAGCCAAGAAGCTCTGACATTCGACGACATTCTCCTAGTGCCCGGTTATTCCGAGGTACTTCCTAACGAAGTCAGTCTCAAGACCCGCCTTACCCGTGGCATCGAGCTGAATATTCCACTGGTTTCCGCTGCCATGGACACCGTCACTGAAGCCCGTCTGGCAATCGCCATGGCTCAGGAAGGTGGTATCGGCATCATCCACAAGAACATGACCATCGAGCAGCAAGCTGCCGAAGTGCGCAAGGTCAAGAAGTTCGAAGCCGGTGTGGTCAAGGACCCGATCACCATCGAGGCTGACGCCACGGTGCGTGACCTGTTCGAACTGACCCGCATGCACAACATTTCCGGCGTTCCGGTGCTGCATGATGGCGACCTGGTCGGCATCGTCACCTCCCGTGACGTGCGCTTCGAAACCCGTCTGGATGCCACCGTTCGTGAAGTGATGACGCCTAAAGAGCGTCTGGTCACGGTCAAGGAAGGCGCCAACAAGAACGAAGTCCGCGAGTTGCTGCACAAGCACCGCCTGGAAAAAGTCCTGATCGTCGACGACAAGTTTGCCCTCAAAGGCATGATGACCGTCAAAGACATCGAAAAAGCCAAGGCTTACCCGCTGGCCAGCAAGGACGATCAAGGTCGTCTGCGCGTTGGCGCGGCCGTCGGCACCGGTAAAGACACCGGTGACCGCGTAGCCGCCCTGGTCAATGCCGGCGTTGACGTGGTGGTGGTCGACACCGCACACGGTCACTCCAAAGGCGTGATCGACCGCGTTCGCTGGGTCAAGCAGAACTTCCCTGAAGTGCAGGTCATCGGCGGCAACATTGCCACCGGCGCTGCCGCCAAGGCCCTGGCCGAAGCCGGCGCTGACGCGGTCAAGGTCGGTATCGGCCCAGGCTCGATCTGCACCACCCGTATCGTCGCCGGTGTCGGCGTGCCGCAAATCAGTGCCATCGCCAACGTTGCCGCTGCCCTCGAAGGCACTGGCGTTCCGTTGATCGCCGACGGCGGTATCCGTTTCTCCGGTGACCTGTCCAAGGCCATCGTGGCCGGTGCTTCCTGCGTGATGATGGGCTCGATGTTCGCCGGTACCGAAGAAGCTCCGGGCGAGATCGAACTGTTCCAGGGCCGTTCGTACAAGGCTTATCGCGGCATGGGTTCGCTGGGCGCCATGTCCCAGGCTCAAGGTTCCTCCGACCGTTACTTCCAGGACTCCTCGGCAGGCGCCGAGAAGCTCGTTCCGGAAGGCATCGAAGGGCGTGTTCCGTACAAGGGCACCCTGAGCGCGATCATCCACCAGTTGATGGGCGGCCTGCGCTCTTCGATGGGCTACACCGGTAGCGCCAACATCGAAGAGATGCGCACCAAGCCTGAGTTCGTGCGGATCACCGGCGCCGGCATGGCCGAGTCCCACGTGCACGACGTGCAGATCACCAAAGAAGCGCCGAACTACCGCGTAGGTTGAGCCTTCAAGCAACAAGCTAAGCAACCGGGGCTGTTTTATTCAGCCCCGAGTTGTTTCTGAATCACGACTGTTTCCGAATTTTTTAGACGAGACTGAATCATGGCCCTCGACATTCACGCTCACCGCATCCTGATCCTCGACTTCGGTTCCCAGTACACCCAGCTGATCGCCCGCCGCGTGCGTGAAATCGGCGTGTACTGCGAACTGCACCCGTTCGACATGGACGAAGATGCGATCCGCGAGTTCGCTCCTAAAGGCGTCATCCTCGCAGGCGGCCCGGAGTCGGTCCACGAAGCCAACAGCCCACGCTGCCCGCAAGCCGTTTTCGACCTGGGCGTACCGGTCTTCGGTATCTGCTACGGCATGCAGACCATGGCCGAGCAACTGGGCGGCAAGGTTGAAGGTTCCGAGCTGCGTGAGTTCGGTTACGCCCGCGTCGACGTGGTCGGCAAGAGCCGCCTGCTCGACGGCATCGAAGACCACATCGACGCCGATGGCCTGTTCGGCCTCGACGTATGGATGAGCCACGGTGACAAGGTCACCAGAATGCCGTCTGACTTCCACATCCTGGCCAGCACCCCGAGCTGCCCGATCGCCGGCATGTTCAGCGACGAGCGTCGTTACTACGGCGTGCAGTTCCACCCGGAAGTGACCCACACCAAGCAAGGCGGTCGCATTCTGTCGCGCTTCATCCTCGACATCTGCGAGTGCGAAGCCCTGTGGACTCCGTCGAAAATCGCTGAAGACGCCATCGCCCAGGTTCGCGCCCAGGTCGGCACCGACAACGTACTGCTCGGCCTGTCCGGCGGCGTTGACTCGTCCGTGGTTGCCGCGCTGCTGCACAAGGCCATTGGCGACCAGCTGACTTGCGTGTTCGTCGACAACGGCCTGCTGCGCCTGCACGAAGGCGAGCAAGTGATGGCCATGTTCGCCGAGAACATGGGCGTCAAGGTGATCCGTGCCAACGCCGAGGAGCAGTTCCTGGGCAACCTGGCCGGCGAAGCCGACCCGGAGAAGAAGCGCAAGATCATCGGCCGTACCTTCATCGACGTGTTCGATGCCGAATCCTGCAAGCTGGACAACATCAAGTACCTGGCCCAGGGCACCATCTACCCGGACGTGATCGAGTCGGCTGGCGCGAAAAGCGGCAAGGCCCACGTGATCAAGTCGCACCACAACGTGGGCGGCCTGCCGGAAGAAATGAACCTCAAGCTGGTCGAGCCACTGCGCGAGCTGTTCAAGGACGAAGTCCGTCGTCTGGGCCTGGAACTGGGCCTGCCGTACGACATGGTCTACCGTCACCCGTTCCCGGGCCCGGGCCTGGGCGTGCGCATCCTCGGCGAAGTGAAGAAGGAATACGCCGACCTGCTGCGTCGTGCCGACCACATCTTCATCGAAGAACTGCGCAAGGCCGACTGGTACCACAAGGTCAGCCAGGCGTTCGTGGTATTCCAGCCGGTGAAATCGGTTGGCGTGGTTGGCGATGGCCGTCGTTACGCCTGGGTCGTGGCCCTGCGTGCCGTGGAAACCATCGACTTCATGACCGCGCGTTGGGCACACCTGCCTTACGAACTGCTGGAAACCGTCAGCGGCCGTATCATCAATGAAATCGAAGGCATCTCCCGCGTCACCTACGACGTGTCGAGCAAGCCGCCGGCGACCATTGAGTGGGAATGATCCCGCACCAGCCCTGAAGGGTTGATCGCAGGATGAAAAGCCGTGTGAACGTGAGTTCACGCGGCTTTTTGCGTTTATGCCGGCCCTGCCTGCGGCCCGTCGTCACGCCCGCTTTGCTGTTTCTTTCACAACTGCGGGTGTATCGTATTCGCCTTTTGCGGGCCCCGGGCCTGTAGCTGATACGTGAGGTAGTTGAGTTCATGTCCTTTACCCGTCGCCAAATCCTCGGTGGCCTGGCCGGTCTTGTTGTCGTTGGCGTGGGAGCCGGAGGGGCGTCGCGTTACTGGTTGGGCAAGATGGCCGACGCTGACGCGGGCCACGACTATGAACTGATCGCGGCGCCGCTGGACGTCGAACTGGTGGCCGGGCACAACACCCAGGCCTGGGCGTTCGGCCCTTCGGCGCCGGGTACCGAGTTGCGGGCGCGCCAGGGTGACTGGTTGCGGGTGCGTTTCATCAACCACTTGCCGGTTGCCACCACCATTCACTGGCACGGCATCCGCTTGCCGCTGGAAATGGACGGCGTGCCTTACGTCTCGCAGCTTCCGGTGCTGCCGGGCGAGTATTTCGACTACAAATTCCGCGTACCCGATGCCGGCAGCTATTGGTATCACCCGCACGTGAACAGCAGCGAAGAACTCGGTCGCGGGCTAGTCGGGCCTTTGATTGTCGAAGAACGCGAGCCGACCGGTTTCAAGTACGAAAAAACCTTGAGCCTGAAGAGCTGGCACGTCGACGAGGAGGGCAATTTCGTCGAGTTCAGCATTCCCCGGGAAGCGGCCCGGGGCGGCACGGCAGGGCGCCTGGCGACCATCAATGGCGTGCCGCAAGCAGTGATCGAGTTGCCGGCCGGGCAGATCACCCGCGTGCGTTTGCTCAACCTCGACAACACATTGACCTATCGCCTGAACATTCCCGGCGTCGAAGCGCAGATCTATGCGCTGGACGGAAACCCCATCGAGCCACGCCCGCTTGGCAAGGAGTACTGGCTCGGCCCCGGTATGCGCATTTGCCTGGCGATAAAGGCCCCGCCGGCCGGTGAAGAGTTGTCCCTGCGTAACGGTCCGGTGCGCCTGGGCACGTTCCGTTCGGTGGCCAATAGCGATGCGCCGACCGAGTGGCCGCCGGCACTGCCGGCCAACCCGATCGCCGAGCCCGACCTGGCCAATGCCGAGAAACTCAACTTCAATTTCGAATGGGTCGGCTCGGTATCGGTCAACGTCGACAACGGCAAGCCGCCGAGCTTGTGGCAAATCAACGGCAAGGCCTGGGACATCACCGACAAGACTTGCGCCGACCGCCCGATTGCCAAGCTCGAGAAGGGCAAGAGCTACATTTTCGAATTGAAAAACATGACTCAGTATCAGCACCCGATCCACCTGCACGGCATGAGTTTCAAGGTCATCGCCTCGAACCGGCACAAGGTCATTCCGTACTTCACCGACACTTACCTGCTGGGCAAGAACGAGCGCGCGCAAGTGGCGCTGGTGGCGGATAACCCCGGGGTGTGGATGTTCCATTGCCATGTGATCGACCACATGGAAACCGGCCTGATGGCCGCCATCGAGGTGGCGTGATGCGTCAGATTCGTCCCGCCGCGATCATCGACCGCAGCCGTGACCGCGACTTCATGCGCGAAGCCCTGGCCCTGGCGGCTCAAGGCGCAGCCCTGGGCGAAGTGCCGGTGGGCGCGGTGCTGGTGCAGGACGGGGAAATCATCGGTCGCGGCTTCAACTGCCCGATCAGCGCCAGCGATCCCAGCGCCCACGCGGAAATGGTCGCGATCCGCGCCGCTGCGCAAGCGGTGAGCAACTATCGCCTGCCGGGCAGCACACTGTATGTGACGCTGGAACCGTGCAGCATGTGCGCCGGCCTGATCGTACATTCGCGGATTGCACGGGTGGTATACGGCGCGCTGGAGCCGAAAGCCGGGATTGTGCAGAGCCAGGGGCAGTTCTTTACCCAGGGCTTCTTGAATCACCGGGTGCTGTATGAAGGCGGGGTGTTGGCGGAAGAATGTGGGGCGGTGCTCAGCGAATTCTTCAAGGCCCGCAGAGCAAAGCCTTCAGACTGAACACCGTACCCCTGTGGGAGCGGGCTTGCTCGCGAATGCGGTGTGTCAGTGACTTATATGCCAACTGATACTCCCTCTTCGCGAGCAAGCCCGCTCCCACATTTGATCTTCAGTGGCCGTTACTTACGGGCCACGATGACCGCCCGCATCGGCGCCGGCAACCCTTCAATCGTCTTGCTGTGATCCTCGGGATCGAGGAAGTCACTGAGCGACTGATACTTCATCCACTCCGTCCCGCGCTGTTCCTCGACCGTGGTGGTGCTCACATCCACGCACTTCACATCGGTGAACCCGGCACGACGCAGCCACAGCTCCAGCGCCGGCACCGACGGCAGGAACCACACGTTACGCATCTGCGCGTAGCGGTCTTCCGGCACCAGCACCTGATGCTTGTCGCCTTCGACCACCAGCGTTTCCAGCACCAGTTCACCGCCCTTGACCAGGCAATCCTTCAGCGCCAGCAAATGCTCGATGGGCGAACGGCGGTGATAGAACACGCCCATGGAAAACACCGTGTCGAAGCCTTCGAGGTTCGGCGGCAGGTCTTCAAAGGGAAACGGCAGGTGCCAGGCGTTCGGCTCCGACAGGTAACGCTGCACGGCCTGGAACTGGCAGAAGAACAGCCAGTTCGGGTCGACACCGATCACGCTGTCCGCGCCGGCGCCGAGCATGCGCCACATGTAATAGCCGTTGCCGCAGCCGACATCGAGGATGCGCTTGCCCGCAAGGTCCAGGTGCGGTGCCACACGGGACCATTTCCAGTCCGAGCGCCATTCGGTGTCGACGTGCACACCGAACAGGTCGAACGGCCCCTTGCGCCATGGCGACAAGCCCATCAACGCGGTGCGCATTTGCGCGCGGGTTGCATCGTCGCAGTCGGTGTCCAGCTTCAAGCCGTTGAGCAAATCGACTTCGCTCGGCTGGATTTTCGGCAAGGCGTCCAGCGCGCTTTGCCAGCGCTCCAGGTCGCCATGACCTTTTTCCATTTTCCTGTCGAGTTGCGCTTGCAGGGTGTTGGCCCAGTCGGCCAGCGGGGTGCCGGCCAGGCGGCGGGCGAGGGGGGACAGATCAATCATGGCAAGGCAATCAACGAGGCAAAGTTAAGACACTGGAACCACGGCACGACTTTCGAGAACCCGGCGGCCAGCAGGCGTTCGCGGTGTTCTTCGAGGCTGTCGGGCTTCATGACGTTTTCGATGGCGCTGCGCTTCTGGGCGATTTCCAGTTCGCTGTAGCCGTTGGCGCGTTTGAAGGCGATGTGCAGGTCAGTGAGCAACGCGTGTTCCTGCTCGTCTTCGAAGCGCAGTTTTTCCGAGAGAATCAGGGCACCGCCAGGCAACAGCGATTGGCGGATGCGCGATAACAACGCCGTGCGCTGCTCCGGGGCAATGAATTGCAGGGTGAAGTTCAGCGCCACTACCGAGGCAGGCTGGAACTCCAGAGCGAGGATGTCGCCTTCGATCACTTCGACCGGCAGCAACTCCTGGAACATCGAATCCTGTCCGTTGAGGTACTCGCGGCAACGTTCGACCATCGCCGCCGAGTTATCCACAGCGATCACCCGGCAACCGTCGGTGCGCACGTGCCGGCGCAGGGCCTGAGTCACGGCCCCCAGCGACGAGCCCAGGTCGTAGAGCACGCTGCCCGGCTGGGCGAACTGTGCGGCGAGCACGCCAAGGTTTTCGACGATGGTCGGATAGCCCGGCACCGAGCGCTTGATCATGTCCGGGAACACCCGCACCACATCCTCGTTAAAGGCGAAGTCAGGCACCTGGGCCAAAGGCTGGGCGAAAAGGCGATCGGATTCTTTGCTCACGGCGGTTCCAGCGGCGTAGGTGGAAAAGGCCGGCATTTTAGCCAAGTTGGCGCGGGGATGCGCGGGTTGTCTGATAAACCGCCGGATGAGCGCGCAATCCAGGTAGCAGCTGCCGAAGGCTGCGTTCGGCTGCGAAGCAGTCGTAAATCTTGCGACTCGTTTTTCAGGTGGACTGGATGGCGAGGGCTTCGCCCTCGAACGCAGCCTTCGGCAGCTGCTACAAAGTGCGGCGGGACTGGGGAAATGCCGAGGCTGTTATCCCCCATTGCCCCAACCAGTAACTGAGGATGATCACATAAGCCGCCGCGTCGAACGGCACCACAAAACGGCTGATGCCAATCACGCTGTCCGAGAACACAAACGCCATCGCTCCGCCTGCCGCCAGCAGCGCCGAACGCTTGGGCACGTCAGTGCCGAGCCGCGCGAGCGCGCGCCAGAGCATGGCGCTGATGGCCAGGCCGTAGACGATCACCGGAACCAGTAGTGGCCCCAGTCCATGAGCAATCAGAATCCCCAACAGCACCGCACCGACGCCGAGGGCGATGATCAGGGGTAAAGGAGCCAGGCGCCGGCAATCGCTCAGGTAGGCTTTCAGATAGGCCAGGTGGGCGACCAGAAACGCGCCCAGGCCAAACACGAACAAGTCCCCCGGCCAGGCCAGCAACACGTCGCCGAGCAAGGAAAAGATCAAGCCCAGGCTGATCCAGCGCCGATATTCGCCGGGCGGTGCGTCATGCAGCCACCCGAGCAGGGCCAGCACCGGCAGCGGCTTGACCAGCAGGCACAGCATGGAGGCCTGCACGCTCAGGCCATAAAGAAAGGTCACCGCGCCCATCAGCGCCAGAATCAGCCAGCCCACGGTCAGTTAACCGAGATCGCGCAGTCGAACGAGTCCACCGGCAACACTTCCGGTGCCCATGGCTGTTGCGAGGTCAGGCGCAAACGTCCCGTGCCGGTCGCAAAAGCCTGAAAGCGCCAAGTCGAGACCCCGGCCGAACCGACGATGCCGGCATCTTCGGGGTTTCGATAAACCTCAGGCCCCAAGGCGTGCAGTACGCCGCCAGCCGAATCCTGGATTGCCCAGCGATAGCCCGTGGTCGGATTGCTCGGCAGGGTCAGGATCAGGTTTTGCCCATTACTGAGCTGCACCGGGCATTCGCTTTGTTTTTCCACGGTCACGTTGTGTGCAGGTTGCGTGGCGCACGCGGCCAGCAAGGCGAGGGTGAGGGGGGCAAGCAGGCGAATGGGGGACATGGGGTCGGGGGCTCCGGCGTTCACGACGAACGGCGAGCATAACTTAAGATGAGACAAAGTGTGACAGTCAGCCTGGACGGTGGTGTCAGGACTGACGCCTTCGCGGGCAAGCCCGCTCCCACAGGGATTGAGGGTGCACACAAGTGTTGTGACCGACTCAATTTCCTGTGGGAGCGGGCTTGCCCGCGAAGACGGCGGTACAGGCGCTACAAGAGTATCAGAACAACACCTTCGCCACATCCGCAAAGCGTTTGGCAAAGTGCACGGTAATCCCTTCCTTCAGATACTCCGGCAGCTCCTCGAAATTCCCCTGATTCGCTTCCGGCAAAATCAGTTCGAAAATCTTCTGCCGCCGCGCCGCAATCACCTTTTCCCGCACCCCGCCAATCGGCAGCACATGCCCGGTCAATGTCAATTCACCGGTCATGGCCACGCCTTTCTTCGGCGGCTGGTTGCGCGCCAGCGACAGCAGTGCACTGGCCATGGTCACGCCGGCGCTCGGGCCGTCTTTCGGTGTGGCGCCTTCCGGCACGTGCAGGTGCACGAAGGCTTCGTCGAAGAATTTCGGATCGCCGCCATACGACTTCAGGTGCGAGCTGACGTAGCTGTAGGCGATTTCCGCTGACTCCTTCATCACATCGCCCAGTTGCCCGGTGAGCTTGAACCCACGGTTGAGGGTGTGGATGCGCGTGGCTTCGATCGGCAGGGTCGCGCCGCCCATGCTGGTCCAGGCAAGACCGGTGATGACGCCGACACCCGACAGTACCTGCTCGTTGCGGAACACCGGTTTGCCGAGGGACGTTTCCAGGTCTTTCGGGCCGAGTTTGATCACGGCGTTCGGCTCATCGAGCAGTTTCATCACCGCTTTGCGCACCAGTTTGCCGAGGTTTTTTTCCAGCTGGCGCACGCCGGCTTCACGGGCATAACCGTCGACCAGCGCCTTGAGCGCGCTGTCGCTGATGCTCAGGCTGCCTTTGGACACCCCGGCCTTTTCCAGTTGCTTGGGCCACAGGTGACGCTTGGCGATGGCGACTTTTTCCTCGGTGATGTAGCCCGACAGGCGAATCACTTCCATCCGGTCCAGCAGCGGGCTGGGGATCGAATCGAGCGTGTTGGCGGTGCACACGAACAGCACTTTCGACAGGTCCAGGCGCAGGTCCAGGTAGTGGTCGAGGAATTCGACGTTCTGCTCCGGATCGAGGGTTTCCAGCAGCGCCGAGGCCGGGTCGCCCTGGTAGCTCTGGCCCATCTTGTCGATCTCGTCGAGCATGATCACCGGGTTCATCACTTCGACGTCTTTCAACGCCTGCACCAGTTTGCCCGGTTGCGCGCCGATGTAGGTGCGGCGGTGGCCCTTGATCTCGGCCTCGTCACGCATGCCGCCAAGGCTGAAGCGATAGAACGGCCGGCCCAGGGATTCGGCGATGGATTTGCCGACGCTGGTCTTGCCCACACCCGGCGGCCCCACCAGCAACACTATGGAACCGCTGATCTCGCCTTTGTAGGCCCCGACCGCGAGGAACTCGAGGATGCGGTCCTTGATGTCGTCGAGGCCGGCATGGTGTTTGTCCAGCACCTTGCGCGCGTGCTTGAGGTCGAGTTTGTCTTCACCGTATATGCCCCACGGCACCGAGGTCGCCCAATCGAGGTAATTGCGGGTGACCGCATACTCGGGCGAGCCGGTTTCCAGCACCGACAGCTTGTTCATTTCCTCTTCGATGCGTTTCTGAGCTTGTGGCGACAGGACCTTGCCGGTCAGGCGCTGTTCGAACTGTTCAAGGTCGGCGCTGCGGTCGTCCTTGGTCAGGCCGAGTTCCTGCTGGATGACCTTGAGTTGCTCCTTGAGGAAGAACTCGCGCTGATGCTCGCCGATCTTGCGGTTAACTTCGGCGGAAATCTCCTTTTGCAGACGCGCGACTTCGACTTCCTTGCGCAGCATCGGCAGGACTTTTTCCATGCGCTTGAGCATCGGCACGCAGTCGAGCACTTCCTGCAACTCGCTGCCGGTGGCCGAGGTCAGGGCGGCCGCGAAGTCGGTCAGCGGCGACGGATCGTTGGGGCTGAAACGGTTGAGGTAGTTCTTCAGCTCTTCGCTGTACAGCGGGTTGAGCGGCAGCAGCTCCTTGATCGCATTGATCAACGCCATGCCGTAGGCCTTGACCTCGTCGGTCGGCTCGGTGGGTTGGTGCGGGTATTCGACTTCCACCAGATACGGCGGGCGGTGATGCTTGAGCCAGGTCTTGAGGCGTACACGGGTCAGGCCCTGGGCGACGAACTGCAGCTTGCCGTTTTCGCGGCTGGCATGGTGCACCTTGACCAGAGTGCCGTAGAGCGGCAGGGCCGAGGTGTCGAAATGGCGCGGGTCATCCTGGGGCGTGTCCATGTAGAACAGGGCCAGGGAGTGGTGTTCGGACTTGGCCACCAGGTCCAGGGTCTCGGCCCACGGCTCTTCGTTGACAATGACCGGCAGCACCTGGGCCGGGAAGAACGGTCGGTTGTGAATCGGGATGATGTAGACCTTGTCCGGCAGGTTCTGGCCGGGCAGGGCCAGGCCTTTGCCGGGTTTGTGCTGTGGGGCGTTTTCCGGATCGGCGTATTCGCTCGGGTCTTCGGGGAATTCTTGCTGGTCGCTCATGGGGGCACCTGCGCAATGGGTATGGGTCTTAGATGGGGCAGGTTGGCGGTGGTTTCAACGGGCATTTTCTGCAAGGGCGTGTTTCGACGGCGTGTTCAGCGCAGAGACAGGTTAGCTGGATTTCGGCACGACACCGTTCAACTGTAGGGGCGAGCCTGCTCGCGATAGCGGTCTGACAGTCACTTCAAGGATATCTGTCATGTCCCCATCGCGAGCAGGCTCACTCCTACAATGGGGCGATGGTGACCATAAAAAAGGCGACGCCTGTGAGGGCGTCGCCTTTTTTTGACTGCCGCTAAAACTTACTCGGACAGTTTGTACGCAATCACATAGTCACCCATTTTGGTGCCCAGTGAGCCGTGGCCACCGACGACCAACAGCACGTACTGCTTGCCGTCCTTGCCGGTGTAGGTCATCGGCGTAGCCTGACCGCCAGCCGGCAGGCGCGATTTCCAAAGCTCGTTGCCGGTGTTGACGTCATAGGCGCGCAGGTATTGATCCAGCGTGCCGCTCAGGAAGCCGACGCCGCCGGCGGTGACCATCGAGCCGCCCATGCTTGGCACGCCGAGTGTCAGGCCGATAGGCAATGGCGAGCTGTCGCGGCTGGTGCCGTTCTTGCGTTTCCACACGACTTTGCTTGTGGTCAGGTCGATGCCGGCCACGTAGCCCCAGGCCGGAGCCTGGCACGGTACGCCGAACGGCGACATGAATGGGTGCATGATCACCGCGTAAGGTGCGCCGGTGTTCGGTTGCACGCCCGCTGTTTCGCTCTCGCGCTTGCTGCCGGCCGCGACTTCGGCGCGAGGCACCATTTTCGAGACGAAGGCCATGTAGTTCGGGCTGGTGAACAGCATCTGGCGAACCGGGTCGACCGAAACTCCGCCCCAGTTGAAGACGCCGACGTTACCCGGATAGATCAGGCTGCCCTGTTCCGACGGCGGGGTGTATTGACCTTCGTAACGCAGCTCCTTGAACTGGATGCGGCACAGCATCTGGTCAAACGGGCTGGCGCCCCACATGGCTTTTTCGGTCAGTTCCGGGGCCAGCAGGTTCAGGTCCGAACGGGCCTGGGTCGGCGCGGTGTGGTCACCTTTCACGGCGCCTTGCGGAACCGGGATTTCCTTGATCGGGATGATCGGCGTGCCGTCACGACGGTCGAGTACGTACAGGCTGCCTTGCTTGGTCGGTTGGATCACGGCCGGCTTGATGCCGTCGGCGGTTTTCAAGTCCAGCAGGGTTGGCTGGCTGCCGACGTCCATGTCCCACAGGTCATGGTGAGTGAACTGGTAGTTCCAGCGCACCTTGCCGGTGGCCAGGTCCAGCGCGACCAGGCCGGCACTGAACTTCTCGGCGCCCGGGGTGCGGTCTGCGCCCCACTGGTCAGGGGTCTGGTTGCCCAGCGGCAGGTAGACCATGCCGAGTTTTTCGTCGACGCTGGCCAGCGACCACATGTTGGCCGAATTGCGGCTGTAGTGTTCGCCCTCTGGCAGCGGTTCGGTCGCGTCAGGATTGTTGCTGTCCCAGTTCCACACCAGATGACCGTCGTGTACGTCAAAGGCACGGATCACGCCGGATGGCTCGTTGGTCGACTCGTTGTCGGTGACGTGGCCGCCCATGATCACCAGGTCGCGGGTGATCGCTGCCGGCGAGGTGGCGTAGTAGCCACCCGGGGTGAACGGTCCGATGCCTTGAGTCAGGTCAACCACACCGTTTTTACCGAAACCTTCGCAGACCTTGCCGGTATCGGCGTTGAGTGCGATCAGGCGTGCATCGGCGGTTGGCAGGTACAGACGACGCGGGCAGGCCTGGGCGACGGCTTTGCCGGCCTCGGAAATCACTGCCGAGGCAGCGTTTTCAGACTTGGCGTAGGCCGCTTCGTCGTAGTACGACACGCCACGGCAGGTCATGTGGGCGAAGCCCTTGAAACCCACCGGGCTCTTGATCTGCGGGTCGAAACGCCACAGTTCCTTGCCGGTGTCCGGGTCCAGCGCCAGCACCTTGCTGTGGGCGGTGCAGGCATAGAGCATGCCGTTGGCCTTGAGCGGGGTGTTTTCGTTGGTCAGTTCCACCGGGTCATCGGCGGTTGGCAGATCGCCAGTCTGGATACGCCAGGCTTCCTGCAGCTTGCCGACGTTACCCGGAGTGATCTGCTTGAGTGGCGAATAGCGGTCACCGAATTCGCTGCGGCCATAGGCCTGCCAGTCGCCTTCAGGCATCTGCGGCGCAGTGCTGGTCATGTCAGCCGATTCACGACCCAATTCGCCGAGTGTCTCGCCGGGATGGGTGAATTGGCTGGCCACGGCGGTGGCACCGGCCAGGACCACGGCCACGCTCAAGGCGCCTGTACCCATAGGGGCAGGGCCGTTGATCAGCAATGGACGACGGAACCACGGCAGCAGCATCACCACGCCGAGGGCGAACCACAGCGCCAGGCGTGGCACCAGTTGCCACCAGTCGAGGCCGACTTCCCACAGCGCCCAAACAGTACTGGCGAACAGCACCAGTGCGTACAGGCCCAGCGCCGCGCGGCGGGACGCGATCAGCAACACGCCGCTCAGCGCGATGCCGATACCGGCCAGCAGGTAATACAGCGAGCCGCCGAGCATGCTCAGCTTGATCCCCCCGGCCAGCATGGCCAGGCCCATTAGCAGAAGCAGTATGCCGAGCAGGGTCGGCCATAGACGGCTTCGACCCAAGGCACCATCAGTGCTCATAGTGTGGTTCTCCGTGACGTTTCAAGTAGTCCCGCGCAAGTTCACTGTAGATGACGATCCGGCGCGGGCATGTTGTAGGAGCGAGCTTGCTCGCGAAAAACCTGAGAACGCCGCGGGGTGTCAGGCTCGAAGCGTTATCGTTGACGTCCATCGCGAGCAGGCTCGCTCCTACAAAGGTTTTGTGGTGTTGCTTAGAACGACGACTGGACCTTGATCCCGCCGATCAGCGCGTCGTCGACCTGGTTCACACCACCGGGGTGGCGGATGTATTGCAGGTTCGGGCGCACGGTCAGCCAGTTGGTCACGTGCACGCCGTAATAGAGTTCGGCGCTGTATTCGGTGTCCTGCGGCGGCAGGAAGGCCGGGTCGTCGAAGTCGAAGACGGCGTGGGCCTGATTGGTCGCCTCGGCATTCTTGCGAAAGGCCGGGTTGACGTGGACGCGGGCCATGGCAAAGCCGATGTCGTCCCTGGCGCGCGCGTCGAACGGGCCTTTGTAGACGAGGCCCGCCTGGACGTAGTTGTCGATGGCGTTGGTCTTCTTGTCGTGCATTGTGCCGTTGGCGAACAGGCTCAGGCCGCGGGAGTGGTCGCTGGCGAGGCTGGTGACTTGCTGCTGAAGGCCGAGCCACACGCCGTGTTTGCTCGAAGCGCTGCGGTAGGCTTCGCCACTCAGGGCGGCAGGCTGGCCATTGCTGTCCTTGTAGACATCGGTGGCGTTGGCGCTGCTGTAGTAGTAACCGGCGCGGTATTCACCTGGCAGGCCGTTGAGCTTCGGCGTCCACACCAGTTCCACCGGCAGGACCGCGCCCTGGGTGCCGCTGCCGCTGAGCTTGAAGCCGTTGCCGCGGTCAAGGTTCGACGAATTTTGCTCATACGCGCCGATCTGCGCGTACAGCTGCGGCGTCAGATGATATTTGACCCGCAGCGCCCACTGGCTGACCGGCCAGTTGTACCAGATGTCGCCCGCCCAGTTGCCGACCTGGGAGCCGCAGAACGCCAGGTTCTGGAAGTCGCAGGGGAAGCTGTTGAAGTCTTCGCCTTCGCCGAAACGGCCGGCCTTGATGTCGAGTTTCTGGTCGAAGAATTTCTGCTGATACCACATCTGCGTCAGGCGCCAGGTCTGGCCACGGCCCCAGACTTCCTGGGCCGAGGTAAAGCCGCCGACACGCGGATCGTTGATGCGGTCGTTGCTGATGTTGTTGCCGCTGCGTTCGGTGATGGTCAGCTGGAACTCGGCGGCGTCCCAGCCGAGGATCTTCTGCAAGTCCAAATGAGTGCCGAGGGCAAACTGGTCGCTGTAGCGTGCGGTGCGATCGTGGTCGTGACCGCCATGCAGGTTGCTGCCCATTTCGCCGGTGTAATCGACTTTGAAGTCGTAGCCTTTTTCCGCAAGTTCGGTACGAGTGCCGTTCCAGTCGCCGAGCATCCACGGTGAGTCGCTATCGAAGGCTGGAGCCGAGTGAGCGCAAGTGGCAAGGCCCAAAGCGGTGAATCCGCCTATCAGGTTCAAGGTTTTTCGGCAGGCAACATGCTTAAAGACAGCGCTGTCTTTCGAAAGTTGGAAATCAGGCATAGAGAAGAAATTCTTGATCTTTTTCTGGGGATTAAACGGAAGAAATGGCTAGCAGAAGCGTTTCAGCTAAAGCGGGTGCAAGGATAATGATCTGTTACAAATAGAGAAAGGGCTTTTACTGACATGCATCCTTTCGGATTCGGTAACAGTTGTAGGAGCAAGCTCGCTCCTACATCTACAAGTTCGCCTAGATTTGATAGATCGCTTCCCCCCAACGAAGCCCTCGGCTAAGGTGCGCGGCTTCCAATTCCCACTCTGCTCGAAGGCCCGGCATGACTGAACACAACACCGATCCGTTGCATGGCGTGACGCTGGAACAGATCCTCAACGCGCTGGTTGAGCACTACGAGTGGTCGGGGCTGGCCGAGCGCATCGATATCCGCTGCTTCAAGAGCGACCCGAGCATCAAGTCGAGCCTGACGTTTCTGCGTAAAACCCCGTGGGCTCGGGAGAAGGTCGAGCGCCTGTATGTGAAGTTGATGCGCACCAAGCGTCCGCTCTGAACATGCTCAAGCCCTCGACGTCAGCGGCTGCCACGCGGCGTCGTTTTGTGGCCGTGGCGACGGTGCTCGGCTGGGCGGGTTTGAGCATCCAGATGTACCTGATTTTCCATTCGCGCTGGACTCTGGGCGCCAGCCTGATGGGCGGGCTGCTGAGCTTCTTCAGTTACTTCACCGTACTCAGCAATACCTTGGTGGCGACGGTATTGACCTGCGAACTGACATCCCGCGAATCGGCTGCGCGACGCTGGTTCTTGCAGCCAGGGGTCAGCAGTGGCGTCGCCGTGAGCATTGCGTTAGTCGGCCTGGCCTACAACCTGTTGCTGCGTCACTTGTGGCATCCCGAAGGCTGGCAATGGCTGGCCGATGAGCTGCTGCATGACGTCATGCCGCTGCTGTTTCTGGGCTACTGGTGGTGCTGTGTACCGAAGGGTACGTTGCGATTGGGGCACATCGCGTTGTGGATGATTTACCCGCTGGTGTACTTCGCCTACTCGCTGCTGCGCGGGCATCTGCTGGCGACTTATCCGTACCCGTTCATTGATGTGGAGAAGCTGGGTTATCCACAGGTGTTTATCAATGCGGGTGGGTTGTTGCTGGGGTTTGTGTTGATTGCACTGTTGCTGATCGGACTGGATCGCTGGCGTGCCACGACACGCTCTTTGTAGCAGCTGGCGTACCACGACACGCTCTTTGTAGCAGCTGGCGCAGCCTGCGTCCGGCTGCGCAGCAGTCGTAGAACCCGAGCACTCGGTCTGACTGATGCTCCACATCGTCTGACTTCACGACTGCTGCGCAGCCGGACGCAGGCTACGCCAGCTGCTACGGATCGCGGATGACTGGAACGACTTCGGCGTCAGTACCTGGAGCTGCCGCAGGCTGCGAACTTTCAAGGCTCAAACCTCTTCGCTGTCATCCAGCCGCCAGTAACCCACAGCCTTGACGAACTGCTCATCCAGCCCGTGTTCATCGAGCAACACCCGGCGAATTTGCCGCGACACCTTGCTCTCGGTCGCGACCCAGGCATACAAGCTTCCTGCAGGAACCTTGATCTGACGCACAGTGCTCAGCAAATGGTCCTTGCCACCTTCGCGCAGCACCCAGATCACATTGACTTCGGCAGCGCTGTGCAGCACTTGCTGCTCCTTGCCGTTCTCCACTTCGATGATCACCAGGGCACGCCGATTGGCCGCCAGCCCTTCCAGGCGCCGGGCGATGGCGGGCAGGGCGGTTTCGTCGCCGATCAGCAAGTAGCTGTCGAAGATGTCCGGCACGATCATCGAGCCCCTTGGCCCGCCGATGTGCAGGAACTGTCCAGGTTGGGCCTGTTCGGCCCAGGTCGCGGCCGGGCCGTCGCCGTGCAGCACAAAGTCGATGTCCAGTTCCAGCGTGTCGGGGTCATGGCGGCGCGGGGTGTAGTCGCGCATTTCAGGCAATGGACCGTTGGCCTTGCCGGCGCCCAGCACCAGGGTTTCCAGCGTTGCCGCTTGCTCGGCGTTCTGCGGGAACAGCAGCTTGACGTGGTCGTCCGTACCCAGGCTGACGAAGCCAGCCAGCTCAGGCCCGCCCAGGGTAATCCGGCGCATGCGCGGGGTCAGGTCGACCACCCGCAGCACTTCCAGGCGACGGCGTTTGATCTCGTGCATGACACGGTGAATGGTTGAGGCGATCACTTCAGTCATTCGGCTTTCTCCTGAACGGCCGGGCCGTCGACGATGGCCTTGGCGGTGTTGTTGAGCAGGTCGCGTACCCGCAGGATTTCGTCCGGGCTCCAGCGCCCATGGTGCATTTGCAGGGCGTGGCGCAGGTTATGCACGGCTTCATGGATTTCTGCCGGGCGATCATGTCCGCGTAGTGAACGCTTGCTGACGTCGATGCGCATCCGCACGCCATCCAGTGCAATGGCTTGCTCTTTCAGGAACAGACGCCCGGCATCGGTCACGCTGTAGCGTTTTTTCCCGCCTTCGGCATCGCCCGCAATCATTTCGCTTTCTTCAAGGAATGTCAGGGTCGGATAAATCACACCGGGGCTGGGGCTGTAGGCGCCGTCGAACATGCCTTCGATCTGGCGAATCAGGTCATAGCCGTGGCACGGCTGTTCGGCGATCAACGCCAACAGCAGCAATTTCAGGTCGCCGGGGGCGAACACCCGCGGGCCGCGACCGCCGCGTTCGCGGCCGGGGCGCTTCTCGAAGCCGTCACGGCCGTCGCCGTGTTCGCGGTGGGGGGAATGATGGTCTCTCATTTTTGCTTTCTCTCGTCGTGTTTAGATACAACTTAAGATATATCTTATCGGGCGAGCAAGGCTGACTGACCAGCGGCGCATCCGGCGGCAGGCGTAACCGTCATTGAAAATGGCGCTTTCACCGTTCCCGGAATTGCTTTTAATGGAGGTGGAAAAGTTGAAATTAGTGTTAACTCTCTAAATATTCGATTTGCGCCTTTATTTATTGATTATGTAATATCTCTCCTACAGAAGTTGCTGTGTCTTTGTCGGCTGTTATTAGTCGATCATTGGCTTCATGTAGTCCGTCTCTTACAGTCGAACAGTGAGTTTTTCGATAATTCAGTATTTTTCTTTCTGTGGTCGTGGCACTTTGGCTACGCACTTCATGGAACTTTCCTGCTTACTTTCCAGAAGAATTGCTTGATCATTCTTCGGCGTTGAAAGTTCGGGAGAACACAAAACTGCTCGTGACGGTTTTTTGTTTTGTCGGAACTTTCAATGAACCGAAAATTTTATAAAGACAGGTACTGAATGATGTTCAAGAAATTCGCGATTGCCGCTCCACTGGCTGTTCTGGCTCTGAGTTCTTCCGCCGTTTTTGCCGCGGGTGAAGCCCGTCACTCCATCAGCCTGGTTGCACATGTGCCGACCAACGGCTTTTATGTAGTCCCGGTCGATCCGGATCTGGTCAACAAAGACCAGGACATGAGCTTCCGGCCTTCCACCGGTACCATGGGCGAAGTCAACGGCTTCTTCGACATGCGCAACAACAACGGTTCGGTACACGCCAGCCTTGAAAGCGTGCCGAAGCTGATCTCCGGCGCCACGTCGATCGACCTGCAAGTGGCACTCAACAATGTAGTCCTGACCACGACGCCGCAAATGGTGGTCGGCGAGACCGAGTCGAACGTCAACTACCGCGCCCCACTCAACATCAAGGCTGTCGGCACTACCTTTACCCCGGGTGATTACACCGGTGCCGTCACCATGATGTTCGACGCAGTTCCTCCTGTTGCTCTTTGAAATTGAAAGAGTCGTAAGCGCTTACTTGCTTGAGTAACGTGACCGGCCGGCAAGTTTCAACTTGTCGGTCGGGTTCAACTTCTTCGTAATTAGAGTACTCGTTCATGTTCCCGATGACGCCCATCGCGGCAGCGCTTGCGTTGCTGTTATGTAGCAGTGCATTTGCGGCGCCCACTTCAATTGATAATACGCCCAGAAGTTTGCTGGCCCAGGCCAAAGGCTTGCCGGCGGATTTCGAGGAGCACTTTTTCGATGTGCCGCTGGCGGTTCGGGTCGAGCTCGATCAACAGCCACTCGGCGAGGCGATGATTGTGTTGTCCCGCGATGACCGGGTGACGTTGCTCGATTTTACCGATACCGGCGACAGTGAGCGCCAGACCTGGGTCGACATCCTCAAACCCGGCGTGGCACTGGGTGCCTGCTCGGGGCAGTGCCCGGAGAAGATGCTGGCGGTGCACTACAACCTTGAAAACTCTTTGCTGTCGATCGTCACTGAAAACGCCGAGCGCGCCAGCGAAGCCAGGCGTTTTTACGATCAACCCGAAGGTGGCAGCAGCGGCCTGATGGTACGTAACCAAATCAATCTCAATGGCGGTCAGGATCAGGACCTGGGCGGACGCTTCGGCCTCGAGGCCAGCGGCAGCCTGGGCAACTGGAGCCAGACCTTCAACATGCAACTGGCCCGTCTTGGTGGCCCGGACAACAAGACGTTCCACGCGGTACACGAACTTTTCACCCAGCGTGAACTGGAGGGCCGCTTTTTCCGCCTGGGCTATTTCACCCCCAATTCCGAAGGCCTGACCCGTCAGCCACGCTCGTTCGGGACCAGCCCCGACACCGCCGTGGGCGTGATGTATGGCAGTTCCGACAGCCTGGCAATCGACAGTCCGAAACCCAGTGTTTATCCCATCTATGTCACCGCCAACCGCCAGGCTTCGGTGGAGATCTTTCGTGATGGCTTGCTGATCAACACCCAATCGGTGCCCGCCGGTTTGCAGACCCTGGACACCCGGCCATTGCCCGGTGGCATTTACGATGTGGAAGTGCGCCTGATCGAAGATGGCCAGATCACCTCGACCACCCAGGAGCTGGTGTACAAGCCCAGCAACTGGCGCAACCTCGACGAGCGTTGGCGCTACAACCTGTTCGCCGGTCAGGAAAGCAAACTGCTCAGCAACTGGGATCAGCAGGCCAGTGGCGATGCGACCTTCGGCGCCTCTGCGAACTACTTGTTGCACCCTCGGGTGGTGCTGGGACTGTCGGCGCGCCAGGAGCGTGAGAAGCTGCAATTCGGCAGCTCCGTCGACTGGTCTCTGGCCAACAGCACCAGCGTGTATGCCAACGTTTATCAAACCCAGGACCATGGCACCGGCCTGGATCTGCAGGGCCTGTACAACTATGGCGCCGGCAGTCTGGTGATCAGCCACAACCGTAGCTGGCTCGATACCACCGACACTTTCGACACGTTGCCCGACGGCACTCGTGTGCGCCAACGTAATGTATTCACCGGCGAGACCAGCAACTCATCCCTGGCGCTGAACCACCGGATCAGCCGCAAAAACTCGCTCAACGCGCGGGTTTCCCACAGCGAAGGCAACGTTGAAGGCATGGGCGTAGACCTGGGCTGGACGCAGCGCACCGAGTTGTTTGGCAGCGACGCCAACTGGCGCCTGTCGTTGTTCGATCGCCCGGGTAGTTTCAGCAGCGACGATGCGCGCAATCGCGGGGTCGATCTGAGCCTCAACGTGGCGCTCGGCGGCAAGGGCCAACAGGTATCCGGCAGTATCGGCTCGCGCACCGCCCGCGATGGCAGCCGCGACACCAATGCCTCGCTCGGCTATCGCAAAGACTGGCAGGACCACGTCTTGCAGAGTGTATCGGTGACCGCATTGACCGACACCTACGGCATGGGCCTGTCGAGCCTGGCTAACTTTCGCACCGATGCGGTCAACGGCGACGGCTTTGTCCAGCGCTCGTCCTTCAACGGCAATTTCACTGGCGGCCTGAACCTCGACAGCACCCTGGTGGTGGGTGCCGAGCACATGGCGTTGACCAGCCAGCATCAAGGACGCGGCGCCGGGATGATCGTCGATGTCGAGTCCGACATCGACGGCATTGCCTTGCGCGCCGATGACCTGAGCGGCGGCAGTTCGGTGTTGCACCCGGGACGCAATTTCATACCGCTGACGGCCTACAGAAACAGCTCGGTGAGTTTCGACTTCGAAGGCAATCACGTTCCGGCGGCAAACATCGCACCGGCACGCACCCGTTATCACCTGAACAAGGGCGGCGTGGAATACCGCCAGATCCGGGTGATGAAAACCCTGACCGTGCTCGGGCGACTGCTCGATCCAAAGGGCCAGCCACTCAAGGGCCATCACGTGATCAACCACGCCAGTCGCGGCGTGAGTGAAGTCGACGGCTTCTTCTCCATGGAAATGAACGCCGGCTCACCGACGCTGGAAGTGCGGCATGCCGACCGCTTGCTGTGTCAGTTCCGACTCGATGTCGACAAGCATCGCCTGGAGAACAACGTGTTGATGATCGGGGATCTGCGGTGCAGTCCGGACACCTTGGCCGATGCCACCAACAACCCGCGCAAGGCCGGGTAAATGGCCCGGGCCAATTTGCGGAGAGTGCAATCATGAATAGAAAAATGGAATTGCCGAGATGGCGGCGTCCCGGTCTGTGGTTGGGGTTGCTGGCCACGTTGGCTGCGCCTGCGGCAAGCGCTGCAACCCAGGAAATCAGGGCGCTGTTTACGCCGGATTCGGCTAACCCGCATCGCAACGAGTTCGTCAACAAGACACCCTCCAGTGGCTACTGCGAGTTCTATCCCGACATCTGCCGCAACAGCAACACCTTCAGTATCAGGCTGATGACGCGTTTGACTTCGAGCAAACCCATGCAAGCCAATTCCGGTCCACGCAACAGTGCCATGTTCAAGGTGCCAGGAGACTGGCGCTCACTGACGGTCACCAATAAGGAGACGGGAGACAATCAAAGGGTTGAAGTGCGTATTGCCGGCGTTGGCTCCAATTATGTTTTGAGCGACACGGCAGCCAATTTGACGGGCGCTCCGAATGCCCAGGAGGGGCACGATAGGTTATGGAAGGGGAGCGGCTGGCTGTATGCAACGCCTCCTTGCCAATCCACCCACGTCGGATTTTTCGGCTCCAACACCTATGCGTTTTTCTGGAAAACCCCCAATGCAACTCCCTGTGTGAAAGTCGCCAACTTCATGATCCCTGGCATGTCCTACGGCTATCTCGACTTTGCCTATGAATTGCGTACACCCAACCCTTTGGGTATGGGGTCCGGGATCTATACCGGGAGTCTGACTTACCGCCTCGGCCCTGGCGGCGACTTTGACTTCGGTGACGTCATGACTCCGAACGATCCGGTACTGACCCTGGATTTTGTACTGGACGTGCAGCACACCCTGAAAGTGGATATCCCGCCTGGCGGCGACAGAGTCCAGCTGGCCCCGGCCGGTGGCTGGCAAAGCTGGCTGCAGGCCGGTCGGCGACCGGTGAGGTTGTTTCGGGACCAGACCTTCAATATTTCGGCCTCCTCGCGCTTCAAGATACAGCTGGAGTGCGAGATCAGCGGGTTTCCCTACGACTGCATGCTCGATGACCGGGTTTCGAGACGGGCGGTTGAACTGCGGGTCAGTGTCAGCCTGCCCAATGGCTTGACAGATATGGCCGGGCAACCGGTCAAGTGGCGTGCGTTGCGAGCGGGCCCGGCCAATGCCCAGCATTTTCAACCCGGTTTTTATGTGGATCGAGCGCCGGGCACCCTGCATTTCGAGGTCCCCCAGCATCAGATGGAATTCATGATGCGCCCCGGCGTGGCCTCCACCTACAGAGGCAGTGTCACGGTGATCTGGGATTCGGAAGTCTGATGGGCAAATTAGCGATGGCGCGTGCCTGTGTTGTGTTCAATGTCATGAGGTGCAAGGTATGAAGCGTTTGTGGGCGACACTGATTCTGAGCGGGTTTTCCGTCGGCCTTCAGGCCGGGCCGCAGATCAACGTCGGTACGGTTTACGACTATCTGGACGGCGACAAGAGCACCTATCTCAAGCGTGTGTTCAACAGTGGCGATGCCACTGCCTTCGTCAAGGTCAACATCCTGGAAATCATCTACGAGGCCGATGGCACCTCACGCGAAGTACCGGTCAAGACCCGGGCGGATGCCAGTGGTCGTGATGGTCTGATGGCCAGCCCGGCGCGGCTGATCGTGCCGGCCAACGGCATGCAGGGCACGCGCCTGCTGCTCATGGGCAATCGCGACAAGGAGCGTTATTTCCGGGTGCGCTTTGTGCCTGTCGTGCCGGAAAAGGAAGACGAGTTTGCAGTCTCCGGCGATGAGCGCGAGGAGTACAAGAAGAACCTTTCGGCAGGCGTCAATGTCATGACGGGCTTCGGCACGGTGTTCTTCGTGCGCCCGAGCGACAGTCGTTTCGACACCGCGATAGAGGATGGACCCGAACGTTACCGTCTGCGCAACAAAGGCAACACCGTGGTGGTGATCGATGAGTTTCGCAACTGCTCGCTGAAAAACGAAACCGAATGCGAACCGACCACCAAGCATCACATCCTCGCCGGAAAGAGCTTCGAATTCGAGAAGAAAACCGGCCGCGAATACCGCTTCAACCTGGTTGAAGGCAGTGAGAAAAAAACGCTGCGCATCGCCAGCAAGCAATGACCAACAGGTAGCCGACATGAGCAGGAAAACTTCCAACACCTGGTGCATTGGCCTGCTGATGCTGACCAGCGCGTCGACGTTCGCCGCCCGGGAAGAACACACTTTCGAAGTGTCCGTGGATATTCCGACATTGGGATTTTACGTGATCCCTGCGGAAACGAACTGGATACACCTCGAACAGCAATTGCCGTGGAATCCCGTCACCTCGACGCTGGGCGGCCTGCGCAAAAACTTCGACGTCAAGCACGACACCAGCGCAATCGAGGCTCGGCTGGAAAGCGAGCCGTACTTATCCAATGGCCGGGACGAGCAGAACATTTATTTGCGTGTCAGTTTTAACGGCCAGGAGCTGAGCCACGACCCGCAACCCCGGCAAGTGGTGAGCGCAGAACAGGCGCGCGCCGGTGGGCGTTTCGCGCTGGACATCCAGCCGAGAGTCCCCGCTGGCGGCTACAAGACCGGACACTATTACGGCAATGTCCATCTGGTTTTCAATGCCGCAGCGCCCTGAAACCAACCCGGCTGAATAAACCTTCATAGAGCACGATCATGAATCTCAAGACTTCGCTCCAGGGATGGCTACGCGGTTCCCGCTCGTTGGCACTGCTGGTTTTCGTCACGCCCTCGGCAACGGCGGTAACCCAGGAAATCAGGGCGCTGTTCATCCCCGACTCGGCTAATCCGCAGCGCAATACATTTACCAACACGACCCCGGTCAGCGGCTATTGCGAACAGTATCCCGGCGTGTGTCGGGACAACAATATCTTCAGCATTCGCCTGCCCTTGCGCTTTGAGTCGGTCAAGGCCATGCAACCCAATGCCGATGCGCGAAACAGTGCGATGTTCAAGCTGCCGACTCAATGGCGCAGGTTGACGGTTACCAACGCGGACACCCAGGAGTCGGAGCAGGTCGAGGTACGCGTTGCCGGTTTCGGTTCCACCCACGTACTGAGCGACTCCTCGATGAACCTGACAGGGGCGCCGACCGCACGAGAGGGGCATGACCTGTTGTGGGTTGGCGCCGGCTGGGTTTTTCCCGCACCGCCATGCCAATACAGCGGCATGGCGTTGTATACCAGCAACACCTACAGTTTTTTCTGGAAAACACCGACTGAAGGCGCTTGTGTCAAAGTTGCCAGTTTTCCGATCCCGGGAATGTCCTATACATATCTGGATTTTGCCTACGAACTGCGCACGCCCAACCCCATGGGCATGTCTACGGGGCTCTACACCGGCAGCCTGAATTACAGCGTCGGTCCCGGTGGTGACTTCGACATGGGGGATGTCATGCTCCCGAACGATAATCAACTGACCCTGGATTTCGTGCTCGATGTGCAGCACATGCTCAAAGTCGAGATTCCGCCCGGTGGTGAAAAAGTCCGGCTTGTTCCCGACGGTGGTTGGCAAAACTGGCTGCAGGCCGGGCGCAGACCGGTGCGGCTGTTTCGTGATCAGGTGTTCCATATTTCAGCGTCGTCGCGGTTCAAAGTCGAACTGGACTGTGTGATCGAGGGCTACGACTGCACAATCAAGGATGCGGTTACCAATCGCGCAGTCAAATTGAAGACCCACCTCAGCCTGCCCCCGGGAATGACTAACACTGCCGGGAATTCGGTCAGGTACGAATTGTTGCGGGCCGGGCCGTCATACGCCAAACATTTCAAGACCGGACACTATGTGCACCGAGGTCCCGGCATATTGCACTTTGAAATTGCATCCCACGAGATGGCGCAGATGCTCCAACCTGGTGTAGCCAGCCGCTATGTCGGAAACGTCACTGTCATCTGGGATTCCGACGTTTGAAAGACAGTGAACCTGACGCCAGCAGCGGCTGTCAGGTTCACCGCCCGGCCTTACTGTCCGGCCCTGCGCAATGCAGCGCGGGTCAACTGTCTGGACAGTTCCTTTTCATCGTCACCCAGGTCGACCAGCAGCCGATCAAAGGTTTCGTCGCTGATCGGTTCATCTGCGAAGAGCACGGTGTCCGGCACCGGCAGATCGTTCTTGAGCGACCTGAGACGCTCGCGCAGGGCGGGTCGTTTGGCTTCAAGGGCCGAGAGCCATTCAAGCTGAGTGGCGCGAAGAGTTTCAAGTTGCTCGTACTTGTTCAGAAACAGCAGCTTGTTGCTTTCCATGCGAACCGGCCAGGTAGTGCGCAGGTAGTCTTCCCAGAAAGGCTGTTCGAGCATTCTGCTGACCAGACCATCGCCTTCGCCCAGGGACAGCACTGTGTCATGGGCTTGATCGATCATGGCGTCGGTGACGCCGGACACGGGCCTGAACAACATGCCCCGGGATTGCCAGGGCAGGTTCAACCGATCCGCCAGGCCAGTCTGGTAGACCAGGTAGACTTCGACGTCGTCAGGGTTGCCGCCGCGGCTGTCGACATCGGCCCGGGCGACGTCATTGACTTGCTCCAGCCGCGCCGCGCCTTTGGCCAGGGTCACCAGTTTTTTCTCCAGCTCTGACGCATCGGTGGAGTACGAATAGGCCTCGGACGCCAGCACATTGATGCCCATGTTGTTGAACAGTTGAGCACCGGCATCGGCGCAATCGACCGGAGCGATCGCCATGGTGAACAGCTTTTCGCGTAACGCGGTGTCGATGAACACGGCATCGAGCATGCGCCACACCCGTTGCAGCAATTGGTCGCGGGCCGCGCCGCCAGTACGGAAGTCGGCGCTGTTCTGGGTATCGAGCAGCACCTTCATGAATTGTTGGCCCTGGGGTTCGTTTGCCAGTTCCGACCAGATGTTCGCCCGCTCGACGCCCCAACCGGGCACCTCGTTCCAGTGTTCCAGGGAGGTTACCGAATTGACTACCAATTCTTGCCGGGTGTTCGCAGGCAATACCGGTTCCGGTGGCAACGCCAATGAGCTTCGATATTGCTGATAACGCAGTTGGTTCAGCGGCGAAAGATTGCCGACGTCCAGCCGGGTTCGTGCGACCACCCGGGCTTGGGGTGAGCCGGCAACCACTTCGGGAATCTGGTCGATCGGGTTGTCACGCAGGTCCAGTACAAAGCCGCGAGGCCTGGGTTTGGCGAAGACGCCTTGTGGCCAGGCAGTGATCACGGTGTCTTTCAACCCGAGCACTTTCAGGCGCGGCATGCGCCCGATGTCGATCAGCCTGCCCAACGGGTTCTCGTCGAGCCTGAGGATTTCCAGATACGTCAGGCGCTTGAGGCGTTCAACGGCAGGGGCGTCGAGGACGATTTCGTTTTCACTCAGGCGCAGGCGTTCGAGCCGTGGCATGGAGCCGATGTTCTCTGGCAGAGCCGTCAGCTCGCAGCTCCTGGCGCTGAGCTCGCGTAGATGAGGGAAGTCTTTCAACAATCCGTTTGGCTGAATGGAAAAGCGCGAGTTATCGAGTTTCAACACAGTGATCCGGTCGAGAAATTTCTTCAGTTCGGGGCGTTTTGACCACCAGGTGTCCAGGTTTTTTGACAACAGGTCGCTGGACAGGTCGAGGGCATAACTGTCTGGATCGGTTAGGTTGCCCAGCCCGCTGTTTTTTCGTTCGAAGCAGTCGATCAGGCGCCGGGCAATGTCCTTGCCACCACCACCCAAAAAGCCTTCGGGGTCCGGTCCCCAGGCTTCAGGCTGTTGGTATTCCCAGCGATTGAGGATCACGCGCAATTCATCAAGGTCATTTTCATGCTGTTCGATCGCCTGCAGCGGCTGACCTTTTTCGATCAGGGCGTTGGCAAATGCATCGACCTCGCTTTCGCTGAAATGCGGGTGCAGGTCTTGAATGCGCTCGTGCAAGGTAACGCCGCTCCTGCTCAGGGCACCGCCACGCAACAGTAATTGGGTCTCGTATTGGGCAACCGGCCGAATCGGTGGTTGCGCCAGAATCGTGCGGCGTTCGCTGGGCGGTTCGGTTTTGACGGTGAGCCATTGCCGGAATTTTTCGCTGTCGCCCGGTTTGTAGCCCAAGGCTTTTTGCCCGTCTTTTCCCAAGGCGTGCAGGAGTGCTTCAAAAAAGCTGTCGTCTTCATGGATCGGTTGATCCGCGCTGTCGCGCACCCGGTATTTACCCGTTTCGTCGCGAATCATGATGCGCACTTGCGAGGCATTGTCGGGCCCGGCGCTGCACCGGAGTTCACCATCGAAAGTGCCCTGGCGGATTTCCAGACGCAAGTCGCCGAAAGCGTCGGTGTTGATACGCAAGGTGCCGAGTACCAGGCGTTCGGTGTCGGGAGTGATTGAGGCGCTCGGGTACAAACCCTGGGCCGCTCGCACCGTTTGCGTTTCGAACTGAAGTTCCCGCGCCTGGGTCTTCAGGCGCAGGGGCAGACGGCTTTTTTGCGTTATCCACTGACGCTCCGCAGCGCTGGCACGGGCATGGATTTGTGCCGCAACGGTGGCCGGAAGCTCGGGGAAATCGCCGAACAGCGGCGCGATCTCGGGGGATAACGGAACGGGTGCAATGGCCGGTGAAGCCAGACGTTGCAGGCTATCGGTCAACAGCGGTGGCGGTGGTGCGCTTTCCACGTGCACCCTGCGCAGCACGCCTTCATCGGTGCCGCTGATTTGACGAATCTGCTCCAATTGTTCATCGCTGAAACCATCGGTGCTGTGGCCCAGACGACGCATCAATGTCGAGCCTTCCCACTCGCGCGGGTTTTCCGTTTCGCTGATCCAGGCGCCGTGACCGTTGTGGCGCAGGCTCGGCGCATAGGCATCGGGTCGTTGTGGATGTTTGATCCGGTGTTGCCCGGTGACCGGGTCTTGCGCCACTTCGAAGTGCTGATCGTCCAGGCGCACGAGACGGCGGCCTTGATGTTGGTAAATGCCCGATGCATCGGGTTTGACATTGGTTGCTGGTGCCGGACCCGGTTGTTGATAGGGCGCGAGGTCCGGGTTCCACAAACGGGCGCGGCCATCAGCCAGTCGCACCGGTTTGAGGCCCTCGAAAAATGGAGAGAGTTTTGTCCGTGCAGCATTGCCCAGCGCGCCGCCCGCCGCGAACGCGCCCAACTGGACGATGCTTTCCAGTACCCCGAGGGTTTGTTCACCAGCCTCGGCCAAACGACCTTCGGCCAGATCGACGAGGCCCTCGACCACTTCATCGGTCAGTTGATAGGCGGTGTACGCCAACATCATTTCGCCAAGGCCCGGGACAAACGGCGTCACCACCAGCAGCGCGGCATTGAGGATGTCGGAGAGCATTTTTTCCAGGTTGTCCCACCACGCCCAGCGCGCCATGCGGTCGGCAAGTTCAGTGGAAATTGCGATTTCCCGGGAGTCGTTGAGGATTTTGTTGAGTTTCTGTCGGTAGAAGTAGTCCCAGAGATTGCCGTTGAAAACGGTTCCGCGATCGGCCTCGACATTCAACAGACTGAATTGCAGATCCGGGTTATCCACAGAGGTTTCACGCCAGGAGGGCAAGTTGGAACCTTGGGGTGCCGGCTGCCATTTCACCTTGCTCAATCGGTCATTCAAACCGGCAAAAAAATGCCCGCGTTGTTGATGCTCCACGAACTGGCTGAAGAACTGCTGATAAGGGGGGGCATTGGTGCCGTCGCGTAATTGTCGAGTCAGTTCAGCCATGAACTCAAGCGGCGAAGGGTATTGCTTGAGTGGATGTTCCGGGTCATGCGGGACATACACCAGCACGGGGACAGGACGGGTGGCGGTCGATACATCAGGGGTAATAATGACAATGCCGGTCATTCGCGTGTCCATCATTGCCAGGTTGTAGTAGCCAACGGCCTGGCCGTTCCAGCGAAGATTCGCACGCTCGACGAGCACACCCTGCACCAGATCAAACGCGTCCTGATCAATGTCGTTGTTCATCAGGGCCATGTGTGCCGCGACATTGAGCGCACTCTTCTGGCTGAGAATGACCTTGTGGCGCAAGACGTTATTGGCGACGGGATTGGTCGACTGTAGAAAATCGTTCAGGTGCTGTTGATACCGGGCGCCGATATTCAGTTCGCGGCAGAGGGACTTGAACTGGTCGATGCTGATTTTGCGCTTCAGTGGCTTTACCGCGAAGTGCCCCTGGGTGTTCGGTCGGGTGATGAACTCGGAGTCCGGGGCAAAAGTCTCGTCACGGGAAAAGTTATGCAGGGCGGCGTCCAGCAGCGAAACGGTTCGGCTGGTGGTTGCGCCTGAAAAGTCATGCACCCGCAATGCAGTTTTAGCCGGCACATACAGCCGCAGCCAGGTCTGCTCGACGTCGTCCTCGACACCGAAGCGATCTTTCAGCGCCTGTTGCAGCACGGGTTTGGCGAAGGCGTAGACGTCCTGCAGGTTGCTCAGTGCATGGTCGACATTGTTTTGCGCGACCCAGTTGAGCTTGACGCCATTTTTCAGATTTCGGTGCGCCGCTGGCGAAGCCTTTTTGTGCCAGTCGGGAAGTGTCAACTCGACACTTTTCAGCTCGCTGATACGAGCAACCGACGCATTGCGCAACCATTCGGGTATGGCTTTGCTGACCAGGTCGTAATGGATGCTTTTATCGGCAGGGGCGATGACAGGCGGGCTCGCCTGGTGAATCGTGCTCAGTGAATTGGGCATTGCTTGATCGTCCGTTGATCAGAAGTGGAGCGATCAGGATAGGTACGCGGATAGGGCGAAAAAAAGCGCAAAAATACGTTGGGAAAAACCTCGCCACGGTTTCAACTCTTTCGAAATTGAAGACGGAAAAACAACTATGTACCGCCATGCTTGCGTTTAGCGTGCGACGGTTGTCTCGGTTTTGAGGCACTGTGTGTGGGTGCCCGGTTGCAAATACGGCGTCAGGATCGGCGCCATGCCCTTGAGCACCTGCACCGGCAACGCCGAGGTGAAGGTGAAGCTTTCTGCCGAGCGGCCTGGCACGAAGGCGGTCAGGGTGCCGAAGTGGTGATCGCCGATATAGAACACGAAGGTCGCCGTGCGGTTGAGCGATTTGGAGCTGAGAATCCGCCCGCCGGAGCCGATGGCTTCGATGCGGTTGTCGCCAGTACCGGTCTTGCCGCCCATGGCCAGCGGCGTGCCGTCGGGCAGTTTGAAACTGCCGGCCACGCGTTTGGCTGTACCGGCGTCCACCACTTGCGAGAGGGCTTCGCGCATGGCGGTGGCGACCTCGGACGGCATCACCCGTTTGCCGACGTCCGGGTCATTGATCAGCTGGGTTTCATAGGGCGTGTTCGCGGCGAAATGCAGGCTGTCGATACGCAGGGTCGGCATGCGCACGCCGTCGTTGAGGATGGTGCCGATCAATTCGGCCAGGGCTGCGGGACGGTCGCCGGAGCTGCCGATGGCGGTGGCGAGCGACGGCACCAGGTGGTCGAACGGATAGCCGACTTTCTGCCAGCGCTGGTGGATGTCGAGGAACGCTTCGATCTCCAGCATGGTGCGGATGCGACTGTCGCGGGCGCCCTTGTGTCGGCTTTTGAACAGCCAGCTGTAGACCTCCTGGCGTTCGAACTGACTGGCTTTGACGACTTCGCCCCACTTGGCGTCGGGGTGATTGAGCAAGTAGCCCATCAGCCACAGGTCCAGGGGGTGAACCTTGGCGATGAAGCCCTGGTCCGGCAAGTCGTAGGAGCCGGGGCCGTAGGCCTCGTAGAGCCGCGAAAGACGCTCGTCAGTGAGTTTTTCCGTGAGCTTGGCACCCGTGAGGTGCGAGCGCACGAAGGCGTTGAAGCTTTCCTTACTGGCCTGCGGCAGCAGGTAGCGGTGTACGGCGGCCATGCGGATCGGGGTCGGGCGCATGCTGTCGAGGAAGGTCTCGAGCCGGTCCTGGGTGTCCTTGTTCCTGTACTTCTTCCAGAACTTGAGCAGGAACGAAGTGCCCTCGCGGTCGGCGAATTCGGCCAGGTATTCCTGGCGCCGCGGGTCGCGGTCGTCCTTGAACAGTTCGGCACTGCTGTTCGCGCCCGAGTAGGTGGCGTAGCGCACCAGGTCACGCATCAGGCGAATGAACGGCAGGTTGATCGACTCGCGCAGGGCGTCGCGCAAGGTCGGTATCCGGCCGTTGTCTTCCTTGCGGAAGTTGTGGAACACATGCAGGCCGCCACCGGTGAAAAATGCTTCGCCGGGGCTGGCGGAATATTTGCGGTCCAGGGCAGCACCGAGCATTTTCTGCAGGTCGCGGTCCTTGTTCTCGATCAGGTAATCAACCGCCCAGCGACTCAGGCGGTCCTGATCCGGCACGTCGACTGTCTTCAGTTCCGGGACGCCCATGTCGGCGTATTTGTCGTGCAGCTCGGAGATGATTTGCAAGTAGGTGGTGAGCACGCGCATTTTTGCGGTGGAACCCAGTTCCAGTTTGCTGCCTTCGTTGATGTCGAACGGCTGGTCGGTGCTGTCGGTCTGCACCCGCACCCGCGAGCCGTCCGGGGTCAGTTCGAACAGGGTGAAGCTGTAGCGCACCTGGGTGGTGCTGGTGGGGGTCAACAAGCGTTCGCCCATCAGGCCGATTTCCGCTGCGTAGGCCGGGTCGGCGAGTTTTTTCAGGTACGCGGTGGCCTGGGTTTGCAATTCCCCTTGCAGGGTGCTGGTGGCCGACAGGTCAAGGCGGTCGAGGTCGTACAGCGGACGATTGAGCAAACCGGCCAGGCGGCTGCGGGCCACGCTGATGCCTTTGTTGGTTTCGATCGGTTGAATGGTCGGCTGGGTCGCCCAGTCGCGATACGTCACCTTGCTGGCCAGTGCCGCGGCGGCGAACGGCGCATCGATCACATTGTTCTGGGCCAGCAAACGAATGTGACTGTCGGTGAGGTCGGCCAACTCATCGCGGCCCTTGGTCAGGTAATGCGACGGGCGGCGCTGGGCAATCATCAGCGACAGCATTTCGCGCAGGGCCAGGCCTTTGTCCGCCATGGTCTTTGGATCCGTCGCGGTGCTGGACAAAGCTTCGTTGGCCAGTTTGAAGTCAGAGCCGTACCACACGCGCAACCCTTCAGCCATGCCATGCACTTCACCGTGGCCCGGTACGGCCGACAGCGGCACGCTGTTGAGGTAGTCGCGCACCACATTCTGCCGGGCTTCGAGGGTTTGCGGCCCGGCCTGATAGGCGCGTACGGTGGCGGAAATCATCTGGCGAATTTTTTCCGCGCCATTGACCGTCAGACCATCAGGGGAATGCCGGTACTTCTCCAGTTGCGTGGCCAGGGTACTGCCACCGGCGGATTGGCCGGGCACGTGCAACAACTTGGCCAGTTGGGACCACGCCGCCATGCCGAACCGCGGCCAGTCCACTGCCGGGTTGGCCAGAGGTTGCCTGGGGTCGAGCAGGAAGCGGTTCTCGATGAACAGCAGGCTGTTGACCACCACTGGCGGGATCGAGGCAAAGGATGAATAAAGCTGCTGCGGATAGTTGTACTGGTACAGCGGCGCTGCGCGGCAATCGGTGATCGACAGCCCGGCCTGGATCTTCTCGGCATACGGTATGAACAAGCCCTTGTCGCTGTACTTCAACAGCGCCGGGGAAAAGCGGGTTTGCGCCTCAACGACGAAATCGCGCTTGATCAGGCGCGGCAGGAATTCATCCAGCGAGCTGTAGCCCAGGCGCCGATCGAACGGACCGTCGCCCGGATAGCGAATCGCATCGCTGGGGCCGGGTTTGAGCTCATAGCTCAGGGACGCGGCGTATTTGCTGACTTCCCGGGCCTGGAACTTCGAGGTGCGCATCTCCCTCATGGCGGCCAGCCCCACGACAATCGCGATAATCAACAGCAATAGCCAGAAAGCTCCCCAGCCGTGCCTGGAACGACGGGGTTTTTCAGGTATCGGCGCTTCATCCACACCTTCAGTCGGGACCACGGTTTTACTCGAATCGGTTTGCCACAAAGCGCCCATAGTCGATTGATCCATTCACGCAGATTTATCGGACTTGTCTGAAGCTTAGACGGTGGTTGGCAATGGTGAAAAAATTGTGAAGGGCAAAATGTCGGGTTATTGCCGGTAATGCCGATCAGTTAAGCCACAACGCAATCTGTAGCAGCTGGCGTAGCCTGCGTCCGGCTCGGTCCGCGCTCGGGCGCAGCAGTCGTAAAATCAGAGTTCGCGGTACGTCAGAGAGATCGTGCAAGCCGGATTTACGACTGCTGCGCAGCCGAACGCAGCGTTCGGCAGCTGCTACAAGGAAGGCGTAGCGTCTGGGTTGTTTGAAATGCCTGATTTAGACATGTCGAAGGGGTAAATACGGCTTTGGCAGGGGCATGACGATGCACCATTGTTGTGCAATACTCGGCGCCGCTTTTCCCACTGATTTTGCGGGTTTTTCCTACAAGACAGCTCTGCTCACGAAGCAGAGCCGGTTCGGGAAGCGATGGCTTATCGGTCAGCGCTTCGCCACTCGGTGGTCATATCCAATAACAAGACGAGGATGTCCCCCATGCCCACAGGCAATCACCTGCCCCAAGGCGAGACCGCTCAGGGCGGTCCGCTTAAACGTGAACTCGGCGAGCGGCATATTCGCCTGATGGCACTCGGCGCCTGTATCGGCGTCGGCCTGTTCCTGGGTTCGGCCAAGGCCATCGAAATGGCCGGCCCGGCCATCATGCTGTCCTACATCATCGGCGGTCTGGCGATCCTGGTGATCATGCGCGCCCTCGGCGAGATGGCCGTGCACAACCCGGTCGCCGGCTCGTTCAGCCGTTATGCCCAAGACTATCTTGGCCCGTTGGCGGGCTTCCTGACCGGCTGGAACTACTGGTTCCTGTGGCTGGTGACCTGCGTCGCGGAAATCACTGCCGTGGCGGTCTACATGGGCATCTGGTTCCCCGACGTGCCGCGCTGGATCTGGGCGCTCGCTGCGCTGATCAGCATGGGCTCGATCAACCTGATTGCGGTCAAGGCCTTCGGTGAATTCGAGTTCTGGTTTGCCCTGATCAAGATCGTCACCATCATTGCGATGGTGTTCGGCGGCATCGGCATTATCGCCTTCGGCTTCGGCAACAACGGTGTGGCGCTGGGTATTTCCAATCTGTGGGCCCAGGGCGGCTTCATGCCCAACGGCGTGCAAGGCGTGTTGATGTCGCTGCAAATGGTGATGTTCGCCTACCTCGGCGTGGAGATGATCGGCCTGACCGCCGGTGAGGCGAAGAACCCGCAAAAGACCATCCCGAATGCCATCGGCTCGGTGTTCTGGCGGATTCTGTTGTTCTACGTTGGCGCATTGTTCGTGATCCTGTCCATCTACCCATGGAACGAAATCGGCACCCAGGGCAGCCCGTTCGTGATGACCTTCGAGCGTCTGGGCATCAAGACCGCGGCGGGCATCATCAACTTCGTGGTGATCACCGCTGCGCTGTCGTCCTGCAATGGCGGCATCTTCAGCACCGGGCGCATGCTCTACAGCCTGGCGCAGAACGGCCAGGCCCCGGCGGGGTTCGCCAGGACGTCGGGCAACGGTGTGCCGCGCCGTGCGCTGCTGCTGTCGATTGGTGCGTTGCTGCTGGGTGTATTGCTCAACTATCTGGTGCCGGAAAAGGTCTTTGTCTGGGTGACGGCGATTGCCACCTTCGGCGCGATCTGGACCTGGGCGATGATCCTGCTGGCCCAGCTGAAATTCCGCAAAGGCCTGAGCGCCAGTGAACAGGCCGGTCTGAAATACCGCATGTGGCTGTACCCGGTCAGTTCGTACCTGGCGCTGGCGTTCCTGGTGCTGGTGGTCGGCCTGATGGCGTACTTCCCGGACACCCGCGTGGCGCTGTATGTGGGGCCTGCGTTCCTGGTGCTGCTGACGGTGCTGTTCTACGTGTTCAAGCTGCAACCGACCAATGTGTCGCAGGGTGCGGTGCGTTCGGTTTCGTAAGTTGTAATGCCTGAAAGACAAAAGCCCCGGTCGACAATGAGAGGGGCTTTTTGTTTTGAAGTCGCCGCAGCACCATTGATTGCAGGATGCATTTCACCCGCCACACATTCCCTGTAGCAGCTGGCGAAGCCTGCGTTCGGCGGCGCAGCCGTCGCAAATCCGGTGTACGCGGTATGCCTGACGCACCCGGGCGCCTGATTTCACGACGGCTACGCCGCCGAACGCAGGCTTCGCCAGCTGCTACAGGGGGATACTGTTTGCCGAAGGCTGCGATCTTTTAATTGTCTGGTTCAAACGCTTGTTGAACTCAAGCCACATCGCCAGCAGCGCCATCAACCCGGCACCCACCAGCGCCGTGAAAATCTGCATGGCAAACGCATCGTCGGTCAACGCGTTGACCATGTCCGCCAATGGCGCCAGCAGCACGCCCAGACAGAAAATCTCCAGCGAGAATCGGCCCATGCGGCAGCATTGCTGCGCCAGCCAGTTTTGCGTCCATCCACTGTCGGGAATCAGTTTCGCCGTGACGTAGGCCAGTGCCAGGAAATGCAGCAGGCGTACAGGGGAAAGATCGGTCTTGCTGATGGGGTACAGGAAGTTTTGCACGCTCGCCGGGACCACGGCATCGTGTATGTCCGGCCAGCGCCACAGGACGGTCAACACACCCGCGGCCACTGCATACAGCGCCGCACTCACAAATAACGGCTGGCGTACCAGCGGACGAGATTCGGGCAAGCGCGGGCGTTGGCTGTGGATCGCAGCGGCACCGCCGAGCACGAACAGCAGCTGCCAGGCAACCGGGTTGAAATACCACACGCCATCCTTGATGGCCGCCAGGTTCCAGCCAGCCAGTGGCACCATCAGGTACAGCGCCACCGACATCGCGACCACCACCCAGGCCTTGCGCACCAGCAGTGGCAGCACCAGGGGCAAGCCCGCCAATAGCACGATGTACAGCGGCAACGGGTCCATCAGGTTCGGTTTGAAGCGCAACAGCAACTCATCGATCAACGCTTGCTGCGGGTTGCTGATGAAGTGATGCATGCCCATTTCCTCCACCAGATCCCGTGTTTCCACGTGGCTATTGGCGAAGAACACAATGCCCATCAGCATCGCCAGCAGGAAGATATGTACCACGTAAAGCACCCACGCCCGGCGCAGGATTTTTACGCAGGCGATCAGAAAACCTTCGCGGGCCAGGACTTTGCCGTACGCCAGCACGGCCGCGAAACCTGCCAGAAACACGAAAACCTCGGCCGCATCGCTGAAACCGAAGTTACGCAGGGTGATTTGCCCCAAAGGGTTGTGGGGCACGTGATCCCAAAAGATGAAGATCAGGGCCAGACCACGAAAGAAGTCGATCCGGTGATCGCGCGCTAACGTCATGACAGCAGACTCGTAACAGCGGGTGAAAATGGGATTGGCCACGGGCGCAAAGGCCACGCGCCCAAGCGGCGGCGCGCAGGGTGGACTGATTCGCGGGCAATTGCAAAGTCGGGATATTACCGGATGTCTCGGGCGTTGCCCCGAGGTTCAACCGCTGGTCTGAAAGGTTCAAAAACCTGCGATTTCTGACAGTAGACAGGCTCAAATACTAATGAACGCAACGTTCTAAAAAGCGGGAGCCTCCCATGAGACTGTTGTGGAAAGGGCTGTCCAGTTACACGGTGATCGGGGTCGCCAACACCCTGATTCACTGGCAGATTTTTTTCCTGCTGAGCGTTGCGGCCGGTCTCAGTCAGGCGGTCAGCAACCTGGTGGCCTTCTGCGTGGCTGCGTCGTTTTCCTTCTACATGAACGCGCAATTCACTTTCGCCGCCAGGTCCTCGGTCGGCGGTTATCTACTGTTTGTTTCGGGCATGGGGGCGTTGAGCCTGGGGGTCGGCCATCTTGGCGACGTCTGGCGATTGCACGGTTTGCTCACCGTGGTCCTGTTTTCGGCATTGAGCCTGGTGTTCGGTTTCCTGTATTCCAAATACGTGGTGTTTCGCGAGCGTGACACATGAAAGTCTCGTTGATTGTTCCGGTGTTCAATGAGGAACAGGCGATTGACCTGTTCTACCAGGCTGTTCGCCAGGAACCCTCGCTAAGCCCCTATCAGGTTGAAATCCTGTTCATCAATGACGGCAGCACCGATCACACTTTGTTACTGGCGGGCTCGATCGCTCGGCAGGACAGCGATGTGCTGCTGATTAATTTTTCGCGCAACTTCGGCAAGGAGCCTGCACTGTTTGCCGGGCTGGAATATGCCACCGGTGATGCGGTCATTCCGATGGATGTGGACTTGCAAGACCCGGTCAGTGTCATTTCCCGGCTGATCAAGGAGTGGACCGATGGCGCTGACGTGGTGCTTGCCAAGCGTCGCAGCCGTTCGGCCGACGGTTATTTCAAACGCCATTTCGCGGCCATGTTCTACCACCTGCTCAATCGGATTGCCTCGACCCGCATCGAAGAAAATGTCGGTGACTTTCGCTTGATGGACAGGAAAGTCGTTGACGTCATCAAGAGCCTGCCGGAGCAGCAGCTGTTCATGAAGGGGGTGTTGTCATGGGCCGGATTCAATACGCGAGTCATTGAATACGATCGCGCGCCACGTGCCGCCGGCAAAAGCAAATTCAATATCTGGAAGCTATGGAACCTGGCACTTGAAGGCATCACCTCGTTCAGCACGGTGCCGTTGCGTGTTTGGTCCTACGTGGGCGGCATCATCTCGCTGGCGGCACTTGTGTATGCGGTTTACATGGTTTTGGACAAGGTGCTGTTTGGTAATGACGTGCCGGGGTATCCATCGTTGATGACGGCGATTCTGTTTCTGGGCGGCGTTCAATTGATTGGCATCGGCATCCTCGGTGAATACATCGGGCGTATCTATATGGAGTCCAAGCATCGGCCCCGCTATGTCATCAAGGACATCATCAAAGGCAGTGACGAGCTAGCCGACAAACCCTCACTGAAGAGAATTGTATGAACACGATGGAGCGCCTGGCCGAGGATGTTCAGGTGCGTCAGTGGCGTCTGGTCGTCTACCCATCGATTGTGCTGGCGTTGCTCGCCCTGGCCCTGATCGTTCGATTTCACGGGATTTCAGTCCCGATCATCTGGTACGACGAAGGCTATAGCCTGATGCTGAGCGAGCGTTCGCCGGCATTGATCTGGTCCACCACGGCGGGAGACGTTCATCCGCCGTTGTATTACGTGATTCTTCATTACTGGACGATGCTGTTTGGCGCCAGTGTGGCGGCTGTGCGCGGCCTGAGCGCCGTGGCAGATGTGGGCACGGTGCTGCTCAGTATCAAACTGATGAGTCTGCTCGCCACGCGAAGAGCGGCCTGTATCGCCGCAGTTTTGCTGGTGCTGCTGCCGATCACGGTTCGTTACAGCCAGGAAGTGCGCATGTACACGCTCGTCGGTTTCTGGCTGATGGGCGCTACGGTTGCGCTGGTCTGCTGGAGTCGGCAACCGCAACTCAAACGCTATCCCGTGATGTACGTGCTGCTGATGACAGCGGCTTTCTACACACACTACTTTGCAGTGCTCTGTGTGCTGGTGCATTGGCTGTATTGGTCGGGGCTGGGCAGTGGCGAGTCGGCATCGTTGCCTGTGCGCAAGTGGCTGCTGGCCAATGTCGCGATTGTCGTGCTGTATTCGCCCTGGTTACCGCATCTGATTGACCAGACGTGGAAAATGAAAGGGCTCGAATGGATATCGCCGACCACGTGGGAGATGTTGCCGAGCTTTATCGCGCAATGTGCGGCGATGATTTCAACCACGGAGGGCGGGTTGTGGGGGACGCTGATTGTCTCGGCGGTGGTGATCGCCTGTTGTGTGATGGCGTTGCGGTATGGGCGCACCGATCGCCGCTCGACCGTGCTGGTTATCGGTTACTTCTTCGTACCGCTCATCACGGCGTTTTTATTGTCATTGGCCGTTCCGATCTTCGTTCCCAGGTACCTGGTGTTTGCCGCAGCCGGTTTGCCTTTGTTCGTCGCCGTTGTGCTGGATCGGTTGGCTGAACGACGCCCTTTGATTGCATTCCTCTGCTTGAGCGTGTTTGTTGCAGGGGAAGTACATGGACTGCAGAAAGTGTATTCGCAACTAGACGGGATGAACGGAACCTTCATTCGTAAAATGGCCAGGCTGGACACATTGGCAGACGGCATCAAGAGGGAGGCCGAGGCGGGTGACGAGTTGGTCATTGACGGTTTGTACTGGTATTTGCCGTTCCACTACTACAACACCACGGGTATCCAGCCGAGGCTTTACATCGCCCGATTGCCGACAGGAGCTTCGGACGGTCCCTTCAACTATGGAGGCTGGCTTCTTATCCCTCAGACGTTGGACTGGATTTTTTTCGACAATGTCGCAACGGTAAAACTCAGTTCCAAAAGAGTCTGGTGGGTGACTGGCAGGCCCCGGCCGGAAAAAGTCGTTACATTTCCCAAGGGATGGAAACAGACGCAGACCCTCAAGGGAGAGGAAGTCGAGGCGCGCCTGTTTATAATCGGCGGCGAGCGCTGAAGTCGTCCCAAACCTTCAGCGCTGGAGCCAACGTCAGGCCGCTGCCACTTCATTGGGCTCAAAACTGTCCGCCCGGGCCATCTGCCACATCCGCGAGTAGAACTCGCCATTTACTTCACCGGTCAGCAGCTCGCCGGGTTTGAGGAATACATGTAACTGCGAGAACAGCTTGATCTCGGTCGCCGACATGCGTCGCACCAGGTGCTTGGCGGACAACTGCGACGGATGTTCGAGACCGGCGGCGGCGAGCATTTCCGCCAAAGCCTTGAGCGTGCTGCGATGGAAATTGAATACGCGCTGGGCCTTGTCCGGCACCACCAGCGCGCGCTGGCGCAGGGTGTCCTGGGTGGCGACGCCGGTCGGACACTTGTTGGTGTGGCAGCTCTGCGACTGGATGCAACCGATGGCGAACATGAAGCCGCGCGCCGAGTTGGCCCAGTCGGCGCCGATGGCCAGCACGCTGGCGATGTCGAAGGCGCTGACGATCTTGCCGCTGGCGCCGAGTTTGATCTTGTCCCGCAGGTTCAGGCCCACCAGGGTGTTGTGCACGAACAACAGGCCCTCGCGCATCGGCACGCCGATGTGGTCGGTGAACTCCACAGGTGCCGCGCCGGTGCCGCCTTCCTTGCCATCCACCACGATGAAGTCCGGGAGGATGCCGGTCTCCAGCATGGCCTTGGCAATGCCCATGAACTCCCACGGATGGCCGAGGCAGAACTTGAACCCCACCGGTTTGCCACCGGACAGTTCACGCAGTTGTGCGATGAAATGCATCATTTCGATGGGCGTGGAAAACGCGCTGTGGCGCGACGGTGACACGCAGTCTTCGCCCATCAGGATGCCGCGGGTTTCGGCAATCTCTTTGGTGACCTTGTGTTTGGGCAGGATGCCGCCGTGGCCGGGCTTGGCGCCCTGGCTCATCTTGATTTCGATCATCCGCACCTGTGGCGTTTGCGCTTGCGCCGCGAAGCGCTCCGGGTCGAAGTGACCATCGCTGGTGCGGCAACCGAAATAGCCGCTACCCAGTTCCCAGGTCAGGTCGCCACCATGCTCCCGGTGATAGGGGCTGATGCTGCCTTCGCCGGTGTCATGGGCGAAATTGCCGAGTTTGGCGCCCTGGTTCAAGGCGCGGATGGCGTTGGCGCTGAGCGAACCGAAGCTCATGGCTGAAATGTTGAACACTGATGCGGAATACGGCTGGGTGCATTGCGGACCGCCGACCGTGACGCGGAAACTGCTCGGGTCGCTCAACGGCGCCGGGCGCATGGAATGGCCGATGAATTCGAAGCCCGACTGATACACGTCGATCAGCGTGCCGAAGGGTTTGTCGGCGGTTTCATTCTTGGCCCGGGAATAGACCAGCGAACGCTGGGCCCGGGAGAAGGGCAGGGCGTCGCTGTCGGACTCGAGCAGGTACTGGCGGATTTCCGGGCGGATGCCTTCGACCAGATAGCGGATATTGCCGAGGATCGGGTAATTACGGCGCACCGCGTGGGGAACTTGCAGCAGATCAAACAGGCCGACCAGACTGAGGACACCGGTAACGGCGGTGATCGGCCAGAGCCAGTCATAGTCAAGAAATGGCAGGCTGGCGAGGGTGAAAATCACGCAGACGGCAAAGAAGGCGTAGCGGCTCAGGAGTGACAGGCTCATACGGTTTCCTTGGGTTCGGACTCAATAAATTTGGCTAAACACAAAACACTGTGGGAGCGGGCTTGCTCGCGAAGACGGTTTCACATTCAGCATTTATGTTGACTGACACACCGCTATCGCGAGCAAGCTCGCTCCCACATAAGAGCAAAGCGCTCCACAGGACGTTCAGGCATTTTGTGCCTGCAAAAAAATCGAAAACAGCTCGGACTGGGACTTGATCCCCAGCTTGCTGTACATGTGTTTCTTATGGACTTTCACGGTTTCGACCGAGATTTCCAGCTTACGGGCGATTTCTTTACTGGAGCAACCGCTGAGCATCAAACGCCCGACATCCAGTTCCCGTGCGGTCAATTGCGCGCCCTTGAGCTGCTGCACCGAAGCTTCCAGCTGTACCCGCCAATCGGCCTGCGGTGGTGCGGGGGCCAGGGCCACGACTTCGTTGATCTCATAGGGTAGACGCTGGCGCAACAAACCGAGCACCCACGGCTGGATCAACGACAACAAGGCGATCTGCTGGCTGCTGAAGCGCTGCGTGCTGCCCAGTGACAGGCACAGCGTGCGGTCACCTTCGAGCTGACAATTGAACTGGATTTCGTCGGCCACCACATTCAGACGAAAGTAGCGCTGGTAATACTCGGTCAGTTCGAAGTGTTCCGGGGCGACTTCCGACAGGCGATACAGTCCGGTGCGCGACTGCTCGCGGCAGGCGATGTAGAACGGGTCGAGCAGGTACAGGCCGCGCAGGTAATCCTGGAACAACTGGTCGGGGCTGCCGTCCTCGCCGGGGCATTCGGCGAACACCTGCGGGCGCTGGTCGGCGCTGAAAAGCAGGGCCACCCAGCTGTCGAAGGACACGTACTGATCCAGCAAACGCACCAGCTGGGTCCAGAAATTGGGCTTGTCCAGGGCGTCGATCAGTTGCCCCACCGAGCGGTGCCAGGCGATGTCGTCCAACGAGAGTGTCATGCATCTACCCCTATCGTGTTACCCCAGCGGCGTGATTCCCCGCCCGGTTGCTTGCTGCGCATACTGGCGCACAGACACCGACCGGGCAATCTTTCTGCCGCCCGGTCCATAACAAGGAATACCCATGAAGGTCGAACTCGCCCAATTGCCAGGTCGTGACAATGACACGGCTTACAACCTCGAACGCACCCTGGCGGCCATTGCCGGGTGCGCAGCCGACACGCAGCTGATCATGTTCCCTGAAGGCCATTTGATGGGTTTCCCTTCGGCTGAGTCCGTAGCCGAGGTGGCCGAGGCGCTGGACGGACCGTCCGTCAGTGCGGTGCTCGCCGCTGCCCGCCAGCACAATATCGCCGTGGCCATTGGCATGGCCGAGAACGACAACGGCCGTTTCTACAACACCACGCTGCTGATCACCCCCGAAGGCATCGCACTGAAATACCGCAAGACTCACTTGTGGGCCTCGGATCGCGGTGTCTACGAGGCGGGCGATCGCTACGCCACCTGTCTGTGGAACGGCGTGCGCGTGGGGCTGCTGATTTGCTACGACATCGAATTCCCTGAAAGCGCCCGCGCCCTGGCGCAACTGGGTGCCGAGCTATTGATCGTCACCAACGGCAACATGGACCCGTATGGCCCGACCCACCGCACCGCGATCATGGCCCGCGCCCAGGAAAACCAGGCGTTTGCGCTGATGGTCAACCGGGTGGAAGCGGGTGACGGTGGTTTGCTGTTTGCCGGCGGCAGCGCATTGGTCGATCCGTTGGGCACCTTGTTGTTCGAAGCCGGACGCGAGGAAGGGCAGTTTGCGGTCGAGCTGGACCTGAACCAACTGACGGCAGCGCGCCAGGATTATCGCTATCTGGATGATCAGCGGCTGAAGTTGCCGGGAGAGGTGGTTGAGCGGGCCTGCGGGTTGCGCGAGCTGCTGATTCCTGCGCGCTGATTCCCGTTCTGTGCTGGCTGGACTGACGCCATCGCGAGCAAGCTCGCTCCCACATTGGCCTTGTGAACGCCGGAGATCCCTGTGGGAGCGAGCTTGCTCGCGATGAGGCCCTCCCGGACGACACACCTGTCTGACCGAATAACAACAACGCAACACCCGTAATTTGCGCCGAACTCGGCTCTGCCATAAATCTAATAATTCCGGAGTAGTCGCTCATGGCTCGTTTGCAACGCACCCTGTCACTGGGGTCGGTGGTGCTGTTTGGCATTGCCTACATGACGCCGATCATTGTGCTCGGCACCTTTGGCATCCTCGCCCAATCCACCGCCGGCATGGTGCCGGCCGCGTACCTCGCGGCGCTGGTGGCGATGTTCTTCACCGCCATGAGCTACGGGCGCATGGCCTCGGCGTTCCCGGTGGCCGGCTCGGCCTACAGCTATGTGCGCAAGGCCATCAGCCCGAAACTCGGATTCATCGCCGGTTGGGCGGTGCTGCTCGATTACCTGTTCCTGCCGATGGCGATCTGGCTGATCGGCGCGGCCTACCTCAACTCCGCATTCCCTGCGGTACCGCAGTGGATCTGGGTGCTGGCGTTTATCGGCATCACCAGCGCGATCAATATCGTCGGCCTGAAACTGGCCAACGGCATCAACGCCTTGCTGATGCTGGTGCAGTTCCTGGTGTTGATCGCCTTCGTCGCGTTGTGCGTGCATTACGTCGGTGGTGATGCGAGTACGCCGTTGTGGTCGATCAAGCCGTTCTTCAATGGCGACATGCAGATGCCGTTGATCATGAGCGGCGCGGCCATCGCCTGTTACTCGTTCCTGGGCTTCGACGCGGTCAGCACCTTGACCGAAGAAACCCGCGATCCACGCCGCACCATTCCTCGGGCGATCATGCTGATCACCCTGATCGGCGGGCTGATTTTTGTCGGCGTATCGTACTTCGTGCAGATCGCCCATCCGTCGTTCCAGTTCGATAGTGTCGACTCGGCGGCCTATGAAATTGCCCGCAACATCGGTGGTGACCTGTTCGTCTCGATCTTCCTGATCGGCCTGATCGTCGGCCAGTTCGCTTCGGGCCTGTCGGCCCAGGCCAGCGGTTCGCGGCTGCTGTATGCCATGGGCCGTGACGGCGTGCTGCCGAAAGCGTTTTTCGGCACCTTGCACGAACGCTTTGGCACGCCGATCAACAGCATCCTGCTGTGCGCGGTGGTGGCGTTGCTGGCACTGAAACTGGACGTCACCACCTCGACCTCGTTCATCAACTTCGGCGCGTTCCTGGCGTTCAGCCTGGTCAACCTGTCGGTGATCTTCCATTACTGGATCGGTGGCGAGAAGAAAGGCCTGCGTGAACTGGTGCTGTTCCTGATCTTCCCGTTCATCGGCCTGGCAGCGGATTTGTGGCTGATGGTCAGCCTCGATCATCTGGCGGTTTATCTGGGATTGAGCTGGCTGGCGATTGGCGTGGTGTACCTGGCGGTGTTGACCGGCGGTTTCCGTCGGCAGCCGCCGGAGATGGATTTCCAGGAAGCTGCATAAGCGAGCTACAGGCTGCGATCTACTTGTGGGAGCGAGCCTGCTCGCGAAAAACGTCTGGACAACGCCATCATTCAGATAGGGCGCGTTATCGTTGGCGTCCATCGCGAACAGGCTCGCTCCTACAGGGGATCAGCGGCATCTGCAAAAATCGGTTCGGCTGTTTGCTTTGGTTTTTGATCGAGAGCGGCGGACATGTGATCCTTGCTGCTTTTGAGTCAAAGGCCTTTGATCATGACGACGTTTCCCGCCCAGTCCACCGGACTTATCCACATCGCCGCCGCTTTGTTGATCGGCCCCGACGGCCGTACGTTGCTGGTGCGCAAGCGCGGTACCACGGCGTTCATGCAACCGGGTGGCAAGATCGAGCCCCATGAATTGCCGATTCACGCCTTGGCCCGTGAACTGGAAGAAGAGTTGGGTATGGACATCGACCCGGCGCAGGCCGTTTACCTCGGTCACTTCTCGGCACCGGCCGCCAATGAGCCGGGCTTTGTCGTGCACGCCGAGCTGTTTCAGCTGAATATTGATTCAGACGTCACCCCGGCGGCGGAGATCGAAGAGGTGATCTGGATTGATCCACACACCGACGGTGGTGTCTGTCTGGCGCCATTGACACGGGACCTGATCCTGCCGTTCTATCGAGCATCGCTGACCGCGATCGCCTGATCATTACGCAAAGGACTTCGCCCATGATCCCGCTTCAAGACTTGCTGATTTTTGCCGCTGCCGCGTTGCTGATGGTGCTGACGCCGGGGCCGAACATGATCTACCTGATCTCCCGTTCGATCTGCCAGGGCCGCAAGGCCGGGGTGATCTCGTTGCTTGGGGTGGTCGCCGGATTCTTCGTGCACCTGTTTGCCGCCGCCGCCGGTTTGACCGCGGTGTTCCTGGCGGTGCCGATGGCCTATGAGGTGTTGAAGTGGGCCGGTGCGTTGTACTTGTTGTGGCTGGCCTGGCAGGCGGTCAAGCCCGGTGCGCGCTCGCCGTTCGAGGCGCAGCAATTGCCCCCGGACTCGTCGCGCAAACTGATCACCATGGGCTTTCTGACCAGCGCCCTGAACCCGAAAATCGCGGTGTTCTATCTGTCGGTGTTTCCGCAATTCATCACGCCGGAGCATGGCTCGGTGTTCAATCAAAGCATCATTCTCGGCCTGACCCAGATCAGCGTCAGTTTCTGCGTCAATCTGCTGATCGCCATGTTTGCTGCGGGTATCGCCTCGTGGTTCGTCAACAACCCGACCTGGCTGGCGATGCAGCGCTATTTCATGGGCTTCATATTGTCGGGGCTGGCACTGCGGCTGATGCTTGAGCAAAAACGGATGGCTTGAGCATGTGGATCGAGCGACTGGATGCCAGCCATGCCCTGGACTATCGGGCGCTGATGCTCGAAGCCTACGACCTGCATCCGCAGGCCTTTACCTCGAGTGTGCGTGAGCGGGCGGCGATGCCGCTGAGCTGGTGGGAGTCGCGCCTGGCCAGCAAGCTGGATGTGGTGCTTGGGGCGTTCGAAGAAGGGCGCCTGGCCGGCATCGTCGGCCTCGCGTTCGAGCCTCGGGAAAAGGCCCGGCACAAGGTGACGCTGTTTGGCATGTACGTCTCGCCAACGGTTCGCCAGCGCGGGCTCGGCTATCAACTGGTCCGGGCGGCACTGGCCGAGGCGCAGAACCATGCGGGTTTGCGCCTGATCCAGTTGACCGTCACCGCCGGCAACGATGCTGCGTTCAACCTCTACCAGCGCTGCGGTTTCGTCCAGTTCGGCCTGGAACCGATGGCGGTGCGGGTGGGGGAGGATTACTTCGACAAGATCCACATGTGGCGCGAGCTCTGAAGCCACCACAGATCCCCTGTGGGAGCGAGCCTGCTCGCGATGGCGATTGGTCAGTCACACTTTCATCAGCAGACAGACCGCTATCGCGAGCAGGCTCGCTCCCACATTTGTTTGGTGTTGATCAAACAACCGCTATCGAACCGCACTAACCCCATCCAATGTCGAAAACGACGTGTCCTTGGCCGTCAGCAAGAAGTCGCGCATGTACGGCGCGTCGAGCATGTCGGCCCGGATCGCGGCGTACAGCGTGGCGAACAAACCTTTCTCACCCAGCCGCTTGGCTTTCACATAACCCCGCGAGCTGTATTCATGCAGCGCCCAATGGGGCATGCCGCACACGCCGCGACCGCTGGCCACCAGTTGCATCATCATCACCGTCAGTTCCGAGGTGCGGACCTGGGCCGGTTCGATGTCGGCGGGTTCGAGGAAGCGGGTGAAGATGTCCAGCCGGTCCCGTTCCACCGGGTAGGTGATCAGGGTTTCCGGGAGCAAGTCTTCCGGGACGATATAGGCCTTGCCGGCCAGTCGGTGCTGGTTGGCCACCGCCAGCATCGCTTCATAGGTAAACAGCGGGACATAGGTGATCCCGGCCAGATCCAGCGGGTCGGAGGTTACTACCAGGTCCAGGTCGCCACGGGCCAGGGCCGGCAGTGGGGCGAAGGAAAAACCCGAAGCCAGGTCCAGTTCGACTTCCGGCCAGGCGTCGCGGAACTGGTCGATGGTCGGCATCAGCCATTGGAAGCAACTGTGGCATTCGATGGCCATGTGCAGGCGCCCGGCGGTGCCACCGGCCAGGCGACTGATGTCACGCTCGGCAGCGCGCAGCAGCGGCAAGGTGGCGTCGGCCAATTGCAGCAGGCGCAAACCGGCGCTGGTGAAACGTACCGGTTTGGTCTTGCGCACGAACAACGGCATGCCCATTCGCTCTTCCAGCTCCTTGAACTGGTGAGACAGGGCCGACTGGGTCAGGTGCAGGCGATCGGCCGCATCCACCAGGCTGTCGGCTTCGCGCAAGGCGTGCAGGGTCTTGAGGTGACGGATTTCAAGCACCGGGGGCTCCATGAGTAAAACTTGTCGATAAATCGAAAAGGTTGAGTTTGTCTCATGTTGATGCCGCTGTCGACCCTAAGCACGGCGGAGCACATTGCGTGCTCCGCCGTTGTTACTTCACAGTGCGGAAAAGTGTTTGTTGCCCAGCGGTTTGCCGATGTCGCCGCGCCAGATCGCCTCGACCGTACCTCCACTGGTGGCCACGTCCTTCTGCCATTGCAGGCCCAGGTTGCGTTGTTCCGGCCGTTTCAGGTGGCCTTTGACGAAGTCGCTGAACTGAGGCTTGGCCGAGGTGTAGTGGAAGTGTGCGTACCACAGGGTTTGCGGCGGTTCGCTGCGCAGGTCGCGCACTTCGTATTCCTGCAGGAAATCCCGTCGTCCGTCGGCGCGTTTGCCCAGATCGCGCAGGCCGCCTTCCTTGCGAATGTCCACCACTTGCTGTTCAAGCAGATAGTCCAGATAACCTTCGGTCGGGGTTTTGCTGCTCATGGTTTGATTGATGCGCAAGGTACGCCCCGTGCGCAACATCTCATCGGCCCGATTGCGCAATTGCAGCGCGACGGCCTCGGCGGGGGACAATCGTTCAATGGCCCGGGCGCGCGTGGTCAACTCCGTGGCCTCGCTGCTCATCATGTGCTCAAGGTCGACCGGCAACATGTCTTGCCGTGCGTAGCCTTCGACTTTGCGGCTGTAGGCGCTTGCCGCCTCCAGCCTGTTCCTGGCTTCTGCCAGCAACGGGCCGACATCGGTCGGCAGTTCCGGCTGCACGGAGCCCGCTGGCTCGCTGAGGTGATATTTGCCACTGGAGCGCGGTAGCCAGGTTTCCGTGCGGCCATCGACGCCTTCGATGGTGAAGCGCTTTTGCCGGGTGACGGCATCGGTGCTGGCGATACCGATCAGCAACTGGTTGTCTTCGGTCTCGAACAACTGCTGCCCGGGCCGTCCTTCTTTAGGCACCACAGAAGGGCGCGTCTTGATGGCATGGCGGGCGAAATCCTCAACCTTGTCGAGGTTGTCCAGAAACGCGGTGACTTGCTCCAGGTCTTGGTGTTGCGGATAGCCGAGTGTCCAGGCGCCCAACCGACGGCGGAACCCGGTATAGGTGGCCAGGCAGTCTTCGAGGACTTTGTTGCGCTGGCTGACGCTGGCGCTCACCTGGGGCAGGTGATGTTGCGTCAGTAACGCGCGGCCGACCTTGTTGCGAGCTGCTTTCAACTGCACGTGGAAGTACATCCAGGACAGATCGGTCACCGCGTCATAGCGGGCGATGATTTCCAGGGTGTGCGCCGTTTTCAGATAGAAGTGATTGGCGTCGCTGAATTTTTCATTCACGGTCGCCATGTCCTGCGCCATCTTCGATTTTTGCATCCGGTTGGTGATTCGACGGTTCCATCGATTGGCTTCCTCGACTGTCGTATGGAGCTGATCGAAGTCTTTGAGAAAGTCTTTGCGGACCTGTTTGCGCTGCGCCATGAGCTGCAAGTGCGCGGTGGTATCGGTGAGCGGTGTGGTGTCTGAGCGGGCGATCAACTGGTCGATACGGTCGAGGTGCGCCACCAGCCGTTCCTTGATCAGGCCGATCCGCCGCACCGAACGGTCGACGATGATCCAGGCGCAACGGCTTTGAATGTCTTCGATCTGCGTGCGTTTGCGGCCATGGCTGTACAGCATCAGCTCATCGAGATTCAGGTATTGGGCCTGGGCGATGTCGATATCGTTCGCGCAAGCGGCATCGGCACGGACCCGAAAGGCCGGGCGCTGAAGGGGTTCGAGGGCGAAGTAGTGCTCCAGTGTTTCGTTGCTGCTGCGGGTCTGAACATCGAGACGCCGGGTGTAGGCATCGGCGGTATTGGTCAGGGTCAATTGCCGGCGCAAGGCGCGGTCCGTCCACCAGCGCGGCAGCCGGTTGCGAATGGCGGCAGGCCAGATCGGGTCGAGCCCGTCGGCCATGTGTCCGAGCACGGCACCGCCGCCCACGCCACCCCCTTCGATCACTGTGCCGTACACCGCGTAGTGGGTGTTCCAATGGCCTGCCCCATCCAGGGCGATTGGCTGTTTGTAGGTCCGGCTGCTGGTGCCGCTCAAGCGCCAGCGGGGTGGATTGCCTTCCAGTTCGATGCGATAGATTCGCCCCTGTCTGAGCATGAAGTCGCCGTCGGCGTGTCGATACACGTTGCGGTAAATGCCTTCGGTGCCCGGGTGCAGACCCGCAAGGGAAATCGGCTTTTCATATTCATACCCCTTGAAACGTTCGAGCGAACGCCGTGCCTGGTGTTGCGTCGATACCTGCAAGGCGCGCGGACTTTTGCCCAGCGCCCGCCACTGACGACTGCGCGTGGCAACGCGGGCTGCAGCAGGGGTGGCAATGGTGCCGGGGAGAATGTCCATGGCCGCGTCGATCAGCGACAACAGCACCGCCTCCACCTCGGCCAGACCATGGCCGACATCACCGCGCAGGAAGGCCGCCACCGCCAGGTTGGCGCTGTTCCAGGCGTCGTACAGGGCGATGGTCGCACCGACGAAGGGCAGCATGCCCACGGCCATTTTCAAGTAATTGAACATTGCGCCGGACTTCAAGGCGACCTGCTCCAGGTACAAAGCGTCATTGGAGCGCGATGTCGCCCGATGGGCTTCCAGCAAACGGCCCATATGCACATTCAGCAGATGCGCTGCCAGGGAGGTGCTGGCTGGCCAGGGCGTACCGACGCCGATCAGCCCGTCGAAGTTTTTCAATCGGGCCTGGTTGATCCGACTGACGTGGTGGGCGACATCGCCCTTCAAGGCCCGGCCGGCCAGGTAGTTCACCATCGAGCTGCGCAGGCAATCGTTGAACAGGCGCATCCGCGCCTGTTCAAGGCTGTCGAACTGGCGCAGATAAACGCCGTCGGGGCTGTCGGGCAGATACAGCAGGGTCAGGCCGCTGACGTGCTCCACGATAAAGGTGACGCCGGACAACGTGCTCGGTCCCTGGGCGTGGGTATCCTTGCCGCCCACGGTCAGGTGCGCGGGTAGCAACTCGATGCGCTTGCCGTCGCTGGCAAAGGCTTCACGGCTGCTGGCGTCGATGGCGATTTCCAGTACTTGCCGGCCGTTGGCATCGATGTCCTTTGCCAACTCGGCGAATTCGCCTTGCAGGCGAAGCATCAGGCGCCACGGCTCAGTCAGACATTCGCGCCGATATTCATTACTGAACGTCGATGCCGTCGAGGGGCCGAGAATGGTCTCGCGGATAAGCGTTTCATATTGCCCGGCCAGATCCAGTTCGGTGACCAGCTTGCGCAGCCAGGACGTAGTGATGGCGCTTTTCAGTTTCTGTTGTTGCGCGGTGTCGACCCCGCTGACCTCGACCCGCATGAACGACAGTCGCCACCACATTTGCTGATCGATATTGCTCAGCGCCAGCTCACCCAGGGGCAGCTTGCTGCGCTGCTCGCTGGCGACCAGCACATTTTGCTGAGGGGTGCCTGGTGCGGCGCCTTCAATGAGTACTTTGCGCCAGCTGGTTGAATCCGGAACGTCGAGCAGCACCTGCGCGGTTTGAGTGAGGTCGAAGTCCTGGCGCAGCCGGGCGTCGACAGCCTTGATGGCGAAGGCTTCCCGTGGCGGCAGTTCGCGCTCAAACCATGCGTGGGAGCGCTGCATCGCGGCGATCCAGGATTTGAACAGCGTCTTGAGCCGGTCACGCTGCACGGTGGGCAGTTCGCGATGCCACGACGGCAATTGAGCGGCCAGCGCACTGCTCTGGTTTTGCTCGACGAAGCGTGCGTACACCCAGTCCCGGGCGGCGGATTGGGGGACGGTCAGGCAGGCGAGGGTCTGTTCGCGCAGTTTTTCCAGTTCGGCCATACGCTGGCTGGTACGAGGCGGAACAGGATTGGCGGCGATGATCCGGGCCGCTTGTTTTTCACAGCTGTGGAGCTGGGTTTGCAGGGCGTATTCAAACGGCGGACCGCTCAGCGGGAAAACGTGCAGTGCCAGGGCAGGGTCGTTGACCGGGCGTTTGAACAGCGACTGTTCCAGCAGCTGACGAGAGGCAAACCGTTGCAGTCCACCGAAGCGTCCGGGCCAGTAGAGCAACAGGCTGTCGGTCGAATGCGCCAGCAACGCCGAGGATTTGGCAAACAGCAGAACGCCATCCAGTTCCTCGGTTTGCGTGCGGCGGGTGTCACCTTCGGTGTCGGTTGCCGACAGTTCCAGCCGCGCGACCACCAGGTCAGCCGCTCGGGGCTGAGCGGGGGCGTCCAGCACACTGATGAGCCATTGATGCTCTTCACTGTTGATCTGATTCAGGCTCAATTGCAGTTCGGCTTCGGCGCGCAAGCCGTCCTGGCGTGCCTGGTGCAGGGCGGCGTAATGCGGGCTAGTCTGGTGGCGCAACTCCAGCCATTTGAGGGCATCGGCTGTGTCCAGTAGCGCCGTCGCGGCGGCGATGCTGGCCTGCTCGGCAGCGCTGAGGGCCTCGAGTTGCTGTTGCAGGCGTTGCAGACGCGGATCCTTGGCATCCCCCGCAAAGTCATCGCCGAGCAGACTCTCCAGGGCCGTCCGTTGTTGTGCCAGCGCGCGGTGACGCATGCCCAAGGGAATATCGGGACTGAGCTGGCCGAAGAGGGCAGCGTTGTCGCCTGTCTCCACAGGTGGCAGGTCAGGGGGCGCTGCCAGTACGGCAGCATTGCCGGGCCGGTCCGCGGGGGCGACGGACAAACGGGACAACAGGGCTTCGGCGCTGGTGTGCAGCACAGCCTTGTCGAGGACGGTGTAACCGACACTGACCTTGTCCATCGACAGTCGGGGCTGGTCGAACCGCTGTGGTTGATGCTCGGTCAACCAGCGCTCCAGTTCAATTCGGTTTTGAAATGTCATCCAGGCGGATGAGTGCGAAGGCAGATACAACAGCTGAGCGACCGGTTGATCGGTATCCCGGGTGATGACCAGCGCGCCCGACAGTTGGGCAGACAGACCGTTGTCATCGCTGAGCGTCAGCTGTTCGACGTACACGAGGTGCGGGTCAGGCGTTGTTGTTTGCGCTGACGGGTCGATAAGCGCCAGTAACATTTTGATCTGCCCGGCATCGAGGATGCCTTGGGCAAACGCCCATTGGCTCGACACCTCGAAATGCTGGCGATACAAGCGGATGGCTTGTTCCCGACGCGAGCGATCGGTGCCGAGCGCACGTGCGCTCCACCAGGCGGTGTCGAGTTGGGCTCGCGAGCTTTGCGCCATGAGGGTGCGCCACTGGTCGCAGCATTCGTCCCAGCGCGCCGAGGCGCTCAGGCTCAGGCCTTGATCCGGGTTTGCGGGCAATGGGAGGGTAAGGCCGAAATCGGCCGTAAGGGGGGTGGTTTCGTCAACCATGACGATGAGTCTCCAGAAGGCCGGGCGGTGCCGGCGTTACGGGCATTAGAGGTCCATCGTCAGGGGGGCAGGTGGTACATAGTTATCGCGGGGTGATTTCGACGCCGGATGACCGCCCGGCACTCTTCATCAAACTGTCATGGAACTGTGGCAGCGCGCTTGAACAAACTTCATCAGACTCGCGCTCTACTGGGGTTCTGCGTTTTGGTGTTTTTTCATGGGTGCTGCATTCTTTTCACGAATCATATTTCTGGCCGCGCTGTTGTTCGGCCTGCCGTCCCTGGCGGCTTCGCGTTGTGACGTCAATGTTCCGACCGAACGGGTGGATCTGGCCCAGGTGAGCCTGGCGTACCAGAGCATCGGCCGTGCGTCGGACCCGGCCTTGCTGCTGGTGATGGGCCTGGGCGGGCAGTTGATTCACTGGCCGGACGAGGTGGTGGTCGCCCTGTGCCAGCAGGGCTTTCGGGTGATCCGCTATGACAATCGCGATGTCGGCCTGTCGACCTGGCGGCAAGCACCGGCCGAAGCCAACCTGACCTTCGAAGTGTTGCGCTACAAACTCGGATTGCCGGTATCGTCGCCGTATTCGCTGACCGACATGGCCGACGATGGCCTGGGCTTGATGGACGCCTTGCACATCGATCGATTCCACGTATTGGGCGCCAGCATGGGCGGGATGATCGCCCAGCACATGGCGGCCATGGCACCGCAACGGGTCGAGAGTCTGACCCTGATCATGACCACTTCCGGAGCCGAAGGCTTGCCGGCGCCGAGTGCGGCGCTGGTGCAATTATTGTCCCGGCGCGGCGCACCGAACCGCGAAGTGGCCCTGGAGCAGCAGGCCGACCTGCTGGCGGCACTGGGCAGCCCGATGGTCACCGATGATCGCCAGGCGCTGCTGCATCAGGCGGCACTGTCCTATGACCGGGCGTTCAATCCCGAGGGCGTGAAACGCCAGATCATGGCCATTCTCGCCGAGCCGAGCCGGGTGGCGCTGCTCAACCAGTTGCGGGTGCCGGCGCTGGTGGTGCATGGCACGGCCGACCCGCTGTTGCCGGTGATGCACGGGGTGCATCTGGCGGCGCATCTGCGTGGCAGTCAGTTGATCCTGATTCCGGGCCTGGCCCATCGCTTCCAGGAGGCGTTCAAGGCGCCGTTGCTGGCGGCGGTGTTGCCGTACTTGCGCGAGCACCGTGAAGACACTTCGCACTGGGCGCAGATCGAGCCTGTGGCCGATCACAATCTCCTGTAACCCCCAATCCAATGTGGGAGCGGGCTTGCTCGCGAAGAGGGAGTATCAGTTGGCATTTGAGTTGACTGACACACCGCTTTCGCGAGCAAGCCCGCTCCCACAGGAGAATGTATTTCTCTGTGAAAGCGTAGTCAGGCCAGCGAGGCTCACCACCAACGTCGCGCCCAGGGTTGCTTTGAGAATCAGGTCCACACTTAATGGCTCAGCCCGTACTTTTTCACTTTGTCGAACAGCGTGGTCTTGGCCATGCCCAGTTCCTGGCTGGCCTGGGTCAGGTTGCCGCCGCTGCGTTGCAAGGCATCGCTGAGCAGGTTGCGCTCGAAGGCTTCCACCGCTTCGGCAAAGGCCAGGCCCTGATTGCCGCCGCCGGCACCGGGTTTCTTGAACGCCGGCAGGCCCAGGGCAAAGCGCTCGGCAACGTTGCGCAGTTCACGCACGTTGCCCGGCCAGTCGTGGCTCATCAGGTTCGAAACGGTCTGGTTGTCCAGCTCCGGCACCGCGCGGTCGAAGCGCAGGGACGACTGCTGCAAAAAGTGTTCGAACAGTTGCAGGATGTCTTCGCGGCGCTCGCGCAGCGGCGGCAGTTCCAGGGTCACCACGTTGAGGCGGTAATACAGGTCGCTGCGGAATTCGCCGGCCTTGCTCGACTCGTCGAGGTCGGACTTGGTCGCCGCGATGACGCGGCAATCCACCGCTACGCTCTGGTTCGAACCGAGGCGTTCGAGGGTGCGTTCCTGCAACACCCGCAGCAGTTTGATCTGCAAGGGCAGGGGCATGCTTTCCACTTCGTCGAGGAACAGCGTGCCGCCGTCGGCATGTTCGATCTTGCCGATCCGTCGTTTGCCCGCGCCGGTAAAGGCGTTGGCTTCGTGGCCGAAAATTTCGCTTTCGAAGAGGTTTTCCGGCAGGCCACCGCAGTTCAGGGCGACGAACTGCTTGGTGTGCCGCCGACTGAAATCATGCAGGCAACGCGCGACCAATTCCTTGCCGGTGCCGGTCTCGCCTTCGATCAGCACGTTGGCCGAGGTATCGGCGACGTTGGCGATCAGTTCCCGCAGGTTCTGCATGGCCGGCGAGCGCCCGATGATCCGCCCTTCGAGGGAGTCGCGTTCGGCCAGCTGCCGACGCAACGACGAGACTTCCCGCGCCAGGCTGCGTTGCTCCAGGGCGCGGCGGGCGACATCCACCAGGCGCTCCGGGGAGAAGGGTTTCTCCATGAAGTCGTAGGCGCCTTTTTGCATGGCGCCGACGGCCATGGAGATGTCGCCGTGGCCGGTGATCAGTACCACCGGCAGGCTGTGGTCGCGGGCCTTGAGCCGGGTGAGTAATTCCAGGCCATCGATGCCCGGCAGGCGGATGTCGCTGACGACGATGCCGGCGAAGTTGTCGCCGACCCGCTCCAGGGCTTCTTCGGCGCTGCCCACGCCGATGCAGGGAATGTCTTCCAGGGTCAGCGCCTGTTGGCAGCCGAGCAGCACATGGGGGTCGTCTTCGACGATCAATACACTAAGGTCGTTGTTCATATTGGCTCGGCGGGAGTGGGGCTTACCAACGGTAAACTGAGGACGAATGCGGTACCACCGCTGGCCGGGTGCTCGACACCCAGGTGACCGCCGGTGGCGGCGGCGAGGCTGGCGGAAAGGGTCAGGCCAAGGCCCAGGCCCTGTTCGCCGGGTTTGGTGGTGAAGAACGGTTCGAACAGGTGCTTGCGCGCTTCGGCGTCGATCCCGTGGCCGTTGTCTCGCACGCGCAGTCGATACTTGCCATCGAATGCTTCGCCTTCGAGCCACAACTGCGGCAGCGGTTGCGCTTGCATGGCGTCGAGGGCGTTGCCGATCAGGTTGACCAGAATCTGCTCGAGGCGGGTCTGGTCGATTTGCACCTGCACATCGGTGAAGTCGCGGTGCAGTTGCAGCTGTATGTGTTCCACCCGGCCGCCGTGCAATTGCAAGGCCGCGTCTACCGCTTTGCCGAGGCAGGCCTGGCCCTTGTCGTCCCCGCGCCGCGCGAACGAGCGCAGGCTGGCGGTGATCCGGCCCATGCGGTCGATCAGTTCGTTGATGGTCTTGAGGTTGGTGCTGGCCACGTCGAGCTGGCCGCGTTCGAGGAAGCGCACGGTATTGCCGGACAAGGTGCGCAGCGCCGCCAGCGGCTGGTTCAGTTCGTGGGCGATGCTGGTGGACATCTGGCCGATGGCCGCGAGTTTTCCGGCCTGTACCAGTTCATCCTGGGCGCGGCGCAAGGTCTCTTCGGCAAGGCGGCGTTCACGGATCTGGCCCTTGAGCCGTTCGTTGCTGGCGCGCAGGTCGGTGGTGCGTTCGGTAATCCGACGCTCCAGCTGGTTGTTGGCTTCCTGCAAGGCTTCCCGGGCGGCGAGACGGGTGGCGATCACCTTGCGCCGCTCGTTCCAGGCGATCAACAGAAAGGCGCAGAGGGCAAACGCCACGGCCACCAGAATCCCCTGGTTGATCGCTTCGCGACGCAAATCCTGTAGCGGTGTGAGCAGGGTGAAATTCCATGGCGTATCGCTCAAAGGCCGGGTTTGCGCCAGGTAGCTGATGTTTTCATCGTCGGACACCAGTTCGCTGTTGGCCGGGAACGTGAGCTTTTCTACGCCTTCGGACAGGGTTTCCCGGGCCAGCGGCTGCAGTTCGTTGAGGGGGAACCAGTAGTACTGCAGGCTGCGGGCAAGTTTTTCCTTGGTTTCTTCGCTCAGCGGTACCACCGATTTCAAGCGTCGAGCCGGATCGCTGGAGAGAATGATGATGCCGTTCTCGTCGCTGACGAAGGCTTCCAGGCGCGCCCGCTGCCAGCGCTCTTCCATGGCTTCGAGACGCACCTTGACCACCGCGACGCCGATGATCTTGCCGTGTTCCTCCAGGCCATGGGCCAGGTAGTAACCGGGTTCGCCGTTGGTGCTGCCGATGCCGTAGAAACGCCCGGGCTGGCCGCGCACGGCGTTCTGGAAATAGGCGCGAAAGGACAGGTCTTCACCCAGGTAACTGTCGACATCGCGCCAGTTGCTGGTGGCCATCACGCGGCCAGTGGTGTCCATCACGTAGATGGCCCGACTGCGACTGCGCCGGTTCAGGCCTTCAAGGTAATCATTGACCGATTGCCGGTGTTCCGGGGTCGGGTCGGCCAGCAACTGCGAAACGCTGGTTTCGAGCTCCAGCAGGCTGGGCAGGTAGGTGTACTTGCTGATTTCGCTTTCGACAGCACGGGCGTGCAGTTCCAGCTGACGCTGGCCGTTCTCGCCAAGGCTGCGAATGCCATAGTGTTCACTGCTCCAGAAGCCGATATAGCCCAGAGCGGGCTTGCTCGCGAAAGCGGTGTGTCAGTCACATCTATGTTGGATGTGTCGCCGTCTTCGCGAGCAAGCCCGCTCCCACATTTGGGGGGAGCGGTGTTTTTCTTAGTGCTGCAGAATCTTGTTGAGGAAGTGCTGCGTACGATCGGCGCGGGCGTTGATGTCGCCGAAGAACTCCTCTTTCTTGCAGTCTTCGATGATCTTGCCGGCATCCATGAAGATCACCCGGTCGGCCACTTTACGGGCGAAGCCCATTTCGTGGGTCACGCACATCATGGTCATGCCTTCGTGGGCCAGTTGCACCATCACGTCGAGCACTTCGTTGACCATTTCCGGGTCCAGCGCCGAGGTCGGTTCGTCGAACAGCATGACGATCGGGTCCATCGCCAGCGCACGGGCAATCGCCACACGCTGCTGCTGACCGCCGGAGAGTTGGCCGGGGTGCTTGTGGGCGTGGGCGGAGAGGCCGACGCGTTCGAGCAGTTGCAGGCCTTTCCTGGTGGCTTCTTCCTTGCTGCGGCCCAGCACCTTGATCTGCGCGATGGTCAGGTTTTCGGTGATGGTCAGGTGCGGGAACAGCTCGAAGTGCTGGAACACCATGCCCACGCGCGAACGCAGTTTCGGCAGGTTGGTCTTCGGGTCGGCGATGGAGGTGCCGTCGACCACGATATCGCCTTTCTGGAACGGTTCCAGGGCGTTGACGCACTTGATCAGGGTCGATTTGCCGGAACCGGATGGCCCGCACACCACGATCACTTCGCCTTTCTTGACCTCGGTGCTGCAATCAGTCAGTACCTGGAAGTCCCCATACCACTTGTTGATGCTTTTGATAGAGATCATACGGCGAACCTTTTTTGCAGACGCTTGACCAGCTGCGAGGCGGCAAAGCTGATGATGAAGTACACGAGACCCGCGAATACCAGGAACTCATTGGAGCGGCCAATGATGTCGCCACTGGCGCGCGAAGCATTGAGGAAGTCCACCAGGCCGACCGCGTAAACCAGCGAGGTGTCCTGAAACAGGATGATGCTCTGTTGCAGCAACAACGGCGTCATCTTGCGGAACGCTTGCGGCAGGATGATCAGGCGCATCATCTGGCCGTAAGTCATGCCCAGTGCCTGGGCAGCGCCCATCTGGCCCTTGGGAATCGACTGTACGCCGGCGCGGACGATTTCGCAGAAGTACGCCGCTTCGAACATCATGAACGCCACGATGCACGAGGCGAATGCGCCGATCGGGGTGTCTTCGCCGGTGATCCAGCGCAACACGAACGGCACCGCCAGGTAGAACCAGGTGATCACCAGCAGCAACGGAATCGAACGGAAATAGTTAACGTAGGCGCCGGCCAGGTTCGACAGCAGTTTGCTGTGGGACAAGCGACACAACGCCAAAATGGTGCCGAGAATGATCCCGCCGACGACGCCCATGATCATCAGCTTGAGGGTCATGACCATGCCGTTCCACAGGCCCGGCAGGGACGGGATGATGCCCGAGAAATCGAATTCCATCATTTACCCCCTACGGAGATCAGGCCCGGTACGGCGACTTTCTTCTCGACCAGGCGCATCAGCAACATCAGGCTCATGTTCAGGGTGAAGTAGATCAGCGTTGCCAGGGTAAAGGCTTCGAACAGGTTGGCGGAGAACTCGGCGGTCTGTTTGGTCTGCGCGAGCAGTTCCATCAAACCGATCAGCGAGGCCACGGAGGTGTTCTTGAAGACGTTCAAAAATTCCGAGGTAAGCGGCGGAATGATGATCCGGTAGGCCTGGGGCAGCAGTACGTTCCAGTAGATCTGCGGCAGCTTGAAACCCATGGCGCGAGCCGCGGATTCCTGGCCTTTTGGCAGGGCCTGGATACCGGTGCGCACCTGTTCGCAAACCCGGGCGGTGGTGAACAGGCCCAGGCACACGACGACGCTGAGGAAGGCCGAGGTGGTCGGGTTCAGATCCTGCTTGTACCACTCTTGCAGGTCCGCCGGCAGCAGGTCGGGTACCAGGAAGTACCAGATGAACAGCTGAACCAGCAGCGGCACGTTACGGAAGAGTTCGACGTAGCAGGTGGCGATGCCCGATACGATGCGATTCGGCACGGTACGCATGACGCCCAGGATCGAGCCCAGTGTCAGGGCGATGATCCAGGCCGCGATGGCGATGCCGATGGTCCAGCCCAAACCGGTCACGTACCAGTCGAAATAGGTCTCGCTGCCCACGCCGGTGGACTTGAAGAACACGCCCCAGTCCCAGTTGTAATTCATTAGGGTCTCCCCTCAGTTCAATCGATGTACAAGTGCCCGCTTGGGGGAAGCTCCGTTCCCGCCTGTCCTTGAGGGACAGGCACACGCGCTCGGCTCGACAGCCACCGGTTCGAGTGTTTCCAAAAAATGCCAGCAGGAAGTGACCACCTCCTGAAAGGGCGAGGGCCCTCTCAGGAGATAAGGTTAGTCAGAAATCAGGACTTCTTGTCGTCAGCCGCTTTATCGGTCGGTTTGGCGATCAGGGCCTTGAGCTCGTCGCTCATCGGGAAGTTCAGGTTCAGGCCTTTTGGCGGGATTGGCTGCATGAACCACTTGTCGTAGATCTTGTTGATCTCGCCCGATGCGTAGGTGGCCTTGATGGCGTCATCCACAGCCTTTTTGAACGGCTCGTCGCCTTTGCGCACCATGCAACCGTAGATTTCGTAGGACTGCGGAGTACCGGTCACTGCCCAGTCTTTCGCATTCTTGGCCTTGGCTGCTTCACCTGCCAGCAGGGCGTCGTCCATCATGAAAGCCACGGCACGGCCGGTTTCCAGCATCTGGAAGGATTCGCCGTGGTCTTTGGCCGAGATGACGTTCATGCCCATCTGCTTGTCGGCGTTCATCGCCTTGAGGATGCGCTCGGACGTGGTGCCGGCGGTGGTCACGACGTTCTTGCCGGCCAGGTCAGGGAAATCCTTGTACTTGGAGTCTGCCTTGGACAGCAGGCGAGTACCGATTTCGAAGATGCCAACGGAGAAGTCAACTTGCTGCTGACGCTCGACGTTGTTGGTGGTGGAACCGCACTCGAGGTCCACGGTGCCGTTCTGCACCAGCGGGATGCGGGTTTGCGAAGTCACCAGGTTGTATTTGACCTGGAGATTCGGCATGTCGAGGTCTTTTTTCAGTGCTTCGACGACTTTCAACTGGATGTCGTGGGAGTAGCCGACCGGTTTGCCGGAAGCATCCGCGATGTAGGAGAACGGAATGGAAGCGTCGCGATGCCCGAGGGTGATGACGCCGGACTCTTTGATCTTCTTCAGGGTGCCGGTCAGTTCGGCGGCGAAAACTGGCGTGCTGATCAGAGCGGCAGCAATGGCTGCGCCCAGGATATGGGGAACGATGCGCATCAAATTTTCCTCGACATTGTTTTTTTTATGGAGCCAGTTGATCGGCCCTTTTTGTGCTGCAAATGCCAGAGCGCTACTGAAAGTGCGCGCCAGGGACATTCGTCGAAGAAGTGTAGAGCATGACTCGTGCCAGACCAGTGCTAATTGGTTAAATTGTTGATTTATAAGGAAATTAAATATTTATGGCGCTCATATTGTGATCGAGGGATCCGGTTAACCGAACCGACCCGCAGGTCGCGTTCGGAAAACCGAATGGTGGCTGGGTGCTACCTGGGTGTCAGGTGTATTTGCGTTTGTCGGGCGCAGGCGGAAAGTACTGGTACAACCAGGTTTCACTCAGCGTGCGGTCGTTGGTGCGGATGAACAGGCGCAGCTCGACAGGCTCCACGCTGTCATTGGTCGGGTACCAGTCAAACAGGATGCGGTAGCCCTTGATGTCATCCAGCTTGAGCACGCTGAAATCCTTGACCTCGCCGTTCGAGCAAGTGACCACCGGCTCGATGCCCGCGCCTTCAGGCAAACGGTCCAGGCCGCCGCCGGTGAAGTCCACGGCAAAACGACGGGCCCAGACTGGCGGGTAATGCTCGCCTGGCGCCCAGCCTTCGGTGAAGCCGCCCATGCCCGAACGGGTTGCATTGACCCGCGCCAGTGGTGTGCCGACCGGTGGCAGTGCGCTCCAGTAGAGCTTGTAGCCGTAGTTCAGCGAATCGCCGGCAGCCACTGGTTTCTTCGGGGTCCAGAAGGCGACGATGTTGTCCATGGTCTCGCCGGTGGTCGGGATCTCCAGCAGATCGACCGAGCCTTCGCCCCATGCAGTGGTTGGTTCGACCCACAGGCTCGGGCGGCGGCTGTACCAGTCGACGGTGTCCTGATAGCTGGCGAATTCGTGGTCGGTCTGCACCAGGCCGAAACCTTTCGGGTCCTTGTCGGCGAAGGCATTGAATTGCAGGGTCGCCGGATTGTTCAGCGGACGGCAGATCCATTCGCCGTTGCCGCGCCACATGGCCAGGCGATCGGAGTCGTGGATTTGCGGGTGAATGGTGTCGCACATCCGGCGTTCGTGGGTGCCGCAGCTGAACATGCTGGTCATCGGCGCGATGCCCAGTTGGTCGATGGCGGTGCGTGCATTGACGTGGGCATCGATCTCCATCACCACGCGCTCGGCCTGGCAGTCGATATCGAAGCGGTAGGCACCGGTGGCGCTCGGCGAGTCGAGCAAGGCGTAGACCACGAAGCGGGTGCTGTCCTTGTCCGGCGTCTCGAACCAGAACTTGGTGAAGTCCGGGAATTCCTCACGTTTTTTGGCGTAGGTATCGATGGCCAGCCCGCGGGCCGACAAGCCGTACTGGCCGGTGGCGTCCACCGCTCGGAAGTAACTGGCGCCGAGGAAGGACACGACGTCGTGTTTGTCCAGTTCCGGGGCCTTGAACAGCTTGAAGCCGGAGAAACCCAGGTCGCCCTTGAGCTGCGCTGTGTCGACCGTGGTGTTTTCATAGTTGAACAGCGACGGGCGGAAATGCACCTCACGCGCCTGGCGGGTCTTGGGGTCGACGCTGTACATGCGTACCGGCTGCCTGAACCCCATGCCGACGTGGAAAAACTGCACATCCAGCTGACCGTTCAGGTCATTCCACAAGGAGTGGTTGGCGTCGTAGCGGATCGCGTTGAAGTTCTGCGGCGTCATGGTCGCCAGGGTCGGCGGCAACTGTTGCTTGGTGTCCTGGTAGCGATTGCTGGCGAGCTGTTTGGCCTGGAGTTTCAGCGCCTCGAAATCGAACGCGGTGGCCTCGCCATCAGCGGTGCCGCTGTTGACGGCCCAGGCTTGGGCCGCCAGCAGCCCCGTGGCGGACAAGCCGGTGTAGGCCGCAATGGCCATGGAGGCTTTGAGCAAATTCCTGCGGTGCATAAATACAACCTGTCGTGAGCAATCCCGCGCCGTTCCTGGCACGTGCTGGATCAGAAATATCGGTTCGGACATGCCTTCGGCCAAACGCAACGGACTGTAAAACAGATGCCGAGTAGCTTAAACCGTTCGATTGCAGAGCAAAATTGATTGATGGCACAGCGCTGGCTCGGCAATGAAACAAGACATGTCGGGAAACAATTCCGACAGGGGTTTCTGATTTACAGGGCATTTCTGCTTTTTTCGATTAATTACTCTAAAAAACGCTTTTCAGCGCCCGGAATATTTCTATTCTGTGCTCATGACCGGTTTATGCCCTTCGGACCGGTGCGGTTCAGTGGGCACCCAGCGGCTGCTGAAAAAGGGATAGGGCGATGCGGTTTTTTTGCAGTTTCTTTGACGTCTAGAGAAGGACATCGTCCATGTCGAAAGTACAGAACATCACTGAATTGTTGGGAATCTTTCCGTGTCTGTCCAGCGGACGGCAAAGACGCCGGCTGAACTCCGAGGAGATGAAACTGGTGGAGCGCTATCGGGAACTGTCGGAGAACGACCGGATTGCGATGCGGTATCTGGTGGATGCGATGAGGAGTGTTTCGCGGTTTTGAGCAGGCAAACCCAAAGGGACGGACTGTGAAGTCTGTCCCTGTTTGATCAGCTTGATTTATCCCTTCAACGGCAAGTGCCAGCGATTGGGAAGGGTCGCTGCACCTGCATCAACTCAGGCATGTCTCGCCACTTGATCCAGGCGTGATGTTGGTAATGCAGCAAGGGCACCGAAACTCCCGCCCAATTCAAGGAACTCAGGCTTGGCAGGTTATCCACAGGCGCTGATTTCGCCTCACGCAGCGAGGGTATGACTTCGTTGCTCAACCACTGGCGCAGGTTGCGGTTTTCCGGGACGAAGTGGTGAACCAGCAAGGCGTACATGCCAGATTCGCTAACCATTAATGTTTCGACCGTTTTGCCGTCCTTGAGCAGACAGACGGTGCGACGTTGGTCGGGATCGAGTTTCAGGGTCAGGCGTTCATTGAGTGGCTTGCCCATCAAGCGACCTAGATCCTGGGCACAGAACCAGGCTTGGTTGTCTTGCATGAAGGTATGGAGGAAACGGTTGTGGCGGGTGAAGACGGTGGGATCGAAATAGGGAAGAGGCGAGCTTTGAGGATGCATTGGCATGGCGTGATTTCCGTTTTGGCTTGGAAAGTCGCCACCAACCCTTCGACAGGTTGGGTGGCGGACCGAGTGACGTTCGAAGCCGGGACACTTCCAATCAAAACGGAAGCCGGAAGGCCCGCGCCACACGGCCCGCCATAATGCAGAACTGAAGGCATAAAACAGCCACAGTTCTATGGGGGCACACGAGCACCGTTTTGACTTGTTCCGGCTTCGACTCCGGGTCGCTGATTTGGCAGCGACGGGATGAAGCCTATCGGTCAGGCGCTCGCGGCGCCAAGTCTACTCTGGCGACGCGTGTTGTAGGAATCGAGGGTTTTTCAGGAAGGGCGGATCTGTAGGATCTTGCTGGTTTTGTATAAAGCTGAGTGGTGCTGATCAGTTAAGCCAAAATACGATCTGTAGCAGCTGGCGAAGCCTGCGTTCGGCTGCGTAGCAGTCGTGAAATCAGACCACGCGGTGTTTCAGGAAGATCTCGCACGCAGGCTTTACGACTGCTACGCCCGAGCGCGGACCGAGCCGGACGCAGGCTACGCCAGCTGCTACTCCGCATTTCGCTTTCTGAGGGTGGTGTTTCATGTCCCCTCAGCCCCTTATTGACTTGAAGTCCTGCCCGTATCGTTACGGGCAGGGTCTCCAGGCGAGGGCGAATACCTTACCGACTAACCTTCCACGCATCCCCCGCAGGCGCCTTTCCGTGGTCATACGGCTTGGCGATCCACATGTAGAGCAGGCCCAGGCCAATGACGATGGCAGTACTCAGGACCATGGCGTAGTTGATGTACCACGCGGCATCCGGCGTACGTGGCCAGGCCATGTTGATAATGGCCCCGACACCATAGACCAGTGCGCCGATGTTCACCGCCCAGCCCCAGGCACCAAGGGTGAATTTGCCGCTCGGTTTCCAGCCTTTCATGCGGGCGTACAGAGCCCCGAGCACAATCATCTGGAACGCCAGGTAGATGCCGATGGCGGCGAAGCTGACGATGGTGGCTACTGCATCTTGCAGAAAGAAGCCGAGGATGATGATCAGTGCCGGCAGGACGCCGGAGACGAACAGCGCGGCAACTGGAACCTGAGTCGTAGGGGAAATCTTCTTCAGCAGTCGGCTGCCAATAACCATTTCGTCGCGGGCGTAGGAATACAGCAAACGACTGGCCGCCGCTTGCAGGCTGATGACGCAGGAGATGAAGGAAATCATCACCACGCCCATCACCACTTTCGAACCCACCGGGCCAAATGCGTTGTTGAGGATGGTGGTGACCGGGTCCTTGTCGGTGCCATTGATCACGGCTTGCATGTCCGGCACGGCCAGGATCAGCGCCAGGCAGGCGAACATTGCCGCGATGCCGCCGATGTAGATGGTCATGCGCATGGCCACCGGGATCTTCTTGCTCGGGTTCGGGGTTTCTTCAGCCACGTCGCCGCAGGCCTCGAAGCCGTAGTACAGGAACATCCCCGCCAGCGACGCGGTGAGGAACGCCGGCAGGTACGAGCCGTCGACGCTGATATCGAAGGTGTTGAACAACACGCTGATGGGTTGATGACGCTCGAAAATCAGCAGGTAGACGCCGACGATCACCGCGCCCACCAGCTCGCAGAGGAAGCCGAACATGGCGATCCGCGCCAGCACTTTGGTGCCGCTGAGATTGACCAGGGTGGCGAACAGCGTCAGGAACAGGGCGATGATGATGTTGGTGTTGTTGCTCGGTTCAAAGCCCATCATGGCGGCGAGGTACGGACCGGCACCCACGGCAACCGCCGCGATGGTCACGCACAGGGCGATGGAGTAGATCCAGCCCACCATCCACGCCCAGCGCTTGCCCACCAGACGGCGGGCCCATGGGTACACGCCGCCGGAAATCGGGAACTGCGAAACCACTTCGCCGAAGATCAGGCACACCAGCAACTGGCCGCAACCGACCAGCAAGTAAGCCCAGAACATGGGTGGCCCGCCAGCGGCGAGGCACAAGCCGAACAGGGTATAAACCCCGACGACCGGGGAAAGGTAAGTGAAGCCCAGGGCGAAGTTTTCCCACAGGCTCATGCTGCGATTGAAGTTGGAGCTGTAACCCAGCTTGCGTAGTTGCTCGGCATCGCTGTCGGCAAGGGCTACAGAGAGATCGGGTGATGCACTCATGTGTTTTTTCTCCGGAAAATCGGCAGATTTCGGATGTCCGAAACCGTGGCGGGGCCTTGAGGGCACCGCCCGGATCGGTGGTTATTGTTTTGTTTTTTTGCTGTGGAGCCTGGTGGTACTGGGTGCCGGTTTCTTCCTTGAGTGTTGCGGTGACGCCATCGCGAGCAGGCTCGCTCCCACATGGACTGCGCAGTACCTGTGGGAGCGAGCTTGCTCCGGGCGGCGTTCCGACGATGCTTTTTCTAGTGTTTGAACATCACATGCCGCACAACGGTGTAGTCCTCCAGCCCGTACATGGACATGTCCTTGCCATAGCCGGACAGTTTCTGACCGCCATGAGGCATTTCGCTGACCAGCATGAAGTGGGTATTCACCCAGGTGCAGCCGTAGTGCAAGCGGGCCGACAGGCGATGGGCGCGACCGACGTCGGCGGTCCACACCGACGACGCCAGGCCGTATTCCGAATCGTTGGCCCAGCCGAGTACCTGCGCTTCATCGCTGAATCTGGTCACCGACACCACTGGCCCGAACACTTCGCGACGGACGATTTCGTCATCCTGCTGCGCGTCGGCCAGTACGGTCGGCTCGAAGAAGTAACCGTTGCCGTCGACTGCTTTACCGCCAGTGATCAGGCGGATGTGCGGTTGAGCAATGGCGCGTTCGACGAAACCGGCAACGCGGTCACGGTGTTGTGCGGTGATCAGCGGGCCGAGTTCGGTAGACGGATCGTCCTGCAGGCCGTACTTGATGCTGCTGACCGCAGCCCCGAGTTTCTCGACGAACTTCTCGTAGATGCCTGCCTGGGCATAGATGCGGCAGGCGGCGGTGCAGTCTTGCCCGGCGTTGTAGAAACCGAAGGTGCGGATGCCTTCGACGGCGGCGTCGATGTCGGCGTCATCGAAGATGATCACCGGGGCCTTGCCGCCCAGTTCCATGTGCATGCGTTTGACGCTGTCGGCGGTGCTGGAAATGATGTTCGACCCGGTGGCGATCGAACCGGTCAGCGACACCATGCGCACTTTCGGGTGGGTGACCAGCGGGCTACCGACGGTAGGACCACGGCCAAATACCAGATTGAGCACGCCGGCCGGGAAGATGTCCGACGCCAGTTCGGCCAGGCGCAGGGCGGTCAGCGGGGTTTGTTCCGACGGTTTGAGCACCACGGTATTACCGGCAGCCAGGGCCGGGGCGATTTTCCAGGCCACCATCATCAGCGGGTAGTTCCACGGCGCGATGGAGGCGATCACGCCCACCGGGTCGCGGCGGATCATCGAGGTGTGGCCCGGCAGGTATTCGCCACCGGCCGAACCGCTCATGCAACGGCTGGCGCCGGCGAAGAAGCGGAACACGTCGGCAATCGCCGGAATCTCGTCGTTCAGCGCGGCGCTGTAAGGCTTGCCGCAGTTGTCCGATTCCAGTTTGGCCAGCTCTTCGCCGTGGGCCTCAATGGCATCGGCGAGTTTGAGCAGCAGCAGCGAACGCGCTTTCGGCGGGGTTTGCGACCAGCTCTCGAAAGCGGCGTCGGCGGCGCGCACGGCGGCATCGACCTGGGCTTCGCTGGCTTCGTTGATCTCCACCAGTACATGACCCAGCGCCGGGTTGAACACTGGTTGGGCGGGGCCTTCGCCGTCTTGCAGTTGGCCGTTGATCAAGAGTTTGGTTTGCATGGCATTTGTCCTCTTCGGAACTGTTGTTTTTTCTCTGTGGAAACCGGCCCCTGTGGGAGCGGGCTTGCTCGCGAAAGCGGTGTATCAGTCACCATCACTGTTGACTGTGATGGCCTCTTCGCGAGCAAGCCCGCTCCCACAGGAACTCTGTTCCTTCAGTTATTCGGTTACTTGCCGCCACTGCCCGCCACGCTTTCGCCGCCGCGGGTCAGGTAATAGGCACCGAGGATCGGGAGCATGGTCACCAGCATCACCAGCATCGCCACGACGTTGGTCACCGGCACGTCCCGTGGGCGGCTGAGCTGGTTGAGCAGCCACAGCGGCAGGGTCCGTTCATGGCCGGCGGTGAAGGTGGTGACGATGATTTCGTCGAACGACAGGGCAAACGCCAGCATGCCGCCGGCCAGCAACGCCGAGCCGAGGTTCGGCAGGATGATGTAGCGGAAGGTCTGCCAGCCATCGGCGCCGAGGTCCATCGAGGCTTCGATCAAGCTGTGGGAGGTACGGCGCAAACGGGCGATGACGTTGTTGTAGACGATCACCACGCAGAAGGTCGCGTGGCCGACGATGATGGTGAACATCCCCGGTTCGATGCCCAGTGTCTTGAATGTCGCCAGCAACGCGATCCCGGTAATGATCCCCGGCAAGGCAATCGGCAGGATCAGCATCAGCGAGATGCCTTGCTTGCCGAAGAAGTCCCGGCGGTACAACGCCGCCGACGCCAGCGTGCCGAGGACCATGGCGATCAGGGTGGCAATCGAGGCGATCTGCAACGACAGCTTGATCGCTTCCAGCACGTCCGGCCGCGAGAACGCCACGCTGAACCAATTCAGGGTGATGCCCTTGGGCGGGAAGCTGAACGCCGCATCTTCGGTGTTGAAGGCGTACAGGAAGATGATCAGGATCGGGAAGTGCAGGAACACCAACCCGCCCCAGGCGGCGATTTTCAAGCCTAAAGAAGCCTGCCCTTGAGATGAAGAGTCAGAGTGCATCGAAGGCCCCCAGGCGTTTGACGATGGACAGGTAAATGGCGATCAGCACGATCGGCACCAGGGTGAAGGCGGCGGCCATGGGCATGTTGCCGATGGCGCCTTGCTGGGCATACACCATGCTGCCGACGAAGTAGCCCGGCGGGCCCACCAGTTGCGGCACGATGAAGTCGCCCAGGGTCAGCGAGAAGGTGAAGATCGAACCGGCGGCAATGCCCGGGATCGACAGCGGCAGGATCACTTGCGTGAAGGTCTGGCGCGGCTTGGCACCGAGGTCGGCGGAGGCTTGCAGCAGCGATGGCGGCAGGCGTTCCAGCGAGGCCTGGATCGGCAGGATCATGAACGGCAACCAGATGTACACGAACACCATGAAGCGCCCCAGGTGCGAGGTCGACAAGGTGCTGCCGCCAACGCCCGGAATGCCCAGCACGAATTGCAGAACCGGTTCCAGCCCCAGGTGCTGCACGAACCACTGCGCCACGCCGCCCTTGGCCAGCAGCAGCGTCCAGGCGTAAGCCTTGACGATGTAACTGGCCCACATCGGCATCATCACCGCGATGTAGAAAAACGCCTTGGTCTTGCCGGTGGTGTAGCGCGCCATGTAGTAGGCAATCGGAAACGCAACGAAGGCGCTGGCAATCGACACGACAATCGCCATGCCCAGGGTGCGCAGGATGATGTCGAAGTTCGACGGCTGGAACAGCGCGGTGAGGTTCGCCAGGGTCAGGTCAGGGGTGACCGCCATGGTGAAGTCATCGAAGGTGTAGAGACCTTGCCACAGCAGCACCAGCAACGAGCCCAGGTAGATCGCACCGAACCACAGCAGCGGTGGCACCAGCAGCATCGACAGATAGAGGTTGGGCCGGCGATACAGCAGGTTGGAGAACCGGCGCAACGGCGAGCCGCCCGACCGGGTTTGAGAGATAGCCAGGGTGTTCATGTCACACCCCGCCCGCAACGGTGTCTTGCAACGCAATCATGGCTTCACGCGCCCAACGTGCACTGATGCGCTGGCCGGTCTGGTGTTGTGCACTGGTGTCCAGCCATTGGTTGTTGGCCTTGCTGATGTTCAGGGTCTGGCCATTTTCCAGTTTCAGCTCATAGCGAGTCGCACTGCCCTGGTACTGGATGTCATGCAGCAAACCGCTGACTTCAATTTCGTGGCTGGCTAGCGGACCGTCGGCGAAACGCACGTGTTCCGGGCGAATCGAGAATGGCTGAGGATTGCCACTCAACTGCTTGGCCAGTTCGCCGCGAATCACGTTGGAGGTGCCAACGAATTCCGCCACGAACGTGGTGGCCGGTTTCATGTACAGGTTGCGCGGGCTGTCGACCTGTTCGATGCGGCCCTTGTTGAACACCGCTACGCGGTCGGACATCGACAGCGCCTCGGTCTGGTCGTGGGTGACGAAAATGAAGGTGATGCCGAGCTGGCGTTGCAGCTTCTTCAATTCGCCTTGCATTTGTTCACGCAGCTTCAGGTCGAGCGCGCCGAGGGGTTCGTCGAGCAACAGCACCCGTGGACGGTTGACCAAAGCGCGGGCCAGGGCCACACGCTGGCGCTGACCGCCGGAGAGCTGCACCGGCTTGCGGTCGCCGTAGCCGCCGAGGGCGACCATTTCCAGGGATTCTTCGGCACGCTTGAGGCGCTCGGTCTTGCCGATGCCTTTCACCTTCAAGCCGTAGGCGACGTTGTCGCGAACGTTCATGTGCGGGAACAGCGCGTAATCCTGGAATACGGTGTTCACATCACGCTGGTACGGCGGCAGGTGGGCAGCCTCTTCGCCATGAATACGGATGGAACCTGCACTCGGTTGTTCAAAACCGGCGATCAGGCGCAGACAAGTGGTTTTGCCCGAGCCGGAAGGCCCCAGCATGGAGAAGAACTCGCCGTCCTGGATGTCGATGGAAACCCGGTCTACGGCTTTTACTTCGCCGAATTGCCGGGAAACGTTGGTGAACTGGACTGCAAGCGTCATGGTGCGGTGCTCCAAAAAGGCGAAGGCCGTCGCAGCGGCCCTGCCTGGACTTCTGAAAAATCTGAATCAAAGTGAACGGTGTCGTAGCAGCTGCCGAGGTACGAGGCTGCGTTGCGTGTCCGCAGGACCGCCCTGGGGGGGCTGCTGCGCAGCCCGACGCAGCCTCGTGCCTCGGCAGCTGCTACAGAGGGTTAGCGGCCGCCCATGATCGCGATGTAATCCTGGGTCCAGCGGCTGTACGGCACGAACTTGCCGCCTTCAGCCTGCGGGGTTTTCCAGAAGGCGATCTTGTCGAACTGGTCGAAACCGTTGGTCTTGCAGCCTTCGGCGCCGAGCAATTCGCTCTCCTTGCACGCCGCCGGAACCGCTGGCAACGAGCCGAACCACGCCGCGACGTCACCCTGGACTTTCGGTTGCAGCGACCAGTTCATCCACTTGTAGGCGCAGTTCGGGTGCTTGGCCTCGGTATGCATCATGGTGGTGTCGGCCCAGCCGGTGGCGCCTTCTTTCGGAATGGTCGAGGCGATCGGCTGTTTCTCGTTCATCAGGCCGTTGACCTGATACGGCCACGCACTGGAGGCGACTACGCCTTCGTTCTTGAAGTCGCTCATTTGTACGGTGGTGTCGTGCCAGTAGCGGTGGATCAACGGCTGCTGGGCGCGCAACAGGTCGAGCACGGCCTTGTACTGGGTTTCGGTCAGTTCATACGGGTTCTGGATGCCCAGTTCCGGCTTGGCGCTCTTCAGGTACAGCGCCGCGTCGGCGATGTAGATCGGGCCGTCATAGGCCTGCACGCGGCCCTTGTTCGGCTTGCCGTCCGGCAGGTTTTCCGGATTGAACAGCACGCCCCAGCTGGTGGGCGCGGTCTTGAACACGTTGGTGTTGTACATCAACACGTTCGGGCCCCACTGATACGGGGTGCCGTAGGTCTGCTTGTTGACCACGTACCACGGTCCATCCTTGAGGCGCGGGTCGAGGTTTTTCCAGTTCGGGATCAATGCCGTGTTGATCGGCTGCACACGCTTGCCGACGATCAGGCGAAGGGAGGCATCGCCCGACGCTGTCACCAGGTCGTAACCACCCTTGGCCATCAGGCTGACCATTTCGTCGGAGGTGCCCGCCGTCTTGACGTTGACCTTGCAGCCGGTTTCCTTCTCGAAATCGGTCACCCAGTCGTAGGCCTTGTCGCTCTCGCCACGTTCGATGTAGCCAGGCCAGGCCACAATATCCAGTTGGCCCTCGCCGGCCCCGACAGCTTTGAGCGGCTCGGCGGCCTGGAGACTGGCGCTGGCCAGCAGCGCGGTGGTGATTGCACTGAGCAGTGCGGTCTTGTGCACGAACATGGAATTTCCCTCTTCTTCAAATTATGGTCGGGGCAGTTGTGAACGTGGTGAAGCATGCCGTTGGTGGCTTCTTATAAGCGTAGTCAGAGATGCTCGCCATGGCGGGCCATGATGTGTCGCACCACGCTGTAGTCCTGAAGCGAATCGCTGGACAGGTCTTTGCCGTAGCCCGAACGTTTCAGGCCGCCATGGGGCATTTCGCTGACCAGCATGAAATGGCTGTTGATCCAGGTGCAGCCGTACTGCAGGCGCGCCGCGACCTGCATGGCCTTGTCGAGGTTCTGGGTCCAGACCGACGAAGCCAGGCCGTATTCCGAATCGTTGGCCCAGTCCACCGCCTGTTCAAGTTCATCGAAGCGGGTCACGGTGACCACCGGCCCGAACACTTCGCGCTGGACGATCTCGTCACTTTGCTTGCAGCCGGCGAGCAGGGTCGGCTGATAATAGAAGCCGGCACCGGAATGCACCGCCGCGCCAGTCACCCGTTCGATGTGCGGCTGGCCGAGGGCGCGTTCGACAAAACTGGCCACGCGGTCGCGCTGGCGGGTGCTGATCAATGGGCCGATTTCATTGTCGGCGTCGCGTTTGCCGGCGAAGCGCAGGCTGCTGACCGCCGCGCCGAGTTCGGCCACCAAACGGTCATGAATCCCGGCCTGGGCATAAATTCGGCAAGCTGCGGTGCAATCCTGGCCGGCGTTGTAATAGCCGTAGGTGCGCACACCTTCGACCACGGCCTGGATGTCGGCATCGTTGCAGACGATCACCGGGGCCTTGCCACCGAGTTCAAGATGTGTGCGCTTGAGGGTTTTGGCGGCGGCTTGAAGGATTTTCTGCCCGGTGACGATATCGCCGGTCAGCGACACCATACGCACTTTAGGGTGGTTCACCAGGTGGCTGCCGACGCCTTCACCGCCACCGCAAATGATGTTGATCACACCCCGTGGCAGGATCTCGGCCAGTGCCGGAGCCAGGGCCAGGATCGACAGGGGGGTGTGTTCCGACGGCTTGAACACCAGGGTGTTGCCGGCGGCGAGGGCCGGGGCGATTTTCCACGCGGCCATCATGATCGGGTAGTTCCACGGCGCAATCGACGCCACCACCCCGATAGGATCGCGACGGACCATGCTGGTGTAGCCCGGCAGGTATTCGCCGCTGAGCTGGCCGGTCTGGCAGCGCACGGCACCGGCGAAGAAGCGGAACACGTCGACCGTGGCATTCAGGTCATCCTGACGGGCCAGGTGCAACGGCTTGCCGCAGTTCAACGATTCGAGGCGGGCCAGCAGGTCGGCGTTTTTTTCGATGACATTGGCGATTTCCAGCAGCAGGTTCGAACGCTGCTGTGGCGTGGTCCGTGACCAACCGGCAAAGGCTCGATTCGCCGCGAGGATCGCTGCTTCGACTTGCTCGGTGCTGGCTTCGGCAATTTGCGTCAGCACTTCCCCGGTGGCCGGGTTGAGAATCGGCTCGACGCAGCCTTGGCCGGCAACTAATTCACCATCGATCAACAATGCGGTGAACAACGGGGTCTGCGCGCCAGCCATTTTTCGGGTTCTCGTTTTTTGTGTGGCTTCTTGTGTAGACATGGCAGCGCTCCCTGTGACTGGGGCCTGGCCGTCTTTATTAGATGCAACAAGACTAGTGCGCGGACCCGAGGACAACAAATACTAAATACTGAAGGTGGCGTTCGATTAAATAGATGGCTTGCGCCCGCCGTGAGGTTGTTCGCGGGCGACCGTGAGAAATGGGTCCACCAGCGCCGGCCGCGCGGTGCCGCGACGCCAGGCCAGGCCGACATCCAGGGTCTGGCTGAGGTCGGCAATCGGCCGCGCTTCGATGATGTCGCCTTCCAAAGACCACGGGCGATAGGTCATGTCGGGCTGGATCGACACGCCCAGGCCGGCAGCCACCAGGCTTCGCACCGCTTCGGTCGAGGCCGTGCGCAGGGTAATGCGCGGTTGCAGGGAGGCCGCCGACCACATGCGCTGGGCATTGCGGTCCATTTCATCGACGTTCAGTTGAATCAATGGCTCGCGGGCCACGTCGGCGAGGTTGATGCTGTCGTGTTCCAGCAGCGGGTGCTGGGCCGGCAGCCATAGCCGGTGCGGCGAGTGGGTCAGCACTTCAGTCTGCAAGGCGTGGCGGTCTTCGAGGTTGGACAGGATCAGCACGCCGACATCGATCTCGCCGCTGACCAGCAAATGCTCGATGTAGGGGCGCTCGTCTTCCATCACGCGGATTTCCACGTTGGGGTAGGCGCGCTGGAAGCGGGTGAGCAAATCCGCCAGGTAGTAACCGGCCACCAGGCTGGTCACGCCGACGATCAACTGCCCGGCGACCTGGTCGGTGCTCTGTTGCAGGCTGCGCTTGGCGTTATCCACCGTAGCCAGGATCAAGTGCGCCTGGCGCAGGAATTGATGCCCCTGGTGGGTCAGGGTCATGCCCTTGGCGTGGCGACTGAACAGGCTGACGCCAATTTCCTCCTCCAGTTGCTGGATCGCCAGGGTCAGGGTCGACTGGGAAATGAACGCGGTTTGCGCGGCGGCTGAGATAGAGCCGGTCTCGGCCACGGCGATGAAGTGACGGATCTGACGCAAGGTCATCATGGGAAAGCACCCGGTGGGCTGTTTTTATCGATTGGCGGGAGTGTATATCGTTTTTTCTGATGGGTAGGGGCGCTGCCCACTATTGAGCAACATCCACGAGCGTCAATTGATCGAAGGCGGATGCATCAAACTCGACAACGATCAGGGACTACAGCACGGAAAGTCTGACCCTGAAGATCCGGCTAGACAACTCGGGCTGGAATCGGGATTGAAGCTGGAGTGGAGAAACAGGTGTATCAGGCGTGACATAAACCTTGTGGGTTTTCGGGGGCATCGGTAGTTTGTACCGCCCCCAGCCCTCACAGGAAGAGAACGAACACATGACCTCGCAGAATCGTCTGACGCATCTGGATGCCCTGAGAGGGATTGCAGCGATGATGGTGGTGATCGCTCACTTCATAGAAAGAACACCGCTCAAGGACACTCTCTTTTTTACCTACGTGAATCTTGGGCAAGTGGGCGTTGTGATCTTCTTTCTTCTCAGTGGGATGGTCATTCCCTACAGTTTGAAAGAAGGTAAACATGCGATCGCCTCCTTCGCCATTTCCAGATTTTTCAGGCTGTACCCAGCGTATTGGTTTTCCATCGTGTTGGCTGTCGTAAGTTCGTACTGGTTCTTGTCGACTAATGTTCCGGTGAGTACGCTGCTGATCAATATGACGATGTTTCAGGCGATCTTGAAAACACCGGATTTATTTGGCGTCTATTGGACGCTTATCATCGAAATGTTTTTTTATATTTCATGTGCAGCGCTGTTTAGCGTGGGCTTGCTGGGGCGAGTTTCCGTACGATTCGGCTCGGCAGTCGGGCTGCTGGTGTTGGCTTTGGTCTTTTCGATCGTTCGATTTTATTTGGCCAAAAAAATCCCCGTGGCGTTGCCTTTAAGCCTGTCGATCATGTTTTTTGGCAGCTTTTGGCGAGACGCTAGTATGGGAGTAGTTGAGGGGAAAGTACGTCGTTATATTTTTGTGTGGATGGCATTGTTCCTTATTCTTCTGCCCGTTATTTGCCTGCTCGCATACAACGCCGACTATGGACATAACGAAAACCCCTATGCGTACGTGATCAGTTATATTGCAGGAATGGTGATTGGCCTCAGCATGACTCTGTTCTTTCGCAGGACAGTAAAAAGCCTGACCTATCTGGGAGCCATCAGCTATTCGACGTACCTGGTGCACCCCTTCTTTCTGGAGTGGACGTCGTACGCAACAGACCTGCAGGCAGCATTCAATGTAGGTGTCTTTTTGATCTACATCCTGGCGACGCTCACCCTGGCAAGTATCAGTTACACCCTGTTGGAGAAGCCCTGTTTAAGCCTTGGAAGGAAGCTCAATATCAGGCTGCAAGCCGGACTCGCTCACAGGGTTGATCAGCAGTTGCCTCCTTCAACACCGTAATCGCATCCCACGAGGGCATCGCTCAATTTCGTGAGGGGCGGTGCCGAGCAACCGTCTTATAAATGAAACACCGCCCTCAGCTATACTCCCCGCATTTCGAATCAGGCCCGAGGATTGACTGTGAAGAACTGGACGTTGCGCCAACGCATTTTGGCGAGCTTTGCGGTAATTATCGCCATCATGTTGCTGATGGTGGTCGTCTCGTATTCGCGACTGTTGACGATCGCAAACAGCGAGGCCAGCGTGCGTGATGACGCTCTGCCAGGGTTGTATTACAGTTCGATGATTCGTGGCGCGTGGTCCGACAGTTATGTACGCATTCAGGCCATGCTCGGCCTGGAGGAAGGGCAGGGCTTCACTGCCGAGGATGCCGCGAACTTCAAGGGCTTCGCTGATCGGTTGAAAGAGCAGATGGACCTCTACCGTACAACGATTACCGACGAAGAAGACAGGGTCGATTACGCAGCCTTCGAAAAACTTCATGAGGACTACCACCGGATTCTGGCCGATGTGATCGAGTTGTATAAACGCAACCAGAACGCCGAGGCCGTCAACATGTTCAAAGGTGAACTGACCCCGACCTGGATAGCGGGTCGAATGAAGGTCAATGACATCCTGCGTCATAACAAGACTGTGGCGGACACAGAAATAGCGGCCATTGATGATGCGGTGATCACCGCCAAAGTCATCATGGGCATTTCCCTGGCGATCGCGGTGCTGGCCGCCGCCCTCTGTGGCCTGTTGTTGATGCGCGCCATCATGGCGCCGATGAACCGCATCGTGAAAATCCTCGAAATCATGCGCACGGGTGACCTCAGCAGCCGCCTGAACCTGGAGCGCAAGGACGAATTCGGCGCAGTAGAGACCGGCTTCAACGACATGATGAGCGAGCTCACTTCTCTGGTGTCCCAGGCCCAGCGCTCGTCAGTGCAGGTGACCACGTCGGTGACCGAAATCGCCGCGACGTCCAAGCAGCAACAAGCCACCGCCACCGAAACCGCCGCCACTACCACGGAAATCGGCGCGACCTCCCGTGAAATCGCCGCCACTTCCCGGGATCTGGTGCGCACCATGACTGAGGTCTCCACCGCTGCCGATCAGGCTTCCGTGGCCGCCGGCTCCGGACAGCAGGGCCTGGCGCGCATGGAGGAAACCATGCACTCGGTGATGGGCGCGGCCGATCTGGTCAACGCCAAACTGGCGATCCTCAACGAGAAGGCCGGCAACATCAATCAGGTGGTGGTGACCATCGTCAAGGTCGCCGACCAGACCAACCTGTTGTCGCTCAACGCCGCCATCGAGGCCGAGAAGGCCGGGGAGTACGGGCGCGGTTTTGCCGTGGTCGCCACCGAAGTGCGGCGTCTGGCGGACCAGACGGCCGTGGCCACCTACGACATCGAGCAAATGGTGCGCGAGATCCAGTCGGCGGTATCGGCCGGGGTCATGGGCATGGACAAGTTCTCCGAAGAAGTGCGTCGCGGCATGTCCGAGGTGCAGCAGGTCGGCGAGCAGTTGTCGCAGATCATCCATCAGGTTCAGGCGCTGGCGCCGCGGGTACTGATGGTCAACGAAGGCATGCAGGCCCAGGCCACCGGCGCCGAGCAGATCAACCACGCGCTGGTGCAGTTGGGGGATGCCAGCAGCCAGACCGTCGAGTCCTTGCGCCAGGCCAGTTTCGCCATCGATGAGCTGAGCCAGGTGGCCGTCGGGCTGCGCAGCGGCGTTTCGCGATTCAAAGTCTGATGAGTGAAATCACGGCCAAACGCTCTGCCGTGAAGCAGGCGCTGCATGCATTGTTCCTGGTGTTCCGCATCGGCAGCGAGCGCTATGCCTTGCAAGCCATCGAGGTGGCGGAAGTGCTGCCGCGCCTGCCGTTGAAGCCAATTCCCCATGCACCCGCCTGGGTCGCCGGGGTGTTCGCCTATCGGGGCGCGGTGGTGCCAGTGATCGACTTGAGCGCACTGACCTTTGGTACACCTGCACAGGCGCGTACCAGTACGCGGCTGGTGCTGGTCAACTACCGGCCGGATGCAACCACCGAGGCGCACCTGCTCGGGTTGATTCTGGAACAGGCGACCGACACCTTGCGTTGCGATCCGGCGGATTTTCAGCCCTACGGCCTGGACAATCGGCAGACGCCTTACCTGGGGCCGGTGCGCAAGGATGAGCAGGGCTTGCTGCAATGGGTGCGGGTCAGCGATCTGCTGGACGAGCAGGTTCGCGCATTGTTGTTCCCCTCGCCGCCACTGGATCCGGCGCTGCTTGAGGAGCGGTCATGAGTAGCGATCAGCGTTTTTTCGACTTCCTCAAGGAACGTATCGGTCTGGACGTGACCTCCGTGGGGCCTGCGATCATCGAGCGAGCGGTGCGCCAGCGCAGCATCGCTGCGCAAGCACCCTCGGCCGATGAATATTGGCGCACCTTGCAGGGCTCGCGGGAGGAGCAGCAGGCGTTGATCGAAGCGGTGATCGTTCCGGAAACCTGGTTCTTCCGCTATCCGGAATCCTTCGCCACCCTGGCGAAACTGGCGAGCAAGCGTCTGGCCGAGATCAATAATCTGCGCGCACTGCGGATTCTCAGCCTGCCGTGCTCCACCGGCGAAGAACCGTACTCGATCACCATGGCGTTGCTCGATGCCGGGCTCCAACCGCACCAGTTCAAGGTCGACGGCATGGACGTCAGCCCGTTGTCGGTGGAAAAAGCCAAACGTGCGGTGTACGGCAAGAATTCTTTTCGGGGTGACGATATTGTGTACCGCGACCGTCATTTCATTGCCGAAGGCGAGAGCTATCGCCTCAATCCACGCGTACTTGAGCAGGTGCGCTTGCAGGTTGGCAATCTGCTGGATCCGGACTTGCTTGCCGGCGAACCACCGTTTGATTTCGTGTTTTGCCGCAACCTGCTGATCTATTTCGACCAGCCGACCCAGAAACAAGTTTTCGATGTGCTCAAGTGTCTGACCCACGTTGACGGCGTGCTGTTTATCGGTCCGGCCGAAGGCAGTCTGCTGGGGCGTTTGGGGATGCGCTCGATCGGTATTGCGCAGTCCTTCGCGTTCAGTCGGCAAGGGACGCCCGACCCTGAGCCTTTGCCGGCATTCGTTCCAGCGCCATTGCCAGTGCCGCAGCCGTTGCGCAACCCACCGCCTGCGCCAGCGCGCAGTCGTCCATTTGCCCGGGTTGCGCCGCTGCAGCCTGCGCCTGCGATCTCAGGTGCCGACACTGCCGTGCTGCTGGCCAATATCGCCGCGCTGGCCGATGAAGGCAAAAGCGCCGAGGCACGAGCGGCGTGTGAAAGCTACTTGCGCAGCCATGAGCCGGTGGCTCAAGTCTTTTACTGGCTGGGACTGCTCAGCGATGTGGCCGGCAATACCCTTGAAGCCCAGGGTTTTTACCGCAAGGCGTTGTACCTCGAACCGCAACATCCTGAAGCGTTGATGCACCTGGCCGCATTGCTGCAGGCCCAGGGCGACGCGCCGGGAGCCAGACGATTGCAGGAGCGTGCCGCCCGCAGCGGGCGCGCCGCCGACAGTGAGCGCAAACGATGATCGCCTCCGACACCATTAGCGTCACCCGGGATGCCCAGGCCATCGACGACTGCTGGAACCACATCGGTATCCACGGCGATAAGTCCTGTCCGCTGCTTGGCGAGCATATTCATTGCCGCAATTGCGCGGTGTATTCGGCGGCCGCGACGCGTTTGCTCGATCGCTATGCGTTGCAGCAGGAAGATCGCGGGCCAGTGTCCGTCACGGTTGAGAGCGAGGTAAAAACCCGCTCGTTATTGATGTTCCGTCTGGGTGAAGAATGGCTGGGCCTGGCCACGCGCAGCCTGGTGGAAGTGTCGCCGTTACAGGCGATTCACTCATTGCCGCACCAGCGTTCCCGGGCCTTGCTCGGCGTGGCGAATGTGCGCGGCGCGTTGGTCGCCTGCCTGTCGCTGGTGGAGCTGCTCGGGCTCGACGGCACCAGTAACGTGGCTCCCGGCGCGCGGGTCATGCCACGCATGCTGATCATCGCGGCCGATGGCGGGCCGGTGGTGGTGCCGGTGGATGAGGTCGACGGGATTCATGCCATCGATGAGCACGTCCTCGATGCCGCGTCGCGCTCGGGTGCTCAGGCCAGCGCCAAATACACCCGTGGCGTGTTGCAATTCAAAGGTCGCAGCCTGCGTTGGCTGGATGAAGAGCAGTTGCTGTCCGCCGTGACCCGGAGCCTCACATGACCCCCGAGCAAATGCGCGACGCCTCTTTGCTGGAGCTGTTCAGCCTGGAAGCCGAAGCCCAGACCCTGGTCTTGAGCGCCGGCCTGCTGGCGCTTGAGCGCAACCCGACCCAGGCCGATCAACTTGAATCGTGCATGCGTGCGGCGCACTCGCTCAAAGGCGCGGCGCGGATCGTCGGCGTCGATGCCGGAGTCAGCGTCGCCCACGTGATGGAGGACTGCCTGGTCAGTGCCCAGGAAGGCCGCCTGTTGCTGCGCCCCGAGCACATCGATGCACTGCTGCAAGGTACTGACTTGCTGATGCGCATCGCCACACCGAACAGCACGCCGGGGACCGCGGACATTGACGCCTATGTGGCATTGATGGCGCGGTTACTGGACCCGGCGGCCGCTGTGGTTGCGCCTGCTGCACCAGTAATGGCCGAGCTGCAACTCGAAGCCCCCGCGCCCAGGGTCGAGTTGCCGGTGCCTGCCGTCGAACCGCCAGCGGCGTCAGATCCGGCCCCGCGCAAGACCAAACGCACCACCGAAAACGGCGAACGTGTGCTGCGTGTCACCGCCGAGCGCCTGAACAGCCTGCTCGATCTGTCGAGCAAATCCCTGGTGGAAACCCTGCGGCTCAAGCCGCACCTTGCGACCATGCAGCGACTCAAGCGCATGCAGAGCAACAGCCTGCGCGCACTGGAAAGTCTCAACGTTCATCTCAAGGACCAGGCCCTGAGCCTGGAGGCCCGGGAAGCCCTTGAGGATGCGCGGCGCTTGCTGGCGCAATCCCAGCAATTGCTCATGGAAAAGAACGCCGAACTCGATGAGTTCGCCTGGCATGCCGGCCAGCGCGCACAGGTGTTGTACGACACCGCGCTGGCCTGTCGCATGCGGCCGTTTGCCGATGTGCTGACCGGGCAGGTGCGGATGGTCCGGGATCTGGGGCGCGACTTGGGCAAACAGGTGCGGCTGGAAATTGAAGGCGAGAAGACTCAGGTCGATCGCGATGTACTGGAAAAACTTGAAGCACCGCTGACTCACCTGTTGCGCAACGCAGTCGACCACGGCATCGAAACGCCGGAACAACGTCTGCTGGCGGGCAAGCCGGCTGAGGGTTTGATTCGCCTGCGAGCTTCTCATCAGGCCGGTTTGCTGGTGCTTGAATTGAGCGATGACGGCAATGGTGTGGACCTGGAGAAGGTCCGCCGCAGCATCGTCGAGCGAAATTTGTCGCCCGCGCAAACCGCCGCGCAGTTGAGTGAAGAGGAACTGCTGACGTTCCTGTTCCTGCCCGGTTTCAGTCTGCGCGACACGGTCACCGAGGTGTCCGGTCGCGGCGTCGGACTGGATGCGGTGCAGCACATGGTCCGGCAGTTGCGCGGCGCGGTGGTATTGGAGCAGACGGCGGGCGAGGGCAGTCGTTTCCACCTTGAGGTGCCGCTGACCCTGTCGGTGGTTCGCAGTCTCGTGGTGGATGTCGGCGACGAAGCCTATGCCTTCCCGCTGGCTCATATCGAGCGCATGTGCGACCTGGAACCGGCAGATATCGTGCAGGTCGAAGGCCGCCAGCATTTCTGGCACGAAGGCCGGCATGTCGGGTTGGTGGCGGCCAGCCAATTGCTGCAACGTCCGGCCAGTCAGAACAGCGGGCAAACCCTGAAAGTCGTGGTGATTCGCGAGCGCGATGCCATCTACGGCGTGGCGGTCGAGCGCTTTATCGGCGAGCGCACGCTGGTCGTGTTGCCGCTGGATGAGCGTCTGGGCAAGGTGCAGGACATTTCCGCCGGGGCCTTGCTCGATGACGGTTCGGTGGTGCTGATCGTCGATGTCGAAGACATGCTGCGTTCGGTGGACAAGTTGCTCAATACGGGGCGTCTGGAGCGCATTGCCCGTCACAGCAATCAGGTGGTCGAGGCGGCCCGCAAACGAATTCTGGTGGTGGATGATTCCCTGACCGTGCGAGAGTTGCAGCGCAAGCTGTTGCTCAATCGCGGATACGACGTGGCGGTTGCGGTGGACGGCATGGACGGCTGGAACGCGCTGCGCTCGGAGGATTTCGATCTGCTGATCACCGACATTGACATGCCGCGCATGGACGGCATCGAACTGGTCACGCTGCTGCGTCGGGACAATCGCCTGCAATCGCTGCCGGTGATGGTGGTGTCCTACAAGGATCGTGAAGAGGACCGGCGCCGTGGACTGGATGCCGGGGCCGACTATTATCTAGCGAAGGCCAGTTTTCATGATGACGCCTTGCTCGATGCGGTGGTCGAGCTCATTGGAGGAGCGCGGGCATGAGGATCGCAATCGTCAACGACATGCCCATGGCGGTGGAGGCCCTGCGCCGCGCCCTGGCATTCGAGCCGGCACACAAGGTGGTCTGGGTCGCCGGCAATGGCGCCGAAGCGGTGCGCCAGTGCGCGCAGGACACGCCGGACCTGATTCTGATGGACCTGATCATGCCGGTGATGGATGGTGTCGAGGCCACGCGGCGGATCATGGCCGAGACCCCGTGTGCCATCGTCATCGTCACCGTGGATCGCCAGCAGAACGTGCACCGGGTGTTCGAGGCCATGGGCCACGGTGCGCTGGACGTGGTCGACACCCCGGCCGTCGGCACCGGCAATGCCCAGGAAGCGGCCGCGCCGTTGTTGCGCAAGATCCTGAACATCAGCTGGCTGATCGGCGACAAGGGCAACCACCCGCGCCCGACGCCGGCGCCAATGCGCAGCTCGGGCTCACGCCAGAGCCTGATCGCCATCGGTTCATCCGCCGGTGGGCCGGCAGCGCTGGAAGTCTTGCTCAAGGGACTGCCGCACAATTTCTCACCGGCCATCGTGCTGGTACAGCACGTTGACCAGGTGTTTGCCGCCGGCATGGCCGAATGGCTCGGCAGCGCCAGTGGCCTCAACGTGCGGTTGGCCGAGGAAGGCGAGCCACCGCAAAGCGGCACGGTGTTGCTGGCCGGCACCAATCACCATATCCGCTTGCTGAAAAACGGCACGCTGGCCTACACCGCCGAACCGGTCAATGAAATCTACCGACCCTCAATCGATGTGTTCTTCGAGAGCGTGGCCAGTTACTGGAACGGTGACGCCATAGGGGTTTTACTCACCGGCATGGGGCGTGATGGCGCCCAAGGGCTTAAACTCATGCGCCAACAGGGCTACCTGACCATCGCACAAGACCAAAGCAGCAGTGCGGTGTACGGCATGCCTAAGGCGGCCGCAGCCATCGACGCTGCCGTGGAGATTCGCCCGCTGGACAAGATAGCGCCACGATTGCTGGAGATTTTCGCCAAATGAGCACCTTTTTCTGCATTCCTGGCCCAGGTAGTACTCAGGTGACCGTACATGAATGAATTACAGCTCGACGACTTCAAGACCGACGAAAACGCCGCCATGGTGTTGCTGGTGGACGATCAGGCAATGATCGGCGAAGCCGTGCGCCGCGGTCTGTCGAACGAAGAGAATATCGACTTCCACTTCTGCGCCGACCCGCACCAGGCCATCGCCCATGCGGTCCGCATCAAGCCGACGGTGATTCTTCAAGACCTGGTGATGCCGGGGCTGGACGGCCTGAGCCTGGTGCGCGAATACCGCAATCACCCGGCGACCAAGGACATTCCGATCATCGTCCTGTCGACCAAGGAAGACCCGCTGATCAAGAGCGCAGCTTTCGCGGCCGGGGCCAACGATTACCTGGTCAAGCTGCCGGATACCATCGAACTGGTCGCGCGCATCCGCTATCACTCGCGCTCCTACATGACCCTGCTGCAACGGGATGCGGCGTACCGCGCGTTGCGGGTCAGCCAGCAGCAACTGCTCGACACCAACCTGGTGCTGCAACGCCTGATGAACTCCGATGGCCTGACCGGGCTGTCGAACCGTCGCCACTTCGATGAATACATGGAACTGGAGTGGCGCCGTTCGCTGCGTGAGCAGAGCCAGTTGTCGTTGCTGATGATCGATGTCGACTACTTCAAGGCCTACAACGACAGCTTCGGCCACCTGGAAGGCGATGAAGCCCTGCGCAAGGTCGCCGCGGCGATTCGTGACGCGAGCGCCCGGCCTTCGGACCTGCCGGCCCGTTACGGCGGCGAAGAGTTCGCCCTGGTACTGCCCAATACCTCCCAGGGCGGGGCGCGGCTGGTTGCCGAGAAGCTGCGCCAGACCGTGGCAGCCTTGAAGATCCCACATAATTCGCCGACCGAAGGTTCGAGCCTGACCATCAGCATCGGCCTGTCGACCATCACCCCGAAAGCGGGTAGCAATTGCCGCGACCTGATACTGGCGGCGGACAAGGGGCTGTATTCGGCGAAGAATAACGGGCGTAATCAGGTGGGGATCGGGTAACGAAAAGCGGTGTTCGTAGCGCTGTAGCAGCTGCCGAGCCCGCGAGGCTGCGTTCGAGGACTGAGTCCTCGCCATCGCCGTTTTCCTGAAAGACCGCATCGTCCGGTTTTACGACGGCTGCGCCGCCGAACGCAGCCTCGCGGGCTCGGCAGCTGCTACGAGTGCCTTGCCGTGGAAACCATTCGCCGGTAAACCCGCCATGCGGGCTGCCGGGGCCGCTTGATTACGGTATACTCGCCGGCTTTCAAAAGTTCGCCAACGAGTGCTGCCCGTCATGGAAATCAACCCGATCCTGAACACCATCAAGGACCTGTCCGAGCGCTCCGAAACTATTCGGGGGTATCTTTGACTACGATCAAAAGCATGAGCGTCTGACCGAAGTCAATCGCGAGCTTGAAGATCCGAGTGTCTGGAACAAACCTGAATACGCCCAGGAATTGGGCCGCGAGCGCGCTGCGCTGGCGCAAATCGTCGATACCCTCGACGGGTTGAACACCGGTCTGGCCGATTGCCGCGACCTGCTGGACATGGCCGTCGAAGAAAACGACGAAGGCGCAGTGGACGATGTCGTCGCCGAGCTGGCCCGACTCGAGGAAAGTCTGGCCAAGCTGGAATTCCGTCGCATGTTCAGCCACGAAATGGACCCGAACAACGCCTATCTGGACATCCAGGCCGGTTCCGGCGGCACCGAAGCCCAGGACTGGGCCAACATTCTGCTGCGCATGTACCTGCGCTGGGCCGACAAACGCGGTTTCGACGCGACCATCATGGAACTGTCCGCCGGTGAAGTCGCCGGGATCAAGGGCGCCACCGTGCACATCAAGGGCGAATACGCGTTTGGCTGGTTGCGGACCGAAATCGGCGTGCACCGTCTGGTGCGCAAGAGCCCGTTCGACTCCGGCAACCGTCGCCACACCTCGTTCTCCGCGGTGTTCGTCTCGCCAGAGATCGATGACAAGGTGGAAATCGAAATCAACCCGGCAGACTTGCGGATCGACACCTATCGTTCCTCGGGTGCCGGTGGTCAGCACGTAAACACCACCGACTCGGCCGTACGTATCACCCACGTACCGACCAATACCGTGGTCAGCTGTCAGAACGAACGTTCCCAGCACGCCAACAAAGACACCGCCATGAAAATGCTGCGGGCCAAGTTGTACGAGCAGGAAATGCAGAAGCGCAACGCGGCGTCCCAGGCGCTGGAAGACACCAAGTCCGATATCGGCTGGGGTCATCAGATCCGTTCGTATGTGCTCGATGCCTCGCGGATCAAGGATCTGCGCACCAACATCGAACGCAGCGACTGTGACAAGGTGCTCGATGGCGACATCGACGAATACCTGGAAGCGAGCCTGAAGTCCGGGCTGTAAGCAATGCAATACCGGATCGGCTGACTCCCCGCGATCCCTTGTAGGAGCCGGCTTGCCGGCGATCCCCAGGCCGCAGGCCTGGGGGCAACGAACCTGTGATGGAATATTTAAAGACATGAGCGACCTAGAACTCGACCCGCAAGCCCTGCAACAGGAAGAAAACTCCCTGATCGCCCTGCGCAAGGAAAAGCTTGCTGCCGAGCGCGCCAAGGGCAATGCCTTCCCCAACGACTTCCGCCGCGAAAACTACTGCGAACAACTGCAGAAACAGTACGCGGACAAGACCAAGGAAGAGCTGGCAGAGGCTGCGATCCCGGTCAAGGTTGCCGGTCGTATCATGCTCAACCGTGGCTCGTTCATGGTGATCCAGGACATGACCGGTCGCATCCAGGTCTACGTCAACCGCAAGACCCTGTCTGAAGAAACCCTGGCCGCGGTGAAAACCTGGGACATGGGCGACATCATTGCCGCCGAAGGCACCCTGGCCCGTTCCGGCAAGGGCGACCTGTACGTTGAAATGACCAGCGTGCGCCTGCTGACCAAATCCCTTCGCCCGCTGCCGGACAAGCACCACGGCCTGACCGACACCGAGCAGCGCTACCGCCAGCGCTACGTTGACCTGATCGTCAACGAAGACGTGCGCCAGACCTTCCGCGTGCGTTCGCAAGTCATTGCTCACATCCGCAGTTTCCTGATGAAGCGTGACTTCCTGGAAGTGGAAACGCCGATGCTGCAAACCATTCCGGGCGGCGCGGCAGCCAAGCCTTTCGAAACCCACCACAATGCGCTGGACATGGGCATGTTCCTGCGTATCGCGCCGGAGTTGTACCTCAAGCGCCTTGTTGTCGGCGGCTTCGAGAAAGTGTTCGAGATCAACCGCAACTTCCGTAACGAAGGTGTATCGACTCGTCACAACCCTGAATTCACCATGTTGGAGTTCTACCAGGCCTACGCCGACTACGAAGACAACATGGACCTGACCGAAGAGCTGTTCCGCGAACTGGCGCAGCTGGTTCTGGGCAGCACCGACGTGCCGTACGGCGACAAGGTGTTCCACTTCGGCGAGCCGTTCGTGCGTCTGTCGGTGTTCGACTCGATCCTCAAGTACAACCCTGAGCTGACCGCTGACGACCTGAACGACATCGACAAGGCCCGCGCCATCGCCAAGAAAGCAGGCGCCAAGGTGTTGGGCTTCGAAGGCCTGGGCAAGCTGCAGGTGATGATTTTCGAAGAGCTGGTCGAGCACAAGCTGGAACAGCCGCACTTCATTACCCAGTACCCGTTCGAAGTGTCGCCGCTGGCCCGTCGTAACGACGAGAACCCGAACGTCACCGACCGTTTCGAATTGTTCATCGGTGGTCGTGAAATCGCCAACGCCTACTCCGAGTTGAACGACGCGGAAGACCAGGCCGAGCGCTTCATGGCTCAGGTGGCCGACAAGGACGCCGGCGACGACGAAGCCATGCACTACGACGCCGACTTCGTTCGTGCGCTGGAGTACGGCATGCCGCCAACGGCGGGTGAAGGTATCGGCATCGACCGCCTGGTGATGCTGCTGACCAACTCCCCGTCGATCCGCGACGTGATCCTGTTCCCGCACATGCGGCCGCAAGCATAAGTGTTTCAATTAAAAAGCCGCCTTTTCAGGCGGTTTTTTATTGCCTGTCTGGTACAAACGTATCAACTTGTTACTTTCATCTGAGAGGAAATACCTGTCGTGATTCGTGCAATGGCTCAAGAAGGTGCAGCGGGTATCGCCACTGCGGTCGCTGAAAGTGTTCAGTACCAGGGCCGCAAGGCCAGCCGACAGGGCAGCGAGCAGCGTCGACAGGACATTCTCGACGCCGCGATGCGCATTGTCGTGCGCGATGGCGTGCGCGCCGTACGGCACCGTGCGGTGGCCGCCGAGGCGCAAGTGCCGTTGTCGGCGACCACTTACTATTTCAAGGATATCGATGACTTGCTCACCGACACCTTTGCCCAATACGTGGAACGCAGTGCGGCGTACATGGGCAAGCTGTGGGTGAACAACGAAGGCTTGTTGCGTGAAATGATCGACAGTGGCGACGGCAGCCCGCAGGCGCGCTCGAAACTGGCGGACGATATTGCGCGGCTGATGACCGATTACGTTCATCGGCAACTGGTCAATCGCCGTGAGCATTTGATGGCCGAGCAGGCGTTCCGCCAGGAGGCATTGCTCAACCCGCGCCTGGCCGAGCTGGTGCGCTCGCATCAGCAAATCCTGTTGCAGGGCTCTTGCCAGCTGTTCCAGGTGTTGGGCTCGCGCGAGCCGCATCAGGATGCCAAAGTGTTGACGGCGATTATCGGCCGGATGGAATATCAGGGGCTGCTCAACGTAGAAGAGCCTGCCGCCGAAGAGGAAATGCTCGGCATCCTGACGCGCTACATGCACCTGGTGCTGGCGTCGGAGTGAGTTGAGCGCCGTCCCCGTAGCAGCTGCCGAAGGCTGCGTTCGGGGACGAAGTCGTCGTAAAACCTACCACCGTGTTCCTTCAGGTTGATTCGGGATTCAGGTTTTGCGACTGCTTCGCAGCCGAACGCAGACTTCGGCAGCTGCTACCGGTCAGCGCGAGGGGCGTATGTTTCATAGGGAGTATTGAATGAAAGCCTGGCGTGTCGTTGTGATCGCCTTGTCGTTCCTGCTGCTCAGTGGCTGTCTGGTGACCTTCAAGGAACCGCTGCCTGCAAGCGAACCCGCGCCCAAAGGATTGCTCGGCAAATGGACCAGCACCAATGCCTGGGGCGAGCCGCTCAACCTCGAACTGACCCGCATCGGCAACAACCGCTATCAGGCCGTCAGCTACTACCGCGCTCGGCCCAGGGAACGTGAAGCCTATCCGTTCACCCTGTCGCGCCATGGCAACCGCTGGTATCTGTCGGCGAAGGTGCCGGCGCAGTTCGGCGGGCATTTCACCATTGGCGGGTTTGAGTTGACCGACAAGCATGAACTGGTGGTCTACAACCTCGACCTCGACCAGATCAACCAGGCCATGAAGCAAAAAGCCCTGAGCGGTGAAAGCTTCCAGACCAACGACGGCGAAGGCGTATTGATCGACAGCAACATGGATCAAGTCGCCGCCTACCTCGACGACCCGGCCAATTCCGATGTGTTCGTCGAGGCTGTGCGCTATCAGCGTCAGGCCAAAGCCAAATAACCGGCACCAACAGGTTTTTACAGGAGTTTCGCGTGGACGATTACCAACAGTCGATACGCATTTTGTCCGATCGCATCGTGCTGGCGCAGACGCCGATCCGCGTTCTCGATGCGGTCAAATGGGACGACAACATTCGCAAGGGCTTCCTCAAGGCCAAGGGCAAGGAAATGCCGGCGGTGGACCGCGACTACTACCTCAACCGGCCGCTGGCGTTCGATTCCAGCAAAGTGAAGCTGGAGTTCCAGAACATCGAGCGCGACATCACCCGCCAGCTCGGCCAGTTCAACCCGGTCGGCCAGATCATGCGCCGCATGTGTAAGGAATACCGCATGGTGGTGCGCATGCTCGAAGCGCGTGGCACCGAGGATTTCGGCCTGATTTCCCAGGAATTGTACGGCGCCGCGTCCGATGCGTTCCATGCCGGCGACCCGACGCTGTCCGACCTGGGCATGATGTTGTCCGAATACCTGAACAACATTGACGGCCGTGGCGACCTCAAGGATGAGCCGAAGACATTGACCGCCAAAGATGCCGTCAACCTGCTGCAACACCGCTTGAACAAGGTGTTCGGCGAGGCCGAGGAAACCATCCGGGTGTTCGAGTCCGACGGGATCGTCGCCGATGCGGCGGCGGGCGCCGACTACATCAAGATCCGCGCCGATGCGATGTTCAACGACCGCGACGTGCGGGCGCTGGAAGTGCATGAAGGACTGGTGCACGTCGGCACCACCCTCAACGGCCTGAACCAGCCGATCTGCACTTTCCTCTCCAAGGGGCCGCCCTCGTCGACGGTGACCCAGGAAGGCCTGGCGATCCTGATGGAAATCATCACCTTCGCCTCGTACCCGAGTCGCCTGCGCAAGCTCACCAACCGCACGCGCGCGATTCACATGGTGGAGGAGGGCGCGGATTTCCTGCAGGTGTTCGAGTTCTTCCGCGAGCAAGGTTTCGAAATGCCCGAGAGCTACAGCAACGCCAGTCGCGTTTTCCGCGGCTCGGTGCCGACAGGTCTGCCATTTACCAAAGACTTGTCCTACCTCAAGGGCTTCATCATGATTTACAACTACATTCAACTGGCCGTGCGTAAAGGCAAGCTGGAGCAGATACCGCTGTTGTTCTGCGGCAAAACCACCCTGGAAGACATGCGTACCTTGCGCCAGTTGGTGGACGAAGGCCTGGTGGTACCGCCCAAGTACCTGCCGGAACAGTTCCGCGACATGAACGCGTTGTCGGCGTGGATGTGCTTCTCCAACTTCCTCAACCACCTGAGCCTGGACCGGATCGAGGCGGATTACTCCAACATCCTCTGAGGTTCACACGGACCCCATGTGGGAGCGAGCTTGCTCGCGATGGCGGCTTAACATTCAACATGGGTGCAAGCTGACAGATCGCTATCGCGAGCAAGCTCGCTCCCACAGGTAATGTGTTCCAACTCAATACTTGCAAGGTTTCAACGGATGAGAATCCTCGGCATCATCTGCCTTCTCCTGACCTTGAGCGGTTGCAGCTCGCTATTGTTCTACCCGGAACCCGGCCAGTTGTTCACCCCGGAAAAGGCCGGCCTCGAATACCGCACCGTCACCCTGAACACCGCCGATGGCCTCAAGCTGAATGCCTGGTGGCTGCCGGCAAAGCCGGGTGTCGAGGTCAAAGGCACGGTGTTGCACCTGCACGGCAACGGCGGAAACCTGCCCATGCACCTCGGCGGGAGCTTCTGGTTGCCGAAAAATGGTTACCAGGTGTTGCTTGTGGACTATCGCGGTTACGGCTTGTCCGAAGGCAAGCCGAGCCTGCCGGCGATCTATCAGGACATCGATGCGGCGTTCGCCTGGCTGGACAAGGCGCCGGAGGTTCAAGGCAAGCCGCTGATCCTGCTCGGCCAGAGTCTCGGTGGTTCGATGGCCGTGCATTATCTGGTCCGGCACGCGGAACGCCAGAAGCAACTCAAGGCCATCGTGCTCGATGGTGCACCCGCCAGTTATCGCAGTGTGGGCCAGTTTGCCCTGAGCAATTCGTGGCTGACCTGGCCGTTCCAGGTGCCGTTGTCGTGGCTGGTACCGGACGGCGACAGCGCGATCAACGCCATGGCACAACTCAAGGATGTGCCGAAACTGCTCTACCACAGCATCGACGATCCGATCGTGCCTCTTTCCAACGGCATCCGACTGTATCAAGCTGCGCCGCCGCCGCGGGTGCTGCAACTGACCCGTGGCGGTCATGTGCAGACGTTCGCCAATCCGGTCTGGCGCAAGGTCATGCTGCGTTATCTTGATGACCCGCAGCATTTCAACGGCCTGCGCCGGTTGGGTGAAATCCCCGACTACCCGGCGCCCCCGAATTCTGAAGATGAACCACCAGAGAGTCCGCAATGAGTGAAGAACGTAACGCCATCCCGCTGATCATCACCGGTATCTGCAGCATCCTCGGCACCGTCGCTGCCCTGTGGTGGTACGGCTACCTGCACTTCGCCAAGCCCGAGGATGCGTTGCTGCTCAGTGACTTCACCATGCTCAAGACGATTCCGGGCGAAGACTACAAAGTCTCCCTGGAGCCGGCGGCGCAAGTGGCGCAGTGATAGCGGTATATCAATCAACATCAATGTTGAATGTTAAATCGCAATCGCGAGCAGGCTCGCTCCCACAAGGTTCACTGCGCTGTCGATCAGTGTTTTTGTTTGTCCTCAGGCATCGACAAATCGTGCAGATGCCGACGGGACAACGCGAGAAAGCGCGGGGTCGGCCCGATGTCTTCGTACAGCGGATCGCCTTCTTCATCGGTGGCGACCACGGTCGATCCTTTGACGTACGGGAAGCTTCTTTCCAGCTCTTCCAGCGCGGCGCCGATCAGGTCGCCGAGCAGTTCTTCGGGATGCCGCTTGGGGTACATCTCGACGAGCGCGGCCAGTCGTGCGGCAGACTCCACGTCCAGATGAATCGAGTACCCGGTGTCGGTCAGGCGCCCCTTGGCGTTTTCTTCCCAGTGGTGGGCAAGCTCGCGGATTTTCATATTGACCTCATTACGCTCCCGCTCGTGGCAGGCTGGGTGAGTGTCCGGCATTGGCCGGTGATAGCCGTTGTAAGGCTTATCTTCAGACTAGCTTCAACAGGCAGGGTTTGAAGTCCCTTCGTCGTCTTGCTTGTAAGAACCTGTCTGGAGCGGCACTCTCTAGGTTCTTAGCCGCCCGGATTTTTTGCTGGAGACCTGCTGATGACCGATATTGATGCACGCTTGCGCGAGGATGTTCACCTGTTGGGTGAGCTGTTGGGCAACACCATTCGTGAACAATATGGCGATGGTTTTCTCGACAAGATCGAGCAGATCCGCAAGGGCGCCAAGGCTGACCGGCGCGGCTCCATGGACGCCGAACTCAGCGCCAGCCTCAACCAATTGACCGAAGACGAACTGTTGCCGGTAGCGCGGGCGTTCAATCAGTTTCTCAACCTGGCCAATATCGCCGAGCAATACCAGTTGATTCACCGTCGGGAGGAGTCTCAACAGGCGCCGTTCGAAGCCCGGGTGTTGCCCGAATTGCTCGCGCGCCTGCGCGCCGAGGGTCATGGTGCCGAAGCACTGGCCCGGCAATTGGGGCGACTGGAGATTGAACTGGTGCTGACGGCGCACCCGACCGAAGTCGCGCGCCGTACGCTGATCCAGAAGTACGACGCCATCGCCGCGCAACTGGCGGCGCAGGATCACCGCGACCTGACCAGTGCCGAGCGCGAGCAGATCAAAACCACCTTGCAGCGTCTGATCGCCGAAGCCTGGCATACCGAAGAAATCCGCCGCACGCGTCCGACGCCGGTGGACGAAGCCAAGTGGGGTTTCGCGGTGATCGAGCATTCGCTGTGGCAGGCCATTCCAAATTATCTGCGCAAGGCCGATCAGGCCCTGCACGCCGCCACCGGCCTGCGCTTGCCACTGGAGGCCGCACCGATTCGCTTTGCCTCGTGGATGGGCGGCGACCGCGACGGCAACCCGAACGTGACGGCGGCGGTTACCCGAGAGGTTTTACTGTTGGCGCGCTGGATGGCGGCTGATTTGTACCTGCGGGATGTCGATCACCTTGCCGCTGAACTGTCGATGCAGCAGGCCAGCGATGAATTGAAGGCCAAGGCGGGTGACAGCGCCGAACCTTACCGGGCAGTGCTCAAACAGCTGCGCGAACGCCTGCGGGCGACGCGCAACTGGGCGCACACCTCGTTGTCGACGCCCACACCGGCACCGACCGATGTGCTGCAAAACAACCGCGAACTGCTCGACCCGCTGGAGCTGTGCTACCACTCGCTGCATGAATGCGGCATGGGCGTGATCGCCGACGGGCCGTTGCTCGATTGCCTGCGTCGGGCAGTGACGTTCGGTCTGTTCCTTGTTCGTCTGGATGTGCGCCAGGACTCGTCGCGGCACACCGCCGCCATGACCGAAATCACCGATTACCTGGGCCTGGGTCGCTACGAGGACTGGAGCGAGGAGGAGCGCATCGCCTTCCTGATGCGCGAACTGAACAACCGTCGGCCATTGCTGCCGACGTATTTCAAACCGTCCGCCGACACCGCCGAAGTGCTGGCGACCTGCCGGGAAATCGCCGCTGCGCCGCAGGCGTCTCTTGGTTCCTATGTGATTTCCATGGCCGGTGCCGCCTCCGATGTGCTGGCCGTGCAATTGCTGCTCAAGGAATCCGGTGTGCTGCGGCCGATGCGCGTGGTGCCGCTGTTCGAAACCCTGGCCGACCTCGACAACGCCGGCCCGGTGATCGAGAAACTGCTGCTGTTGCCGGGCTATCGCTCGCGCCTGCAAGGCCCGCAGGAAGTGATGATCGGTTACTCCGATTCAGCCAAGGATGCCGGCACCACCGCGGCGGCCTGGGCGCAGTACCGGGCGCAGGAGCGGCTGGTGGATATCTGCCGTGCGCAGCAAGTGGAGCTGCTGTTGTTCCACGGACGCGGCGGCACTGTGGGGCGTGGCGGCGGTCCGGCCCACGCGGCGATCCTGTCGCAGCCACCGGGTTCGGTGGCGGGGCGGTTCCGCACCACTGAACAGGGCGAAATGATCCGATTCAAATTCGGCCTGCCGGACATCGCCGAGCAAAACCTCAATCTGTATCTGGCCGCTGTGCTTGAAGCGACGTTGCTGCCTCCGCCGCCACCTACGCCTGAATGGCGACACTTGATGGATGAACTGGCGGCAGACGGTGTCAGCGCTTACCGCGCGGTGGTGCGGGAAAATCCGCAGTTCGTGGAGTATTTCCGCCAGTCCACGCCGGAACAGGAACTCGGTCGTTTGCCGCTGGGCAGCCGTCCGGCCAAGCGCCGGGCCGGGGGGATCGAAAGCCTGCGGGCGATTCCGTGGATCTTCGGCTGGACCCAGACACGCCTGATGCTCCCAGCCTGGCTGGGTTGGGAATCTGCCCTGAGCAAGGCTCTGGAGCGTGGCGAAGGCGAACTGCTGGGGCAGATGCGTGAGCAATGGCCGTTCTTCCGCACTCGCATCGATATGCTGGAAATGGTCCTGGCCAAGGCCGATGCCGACATTGCACAGTCCTACGACGAGCGTCTGGTGGAGCCGAATCTGTTGCCATTGGGCGCGCACTTACGCGACCTATTGTCGCAGGCGTGCACCATCGTTCTCGGCCTGACCGGGCAATCGCAGCTGCTGGCACATAGCCCGGCGACCCTCGAGTTCATCCGCTTGCGCAACACCTACCTCGACCCGCTTCATCTATTGCAGGCCGAGTTGCTGGCCCGTTCGCGAGTGCAGGACGTGGCGCAGGACAGCCCGGTAGAACAGGCCCTGCTGGTGTCTGTCGCGGGGATTGCCGCCGGATTGCGTAACACCGGCTAAGGTTTTTGCCGTGGGGTCAGGCATCCGGCAGGTGAGGCGGATGCCTCCGCAGCAGGGGTTGAAAAGTGCTGTCAGGCGACAGTTAATGATGGGGTTGCGACTTGGGGAACTGCGCGCAATGGTCGCAAGAGGCAGCGGTTTCTCCGACTTTTGGCGTCTTGTGTGGGCGCAGCCTGCTGTGTATCTTGATCAGCCTTTGACCGTTTGGGCGGTCACGACCCTATTTTTGAGATTGGCCCCACGAGGCGAATCTGACGTTATCCATATAAAAAATTGAGGAGCACATCGATGCGCGTCATTCTGCTGGGAGCTCCCGGGGCCGGTAAAGGTACTCAGGCTAAGTTCATCACCGAAAAATTCGGCATTCCGCAAATCTCCACCGGTGACATGCTGCGTGCAGCGGTCAAGGCCGGCACCGAACTGGGCATCAAGGCCAAGAGCATCATGGATGCCGGTGGCCTGGTGTCCGATGACCTGATCATCGCACTGGTCAAGGACCGCATTGCCCAGTCCGATTGCGCCAACGGTTTCCTGTTCGACGGCTTCCCGCGCACCATTCCCCAGGCTGAAGCCCTGGTGACTGCCGGCGTCGAGCTGGATGCAGTGGTTGAAATCGCCGTCGAAGACGAAGAAATCGTCCAGCGTATCGCTGGTCGCCGTGTTCACGAGGCCAGCGGCCGCGTGTACCACATCGTCTACAACCCGCCGAAAATCGCTGGCAAAGACGACATCACCGGTGAAGAGCTGGTACAGCGCAAGGACGACACTGAAGAAACCGTACGTCATCGCCTGTCGGTCTACCATTCGCAGACCAAGCCGCTGGTGGATTTCTACCAAAAGCTGTCGGCTGCCAATGGCAAGCCGCAATACAGCCATATCGAAGGCGTCGGATCGGTTGAAGCGATCACCTCCAAGGTGCTTGCAGCCTTGAGCTGAAAAACCTGATCCGCTGCATCATCCACGGCCCGCTTGCGGGCCGTAGTTGTTTATACTGACGCACTTTTTCTGACCTCTTTTACGGAAACATCAATGAGCACCTTGCTGGCCCTGGACACCGCGACTGAAGCTTGCTCCGTTGCCTTGCTGCATGACGGCAAGGTCACGAGCCATTACGAGGTGATCCCGCGCCTGCACGCGCAGAAGCTGTTGCCGATGATCCAGCAGTTACTGGCCGATGCCGGGACCACCCTGCAAGCGGTCGATGCCATCGCGTTCGGCCGTGGCCCGGGTGCCTTCACGGGTGTGCGTATCGCCATCGGCGTGGTGCAAGGCCTGGCGTTTGCCCTGGATCGCCCGGTGCTGCCGGTGTCGAACCTGGCCGTGCTGGCGCAACGTGCGCTCCGCGAACACGGTGCCAGTCAGGTCGCTGCTGCCATTGATGCGCGCATGGATGAAGTGTATTGGGGGTGCTACCGCGAAACAGCGGGGGAAATGCGCCTGGTGGGTACGGAAGCGGTCCTGCCGCCGGAGTCCGCTGCATTGCCGGCCGATGCCAGCGGCGAATGGTTCGGCGCAGGCACCGGTTGGGGTTATGGCGAGCGTATCGCCGTCAGCCTGAGCGGGCAGGACGCGGGCATGTTGCCCCATGCCGAAGACCTGCTGACCCTGGCGCGATTTGCCTGGGCGCGCGGCGAGGCGATCGTGGCCGACGAGGCACAGCCGGTGTATTTGCGCGATAAAGTGGCGACGCCCAAAGCACGGTAGATTTTCAGGATTGAGTTGGTTCAATCGCGGGCAAGCCCGCTCCCACAGGATCACCTCTAACCCTGTGGGAGCGGGCTTGCCCGCGATGGCGATCTATCGGACGCAGTCAATCGTCATTTTCTAACCCCGGCTTTTAAACCTTTTGCCTTTTATGTGTTCTAGTTATCACTCGGCGGTTTGCGAAGTGGGAAATGCGCCACTAAACTGCCATTACTGATTCCGAGCATGCAGCTATGCGTATAGACGGCGTTTCCTCTCAGTCCTACCCCATCAAGCGCAAACCTCGCACAGGCCGCGTGGTGGAAGACGACGCCATTGATATCGAAGGCGAGCTGGAATTCCCGACTGAAGAGCAACTGGCTGCACGCGCCGCCAAGGCCTCTGCGCAAAAACTGAGCAATCTCCCCGCCCGACAACAAGACATGCTTTACCACCGTGCCATGAGCAAAAGCGTGGCGATGGCCCTGGCCAGCTACCTGAGCACCGCCGGTTTCGTCGATTGGGAAGCGGATGTGCTGGGTCTCGACCTGTACATCTGATGTTGCTGCCGTACTACCTCGGTTGTCCCTCGTGGAGTGAAAACGCCTGGCGCGACTACCTGTACCCGCTGGACGCCAGGCCAGCTGAGTTTCTCCATCTCTATTCCCGAGTATTCAATGCCGTAGAAGGCAACACGACCTTCTACGCGAGCCCGGCTGCGAGTACCGTGCAGCGTTGGGCCGACACCATGCCCGATCACTTTCGTTTCACCGCCAAGTTTCCCGGCGAGATCAGCCACGGCGGTGACTTGCGCGAGCAACTGACCGCCGCCGAGACCTTCCTGCAATTACTCGGCCCGCTTGGCGAGCGGGTGTCGCCACTGTGGTTGCAGCTGTCGAAAAGCTTCACGCCCCAACGTTTGCCCGAACTGGCCGGATTTATCGATGCCCTGCAGCGGCCGCTGGCCGTGGAAGTGCGGCATGACGACTTTTTCGCCAAGGGTGACAGCGAGCGAATGCTCAATCGTCTGTTGCTGGATCGCGGAGTCGAACGCATCTGCCTCGATCCACGTGCGCTGTTCAGTTGCACGTCGACCGAGCCATCGGTGCTCCATGCGCAATCGAAGAAACCTCGCGTGCCACCGCGTCCGGCGGCATTCACGGCATTCCCGCAGGTACGTTTTATCGGCCATCCGACGCTTGAGGCCAACGATACGTTTCTGGAGCCTTGGGTCGGGAAAATCGCGCTCTGGATCGAAGAAGGCCGCACGCCGTATATCTTCCTGCACACGGCCGACAACATACTGGCGGCGAAACTGGCGCAGCGCTTTCACGCCAGGCTGATGCTGCGTTTGCCTGGCTTGCCGGCGTTGCCTGAGCTATACAGAGAACCCGCCATCGAGCAACTTGGCCTGCTCTGAGGCGGATTTCCCCCTCTTCAGGAGCCTGCCAATGGATGCGCAAACCCTTCGAGCCCAGGCGTTCAAAGCCCTTCACGAACGCCACGGGGCTTTTGTGATTCCCAATCCGTGGGACGCCGGTTCGGCGAAAATGCTCGCCAGCCTCGGCTTCGAGGCGCTGGCGACTACCAGTGCCGGTTATGCCTTTTCCCAGGGGCGTGCCGATGGCGGATTGACCCTGGACGATACCCTGCTGAACGTTCAGGCGATTGTTGCCGCCACCGACCTGCCGGTTGCCGTGGACCTGGAAAACGGTTTTGCCGACAACCCGGCCGATTGCGCCAAAAGCCTTTTGCGCGCGGCTGAGGCCGGTGCTGTCGGTGGTTCGATTGAAGATGCCACCGGCCGCGAAGAAGGCCCGATCTACTGTTTCGATCACGCTGTGGCGCGTATCGAAGCTTCTGTCGCGGCCGCCCGCAGTCTGCCGTTCCCCTTCACATTGACTGCCCGGGCCGAAAACTTCCTGCATGGTAATCCCGATCTGGCCGACACCATCCGCCGCTTGCAGGCATTCGCCGAGGCCGGTGCCGACGTGCTCTACGCACCGGGCCTGCGCAGCGCCGAGGATGTATTGGCGGTGGTGCGGGCAGTGGCGCCAAAACCGGTGAATGTGTTGATGTCGGGCGGTTTGAAGCTGACAGTCGCGCAGTTGAGTGAAATGGGCGTCAAGCGCATCAGCGTGGGCTCGGCGCTCGCACTGGCGGCGTATGGCGAATTCTTTCGCGCCGCCGAAGAAATCCAGACATCGGGCACGTTCGGTTTCACGTCCCGGTCGATGCCGTACCAGAAGGCCAATCAGTTCTTCAAAGGCTGAGAGATGCGCAAGAGGGCGCGGCTGAAGATCAGGCGGCGATACGCAGGTTCTGCAGGATGATCGGGCGGGCCCAGCCGTTATCGAAATCGAGTTGTTTCTGTTGTTCCCGCAGTTCTTCTGGCGAGAACGGCGGGAACGGCTTGTCGAGCAGGTCGAGTTCGAACTCGGCGATGGGCAGGTGCAGCGGACGCGGTTGCGGGGCAGGACCGGCTTGCGGCACCGACTGATCGGCATTCAATACGATCGGGCGGACCCAGCCGCTTTCGAAGGCCTGCTGTTTTTGCTGGGCGACGATTTCATCCGCCGGGAACGGTGGGAATGGTTTGTCGGCCAGGTCCATTTCAAATTCGGCAATCGGCAGGAACAGCGGCTCGGGTGGACGTACCTGAATGTCCTTCACATCGCATTCACGCTGGGACACGATGTGCTCCAGCAGCTCGCTGCCGACGGTCGGCTCGACCGGGCTTTCTAGATCGACCGGTGGGAAATTCAGTGATTCAGGCAGCACATCACCCGCCTGTTCGGCCAGCGCCCGGGCAAAGAAATCCTGCCAGATGTGACTGACACCGCTCAGTGCCTGGGTATTTCGCAGGTTGTAGTCGCCGTAGGGCGAGATAAAACCTGTGATTGTGGGTTGAATGTCTGACATTTCTCTCGGTCGACGCTCAGCTCTGGCAAAATGCTCGATAGTTTTGTTATCGGCCGTTTTTGCCGATCATTAATTTTTTGAGCGTGTTTTCCGATGATTGATCAACCCGCGGCCTGCCGCATCCATGTCCAGGCCCTGGACGCGGCTTTCGAGCCACAAGCCGAGCAATGGGCCGAGCGCCTGGGCTTGCCGATGCAAGTGGCGGACGGCGAATTTGCCTTGCAGGTGGGTGACCAGGGTTTGCAGTTGCAACAGCTGGGGCCGGATGCGCCGGGGCCGGTGCGGGTGGACTTCGTCGAGGGCGGCGCGGCCCATCGCCGGTTGTACGGCGGCGGCAGCGGGCAGATGATTGCCAAGGCTGTTGGCGTCGCCCAAGGCGTGCGCCCACGGGTACTGGATGCCACGGCCGGGCTGGGCAAGGATGCGTTCGTGCTGGCCAGCCTCGGTTGCGAGATGAGCCTGATCGAGCGTCAGCCGCTGATTGGTGCCTTGCTGGAGGATGGCCTGGCCCGTGGCGCGGAAGATTTCGACGTGGCGCCGATCGTGGCGCGCATGCGCTTGCTCAAGGGTAACTCGATCGAGGTGATGCGCAATTGGGAAGGCGAACCGCCGCAGGTGATCTATCTCGACCCGATGTTCCCGCACCGTGAGAAAACTGCGTTGGTGAAGAAGGAAATGCGCCTGTTCCGGCCGCTGGTGGGCGATGACCCGGATGCGCCGGCATTGCTCGAAGCCGCGTTGGCCCTGGCCAGCCACCGGGTGGTGGTCAAGCGCCCGCGCAAGGCGCCGTGCATCGACGGGCCGAAGCCGAGCCATGCGCTGGATGGCAAGTCGAGCCGGTACGATATTTATCCGAAGAAGGCTTTGAAGCCTTAAGACCGAGTCGCCTTCATCGCGGGCAAGCCACGCTCCCACAGGTTTTGTGCCGGGTTCAAAATTCGAGTACACCTCGGACCCTGTGGGAGCGGGCTTGCCCGCGAAGGCGTCGGTACAGTCAACGCAATACTGTCAGGCTCACTCAGGCCGATAAGCCCGCATAAACAACCCCACCACTTCCCGCACATGGCTCTCTGCCGCCTCGCCAACCGGCGGCTCGCCGCAGCCATACAGCAAGCGGAAATTCCCGGCGCCCTTGATCAGGCAGAAGAAATGCTCGGCCGCGTTGTGCGGCTTGTCGATGCGCAACACGCCACTTTCATCGATCTTGATCAGCAGGCGCTCCATGCCATGGAGCATGCGTTGCGGCCCGGCCTCGAAGAAGATTTGCGCGAGTTTCGGATCCTGGCTGCCCAGGGTCATCATCAAACGGTGCAGATTCACGGACTCATCACTGTTGATCAACTGATGAAAACCCCGCGCGATGTTCAGCAGCACGGTTTCCACTGCCACACCTTCCGGCAATTCGAAGAACAGCGGTGGCAACTGCTCCTCGCACTTGGCCATCACGGCGGCGGAGAACAGCGTCTCCTTGTCGTTGAAATGGCTATAGACCGTCAGCTTTGACACACCGGCCTCGGCTGCGACGGCATCCATGCTGGTATTGGCATAACCCTTACTCAGAAACAGCGTTTTCGCCGCATCGAGAATTGCCTGGCGCTTGACCAAATCCTTGGGTCTGCCTGGGCCATTGGGTGCTGAAAGATTGTTTGGCATATTCGTTTTTATTACTGGACTGGTGAGTTTGCTATTAATAACATACTGCTCAGTATAATTATTCAAAGCACCATTAGCGAAAGGTCCTTTACCATGTTCCGCTATGCCTTGTCCCTCGCGTTGCCAGTCACCCTGGCTTTTTTATTGTCTGCGTGTGGTCATGAAGAAGCGCCGCCAGTCAGCGTGCGCCCGGCCATGGTGGTCCAGCCAGAGCCTTCGGCGCAGTCCATGGAAAGCTATCCCGGTGAAGTTCGCGCGCGTTATGAGCCGGACCTGGCGTTCCGTATCGGCGGTAAAGTCAGCCGACGACTGGTTGAGGAAGGGCAACGGGTCAAGGCCGATCAACCCTTGGCAGAGCTCGATCCCCAGGACGTGCGCTTGCAGCTGGAGGCCACTCGCGCCCAGGTCGCTGCCGCTGAGGCCAACCTGAACCTGGTGCGTTCCGAGCGTGATCGCTACAAGACCCTGATGGAACGCCAGCTGGTCAGTCGCTCGCAGTACGACAACGCCGAAAACCTCTACCGCTCCGGCGAAGCCCGCCTCAAGCAAATCAAAGCCGAATTCAACGTTTCCAATAACCAGGCCAGCTACGCCGTGTTGCGTGCGCCGCAGGACGGCGTCGTGGCCAAGCGTCTGGTGGAAGTCGGGCAAGTCGTGGCCGCCGGACAAACGGTGTTCACGCTGGCGACCGATGGCGAGCGTGAAGTGTTGATCAGTCTGCCGGAGCAGAATTTCGGCCGCTTCAAGGTCGGTGAACCGGTGACGGTGGAGCTCTGGACCCAGCCCGACCAGCGTTTCGCCGGGCGAATCCGTGAACTGTCGCCGTCAGCCGACCCCAAGTCGCGTACCTTTGCGGCGCGTATCGCCTTCAACACCGGCAACGTTCCTGTCGAACTGGGCCAGAGCGCCCGAGTGTTCGTGCAGGCCGCCGACGTGGTCCCACTGTCCGTTCCACTGTCTGCGCTGACCGCCGAAAACGGCGTGACCTATGTCTGGGTCGTCAGCGCCAACAACACGTTGAAGAGAACCCCGGTGCGCGTTGGTGCCTTCGGCGAGAAAACCGTACCGGTGCTTGAAGGGCTCAACGCCAGCGACTGGGTCGTGGCCGCCGGTGTCCATGTGCTTCTCGAAGGGCAGCAGGTGCGCCCGGTGGATCGTTCCAATCGCGTGGTCAATTTGGCGGACAAGGAGTAAGCCCCGATGCGCTTCAACGTTTCCGAATGGGCGCTGCGTAATCGCCAGATCGTCCTGTTCCTGATGCTGTTGCTGGCCATCGTCGGCGCACTTTCCTACACCAAGCTCGGCCAGAGTGAGGACCCGCCATTCACCTTCAAGGCCATGGTGATTCGCACCAACTGGCCGGGAGCGACTGCCCAGGAAGTCTCGCGCCAGGTCACCGAACGCATCGAAAAGAAACTGATGGAAACCGGCGAGTACGAGCGCATCGTGTCGTTCTCCCGTCCGGGCGAATCCCAGGTGACTTTCATCGCGCGCGACTCTATGCACTCGGTGGAGATCCCGGAGCTCTGGTATCAGGTGCGCAAGAAGATCAGCGACATTCGTCATACCCTGCCGCCGGGGATTCAGGGACCGTTCTTCAACGATGAGTTCGGCACCACCTTCGGCAATATCTACGCCCTGACCGGCGAGGGTTTCGACTACGCCGTGCTCAAGGATTACGCCGACCGCATCCAGATCCAGCTGCAGCGGGTCAAGGATGTGGGCAAGGTCGAACTGCTGGGGTTGCAGGACGAGAAAGTCTGGATCGAACTCTCCAACGTCAAGCTCGCCACCCTCGGCATGCCGCTGGCGGCTGTCCAGCAAGCCCTTGAAGAGCAGAACGCGGTGTCTACGGCGGGTTTCTTCGAAACCAGCAGCGAGCGATTGCAGCTACGGGTGACGGGGAATTTTCAGACGGTCGACGAGATCAAGAACTTCCCGATCCGCGTCGGTGATCGCACCTTCCGCATCTCCGATGTGGCCGACGTACGCCGTGGTTTCAATGATCCACCGGCACCGCGCATGCGCTTCATGGCGCAGGACGCCATTGGCCTGGCGGTGGCGATGAAGGATGGCGGTGACATTCTGGTGCTGGGCAAGGCGCTGGAAGTCGAGTTCGCCCGCATCCAGAAAAACCTCCCTGCCGGCATGCAGCTGCGTAAAGTCTCCGACCAGCCGGCAGCGGTGAAAACCGGTGTTGGCGAGTTCGTGCAAGTGCTGGTCGAGGCGCTGGCCATTGTGTTGCTGGTGAGCTTCTTCTCCCTCGGCGTGCGCACCGGCATGGTGGTGGCGCTGGCGATTCCGCTGGTGCTGGCGATGACATTCGCCTGCATGTATTACCTCGGCATCGGCCTGCACAAGATCTCCCTCGGCGCGCTGGTACTGGCCCTGGGCTTGCTGGTGGACGACGCGATCATCGCCGTGGAAATGATGGCGATAAAGATGGAGCAGGGCTTCGACCGGGTCAAAGCGGCGAGTTATGCCTGGACCAGCACCGCGTTCCCGATGCTCACCGGTACGCTGATCACCGCGGCCGGCTTCCTGCCGATTGCCACGGCGCAATCGGGCACGGGCGAATACACCCGTTCGATCTTCGAGGTGGTCACCATCGCGCTGCTGGCGTCCTGGGTGGCCGCGGTGGTCTTCGTGCCGTACCTGGGGGAAAAACTCCTGCCGGACCTGGCGAAGATTCACGCCGCCAAGCACGGTGCCGGCCAGCCCGATCCGTATGGCACACCGTTCTATCAGCGCGTCCGGCGTCTGGTGGAGTGGTGCGTGCACTGGCGCAAAACCGTGATCCTGGCGACCGTGCTGTTGTTCATTGCCTCTATCGTGCTGTTCAAGTTTGTGCCGCAGCAGTTCTTCCCGGCATCGGGTCGCCTGGAGTTGATGGTCGACCTGAAACTGGCCGAAGGCGCTTCGCTGAGCAACACCGCCGACGAGGTCAAACGTCTCGAAGCGCTGCTCAAGGACAAGGCCGGGATCGACAATTACGTGGCCTATGTCGGTACCGGTTCGCCGCGTTTCTACCTGCCGCTGGATCAGCAACTTCCTGCGGCGAGCTTCGCCCAGTTTGTCGTCCTGGCGAAAACCATCGAAGAACGGGAAACCCTGCGCACCTGGTTGATCTCGACCCTCAACGAGCAATTCCCGGCGCTGCGCTCGCGGGTCACGCGTCTGGAAAACGGTCCGCCGGTTGGCTACCCGGTGCAGTTCCGTGTGACCGGAGAGCACATCGAAGAGGTGCGGGCGCTGGCACGTAAAGTCGCGGCCAAGGTTCGCGAGAACCCGCATGTGGTCAACGTCCACCTTGATTGGGAAGAACCGAGCAAGGTGGTGTACCTGAACATCGATCAGGATCGCGCGCGGGCGCTGGGCGTGAGCACGGCGAACCTGTCGAGGTTCCTGCAAAGCTCCCTGACCGGTTCCAGCGTCAGCCAGTACCGTGAAGACAACGAGTTGATCGAGATCCTGTTGCGCGGCACCTTGCATGAGCGTACCGAGTTGTCGTTGCTGCCGAGCCTGGCGGTGCCGACCGATAACGGGCGCAGTGTCGCGCTGTCGCAGATCGCGACCCTGGAATATGGCTTCGAGGAGGGCATCATCTGGCACCGTAACCGCCTGCCTAACGTGACGGTTCGCGCCGACATCTATGACAAGGAGCAACCGGCGACGCTGGTGCAACAAATCATGCCGACCCTAGATCCGATCCGCGCCGAACTGCCCGACGGCTACTTGCTCGATGTCGGTGGCACGGTGGAAGACTCGGCGCGCGGACAGAACTCGGTGAAGGCCGGCGTGCCGTTGTTCATCGTGGTGGTGTTGACCTTGCTGATGCTGCAACTGCGCAGTTTTTCGCGCACGGCGATGGTGTTTCTGACGGCGCCGCTGGGGTTGATCGGGGTGACGCTGTTTCTGTTGGTGTTTCGCCAGCCGTTCGGTTTCGTGGCGATGCTGGGGACTATCGCCTTGTCGGGGATGATCATGCGTAACTCGGTGATTCTGGTGGATCAGATCGAGCAGGACATTGCTGCTGGTTTGAAGCCTTGGCAGGCGATTATCGAGGCGACGGTGCGGCGGTTTCGGCCGATTGTGTTGACGGCACTGGCGGCTGTTCTGGCGATGATTCCTCTGTCGCGCAGTGTGTTCTTTGGGCCGATGGCGGTGGCGATCATGGGGGGGTTGATCGTTGCTACGGCGTTGACGCTTTTGTTTTTGCCGGCGTTGTATGCGGCTTGGTTTCGGGTCAGGAAGGAGCCGGTTTGACCGGGTACATATCCATTTTTTTGGTTGCGGCGGCTGGCGGTTTCGCCCTTACGGCGACTTACTTTTTTACAAGCGCCTAAAAAAGTAAGCAAAAAACGCTCGCCCCGAACGTACGGCCCCTCGCCTGGGCTCGGGGTTCCTTCGCTCCGGTATTCATCCGGGGGCATCGCCTCCGGTCGGCTTCGCTCGACCTCCTCTCGATGTGTTCGGCTGCGCCGAACGGCGCTGCGCGCCCGCCCCCGGATGAACACCTCCACTCAGCCTCCCGAGGGGGCGGGTGGATCAAGATCAAGAGCTGCAGGCGAGCTAACGCTCGACCTGATGAGTGGTGAGAAGCGGGTGTTCGCAACTCTGCTGTTCTGTAGGAGCTGGCTTGCCAGCGATGGCGGCCTGCCAGCCGACCTGATTCTCTCGGATGCCCACCATCCCTGTGGGAGCGGGCTTGCCCGCGAAGGCGGCCTAACAGCCAATCAATCCATCACAGATGTACCCGATCCAATTGTAGGAGCGAGCCTGCTCGCGATGGCGGCTTATCAGTCAGCAGAGTTTATCGCCCAAGCCAACCATTCAGACCATTCCCACAAGACTTTCAGGTTGCCTGTCGGAAGCACGATCACTAGCCTCTGACGGTCGCTGCCAATTCAGCGACCGGGACTGCAAGCCCGCCAATAGTTTGTTAGGCGCCTACTTTGTGAGCTTCGCAATGATCAAAGACAGTCCTGATCCCTCCGCCTCTGAATCCGAAATACAAGTGTCACGCCGCCCCTGCCCAATTTCCTCCATCCACCCAGGCGTCGACTCCGAAACCCTGCTGGTCCATGCCTATGAAACTCTCGCTTCAGCCAATGTAATGGCAACCGAACTGTCGTCCATCCTGAGCGGCCCAGCCTGCAATCTGGCACTCGGCATTCAGCAGATGATTGTCCTCGCGCAACTATCAGTGAATCGCGTCCTCGATCAGTTGGATCAACAGCAATAGCAATAGGAAGAAGCCCGCTGAACCTGTACCAATCAGTGGGCCCTCATTGTTCCTGCATTTATCTCAGACCCGTCTGATATTGAGGCTCAAGAGCCCAGGTGTTGTACTCAAAACCCGGTTTTATGAATGTTTGAGACAGTGCGTATGAAGAATCCACCCAAGTTGCGGGGACGGACCGACCCGGTGTTTGATCGGCTAGGGCAGTCGCCTCACAAGGAACGCCTCTCGGATTACTTGGCTCTGCTCAAGCCCCTGGACGATCAGGGGCGTTATCTGCCATTCGATGCATTGCGCTACCGCTGGGCGCCGGGTCTGGATTCCAATTTGTGCTGGGCCTTGGTCAAGAAAGCCCGGACGGCGCAGTATTCGAGTCTTTTGCCATTGGGTGATCCGGTGCGGTGGCTGCAATTCGTGCTGACGCCGCTGGCGCAAAAGGCTATTTCCGCGGTAGACCGGCAAACCACTACGGCCGTGTTGGAGTACATGACCAGCCAGATTGGCGAGCGCGCTCATTTCAGCTACTTGCTCAATGATCTGATCGAAGACGAGGCCATCAGCAGCAGCCAGCTTGAAGGTGCAGCCACCACGACACGTGTGGCCAAGGACATGCTCAAGCGTCATCGCCTGCCGCGCACGCCGGACGAGCGAATGGTCATCGGTAATTTCAAGATGATGAACTTCGCCTGGGAGCAGCGTTATGAGCCTCTGAGCGTTGAGTTGATCGCGGCGATGCACCGCGTTGGCGTCGAGGGCATCGATGATCCGCAGTATTCGCCGGGGGTGTTCAGAGGCCGTGATGATGTCGTGGTGCAGGATGGCGAGGGCAACACTGTTCATACGCCGCCCGCAGCAGGCATTGGGTTGCGTTTGCAGTCGCTGGCGGAATGGATCAACCATTCCCATGACAACCTCCATCAAGCGGATTACCTTCATCCTTTGATCAAAGGCATCGCTCTGCATTTTGCCCTGGGGTACGAGCATCCTTTTCGCGATGGAAACGGTCGGGTCGCGCGGGCGCTGTTCTACTGGTTCATGTTCAAAAATGACTTCTCGGGGTTCCGCTACATCGCGATCAGCGTCTTGTTACGCAATGCGCCGGTGAAGTACGGGCGCTCATACCTGGATACCGAGGCGGATGATCTGGATCTGACGTATTTCATCGATTTCCAGTGTTCGGTGGTGCTGCGTGCCGTGGGCAGTTTTACCGAGGCGTATCGGAAAAGTCTGGTTGATGCCGAGTGCTTTGATCGATGGTTGCGGGAAAGTGGTTTTCTCGAGCAACTCACGGAGAATCAGCGAGCCGTGTTTCAAGTGGCCAAGAGCGGAATGGCCAAGGAATTTACCGCGGTCAATGTGAAGGAAAACCTGGGATGCTCTTACAACACGGCATCAGCCACATTGAATGGGCTGGTCGAGTTGAAGTTATTTGAGAAACGGAAGATGGGACAGGAGTGGGTGTTTTTTCTACGACCTGCCTCCGCGACCTGAACCAATGTGGGAGCGAGCAGGCCCACTCCCACAGGGTTTTGTGTTGTGGCTTAGAGCGTGCCGAATACCTTCTTCGCCAAACTGGTCGCCGCAGCCGCCGGGTTCTGGCGGATGGTTTCTTCCTGTTTGCCGATCATCTCAAACAAGCCATTCAACGCCTGCTCGGTGACGTAGTTTTCGACGTTGGCATTCTTTGCATCCACTACGCCCATTGTTGCGGCTTGTCCGGCGAACGAGTTGTACTGCTGGGCCAGGCCGACCTTGTCGGTGGCTTGCTTGACGATCGGCAGGAACTTGGCGCGGATTTGCTCGCGGCTGGTCTTGTTCAGGTATTGGGTGGCCGAGTCGTTGCCGCCGCTGAGGATGCCCTTGGCATCTTCCACGGTCATTTTCTTCACGGCATCGATGAGGATTGGCTGGGCCTGGGTCACGGCGGTTTCCGCCGCCTTGTTCATGCTGGCTTCCAGTTCATCGACCTGATCACCCATGCCGAACTGTTTCATCTTGCTCGCGACCTTGCCCAGTTTGCCCGGCAGTTCGATTTTCACGTCGGGGTTGTTGCTGAAGCCGCCCGGGGTGCCGAGTTGTTTCACGGCCAGTTGCGCGCCTTGGGTCAGTGCGTCCTTGAGTCCGCCAGTGGCGTCTTTCTGCGACAGGTCGCTGAGGGACAGTGCCAGGGCGTTGGCGCAGATCATCAAACCTGCGCACAGGCCGGCAAAACGAAGAGTAGGGCGGAGCATGGCAGCTTCCTTGTTCAAAATAGAGTGAATTAGCGAACGGCGTCGACGCGGATTTTCAGCGGTTGCGGGTCCTCGCCATCAAGACGCACGGCATGGTTTTCGGTGGTGATGAACATCAGCTTGCCATCGACTTCGATGCGCGCGCTGACCGAGTAACGATGACCCGGCTTGACCTGCGCCGGATCGTAACTCAGATGAAACGGCAGTGGCACCTGGCCTTTGACCTGACCTTTCTGTTCGTCGAGGACAATCGCCGGTGCATCGGCCAGGGACACGTCCTGCAAGCTCACGCTCAGGGTAGCGGTGGGCGGCAGGGCGCTGCGTTGCAGGTAAAAAACTTCACCGTCGAGGCTGGCTTTCGGGGCAGGTTGCATGGATTGGCAGGCGCCGAGCAATGCGGCAAGGCCAAGCAGAGAGAGTTTTTTCATGAGGCAAATCCTTGTCATTGGCGCCCGAAGAAGACCGGCGCCAACGACAATTTAACGGATTTTACCGAGGATATCGCCCAACTTGCCTCGGAGGTGTTCTCAGACGAGGCTGACCAGCACTTTCTGCCCTTCTACATGATCGGCACCCAGTTCCACCTGATGTTGTTGAGTGGTGGCGAAGATCAGGCGGTCTTCGTGGGTGATGCTCGCGCTGATTGCATAGGTATGGCCGGGCAGGACATCAGCAAAGCTGTACGTCAGGTTGAAGTTCAGCCCGGTTTTTTCTGCATTGGGAGTGATCTGTACGGCCAGCTCCTTCGCGATGACATCTTGCAAGCTGACATCCAGCAGTCGGACATAAAGAGTCGAGTTAGGCAACAGCCCAATCTTTGGCAGGTAATACACTTTGCCGCTGATGGTCTTTACGGTTTCGTTGTTCATATTGATTTCCTTATCAATTGATCGTCGGTAGTGACGAGTGCCTAGCATAGGATTGAGGTGGCGATTTAAATGTAGGGATATTCCTACTGGCATGGGCGAAAAGGAGGTGGCATGAGTCAGAAGCGTCCTTGCTTCTGCCATGAAACCTCCGCGCAGAGATGTGAGTGAGTCAGAGGGGCGTGACCAGCTCCGCCGCATCTTCACTGCGATGCAACGCCACCTGCCGGATCGACAACCGAATCTCCGCGGGCAGCACTCGTTTGGCCGCGCCTTCGGCCAGTTCACCGAGCAACTCGTGATAGCTCAGCTTGCCCGCTTCATCGCGCTTAAGCACGTCGAGGTCGAGCATGGTCTGGATGAAGTGGCGGAACAGGCTCTTGTCGAAGAATTCCGGGGCGTTCAGGCCATGCAGGATCGACAGGCGCTGGGCCATGACCGTGCACAGGTCTTCCAGTTCTTCGGCGCTGATGCTGTTCTGGCCGCTGTTGAGCAGCAGGGACACGGTCATGTAGAAGCGCTGCAGGGTCTGCGCGATGCTTTTCGACAGCAGGGTCAGCAGCACGAAATGCCGTGAGCTTGGCGCCGGGCGCAGGTACACATCGTTCTCGAAGCGCAGCAGGCCTTGCTCGACGAACGCCTCCAGCCATTGATCGATCACCGCATCCAGTTCGTCCAGCGACCAGCGAATGAACAGCTCCGCTTGCAGGTACGGGTACAGCGCGCGGGTGTAGCGCAGGATCTGTTCGCGACTCATGCGCGAGGCGCTCTGGAAGAAGCTCGCGAGCAGCGCCGGCAGGGCGAAGATGTGCAGCACGTTGTTGCGGTAGTAGGTCATCAGGACGGCATTCTGCTCGTCCAGATACAGAATCTTGCCCAGGGCATCGCTCTGTTCGGACAGCAGGTCCATGTCTTTCACATGCTCGATCAGCGCCCGGCCGTCACCGTCCGGCAAGGTGGTGTGCGGCGAATACGGGACCTTGCGCAGCAGCGCCAGGTACAGATCCAGCACCCGCGCCATGGCGCGGTCGTCCAGGGCCAGGCGGCTGGTGGACAGCAGGGCCAGGGCAACGAGGTTGACCGGGTTGATCGCTGCCGCTTCGTTCAGATGCCGGGCGACCTTCTCGCCGAGGCGGTTGGTGGTTTCGTTGAGCCAGGCGGGTCTGAACTGCGGGCCGAGTTCCTGTTGGCGCCAGTCCGGCTGTTCGCTGTCGAGGAATTCCGCCAGTTTGATCGGCTCGCCGAAGTTCACCGCTACCTGGCCGAAGCGCTGCTTGAGCGCGCCGATGACTTTGAATATGTCGAAGATCGATTCTTTCTTCTTGGCCGCACCGCGCAACTCGCCAAGATAGGTTCGACCTTCCAGTACGCGCTCGTAGCCGATGTACACCGGCACGAACACGATGGGCATGCGCGACGAGCGCAGGAAACTGCGCAGGGTGATCGCCAGCATCCCGGTCTTCGGTTGCAGCATGCGCCCGGTGCGCGAGCGGCCACCCTCGACGAAGTACTCCACGGGGAAACCCTTGGTGAACAGGGTGTGCAGGTATTCGTTGAACACCGAGGTGTAGAGCGGGTTGCCCTTGAAGGTGCGGCGCATGAAGAATGCACCGCCGCGACGCAGCAGGCCGCCGATCACCGGCATGTTGAGGTTGATGCCGGCGGCAATGTGCGGCGGGGTCAGGCCGTTGCGGAACAGTAGATAGGACAGCAGCAGATAGTCGATGTGGCTGCGGTGGCACGGCACGTAGATCACTTCGTGACCCTGGGCGACCTTCTGCACGCCTTCGATGTGGTTGACCTTGATCCCGTCGTAGATCTTGTTCCAGAACCAGCTCAGCACCACTTCCATAAAACGGATCGCAGTGTAGGTGTAGTCCGAGGCGATTTCGTTGCCGTAGCGCAGCGCTTGAGCTTTGGCCTTCTCCGGCGAGATGTTCTCGCGTTCGGCTTCGTCGAGGATCGCTTGTTTGACCTGCGGCTGGTTGAGCAGGCCCTTGACCAGGTTGCGGCGGTGGGAAATGTCCGGGCCGATCACCGCGGCCTTCAGGTTGCGAAAGTGCACCCGCAGGATGCGTTGGGCCATGCGCACAGTGCGCTCGTGACCCTTGTTGTGCTCGATCAGTTCGCGCAGGTGGATCGGCGCGGAAAACTGCACGCGGGTCTTGCGCCCCAGCACAATGACGCTCAGCAAGCGCCGCAGGCGCCCGGTAACGGCCCAGCTGTCGGCGAACAGGAGTTTCCACGGGCTGTTTTCGCTGTCTGGCGACTGACCCCAGAACACGCTGACCGGAATGATCTGTGCATCTTCGGCGGCGTTCTGGCTCAGGGCGCTGACCAGGCGTGTCAGTGTCGGCGGCGCGCCGCGCTTGTCCTGGCGGCCGAGCCAGTCCGGGTCCGGTGTCAGGTAGAAGAACGCGGCGGGTTCCAGCAGGTTGCCCACCGATACTGGCAGCACCGGACGTGGCAGGCCGGCCTTGCTGCACTCGGTGTCGACCACGGCGAGATCGGTCAGCGAAGGGTTTTGCAGGACGTAGAACACCGGACGACTGCGGTCGAGGTTAAGGGTGAACGACGACTGGTTGATCGTCTCGGAGCGAACCCAGAGGTACAACAGTCGGCGCAGGGCGCCAAACACAAGACGGCGGAACGGGGAACGGGTCATACGGCTTCTGCATAAGTGAATAAAACCGAGCGTTTGCTCGGGCGCTGGGTAGTGTGCCGGATTCGTCGAAAATCGGCAAAAAAGCGGCGAAGTAAACTGCTATTGAGAGTTTCAGCGTCTGTCATATACTCGGCGCTCTGTCGCCGTTGCCCTCATGGGACCGGTATGCGCAGGCTGACGTTCCCGAGGCTTTCCTGCGAAAAGCCCGATCAATAATAAAAAGGGAGTATGAACAAATGGCAACACGCGAAACCGGCAACGTGAAGTGGTTCAACGACGCCAAGGGCTACGGCTTCATTCAGCGCGAGGACGGGGTGGACGTGTTCGTGCATTACCGCGCGATTCGCGGCGAAGGGCACCGTTCGCTGACCGAAGGCCAGCAGGTTGAATATGCGGTGGTCGAAGGGCAGAAGGGGTTGCAGGCTGAGGATGTGGTGGGGCTGTAAACCCACTCTTCAGATCACACAAAACCACTGTGGGAGCGGGCTTGCTCGCGAAGAATTCAAGGACGCCGCGCGTTCCCGGAATTGGCGCGTTATCGTTGAAGACCATCGCGAGCAAGCTCGCTCCTACAGGGGCGGTGTTCAGGCCTTAAGCCGTTTTCCAGGTGATCTCTTCTTCACCATCGGCGCTGATGCGAATCCAGCGGTCCGCCGTCTCTTCACCTTCTTCCTCCACCCAGGTTCCCGGCGCGCAACGCACTTCGACGTTCAGCGCGGCAAACGCGGCGCGGGCGCAGGCGATGTCGTCGTCCCATGGGGTCTGGTCGCTTTCCAGGTACAGGCTGTTCCACTTGCCAACGGCTTTTGGCAGCCAGGTCACCGGCACGTTGCCGGCCTTGCACTTGTAGGTCTGGCCCTTCTGGACCCAATCCGAACACGGGCCAAGTGCCGCGCCGAGCCAGGCGGCAATGGCTTTGTGATCGACGTCGGCGTCTTTCAGGTAAATCTCGATATCGGGTTGGCGCATGGATGTCCTCACTGCGTGTCTGAAAAATCCATTCGCGGATTTAGCCGGTCTTGAGCCGTTGCCCAAGACCAAAAATGTTTGAAGTTATTGAAGAACGAAATAATCGTAGCGCATCGACACAGTGACCTCGAATGGCTCGGCCTGCTCGATCACGGCAGCACGGCGCTCGGCACTGGCGCGCCAGCCGTGGGGCGTCATCGCCAGCAGATTGGCACGATCCTGACCGCTGGCGAGTGTCAGCTTGAATTCCAGGGTTTCACTGTGCGCCAGCGCCATGCCTTCCGGCACCAGGTCCAGGTGCTTGTCGTCGATGTACTCGCGGACTTCATCGTACAGCCGCTCGCGCAGTTCCATCAGGTGGCCGCTGGTCGGTCCGACTTTCATCAGGCCGCCGCCGACGCTGAGCAGACGTTTGGCTTCTTCCCAGTCCAGCGGGCTGAAGACGCTGGCGAGGAACTGGCAACTGCCGGAAGCCAACGGCACCCGCGCCATGCTGGCGATCAACCAGGTGAGCTGCGGGTTGCGTTTGCAGGCGCGTTTGACCGCTTCGCGGGAGATGTCCAGGGCATAACCTTCGGCATCCGGCAGCGCCTCGGCGATTTGCGCGGTGTAGTAGCCCTCGCCACAACCGATGTCCAGCCAGCGCTGTGGTGCATAGCTGGCTGCCAGCTCCGCCAGACGCCTGGCCACCGGGGCGTAATGCCCGGCATTCAGGAAGTCGCGGCGGGCTTCGACCATTGCCTGGTTATCCCCAGGGTCGCGGCTGTTCTTGTGCTGCACCGGCAGCAAGTTCAGGTAACCCTGGCGCGCACGGTCGAAACGATGCCCGGCGGGGCAGACCACTCCGTTGTCCACCGCATTGAGCGGTTCGCTGCAGATAGGGCAGGCAAGCATCAGGCGAGCAACTTGATCAGGGTCTGGTAGTAGATTTCGGTCAGCACGTCGAGATCCGCTGCCAGCACGCGCTCGTTGACCTGGTGGATGGTCGCGTTGACCGGGCCCAGCTCAACCACTTGCGTGCCCATGGTCGCGATGAAGCGCCCGTCGGAGGTGCCGCCGCTGGTGGACGCCTTGGTGTCGCGACCGGTGATGTCCTTGATGCTCGACGACACCGCGTCCAGCAGCGCGCCAGGCTCGGTGAGGAACGGCAGACCGGACAAAGCCCAGTCGACGTGCCAGTCAAGGCCATGCTTGTCGAGGATGTCGGCGACGCGCTTTTGCAGGCCTTCGACGGTGGATTCAGTCGAGAAGCGGAAGTTGAATACCGCCACCAGGTCACCCGGGATCACGTTGGTCGCACCGGTGCCGGAGTTGACGTTGGAGATCTGGAAGCTGGTCGGCGGGAAGAAATCGTTGCCGTGGTCCCAGTGCTCGGCGGCAAGTTCCGCCAGGGCTGGAGCGGCGAGGTGGATCGGGTTCTTCGCCAGGTGCGGGTAAGCCACGTGGCCTTGCACACCGCGCACGGTCAGCTTGGCGCCGAGGGAGCCGCGACGGCCGTTCTTGACCACGTCACCGACCAGGGTGGTGCTCGACGGCTCGCCGACGATGCACCAGTCCAGACGCTCCTTGCGCGCTGCCAGGCGTTCGACCACTGCCTTGGTGCCGTGATGCGCCGGACCTTCTTCATCGCTGGTGATCAGGAAGGCGACTTTGCCTTTGTGATTCGGGTAGTCGGCGACGAAACGCTCGGACGCGACGGTCATGGCGGCGAGACTGCCTTTCATGTCGGCGGCGCCACGGCCGCAGAGCATGCCGTGTTCGTCGATCAGCGCGTTGAACGGCTCGATCTGCCAGGCCGTCACCGGGCCGGTCGGGACCACGTCGGTGTGCCCGGCAAAGCACAGCACCGGACCGTCGTCCTGGCCGTGGGTGGCCCAGAAGTTATCCACATCTTCGATGCGCATCGGTTCCAGGGTGAAACCGGCATCGCCCAGGCGCTGCATCATCTGCTTCTGGCAATCGGCGTCGATCGGCGTCACGGACGGACGGCGGATCAGGTCGATGGCGAGTTGGAGGGTCGGCGAAAGGTCGGCATGGGCCGTCATGGAAAACTCCGGAATCTGTAAATGTGTAGGAGCGAGCTTGCTCGCGATGGACGTTAACGATAATGCGTGCGATCTGTGTGACCGCGTTGTCCTTGCGTTTCTCGCGAGCAAGCTCGCTCCTACAGGTATTGGGGTCGGCCCTTGAGCCAAGCCCCGCAAAATGGCGGTTATCTTAAAGCAAAACGGCGACCATTGGCCGCCGTTTAGTGCATCCGCAGAGATTTAGACCGCTGGTGCCGTTTCAGGCTCGGCGGCCGGTTTCGGCAGCGACGACAGGAACGCCATGACCAGCGCCGCGACGTACGGCAGCGACTGCACCAGCAACATGGTGACCCAGAAGCGCATGTCGTTGCTCGGCATGCCGTTGACCAGATAAATCCCCAGCGCCGCGCTCCACAACAGCAGCATGATGAACATCTCCTCCCGGGCTTCCGAAATCGCTACCCAGAAACCATGGTTGTCGGCGTTTTTCGGCGTACGGAAGAACGGAATGCTGCTGGTGAAGAAGCCGTACAGCACCGCTTTGGCGATGGTGTGGGACAGCGCCAGACCGGCCAGCGCCGCGCAGAAGGCATCCTTCAAGTTCACTCCAACCGCACGACGATAGAGGAAGATGATCTTGGCAACCTTGAACACGAACAGCGCCAACGGCGGGATCGCGAAAATCAGCAGCGGTGGATCGACCCGTTGCGGCACGATGATCATTGCCGCCGACCACAACAGCGCACCGACGGTGAAGAAGATGTTCATGCCGTCCGCCACCCACGGCAACCAGCCCGCGAGGAAGTGATAACGCTGGCCACGGGTCAGTTCGGTGTCCTTGCCGCGCAGCAGGCTGGCGGTGTGGCGCTTGATGATCTGAATCGCTCCGTAGGCCCAGCGGAAACGCTGTTTCTTGAAGTCGATGAAGGTATCGGGCATCAGGCCTTTGCCGTAGCTGGTGTGGTAGTACGCTGCCGACAGGCCTTTCTCGAATACGCGCAGGCCCAGCTCGGCGTCTTCGCAGATGCACCAGTCGGCCCAGCCCAGTTCTTCGAGCACCGAGCGACGGGTCATGGTCATGGTGCCATGCTGGATGATCGCGTCACGATCGTTGCGGGTAACCATGCCAATGTGGAAGAAACCTTTGTATTCCGCGTAGCAGAGCTTCTTGAACGTACTTTCGTTCTGGTCGCGGTAATCCTGCGGCGATTGCACCACGGCGATTTTCGGGTCGACGAAGTGCGGCACCATGTGCTTGAGCCAGTTCCGGTCGACGCAGTAGTCCGAGTCGATCACGGCTATGACTTCGGCGTCCTTGGCAGTATGCGGAATCAGGTAGTTCAGCGCGCCGCCCTTGAAACCAGCGAGCGGTGCAACGTGGAAGAACTTGAAGCGCGGGCCGAGGGTTGCGCAGTAGTCGCGCACCGGTTCCCAGACCGCCGGATCCTTGGTGTTGTTGTCGATGATCAGGACTTCGAAATCCGGATAGTCGAGGTTGGCCAGGGCGTTGAGGGTCTGTTTGACCATCTCCGGCGGCTCGTTGTAGCAGGGCACGTGAATCGACACTTTCGGGCGGTAGCTGGAATCGCCTTCCACCGGCAAAAACTCGCGCCGGCGCTTGTGCACCCACACCGCTTCGGCCAGTTCATGGGCTTCGGTCAGCAGCACGATAAACACCCCGAGCGCACCGAGGGCGAGCAAGAAGCCCACCGTCAGGCTGAACCAGGTGCTGTATTGCTGGCTGTAGTCGTAACCGATCCACACCAGCACCGAACCACAGAGGAACGCAATGAAGGTCAGGAAGGTACGGCCGCGCTGGCGCAGGGCCGAGCCGTCGATCATCAGCAGGGTCAGCGACAACAGCGCCAACACTACCGAACCAATGGCCAATACGCGCCATTGCGGAATCGCCACCACCGGGCCTTCGAAGTTGAACTTCTGCTGGCGTGCGGCGTTGAACACGCCCCAGTAGGCGCCGACGGAGCCTTCGTCACTGGCTTTCCACGGCTGGTCAAACGCTTCGATCACGAAGTAGTTGAAGCCCTGGCGGTTGAGCTTGTTGACCAGGGTGCGCAGGTAGATCGCCTGGTCTGCCGGTGAGGCATCGGCGCCACCGCGCATGCGGCCGTTGCTCGGCCAGCCCACTTCGGACAGCAGCAGCGGCTTTTTCGGGAACATCTTTTTCAGGTCGCGGGCGCGATCCAGAACGAACTGCTGGGCCTTGTCCACCGGAATGAATTCCCAGTAAGGCAGGACGTGCGCGGCGATCAGGTCGACGTGTTTGGCCAGTTCCGGGTGCTCTTCCCAAACGTGCCATTGCTCGGACGTGGTCACCGGCACCTTCACGGCAGCGCGGACTCGGTCGAGCATGACGCTCAGTTCGGCAGCGGTGATTTCCTTGCGGAAGATCGCTTCGTTGCCCACCACCACACGAACCACACTGCGTGAGGAGTTGGCGATTTCGATGGCGCGGGTAATTTCCCGTTCGTTGCGTTCCTGGTCCGGGCTGATCCAGATCCCCAGTGTCACCCGCAAGCCGAATTCTTCCGCCAGTTTCGGGATGTCTTGCAGGGTGCCATCGACCGAGTAGATGCGGATGTTATCCGTCAGCTTACTCATGATCTCCAGGTCGCGACGCATTTGATCGTCGGTCGGGTACTGGTCTTTCTGCGGGAACTGGCCCTGCTGGAATGGCGAGTACGAGAAGCCGGAGATCTGTTCAGGCCAGTTGGGGGCGGTGACCGGGCGGTTGATCAGCGCCCAGAAGCCGGTAAACAAGGCCGCGATGGCGAGCACCACGACCAGGTTGAGTCCAAATTTACGCGATGACATAGCTATTTCGGGTTCCAAAGGCTGTGGAACGAGGGAACGGTCGGCGGCCGCAAAGGGGCGCGCATCCTACACCGGGCATTCTCTGGTCGTACAGCAGACAGGGAATTGCCGGACATTGGGCAATCCAAGTCGGTTTAAGTTCTTTCGTTAGAGCCTGTAGGGCAAATCTTTGTTCGATGTAGTTTTCGTGGATGTTGCCCGTTCATAGCGCAATGATGCTCTTGCACGCCGACGGCCCTATAATGCGCGCCGGTTTTTGGGGTAATGGTCATGAGTACAGAAGATCCGCGGTTTGCTGGCATCGCCCGTTTGTATGGCATCGAAGGCCTTGAGCGCCTGAAAGCGGCCCATGTGGCGATCGTGGGCGTCGGTGGCGTCGGTTCCTGGGCGGCGGAAGCCATGGCCCGTTGTGGTGTTGGCGAGATTTCGCTGTTCGATCTGGACGACGTCTGCGTCAGCAACGCCAACCGTCAGTTGCACGCGCTGGACAGCACTGTGGGCAAACCCAAGGTCGAGGTGATGGCCGAGCGTCTGCGCGGGATCAATCCGGACTGCACGGTGCACGCGGTGCCTGACTTCGTCACCCGTGACACCATGGCCGAGTACATCACGCCGAACATCGATTGTGTGATCGACTGCATCGACAGCGTCAACGCCAAGGCTGCGCTGATCGCCTGGTGCAAGCGCCGCAAGATCCAGATCATCACTACCGGTGGTGCGGGCGGGCAGATTGACCCGACGTTGATCCAGGTTTGCGACCTGAATCGAACGTTCAACGATCCGTTGGCGTCGAAAGTGCGTTCCACGCTGCGCCGTGACTACGGTTTCTCGCGCACGGTGACCCGCCATTACAGCGTGCCGTGCGTGTTTTCCACTGAGCAGCTGCGTTATCCGAAACCGGACGGCAGCATTTGCCTGCAGAAGAGTTTTGTCGGTGATGGCGTGAAGCTCGACTGTGCCGGCGGGTTTGGCGCGGTGATGATGGTGACGGCGACCTTCGGCATGGTCGCGGCGACCAAGGCTGTGGACAAGATCGTGGCGGGTGTGCGACGGCCGGCGGATCGGGTCAAGCCTCAGGTTTAAGTGTTGCTGCTGATGGCCCCATCGCGAGCAGGCTCGCTCCCACATTTGGAATGCATACCCCTGTGGGAGCGAGCCTGCTCGCGATGGGCTGCGAAGCGGCCCCGTTACTGCGCCAACTCCCGCATCCGTTGAAGTACCGCATTCAAGCCATTACTGCGGGATTCGGACAACTGCCGCCCCAGCCCCAACTGATTGAACCAGTCCGGCAAATCCACCTGCTGCAACTCGGCCGCGGACAACCCGTTGACCCGCGCCAGCAGCAATGCCACTAACCCGCGAATCAATCGCGCATCGCTGTTGGCACTGAACTGCCAATGGCCATCGCGCAACTCACCCACCAGCCACACTTGGCTTTCACAGCCGTGCACCCGGTTGGCATCACACATCTGCACGTCACTCAACGCTGGCAGGCGCTCGCCCCATTGCATCAGCAGGCGTGCGCGCTGTTCCCAACCGGCAGCTTTCTGAAAGGTTTCGAGCGCCGTGACGGCATCGGCAGGCAGGTTCATCGCAACAGCTCCAGCGCCTGATCCAGGGCTTCAAAGAACCGTTCCAGGTCTTCGGAATCGTTGTACAGCGCCAACGACACCCGAATCGCCCCGGCCAGTTCAAAGCGTTTGAGCAGCGGCATGGCGCAGTGATGACCGGCGCGTACCGCGATCCCTTGTTCGGTCAGCAAATGCGCGAGATCGGCGTTATGCACACCCTTGACGGTAAAACTGGCCAGTGCCACTTGCGGCTTGCCCAGCAGGTGGATGCCGTGACGTGCCTCAAGGCCCTTGAGCAGGCAGGCATGCAACGCCGCTTCATGGGCGGACACGGCGTCCTGATCGAGCCCGGCGAGGTAATCAAGGGTCGCTCCGAGGCCGATCACACTGGCAATCGGCGGCGTCCCGGCCTCAAAGCCCAGTGGTGCCGGGCGAAAGCGGGCGTCGTGGTAGTTGGCGTCCAGCACCATCTCACCGCCGAATTGCCACGGGCGCAGTTGTTGCAGCGCTTCATGGCGTCCGAACAGCACGCCCAGGCCATCGGGCCCGTAGAGTTTGTGGCTGGAGAACACATAAAAATCGCAGCCCAGCGCTTGCACGTCGTGGCGGCCGTGGACCACACCCTGGGCGCCGTCGATCACGGTCAAGGCATTGTACGCCTTGGCCAGTGCCAGCAATTCGGGCAGCGGCTGCCACGCGCCAATCACGTTGGACAGTTGACTGACCGCCAGCAGGCGTGTGCGCGAGCCGATCAAACCGGCAGCGGCTTCAAGGTCGATCACACCGTCGGCATCCAGCGGCAGGATCACCAGTTTCAGGTCGCGACGGTGCGCCAGTTGCTGCCACGGCAACAGGTTGGCGTGATGCTCCAGGGCGCTGATGACAATCTCGTCGCCCGGGTTGAAAAGATGTTCCAGGCCGTAGGCCAGGAGATTCAGCGCGGACGTCGCGCCGTGGGTAAAGATGATCTGCCCACAGTCGCTGGCGTTGAGCCATTGCGCGGCTTTGCGGCGGCTGTCCTCGAACGCCTGGGTGGCGTGGGCGCCGGGCAAATGCTGCGCCCGATGCACGTTGGCCGCGCCGTTGGCGTAGTAGTGCGCCAGGGCATCGAGCAGGGCTTGAGGTTTTTGCGTGGTGGCGGCGTTGTCCAGATAGGTCTGGTCTTGCCGTTGCAGGGCGGCGATGGCTGGAAAATCGACACGCCAGGGAGAGAGAATCATCATGTTATCGGGCCCTGGTGAACATGGGCGGGCGTACGCCGGCCCCCTGTAGGAGCGAGCCTGCTCGCGATGGACGTGAACGATAACGCGCATTATCTGAATAACCGCGTTGCCCTTACGTTTTTCGCGAGCAGGCTCGCTCCTACAGGAAGACGTGTGACGCTTAGTTGTGAGCGTGCAGCGCTTCGTTCAACTCGATGGCCGATTTGTGGGTTTTGCATTCCACGGCACCGGTTTCCGAATTGCGACGGAACAGCAGGTCCGGCTGGCCGGCCAGTTCACGGGCCTTGACCACTTTGACCAGTTGATTGTTTTCGTCCAGCAACGCCACTTTGGTGCCAGCGGTCACGTACAGGCCCGACTCGACGGTGTTGCGGTCGCCCAACGGAATACCGATACCGGCGTTGGCGCCAATCAGGCAGCCTTCGCCGACCTTGATCACGATGTTGCCGCCGCCCGACAGGGTGCCCATGGTCGAGCAGCCGCCGCCCAGGTCCGAACCCTTGCCGACGAATACGCCAGCGGATACGCGGCCTTCGATCATGCCCGGGCCTTCGGTGCCGGCGTTGAAGTTGATGAAGCCTTCGTGCATCACGGTGGTGCCTTCGCCCACGTAAGCGCCCAGGCGCAGACGCGCAGCGTCAGCGATACGCACGCCGGCCGGTACCACGTAGTCGGTCATTTTCGGGAACTTGTCCACCGAGAACACTTCCAGCAGCTCGCCGCGCAGACGGGCTTCGAGTTGCAGCTCGGCCAGTTCGCTCAGGTCGACCGCGCCCTGGCTGGTCCAGGCCACGTTCGGCAGCAGCGGGAAGATGCCGGCCAGGTTCAGGCCGTGTGGCTTGACCAGGCGATGGCTCAGCAGGTGCAGCTTGAGATAAGCCTCAGGGGTGGACGACAGCTGGGTATCTTCAGCCAGCAAGGTGGCAACCAGCGGCTTGTGGCTCTCGGCCAGACGGGTCAGCAGGGCAGCCTGGGCAGCGTCGACGCCTTTGAGGGCTTCGGCCAGTTGCGAGGCCTGGGCGGTGCTGAATGCGATGGCCTGATTACCTTCGGTGTAGCCCAGAATCGGTGCGATAGCAGCGACGACTTCAGCCGATGGCTTGAGTACCGGGGCGGCGTAGAACACTTCCAGCCATGCGCCTTGACGGTTTTGAGTGCCGACGCCGAAGGCCAGGCTGAACAGGGTAGTGGACATGTGTATACCTCTAACAAAATTGAACGGGCTGCTTACTTGAGCGCGGCCGCGTAGATATCTGGCTTGTAGCCAATCAGGGTTCGGTCACCGAGATCGAGCACCGGGCGCTTGATCATCGAGGGTTGTGCAAGCATCAGTTCGATGGCTTTCGTCTGGTCGAGATCGGCTTTGCGTTCGTCGTCGAGCTTGCGAAAGGTCGTGCCTGCACGGTTCAACACCACTTCCCAGCCGTGCTCGTTGCACCATTGGGTCAGGTGTTCACGGTCGATACCGACCGCTTTGTAATCATGAAAGTCATAACCGACAGCGTGTTCATCGAGCCAGGTGCGCGCCTTTTTCATGGTATCGCAGGCTTTGATGCCGAAAAGGTGCAACGTTTTGCTTGAAACGGTCAAGGAATCGCCCCCTTTGCAGGTGCTGAAAATAAAAGGTGACGGATTATGCCATGACCGGACGGTTTCGCGTCGGCTGTGGTCGGCTTTGTATTTGTGTCAGGGCATAGAACCTTGTAGGAGCAAGCTTGCTCGCGATGACCCTGAGAGTGCCGCGGGGTGTCAGGCATGCAGCGTCATCGTTAACGACCATCGTCGGAACACAGCCCGGAGCAAGCTCGCTCCTACAGGGGGTTGTGGTTCAGGCTTGCGACATTAGTTGTACCGCCTGAGACGTCATCACCAGATTGGTGATGACGTGTTGCGTGAAGTGCTGGGTGAGCTTGATTTGAGTGAGGCCAAGCTGGGCCAGGTTAAGTAAACCTCGCGCCTACCGGCGCTGAATAAACGCACGAATCCGTTCGGCAGCCTCGACACACTCCGCCAACGGCGCGACCAAAGCCATACGCACGCGCCCGGCCCCCGGATTGACGCCATCGACATCTCGCGACAGGTAAGAACCTGGTACCACGGTCACGTGTTCCTGTTCGAACAGGTCGCGGCAGAACGCAGCGTCGTCACCGGCCACATTCGGCCACAGGTAGAAACTGCCATCCGGTCGCTGTACGTCCATGACCGGGCTGAGGATTTCCAGTACCGCATCAAATTTCTCGCGATACAACGCACGGTTGGCGCGCACATGCACTTCGTCATTCCACGCGGCAACACTGGCCAGTTGGGTTTGAACCGGCATCGCGCAGCCGTGGTAGGTGCGGTAGAGCAGGAAGCCCTTGAGGATGTCGGCGTCGCCGGCGACAAAACCCGAGCGCAGGCCCGGCAGGTTGGAACGCTTGGACAGGCTGTGGAATACCACGCAACGCTTGAAGTCCTGGCGACCCAGTTCCGCGCAAGCGCTGAGCAGGCCAGGCGGCGGGGTTTGTTCGTCGAAGTACAGTTCGCTGTAGCACTCGTCCGCGGCGATCACGAAGTCGTATTCGTCGGCCAGGGCGATCAGCTTTTTCAGGGTGTCGACCGGAATCAGGGCGCCGGTCGGGTTGCCCGGCGAGCACAGGAACAGGATCTGGCAGCGCTTCCAGATGTCCGGCGAAACGGCGTCGAAATCCGGGTTGAAGCCGTTTTCATCCAGGCACGGCAGGTAATGCGGCTTGGCTCCGGCGAGGAACGCCGCGCCTTCGTAGATCTGGTAGAACGGGTTCGGGCTGACCACCAGCGCGTCATCGCCACGGTTGACCACGGTCTGGGTGAAGGCGAACAGCGCCTCACGGGTGCCGTTGACCGGCAGGACGTTGCGCGCCGGGTCGATCCAGCCGTTGGGCACGCCGAAACGACGCTCGCACCAGGCGGCGATGGCTTCACGCAGCTCCGGGATGCCGAGGGTGGTCGGGTACACCGCCATTTTTTCCAGATTGCTGGCCAGGGCTTCGGCGACGAAGCTTGGCGAACGGTGCTTCGGCTCGCCGATGGACAATGCGATCGGGCGCTTGTCCGGGTTGGGCGTGACGCTGCCGAGCAGGGCGCGGAGCTTTTCGAAGGGGTAGGGCTGGAGCTGGGACAGAGCGTTGTTCATGGGGGGCCTCGTTCAATGTGGGAGCGGGCTTGCTCGCGAAAGCGGTGCGTCAGCAATGTGGATGTCGACTGACACTCCCGATTCGCGAGCAAGCCCGCTCCCACAGGGGGGATTCGTTGATTCAGATACTGATGCGCGACAGTTTGATATCGGGTTCCTGGTTGACGCTCAACTGCTCGACGATTGCATCCTGTAACCGGCTGCACAGCAGTGGGTCGGACAGCGGTTGATTGTTCGCGTCGGTGATGAAGAACACGTCTTCCACGCGCTCGCCGAGGGTGGCGATCTTGGCGTTTTGCAGCGACAGATCGAACTCCAGGAAAATCGTGCCAATCCGCGCCAGCAGGCCCGGGCGGTCGGGCGCCGTGAGTTCCAGCACTGTCACCGGGCGCTGGGCGTCGTTATGGATCGTCACCTGTGGCGCAAAGGCGAAATGCTTGAGCTGGCGCGGCACCCGGCGCTGGATGATGGTCGGGTAGTTGTCCGGGTTGCGCAGGGCTTCAGTCAGGCCGTCGCGGATCTGTTTGACCCGTGCCGGGTTGTCGCCAATCGAGTCGCCGTCGGCGTCGAGCACGATATAGGTGTCGAGGGTGAACTGGCTGCTGGAGGTGATGATCCGGGCGTCGTGAATGTTCAGGTTGAGCTGGTCCATCGCCGCCACAGTCACGGCAAAGAAGTCGTGCTGGTCCGGGGCGTAGATGAAGATCTGCGTGCCGCCTTCAAACTCGCGCTGGGTGGTTTCCTTGATCAGCACCAGTGGCCCGCCGTCGGCCGGTTGCTGGAGGATCGCGTCGCTGTGCCAGGCCACGTCGCCGGCGGTGTGACGCAGGAAATAGTCATCACCCAACTGCGCCCACAGTTGCTCGACATCGTCCGGATCGGTGCCGCCGCGCACCAGGATATCCAGGGCAGCGCTCTGGGTCTGGCGTATCTGCTCTTCACGGTCCACCGGGTTCTCCAGGCCGCGACGCAGGGCGCGCTTGGTTTCGGTGTAGAGCTGGCGCAGCAGGCTGGCACGCCAGGAGTTCCACAGTGTCGGGTTGGTGGCGTTGATGTCGGCGACGGTCAGCACATAGAGGTAGTCGAGGCGGGTTTCGTCGCCGACGATCTGTGCGAAATCGTGGATGACCTGCGGGTCGGACAGGTCCTTGCGCTGGGCGGTGGTCGACATCACCAGGTGGTTTTGCACCAGCCACACGATCAGGCGGCTGTCCCAAACTGGCAGCTGATGGCGCTGGCAAAAGGCCTCGGCATCCACGGCACCGATGTCCGAGTGGTCGCCATGCCGGCCTTTGCCGATGTCGTGGTAGAGACCGGCCATGTAAATCAGCTCGGGTTTGGGCAGCTTGCCCATGAGCTTGCTGGCCAACGGGAATTTTTCCGACACCTGGGTGTACTGCAATTTACGCAGGTGTTTGATCAGGTTCAGTGTGTGCGCGTCGACCGTATAGATGTGGAACAGGTCATGCTGCATCTGCCCGACGATAAAACCGAATTCAGGCAGATAGCGCCCAAGGATGCCGTAACGGTTCATTCGCCGCAGGTTGCGGTGGATGCCGATCTTGCACTTGAACAGTTCGATAAACAGGCTGGTGTTGCGAATATCGTTGCGGAAGTCGTCGTCGATCAGGTGGCGGTTTTCCCGCAGCAGACGAATGGTGTCGGCGCGCACGCCTTTGATTTCCGGCTGCTGGGCCATCAGCACGAAAATCTCGAGCATGGCGAACGGCGTGCGACGGAAGACATTGTCGTTGCGTGCTTCGATGTAGCCGTCATGCAACTGGAAGCGCGAGTTGATCGGCTGCGGTGGCGTTTCGTCTTCCGGTGCGAGGATGACTTCTTCGAAGTGCTGGATAATCAGGTCGCTGAGCTGGGCGATGCTCATCACCACCCGGTAATACTGCTGCATGAAGTTTTCGATGGCTTGCTTGGTGTCGTCGCCTTTGAAGCCCAGCAGCCCGGCAATGGTGCGCTGGTGATCGAACAGCAAGCGGTCTTCGGAGCGGCCAGCCAGCATGTGCAGGGCATAGCGAACCTTCCACAGGAACTCCTGGGAAGAGGCGAGCAGGGCGTTTTCGCTCTCGACCAGGAATCCTTCGCCAGCCAGTGCCCGCAGGTTCAGGGTGCCGTACTCGCGGCGGGCCACCCACAGAATCGTCTGGATATCCCGCAGGCCGCCGGGTGACCCTTTGACGTTGGGTTCCAGGTTGTATTCGGTGTCGTTGTACTTGTGGTGGCGAGCCTTTTGTTCGGCACGCTTGGCCAGGAAGAAGTCCTTGCTCGGCCACATGTGCCCGGTGCTGGTGACGTCCAGCATGCGCTGGCGCAAATGCTCGGGGCCGGCGATGGTACGGCTTTCCATCAGGTTGGTGACAACCGTCAGGTCGGCACGGGCCTCGACGGCGCACTCGTCGACCGAGCGAACGCTCTGACCGACCTCCAGGCCGATGTCCCACAACAGCGTCAGAAAACGCTCGATGGAGTCGCGGAAAACTTCGTGGTCGGCGCTGTCCAGCAGGATCAGCAAATCGATATCGGAGTAAGGATGCAATTCACCTCGGCCGTAGCCGCCGACCGCAACCAGCGCAATGTCGGCGTCTTCGCTCCAGTCGAACTGCTCCCAGGCTTTTTTCAGGATGTTGTCGACGAACCAGGCGCGATCCTCGATCAGCCGGCGAATTTCGCGGCCGCTGCGAAAGCGCGCGTCGAGCACCTCGCGGGCCTGGCGGATCGCCTTCTTGAAGGCCGCGATCGGGCTTGCCTTCAGGGCCAGTTCAGCCTGGAACTGGCCGCGGTCGAAGAGTTCGGGATCCACCTGCGGCATCGATTGGCTTTCCTTTCTATAGGCGATGTACGGTAACGGGATCAGGCCGAAACGCGAGGGATGGTGTCATCGCTGCGCAGGGTGAAGATCTCGTAACCGGTTTCGGTCACCAGCAGGGTGTGTTCCCACTGTGCCGAGAGCTTGCGGTCCTTGGTGATCGCGGTCCAGCCGTCGCCCAGTACCTTGGTGTCGGCCTTGCCCTGGTTGATCATCGGCTCGATGGTGAAGGTCATGCCGGCCTTGAGTTCCATGCCGGTGCCAGCGCGGCCGTAGTGCAGGATCTGCGGCTCTTCGTGGAACACCTTGCCGATACCGTGGCCGCAGAATTCTCGAACCACCGAGAAACCGTTCTTCTCAGCGTGCTTCTGGATGATTTCGCCGATGTCGCCCAGGCGGCAGCCGGGCTTGACGATTTCAATCGCCTTGTACATGCATTCCTGGGTCACCTGGGACAGGCGCTCGGCCCAGACCGGCACGCTGCCGACGTGGAACATGCGGCTGGTGTCGCCGTGGTAACCGTCCTTGATGACGGTGACGTCGATGTTCAGGGTGTCGCCGTCTTTCAGCGGCTTGTCGTTCGGGATGCCGTGGCAGACTACATGGTTGATCGACGTGCAGATCGACTTTGGATAGCCCTTGTAGTTGAGCGGGGCAGGAATGGCCTTCTGCTCGTTGACGATGTAGTCGTGGCAGATCTGGTTCAGTTGATCGGTGGTAACGCCCGGCTTGACGTATTCGGCAATCATTTCCAGCACATCGGCGGCCAGTTTGCCGGCGATACGCATTTTGGCGATATCCTCGGGGGTTTTGAGGGTGACGGTCATACAGGCTCTCTCTGCGCCAGGCGGCGCTTTCTAAACGGAAAGGGCATTGCGCGATCGAACTTCGCGGCCCTGAAAAATGCGATTCTACCAGACGATCAGCGCAAATCTGCGCCTGTGTGCATCGCTTCTCTCTATAGAATGGTGCATTCTTGGCGGATTCCAAGGGATGGAGCAAAGCGCTCGCCAGGATTTCAGAATCCGGGTTCCGTTTTGCCCTGCCTTGTGGTATAAAATGCGCCGCTTTCCGGGGATGTCCCGAAAAGCCTAAATCCACACACGTGTCGACACGATGACCTGGGTGCCTTCAGCTGATGCTGCTGGTTGGTCATTGGGATACGTGGAGGCCAAACCCGACTTATTAAGGAACTATCATGTCCCAAGTCAACATGCGCGATATGCTGAAGGCCGGTGTGCACTTCGGTCACCAGACCCGTTACTGGAACCCGAAAATGGGTAAATACATTTTCGGCGCGCGTAACAAGATCCACATCATCAACCTTGAAAAAACCCTGCCAATGTTCAACGAAGCTCTGACTTTCGTAGAGCGTCTGGCCCAGGGCAAAAACAAGATTCTGTTCGTCGGCACCAAGCGTTCCGCTGGCAAGATCGTTGCTGAAGAAGCAGCACGTTGCGGTTCGCCGTACGTCGATCACCGCTGGTTGGGCGGCATGCTGACCAACTTCAAAACCATCCGTGCTTCCATCAAGCGTCTGCGTGACCTTGAAGTTCAAGCCGAAGACGGTACTTTCGCCAAGCTGACCAAGAAAGAAGCGCTGATGCGCAGTCGTGACCTGGAAAAGCTGGATCGTTCCCTGGGTGGTATCAAGGACATGGGCGGTCTGCCAGACGCTCTGTTCGTCATCGACGTTGATCACGAGCGCATCGCGATCACCGAAGCCAACAAGCTGGGCATCCCGGTTATCGGCGTAGTCGATACCAACAGCAGCCCGGAAGGCGTTGACTACATCATCCCAGGCAACGATGACGCAATCCGCGCTATCCAGCTGTACATGGGTTCGATGGCTGACGCTGTCATCCGCGGTCGCAACAATGTTGCCGGCGGCACCGAAGTATTCGTTGAAGAAGCTCCGGTAGCAGCAGCTGAGTAATTGACGCCTTGGCGTTGACTCAGTAAGCAAAAAGGGGGCTTGGCCCCCTTTTTGCCACCTCGAAAACCATTTGTCGGCGCCCACCGCTCTATCTGTAACGTGCGGCAGCTAACAAGGGTGGTTCGGGAAGAATTGATCGCCCGTTCGATCGGGTGGAATGGTTGAAAACCTATCCAAGAGGATTTTTGAAATGGCAGAGATTACTGCAGCGTTGGTCAAAGAACTGCGCGAGCGTACTGGCGAAGGCATGATGGATTGCAAAAAGGCCTTGACCAAGGCTGGCGGCGACATCGAGAAAGCCATTGATGACATGCGTGCTTCGGGCGCCATCAAGGCTGCCAAGAAAGCCGGCAACGTTGCCGCTGAAGGCGCAATCGCCATCAAGGCTGACGACAAGGCAGCCGTGCTGCTGGAAGTCAACTCGCAGACCGACTTCCTGGCCCTGCAAGATGACTTCAAAAACTTCGTTGCTGCCAGCGTAGAAAAAGCCTTTGACGAAAAACTGACCGACGCAGCTCCGCTGATCGCCGCTCAGGAAGCAGCTCGTGAAGCCCTGGTGGCGAAAGTTGGCGAGAACGTCAACATCCGTCGCCTGGTGCGCGTAGAGGGTGACGTTGTCGGCACCTACCTGCACGGTAACAAGATCGGTGTTGCTGTTGTTCTCAAGGGCGGCGATGTTCAGCTGGCCAAAGAGATCGCCATGCACGTGGCTGCAAGCAACCCTGAGTTCCTGCTGCCATCGCAGGTTTCGCCAGAAGCCATCGAGCGCGAGAAGGGCGTTTTCCTGACCCTGAACGAAGACAAGATGAAAGGCAAGCCAGCTGAAATCGTCGAGAAGATGATCGCCGGCCGTATCACCAAGTTCCTGGCTGAAGCCAGCCTGGTCGAGCAAGCTTTCGTCATGAATCCGGAAGTCACCGTAGGTGCCCTGGCCAAGAAAGCCGGCGCTGAAATCGTTTCCTTCACTTACTTCAAGGTAGGCGAAGGCATCGAGAAGCCAGTGGACAACTTCGCAGAAGAAGTTGCTGCCCAGCTGGCTGCCGCCAAGCAATAAGACGGTTTTTTAACTGTCGCCCAGAAGAGGCTGCCCGCTCACGCGCGCAGCCTCTTTTCAGATGGGGCACCAATTTTTAATTGGTTTCCTTTTGGAACTGGCTTACAAAGCCATGTTCCGATGGCGCTGAAGCAGCGCCAAGCTAGAGTGAGCGCCAGCTTTAAACAGCTCGCAAAGAATTTTTAAAATACGCCGCAGGAGAGATTCGCAATGGCTCAGCAGGGCAGTGGTTATCAGGCTCGCTATAAACGCATTCTACTCAAGCTTAGCGGCGAGGCCCTGATGGGCTCGGAAGAGTTCGGGATCGACCCGAAAGTTCTGGATCGCATGGCATTGGAAGTTGGCCAGCTGGTCGGCATCGGTGTTCAGGTCGGTCTGGTTATCGGTGGTGGCAACCTGTTCCGCGGTGAAGCGCTGAGCAAGGCTGGCATGGACCGGGTCACCGGCGACCACATGGGCATGCTGGCCACTGTGATGAACGCCCTGGCCATGCGCGACGCCCTTGAGCGCGCCAACATTTCGGCCATCGTGATGTCCGCTATTTCCATGGTTGGCGTGACCGATCACTACGATCGCCGCAAGGCCATGCGTCACTTGAACTCCAAGGACGTGGTGATTTTCGCGGCCGGTACCGGCAACCCGTTCTTTACGACGGATTCGGCTGCCTGCCTGCGTGCAATCGAAATCGATGCCGATGTCGTGCTCAAGGCGACCAAGGTCGATGGCGTCTACACCGCTGACCCGTTCAAAGACCCGCATGCCGAGAAGTTCGATCATCTGACCTACGATGAAGTGCTGGATCGCAAGCTGGGTGTGATGGATCTGACGGCCATTTGCCTGTGCCGCGACCACAAGATGCCGCTACGCGTATTTAACATGAACAAGCCCGGCGCCCTGCTGAACATCGTGCATGGCGGCGCTGAAGGAACCCTGATCGAGGAAGGCGAACAATGATCAACGAAATCAAGAAAGACGCTCAAGAGCGCATGCAGAAGTCCGTGGAATCGCTGGCGCACAACTTCGGCCGCATTCGTACCGGCCAGGCGCACCCTAGCATCCTGGAAGGCGTGATGGTGCCGTACTACGGCTCCGACACCCCGATCAAGCAAGTGGCCAACATCACCGTCAAAGATGCCCGTACCCTGCAAGTCGTTGCTTTCGAACGCAACATGCTGGGTGCCGTCGACAAGGCGATCGGTAGCGCGGGTCTGAACCTGAACCCGACCAACCTCGGCGAGCTGCTGTTGATCTCCATGCCTGCCCTGACCGAAGAAACCCGTAAGGGCTTCACCAAGCAGGCGCGTGACGTAGCTGAAGATGCCCGTGTTGCCGTGCGCAACATCCGTCGTGATGCCAACAGCCAGCTCAAGGATCTGGTCAAGGAAAAAGAGATCAGCGAAGACGAAGAGCGTCGCGCGACTGGCGAGATCGACGATTTGACCAAGAAGTTCGTGGCTAAAATCGACGCGGATCTGGCGCAGAAAGAAAAAGACCTGATGGCCGTATAAGAGTCGCGTTTTCATGGATAAGACAAAGCAGACTGCACCGCCCGCGGTGCCGCGCCATGTCGCGATCATCATGGATGGTAACAATCGTTGGGCGAAAAAGCGCTTTATGCCGGGTGTCGCCGGGCATAAAGCGGGTGTGGATGCGGTGCGTGCGGTCATTGAGGTGTGTGCCGAGGCCAAGGTCGAAGTGCTGACCTTGTTCGCCTTTTCCAGCGAGAACTGGCAGCGTCCGGCCGATGAGGTCAGCGCCTTGATGGAGCTGTTCTTCAGGGCGCTGCGTCGTGAGGCCAAGCGCCTCAACGACAACAACATCAGCCTGCGCATCATTGGTGACCGCTCGCGTTTTCATCCCGAGCTGCAGGCTGCCATGCGTGAAGCCGAGGCCATGACGGCTGGTGCCAATCGTTTTATCCTGCAGATCGCCGCCAATTACGGCGGTCAGTGGGATATCGCGCAAGCTGCGCAACGACTGGCGCGAGAGGTTCAGGCTGGACACTTGCGTCCGGAAGACATCACGCCTGATCTGCTGCAGACCTGCCTGGTCACGGGCGACCTGCCGCTGCCGGACCTGTGTATCCGTACCGGTGGCGAGCACCGCATCAGCAACTTCCTGCTCTGGCAGTTGGCCTATGCCGAGTTGTATTTCTCCGACCTGTTCTGGCCGGACTTCAAACACGATGCCATGCGCAATGCGCTGGCCGATTTCGCTTCCCGCCAGCGCCGCTTCGGTAAAACGAGCGAGCAGGTAGAGGCTGGAGCCCGGGTTTAATGCTTAAACAACGAATCATCACTGCACTGATCCTGCTACCGATTGCCCTGTGCGGGTTTTTCCTGCTTGAAGGTTCCGGTTTTGCACTGTTCATCGGATTGGTGGTAACCCTTGGTGCCTGGGAGTGGGCGCGTCTGGCGGGTTTCGCCGGTCAAGCGTTCCGCGTCGGCTATGCCGCTGTGGTCGCTTTGATGCTGTTCCTCATGTACATCCTGCCCGGCCTCGCGCCTTGGGTGTTGGGCGCTTCGGTGCTGTGGTGGACGGTGGCGACGTATCTGGTGCTGACCTATCCGCGTTCGGGCGAGCATTGGTCCAATGCGGCGACCAAGTTGGTGATCGGCCTGTTGATTCTCCTGCCGGCCTGGCAAGGTCTGGTGCAGATCAAGCAATACCCGCTGGGTAACTGGCTGATCATGGCGGTGATGGTTTTGGTCTGGGGTGCCGATGTTGGCGCCTACTTCTCTGGTCGTGCTTTCGGCAAGCGCAAGCTCGCACCGCAGGTCAGTCCGGGCAAAAGCTGGGAAGGCGTGTACGGTGGTCTGGCGCTGAGTCTGGTGATTACCGCAATCGTTGCTCTGGTGCGTGACTGGACGGTGGCCGAGTTGCTCAAAGGTCTGATCGGTGCCGCACTGATCGTGTTCGTTTCGGTGGTGGGCGATCTCACTGAAAGCATGTTCAAGCGTCAATCCGGGATCAAGGACAGCAGCAATCTGCTTCCGGGGCACGGCGGCGTGCTGGATCGTATCGACAGCCTGACGGCAGCGATTCCGGTATTTGCCGTGCTGTTGTGGATGGCGGCACCATGAGCCGCCCGCAACAGATTACCGTTCTGGGTGCGACCGGCTCGATTGGCCTGAGTACGCTCGACGTCATCGCTCGCCATCCTGATCGTTATCAGGTCTTTGCCTTGAGTGGCTTCACTCGCTTGAGTGAATTGCTGGCGTTATGCGTGCGCCATGTCCCGCGATTTGCTGTGGTGCCTGAAGTCGCTGCTGCCCGCACCCTGCAGGATGATTTGCGCGCGGCCGGTCTTTCGACCCGTGTCCTGGTGGGGGAGGAAGGTTTGTGTCAGGTTGCCTCCGATCCGGAAGTCGATACGGTCATGGCGGCCATCGTCGGTGCGGCGGGGTTGCGTCCGACACTGGCGGCGGTCGAGGCTGGCAAAAAGATCCTCCTGGCCAACAAGGAGGCGCTGGTCATGTCCGGCGCGCTGTTCATGCAGGCGGTGCGCAAGAGCGGTTCGGTGTTGCTGCCGATCGATAGTGAGCACAACGCGATTTTTCAGTGCATGCCGCTGGATTATGCCCGTGGCCTTGAGGCGGTCGGTGTACGTCGGATTTTGCTGACGGCTTCCGGCGGTCCGTTCCGGCAGACGCCAATAGCGGAACTGGCGCATGTTTCTCCCGATCAGGCATGTGCTCACCCGAACTGGTCCATGGGGCGAAAAATCTCCGTTGATTCGGCCAGCATGATGAACAAGGGGCTTGAGTTGATCGAGGCCTGCTGGTTGTTCGATGCCAGGCCATCCCAGGTCGAGGTAGTGATTCACCCGCAAAGCGTGATCCATTCGCTGGTCGACTACGTCGATGGTTCTGTCCTGGCGCAGTTGGGTAATCCGGACATGCGCACGCCCATCGCCAATGCCCTGGCCTGGCCGGAGCGGATTGACTCGGGTGTGGCACCGCTGGATCTGTTTACCATTGCACGGCTGGATTTCCAGGCGCCCGATGAGGAGCGTTTCCCTTGCCTGCGTCTGGCCCGTCAAGCGGCCGAAGCGGGTAACAGCGCGCCGGCGATGCTCAATGCGGCGAACGAAGTGGCGGTGGCGGCATTTCTCGACGAACGGATTCGTTACCCGGAAATCGCGAGTATCATCGAAGAAGTACTGAATCTGGAGCCCGTTGTGGCGGTGGATGATCTCGAGGCAGTGTTCACGGCAGACGCGAAGGCGCGATTGCTGGCCGGACAATGGTTGAGCCGTCACGGGCGGTAAATGCTGCGGATAGTTGACCCGGGCAGCAGCGGATAGGATTGCGGAGAAAGTAGATGAGCGCGCTCTATATGATTGTCGGCACCCTGGTCGCTCTGGGTGTGCTGGTCACCTTCCACGAGTTCGGCCATTTTTGGGTCGCGCGTCGCTGTGGGGTCAAAGTGCTGCGCTTCTCCGTAGGCTTCGGCATGCCTTTGCTGCGCTGGCACGACAAGCAAGGCACCGAGTTCGTCGTTGCCGCGATCCCGTTGGGCGGCTACGTCAAAATGCTCGACGAGCGCGAGGGTGAAGTACCACTCGCTCAGCTCGATCAGGCCTTCAATCGCAAATCCGTTCGTCAACGCATTGCCATCGTAGCCGCAGGGCCAATAGCCAACTTCTTGCTGGCATTGGTGTTCTTCTGGGGATTGGCAATGCTCGGCAGCGAGCAGGTGCGTCCGGTCATCGGGGCTGTCGAGTCCGGCAGCATTGCGGCCCGGGCGGGATTGAGCCCTGGCCAGGAAATCGTGGCCATTGATGGTGAGGCGACTTCCGGCTGGGCGGCGGTGAATCTGCAATTGGTTCGTCGCCTGGGCGAAAGCGGCTCGTTGCAGGTAATGGTGCGTGAGCAAGGCTCCACGGCCGATTCTCCTCGTGAGCTTGTGCTGGACAAATGGCTCAAAGGGGCTAACGAGCCCGACCCTATCCATTCGTTGGGCATCCGCCCGTGGCGCCCGGCATTGCCGCCGGTCCTGGCCGAACTCGATCCAAAGGGGCCGGCTCAGGCTGCCGGCCTGAAGACCGGTGACCGGTTGCTGGCGCTCGATGGTCGTACGCTGGATGACTGGCAGCAGGTGGTCGATACCGTCCGTATGCATCCTGATACCAAAATCATGCTGCGGGTTGAGCGTGACGGTGCTCAAATCGACGTCCCGGTGACGCTGGCCGCTCGTGGCGAGAGCAAGTCACCCAGCGGTTACCTGGGGGCAGGGGTGAAGGCTGTCAATTGGCCACCGGAGATGATCCGCGAAGTCAGTTACGGCCCATTGGCAGCGGTTGGCGAGGGGGCTCGGCGCACCTGGACCATGAGCGTGCTGACCCTCGATTCACTGAAGAAAATGTTGTTCGGTGAGCTCTCGGTAAAAAACTTGAGTGGACCGATAACCATTGCTAAAGTGGCGGGCGCTTCGGCCCAGTCGGGTGTCGCTGATTTCCTGAATTTCCTTGCTTATCTGAGTATTAGCCTGGGTGTTCTGAATTTGTTGCCCATTCCGGTACTGGATGGGGGGCATTTGTTGTTTTATCTGATCGAGTGGGCGCGTGGTCGTCCCTTGTCAGATCGGGTGCAAGGTTGGGGGATACAGATCGGTATCAGTTTGGTGATCGGGGTGATGTTGCTTGCTCTGGTCAATGATCTGGGTCGACTGTAACGCTTCGCTGAATTGCGAATCTGCCGCATTTTGCGGCAGTTTGTTTATTGCCAGTTGGAATAAGAAAGGACTTCATGAAACGTCTGCTGCTAACTGCGGTTCTCACCGTATTGATGATCGCCGAAGTTCACGCCGAGTCCTTCACTATCTCTGATATTCGCGTCAATGGCCTCCAGCGGGTCTCCGCGGGTAGCGTCTTTGGTGCTTTGCCGTTGAACGTCGGTGAACAGGCGGATGATCGTCGCCTGGTGGAATCCACTCGTGCGTTGTTCAAAACCGGTTTCTTTCAAGATATCCAGCTGGGCCGCGATGGCAACGTCCTGGTCATCACTGTAGTCGAGCGCCCGTCGGTTGCCAGTATCGAGATCGAAGGCAACAAGGCGATCTCTACCGAAGACCTGATGAAAGGCCTCAAACAATCCGGTCTGGCCGAAGGCGAGATCTTCCAGCGTGCCACCCTTGAAGGTGTGCGTAACGAGCTGCAGCGCCAGTACGTCGCCCAGGGTCGCTACTCGGCTACCGTCGACACCGAAGTGGTGCCGCAGCCGCGTAACCGCGTCGGCCTGAAGGTCAACATCAACGAAGGTACCGTTGCGGCTATCCAGCACATCAACGTGGTGGGCAACACGGTTTTCCCCGATGAAGACCTGATCGACCTGTTCGAACTCAAGACCACCAACTGGTTGTCGTTCTTCAAGAACGACGACAAGTACGCCCGTGAAAAGCTGTCCGGTGACCTGGAGCGCCTGCGTTCCTACTACCTGGACCGTGGCTACATCAACATGGATATCGCTTCGACCCAGGTTTCCATTACCCCGGACAAGAAGCACGTCTACATCACGGTCAACGTCAACGAAGGCGAGAAATACACCGTTCGTGACGTCAAGCTCAGCGGTGACCTGAAAGTCCCTGAAGACCAGGTCAAGTCCCTGCTGCTCGTGCAAAAAGGCCAGGTGTTCTCGCGCAAGCTGATGACCACCACCTCCGAACTGATCACCCGTCGTCTGGGTAACGAAGGTTATACCTTCGCCAACGTCAACGGCGTGCCTCAACCGCACGATGAAGATCACACCGTAGACATCCTGTTCGCGGTCGATCCGGGCAAGCGTGCTTACGTGAACCGCATCAACTTCCGTGGCAACACCAAGTCTGAAGACGAAGTGCTGCGTCGTGAAATGCGTCAGATGGAAGGCGGCTGGGCTTCGACCTACCTGATCGACCAATCCAAGACCCGTCTGGAACGTCTGGGCTTCTTCAAGGAAGTCAACGTTGAGACCCCGGCCGTGCCGGGTGTCGATGACCAGGTAGACGTCAACTACAGCGTTGAAGAGCAAGCCTCCGGTTCGATTACCGCCAGCGTCGGTTTCGCCCAGAGTGCCGGCCTGATCCTCGGTGGTTCGATCACCCAGAACAACTTCCTGGGTACCGGTAACAAGGTCAGCATCGGCTTGACCAAAAGCCAATACCAGACGCGTTACAACTTTGGTTTTGTCGACCCCTACTGGACAGCTGATGGCGTGAGTCTGGGATACAACGCCTTCTACCGCACCACCGACTACAACGACCTCGATGTCGATGTAGCGAGCTACGCTGTCGACAGCCTGGGCGCAGGTGTGAGTGTCGGTTACCCGATCAGCGAAACCTCGCGTCTGACCTTCGGCCTGAACGCACAACAGGACAAGATCAAGACCGGCATTTACACCGTTGACGAGATTTTCGACTTCGTTAACAAGGAAGGCGATCAATACCTGAACTTCAAGGCTTCGGCCGGCTGGTCCGAGTCCACCCTGAACAAGGGCGTGCTCGCAACCCGTGGTCATTCCCAGAGCCTGGTGCTGGAATCCACGGTTCCAGGCAGCGACCTGTCGTTCTTCAAGCTCGACTACCGTGGCCAGCTGTTCCAGCCATTGTCCGAGAACTACACCATGCGCCTGCACACTGAACTGGGTTATGGCGATGGTTATGGTTCGACCGATGGCTTGCCTTTCTATGAAAACTACTATGCTGGTGGTTTCAATTCGGTACGTGGCTTCAAGGACAGCACTCTGGGTCCTCGCAGTACGCCAAGTACCGGCAAGAACCCTGGTACTCAATTCGACCCGGATCAGGATCCACTGCCGTTTGGTGGTAACGTCCTGATTCAGGGTGGTGCGGAAGTATTGTTCCCTCTGCCGTTCGTCAAGGATCAGCGTTCCCTGCGGACCTCTGTATTCTGGGATGTTGGTAACGTATTCGATTCGTCTTGCTCGGATACCACAAACGCCGATGGCACGAAGTCCAATACCAAGTGCAACGACATTAGCCTGAGCAATATGGCCAGTTCTGTTGGTGTAGGTGTGACATGGGTCACTGCACTGGGTCCATTGAGTTTCGCATTGGCCATGCCGGTCAAAAAGCCGGATAACGCTGAGACTCAAGTGTTCCAATTTTCCCTCGGCCAGACGTTCTAAGCGTCTGACCCAAGATAACGACAATGAATTTTGTAGGAGTGCATCGTGCGTAAGTTGACTCAATTGGTTCTCCTGGCCAGCGTACTGGTCGCTGGTCCGGCATTTGCCGACATGAAAATTGCTGTTCTGAACTATCAGATGGCGCTGCTGGAGTCCGACGCGGCCAAGAAATACGCCGTGGATGCCGAGAAGAAATTCGGTCCTCAACTGACCAAGCTCAAGACCCTGGAAAGCAGCGCCAAGGGCATTCAGGACCGCCTGATGGCCGGTGGCGACAAAATGCAGCAGGGCGAGCGCGAGCGTCTGGAGCTTGAATTCAAGCAAAAGGCCCGTGACTTCCAGTTCCAGTCCAAGGAGCTGAACGAAGCCAAAGCCGTTGCCGACCGTGAAATGCTGAAGCAGCTCAAGCCGAAACTGGACAGCGCTGTGGAAGAAGTCATCAAGAAAGGTGCTTATGACCTGGTCTTCGAGCGTGGCGCAGTGATTGATGTCAAGCCTCAGTACGACATCACTCGCCAGGTTATCGAGCGCATGAATCAGCTGAAGTAATCCATGACCGTGACCATTAAGCTCGGCCAGCTGGCCGAGTTCCTCGGCGCCACGCTACGTGGCGACCCCGAGAAAGCAATTACTGGGCTAGCCACCTTGCAGGAGGCTGGCCCAGCTCAGTTGAGCTTTCTCGCAAACCCCCAATACCGTAAGTACCTGGCAGACAGCCAGGCCGCAGCACTGTTGCTGAAGGCCGCTGATGCCGAAGGTTTTGCCGGTAATGCGTTGGTGGTGCCTGATCCGTATCTGGCCTACGCGCGCGTTTCCCACCTGTTCGATCCAAAGCCGAAAGCGGCTGCCGGTATTCATCCGACAGCCGTTGTGGCCGAGGACGCGGTGGTTGACCCGGCTGCGAGTATTGGTGCCTTTGCGGTGATCGAAAGCGCGGCACGTATTGCTGCTGGCGTGACCATCGGTGCGCATTGCTTCATCGGTGCCCGTTGCGAAATTGGCGAAGGCGGCTGGCTTGCCCCGCGGGTCACGCTGTACCACGATGTACGCATCGGCAAGCGTGTGGTCATTCAGTCAGGTGCCGTGCTCGGCGGCGAAGGTTTCGGTTTTGCCAACGAGAAAGGTGTCTGGCAGAAAATTGCCCAGATCGGTGGTGTGTTGGTCGGTGACGATGTGGAGATTGGCGTGAATACCGCTATCGACCGTGGCGCATTGGCCGATACCGTTCTCGGTAATGGTGTGAAGCTCGACAACCAGATCCAGATCGCCCACAACGTTCAGGTCGGTGATCACACCGCCATGGCCGCTTGTGTCGGGATCTCCGGCAGCACCAAAATCGGCAAGCATTGCATGCTCGCTGGCGGTGTAGGGCTGGTGGGGCATATCGAAATTTGCGACAACGTTTTCATCACCGGGATGACCATGGTGACCCACTCGATTACCGAAAAGGGTTCCTATTCTTCCGGTACGGCAATGCAGCCAGCAGCCGAATGGCGCAAAAGCGCGGCTCGCATCCGTCAGCTCGATGACATCGCGCGGCGCCTGCGACAGCTGGAAAAGCGTGTAGGGGAAGTGACCCCTGACGGTAATGCTTCATCAGATGGCTGATACCATTTCCATATCAAGTGTGCACAGCCGCTAGACTGCCTCCTTGATTTGCTAGCGGAGTGTGCGTCAGTCGCGCGCTCCCAATCTTTACATAGGCTTCCCCCCGAAATGATGGACATCAACGAGATTCGCGAATACCTGCCTCACCGTTACCCGTTCCTGCTGGTGGACCGGGTAGTGGAGCTGGATGTTGAAGGCAAGCGCATTCGCGCCTACAAGAATGTCAGCATCAACGAACCGTTCTTCAATGGTCACTTCCCTGCGCATCCAATCATGCCGGGCGTATTGATCATCGAGGCAATGGCTCAGGCTGCCGGGATCCTTGGTTTCAAAATGCTCGACGTGAAACCGGCCGACGGCACCCTCTATTACTTCGTCGGTTCCGACAAGCTGCGTTTCCGCCAGCCGGTTCTGCCAGGCGATCAGTTGATCCTTGAAGCCAAGTTCATCAGCTGCAAGCGTCAGATCTGGAAATTCGAATGCCAGGCTTCGGTCGATGGCAAGCCGGTCTGCTCCGCTGAAATCATCTGTGCGGAACGCAAGCTATGAGTTTGATTGACCCTCGTGCAATCATCGATCCGACAGCCGTTCTGGCTGACGGCGTCGAGGTCGGCCCGTGGTCGATCGTCGGCGCAGGTGTGGAAATCGACGAGGGGACAGTCATCGGGCCACACGTAATCCTCAAGGGCCCGACCCGAATCGGTAAGCACAATCGCATCTACCAGTTTTCCTCGGTGGGTGAAGACACACCTGACCTGAAGTACAAGGGCGAGGAAACCCGCCTGGTGATCGGTGATCACAACGTTATCCGTGAAGGCGTGACGATTCACCGTGGCACCATCCAGGATCGTTCGGAAACGACCCTGGGCGATCACAATCTGATCATGGCCTATGCCCACATCGGCCACGACAGCGTTATCGGCAACCACTGCATCCTGGTGAACAACACCGCACTGGCGGGCCATGTGCATGTGGAAGACTGGGCAATCCTCTCCGGTTTTACCCTGGTTCACCAGTATTGCCACATTGGCGCCCACAGCTTCTCCGGCATGGGGACGGCGATCGGCAAGGATGTTCCAGCGTACGTCACGGTGTTCGGCAACCCTGCCGAGGCCCGTAGCATGAACTTCGAGGGCATGCGCCGTCGGGGCTTCAGCGAAGATGCGATCCACGCGCTGCGCCGTGCCTACAAGGTGGTTTATCGCCAGGGCCTGACCGTGGAGCAGGCGCTTGCCGAACTGGCCGAGCCGTCGGCCCAGTATCCGGAAGTGGCGGTGTTCCGTGACTCCATCCAGTCTTCGACTCGCGGCATCACCCGCTGATCATGGCCAATCTGCGTATTGCGCTGGTAGCGGGTGAGGCTTCCGGTGACATTCTGGGCGCGGGCCTCATGCGCGCGCTCAAGGCGCGTCACCCTGCCGTCGAATTCATTGGTGTTGGCGGTCCGCTGATGCAGGCCGAGGGTCTGACCCCGTACTTCCCGATGGAGCGTCTGTCGGTGATGGGACTGGTGGAAGTCCTGGGCCGCCTGCGCGAGTTGCTGGCGCGGCGCAAAAAACTGGTCGCCGACCTGATCGCCGCGAAGCCCGACGTGTTCATCGGCATCGATGCGCCGGACTTCAACCTCAATATCGAACTCAAACTGCGTCAGGCCGGTATCAAGACCGTGCATTACGTCAGCCCGTCGGTCTGGGCCTGGCGGCAGAAACGCGTGCTGAAGATTCGCGAAGGCTGCGACCTGATGCTCACGCTGTTCCCGTTCGAAGCCAGGTTTTATGAAGAGAAAGGCGTGCCGGTGCGGTTCGTCGGCCATACCCTGGCCGATGCCATTCCACTCGAAGCCGATCGCGCGGCTGCACGGGCCGAGCTCGGTTTGCCCGACGGGCCGCTGGTGGCGTTGATGCCCGGCAGTCGTGGCGGTGAAGTTGGCCGGCTCGGTGCGTTATTTCTCGATACCGCGCAGCGCCTGCGGGCGTTGCGCCCGGGTGTGCGGTTTGTCATGCCTTGCGCCAGTGCGCAACGCCGCGCTCAGCTTGAAGAGCTGTTGGTCGGTCGCGATCTGCCGCTGACCCTGCTCGACGGACAGTCGCATCTGGCCCTGGCAGCGTGCGATGCGGTGTTGATTGCCTCCGGCACCGCGACGCTTGAAGCGTTGCTGTACAAGCGGCCGATGGTGGTCGCCTACCGTCTGGCGCCGCTGACGTTCTGGATTCTCAAACGCATGGTGAAAAGCCCCTACATTTCGTTGCCGAACTTGTTGGCTCAGCGTCTGTTGGTGCCCGAGTTGTTGCAGGACGATGCTACGGTCGAAGCGCTGGCCCAGACGTTGTCACCGTTGATCGAAGGCGGGCAAGAGCAGACCCGTGGCTTTGACGAGATTCACCGGACCCTGCGTCTGGATGCCTCCAACCAGGCGGCGGATGCCGTGCTGAACCTGATCGGCCAAGACAAATGAGTAAAACGAACATGCAGATGGGGCTGGATTTCACCTTGGTCGCTGAAGTCGAAGAGTTGGTTGCCGGCGTCGATGAAGTCGGTCGCGGCCCGCTCTGTGGCGCGGTGGTGACGGCGGCCGTGATCCTCGATCCGAATCGTCCGATTCTGGGCCTGAACGACTCGAAGAAACTCACCGAAGCCCGTCGCGAAAAGCTCTACGACGAAATCTGCGAAAAAGCCCTGAGCTGGTGCATCGCTCGCGCCGAAGTCGAAGAAATCGACGAACTGAACATCCTGCACGCCACCATGCTGGCCATGCAGCGCGCCGTCGCCGGGCTGCACATCCAGCCGAAGCTGGCGATGATCGACGGCAACCGCTGTCCGAAACTGCCGATGCGCTCCGAAGCTGTGGTCAAGGGCGATAGCAAGGTTCCAGCCATCGCCGCCGCATCGATTCTGGCCAAGGTCAGCCGCGATCGCGAAATGGCTGCGTTCGAATTGATCTATCCGGGTTACGGCATTGGCGGGCATAAAGGCTACCCGACACCCGTTCATCTGGAAGCGCTCGCCCGTCTCGGCCCAACCCCGATTCACCGGCGTTCGTTTGCACCGGTGCGGCTGGCGTATGAAGCTCGCGAAGGTTTGATCGAGAGTTAGTCGCAAGGCTGATTTTTTTTACCAAGGCCCGGTACAATCCGGGCCTTGTTGTCTTTACGTTCTCAGACAGGATCACTATGCCGGCTTCATTCGTTCACCTACGCCTGCACACTGAATACTCCCTGGTCGACGGTCTGGTGCGGATCAAACCGCTGGTCAAGACCCTGGTCGGCATGAACATGCCTGCCGTAGCGGTCACCGACCAGAACAACATGTGTTCCCTGGTCAAATTCTATAAAAACGCCATGGGTGCCGGGATCAAGCCGATCTGCGGCGCCGACCTGTGGCTGTCGAACAAGGATCCGGACAACCCGCTGAGCCGGATCAGCCTGCTGGTGATGAACGCCGAAGGCTATCGCAACCTCACCGAACTGATTTCCCGCGGCTTTATCGATGGTCAGCGCAATGGCGCAATCATCATCGAGCGCGAATGGGTCGCTGAAGCCAATGCCGGCCTGATCATGTTGTCGGCGGCCAAAGAGGGCGAGATCGGCCAGGCCATGCTCAGCGGCAACCCGGCGGAAGCGGAAACCCTGGCCCGCGAATGGATGGAAGTGTTTCCGGATCGTTTCTATCTGGAGATCCAGCGTACCAACCGCCCCAACGATGAAGAACAACTGCACGGCGCCGTGGTCCTGGCCGAGAAGCTCGGTGCGCCGCTGGTGGCGACCAACGATGTGCGCTTCATCAAGCAGGAAGACTTCGCCGCCCACGAAACCCGCGTTTGCATCGGTGAGGGCCGTGCCCTCGACGATCCGCGGCGTTCGAAGAATTACAGTGATCAGCAGTACCTCAAAAGCGCCGCGGAAATGGCCGAGCTGTTCAGCGACATTCCAGAAGCGCTGGAAAACACCGTCGAGATCGCCAAGCGCTGCAACATCGAAGTGAAGCTGGGCACGCACTTCCTGCCCAACTTCCCGATCCCCGATGGCATGACCATCGACGAGTACTTCCGCAAGGTGTCCTTCGATGGCCTGGAAGAGCGCCTTGCCGTCCTGCTGCCCAAGGACACCACCGAAGACTACGAAGCCAAGCGTCAGGTCTATGTCGACCGGCTGAATTTCGAGCTGGATATCATCATCCAGATGGGCTTCCCCGGTTACTTCCTGATCGTGATGGACTTTATCCAGTGGGCCAAGAACAACGGCGTGCCGGTAGGTCCTGGCCGTGGGTCGGGTGCCGGATCGCTGGTGGCCTATGTGCAGAAGATCACCGACCTCGACCCGCTGGAATATGACCTGCTGTTCGAACGTTTCCTCAATCCGGAACGGGTATCGATGCCCGACTTCGACGTTGACTTCTGCATGGACGGTCGCGATCGGGTGATCGACTACGTGGCCGAGAAGTACGGCCGCAATGCGGTAAGCCAGATCATCACCTTCGGTTCCATGGCCGCAAAGGCTGTGGTCCGTGACGTGGCGCGGGTGCAGGGAAAGTCTTATGGCCTGGCGGATCGCCTGTCGAAGATGATTCCGTTCGAAGTCGGCATGACCCTGGAAAAGGCCTACGAGCAGGAAGAAATCCTGCGTGACTTCATCAAGGTCGATGAAGAGGCGGCGGAAATCTGGGAGATGGCCCGCAAGCTCGAAGGCGTTGTGCGTAACGTCGGCAAGCACGCCGGTGGTGTGGTTATCGCGCCGACCAAGCTGACCGACTTTTCGCCGATCTATTGCGACGAGGCCGGTGACGGTCTGGTAACCCAGTTCGACAAGGACGACGTCGAGGCGGCCGGCCTGGTGAAATTCGACTTCCTCGGCCTGCGGACCCTGACAATCATCGACTGGGCGCTGAAAACCATCAATCGCGACCGCGCCAAGGTCAACGAGCCGCCGCTGGATATCGCGTTCATCCCGCTGGATGACAAGCCGACCTACACCCTGCTGCAAAAAGCCGAAACCACGGCAGTGTTCCAGCTTGAATCCCGCGGCATGAAAGAGCTGATCAAAAAGCTCAAGCCCGACTGCCTGGAAGACTTGATCGCACTGGTGGCACTGTTCCGTCCGGGCCCGCTGCAATCGGGCATGGTGGACGACTTCATCAACCGTAAACACGGTCGCGCCGAGCTGGCGTATCCGCACTCGGACTACCAGTACGAAGGCCTCAAGCCTGTACTGGCACCGACTTACGGCATCATCCTGTATCAGGAACAGGTGATGCAGATTGCCCAGGTCATGGCCGGTTACACCCTCGGTGGTGCGGACATGCTGCGTCGAGCCATGGGTAAGAAAAAACCCGAGGAAATGGCCAAGCAGCGCGGTGGTTTCATTGAGGGTTGCGCCACCAATAATATCGATGCCGACCTGGCCGGTAACATCTTCGACCTGGTAGAAAAATTCGCCGGTTACGGCTTCAACAAGTCCCACTCCGCCGCCTATGGCCTGGTGTCGTACCAGACCGCGTGGCTGAAGACGCACTACCCGGCGCCGTTCATGGCCGCGGTACTCTCGGCGGATATGCACAACACAGACAAGGTCGTGACCTTGATCGAAGAAGTGCGGACCATGAAGCTGCGTCTCGACGCGCCGGACGTAAACACTTCCGAGTTCAAGTTCACGGTGAACGACGAAGGCCGGATCATTTACGGCCTGGGTGCAATCAAGGGCGTGGGTGAGGGACCGGTCGAGGCGATCACCGAAGCGCGTCTGGCCGGGCCGTTCAAGGATCTGTTCGATTTCTGTGCCCGGGTCGATCTCAAGCGCATCAACAAGCGCACCCTCGACGGTTTGATCCGCAGCGGTGCCCTGGATCGCCTCGGGCCGTATTTCCACGATGAGCAGAAAGCCTACCAGGCCAACATCGACCGTAATCGCGCGGTGCTGCTGACGGCCATGGAAGAAGCGATCAAGGCCGCCGAACAAACCGCGCGCACCCAGGACAGTGGTCACTCCGACCTGTTTGGCGGTCTGTTTGTCGAAGAAGACGCCGATGTCTACGCCAATCACCGCAAGGCCAAGGAACTGACCCTCAAGGAGCGCCTGAAAGGGGAGAAAGATACCCTCGGCCTGTACCTGACCGGTCACCCGATTGACGAATACGAGGGTGAAATCCGTCGCTTCGCCCGCCAGCGCATCATCGATCTGAAACCGGCCCGCGATACCCAGACCGTCGCCGGCATGATCATCGCCTTGCGGGTGATGAAGAACAAAAAGGGCGACAAGATGGGGTTCATCACCCTCGACGACCGCTCCGGACGGATCGAAGCCTCGCTGTTTTCCGAGGCGTTCCATTCTGCGCAGTCGCTGTTGCAGACCGACGCGATGGTGGTGGTCGAAGGCGAGGTCAGCAATGACGACTTCTCCGGTGGCCTGAAGTTGCGGGTCAAGCGGGTGATGAGCATGGAAGATGCGCGGACCAACCTGGCCGAAAGCCTGCGCCTGAAGTTGCACGCCAAGGACCTCAAGGGCGATCAGCTACGCTGGCTGGGTGAGCTGTTGAAGCGTCACCGCGGTGCGTGCCCGATCACCATGGACTACACCAGCCCCGATGCGAAGGCCATGTTGCAGTTCGGCGAAGGCTGGCGGATCGATCCGGCGGATACGTTGATTCAAGCCCTGCGTGACCAGTTCGGGCGAGACAACGTCTTCCTCCAATACCGTTGACCGGCAGGTGATATCAGAACGCCTGCCCGCAACCTGAATTTTTAATCTCGACCTCAACGCGCCTGTCCCTTAAGGTAGGGCGCGAATAGACAACCGGCCGGCCCAAGATCCCTTGGGACTCGACCCAAGACGGACGCCTATGAACCCGAATTTTCTAGATTTCGAACAGCCGATCGCCGACCTGCAAGCCAAGATCGAAGAGTTGCGCTTGGTCGGTAATGACAATTCGCTGAATATCGGCGATGAGATCTCCCGCCTGCAGGACAAGAGCAAAACGCTGACCGAAGACATTTTCGGCAAGCTGACCAGCTGGCAGATCGCACGTCTGGCGCGTCACCCGAAACGTCCGTATACCCTGGACTACATCGAACACATCTTCACCGAGTTCGACGAGTTGCACGGTGACCGCCACTTCTCCGACGACGCTGCGATCGTTGGCGGTATTGCCCGTCTGGACGACCAGCCGGTGATGATCATCGGTCACCAGAAGGGCCGTGAAGTGCGCGAGAAGGTTCGCCGCAACTTCGGCATGCCGCGTCCTGAAGGCTACCGCAAGGCATGCCGTCTGATGGAAATGGCCGAACGTTTCAAAATGCCGATCCTGACCTTCATCGACACCCCGGGCGCTTACCCTGGCATCGACGCCGAAGAGCGTAACCAGAGCGAAGCGATTGCCTGGAACCTGCGAGTCATGGCCCGTCTGAAAACCCCAATCATCGCCACCGTGATCGGTGAGGGTGGTTCCGGTGGTGCACTGGCGATCGGTGTCTGCGACCAGTTGAACATGCTGCAATACTCGACCTACGCGGTGATCTCGCCGGAAGGTTGCGCTTCGATTCTGTGGAAAACTGCCGAGAAAGCACCGGATGCCGCAGAAGCGATGGGCATCACCGCCGAGCGCCTCAAGGGCCTGGGCATCGTGGACAAGGTGATTGGCGAGCCACTGGGCGGCGCGCACCGTGACCCGGCCGCTGCCGCTGCATCGATCCGCGCCGAGCTGAGCTCGCAACTGGCGATGCTGAAGAAGTTCGATAACGACGCGCTGCTAAAGCGCCGCTACGATCGACTGATGAGCTACGGTCTCTGATCTGACGCCGTTTCGGCCAACGACAGAAAACAATGTGGGAGCGGGCTTGCCCGCGAAAGCGATGTAACATTCAACGAATTTGTTGGCTGTTCCGCCGCCTTCGCGGGCAAGCCCGCTCCCACATTTGATTTGTGCAAAGGGAAAGATATGGATCGGCCCGCGATTGACTTGCCTTCCAGGCTTTTGCTGAATCTGAAACCGTGGCGTAACGCTCCGGCTTGGCGCATCGCCCTCTCCGGCGGCCTGGACTCCACCGTCCTGCTGCACCTCCTCGCACATCTCGCAAAAACCGAATCCCTGCCGGCGCTGAGCGCCATCCATGTTCATCACGGCCTTCAAGCTGTGGCCGATGCGTGGCCGGAACATTGTCGTTCTGTGTGCGCTGCGCTGGGCGTCCCGTTGCAGATCGTTCGGGTGCAGGTGCAGCCCGGTGCCAGTCTGGAGCGTGCGGCGCGGGACGCGCGTTATCACGCGTTCACCGAAGTGACCAGGCCCGGTGACGTGCTGCTGACAGCCCAGCACCGCGACGATCAGGCGGAAACCCTGCTGTTTCGATTGTTGCGCGGAGCGGGCGTACGCGGGCTGTCGGGTATGCCGCGTCAGCGCCCGTTGGGCAAGGGCCATCTGCTGCGGCCATTGCTTGATGTCACGCGGGCTGAACTGGAGGCCTATGCCGACGAGCATGGCTTGAGCTGGATCGAAGATCCTTCAAACGAAGATCGGCAGTACTCGCGCAACTACCTGCGCCATCAAGTCTTGCCCGTGCTGGCTCAGCGCTGGCCACAAGCGGTGGCGACCATGGCCCGCAGCGCGGCGCATTTGACTGAAGCGCAGGGGTTGCTCGAAGAGCTGGCCGAAATGGATTTACGTGAGGCCAGTTCTGTCAGTGAATTCGACTGGCTGGGATTGCGGTCCCTTGAACTGGCGCCGCTTGCGCAACTCTCTGATGCCCGGCAGCGCAATGCCTTGAGTCATTGGCTCGAGCCGCTGACCCGCCTGCCGGACACTGACCATTGGTCGGGTTGGGCGAATTTGCGCGACGCCACCGGCGATGCCTGCCCGGTATGGCGGCTGGCCGATGGCGAACTGCATCGGGCGGGCGGGCGGGTCTGGTGGCTGTCCGGCCGCTGGTTGCGCCCTCTGCCCGCCGCCGGGGCGTGGCGGGATCCGGCTTCACCGCTGGCAATTGCGGATAACGGCGTGCTTTCGCTCACCGGGCAGATCCCCGACGGCCCGTTACAGATCCGCTATCGTGAGGGGGGAGAGGTCATGGCTTTGCCAGGCCGCGGCCATCGGGACCTGAAACGTTTGCTCAATGAAAGCGGTGTACCGTCCTTCGTGCGCGGCAGATTGCCGCTGCTCTACAAAGACGGGCAATTGCTGGCGGTAGCGAACCTCAAGGGACTCGATGGCGATGCGATCGGCGACTGGCATTTGCATTGGCAGCCACTGAACGAAGATCAAGGTTTGAGCTGAAAGGGGCTTTCCGGTAGACTACGCTCCCTTCTTGATACAACTTCTGTGGATTCGCCTGAATTGCAGGAGTTGCCGATTACCAAGCAGTCTTTGCTGGGCGATTCCAAAAAATGTGTAGCGAGCAACGAACCGGTGATTCATTTTCCGGTCTGTCCCAACGCGGCGGTTTTTTTGAAAGGTGCACTGTGATTAATGCAGGTGATCGGGGGCTTCGGCCTTCCTTCGCTTTCCCCGGCGGCTCGGACCGCTTTAACGCAGACTTCTAGGGTTTTTCATGACGCGCTACATATTCGTCACGGGCGGTGTTGTTTCTTCATTGGGGAAAGGCATTGCATCGGCATCATTGGCGGCCATCCTGGAGGCGCGGGGACTTAAGGTCACCATGCTGAAGCTGGACCCGTACATCAACGTCGACCCGGGCACCATGAGCCCGTTCCAGCACGGTGAAGTGTTCGTCACACACGACGGCGCCGAGACCGACCTGGACCTGGGTCACTACGAGCGGTTCATCCGCACGACCATGACCCAGAACAACAACTTCACCACCGGCCGTGTCTACGAACACGTCCTGCGCAAAGAGCGCCGTGGTGACTACCTGGGTGCAACCATCCAGGTGATTCCGCACATCACCGACGAAATCAAGCGCCGCATCATCAAGGGTGCTGGCGACGCTGACGTGGCAATGGTCGAGATCGGTGGCACCGTGGGTGACATCGAGTCGCAACCGTTCCTCGAGGCGATCCGCCAACTGCGTTTCGAAGTCGGCGCCAAGCGTGCGATGCTGATGCACCTGACACTGGTGCCGTACATCGCCACTGCCGGCGAAACCAAAACCAAGCCAACCCAGCACTCGGTGAAGGAACTGCGTTCCATCGGCCTGCAACCAGACGTGCTGGTCTGCCGCTCCGACCACCCGATCGACGTGTCGTCCCGTCGCAAGATCGCGCAGTTCACCAACGTTGAAGAGCGTGCGGTGATCGCCCTGGAAGACGCTGACACCATCTACAAGATCCCGGGCATTCTGCATTCTCAGGGCCTGGACGATTTCGTCGTCGAGCGTTTCGGCCTGCAATGCGGTGGTGCCGATCTGTCCGAGTGGGAAGCCGTGGTCGACGCCAAGCTCAACCCCGAGCACGAAGTCACCATCGCCATGGTCGGCAAGTACATGGAGCTGCTGGACGCCTACAAGTCGCTGATCGAAGCGATGAGTCACGCCGGCATCAGCAACCGTACCAAGGTCAACCTGCGCTACATCGATTCCGAAGACATCGAGAACCAGGGCACCGCGCTGCTGGAAGGCGTCGACGCAATCCTGGTGCCTGGCGGCTTCGGTCTGCGTGGTGTCGAAGGCAAGATCACTGCCGTTCAATACGCTCGCGAAAACAAGGTTCCGTACCTGGGTATCTGCCTGGGCATGCAAGTGGCCGTTATCGAGTTCGCCCGTAACGTGATGGGCTGGAAAGACGCCAACTCCACCGAGTTCGATCGTGCAAGCGGTCACCCGGTAGTGGGTCTGATCACCGAGTGGGAAGATGCCACCGGCGCGGTCGAAATCCGTACCGAAGCCTCCGATCTGGGCGGCACCATGCGTCTCGGCGCTCAGGATTGCCTGCTGGAGCCGGGTTCCCTGGTCCACGGTTGCTATGGCAAGGACGTGATTGTCGAGCGTCATCGTCATCGCTACGAAGTGAACAACAACCTGCTGCCGCAAATCATGGAAGCCGGTTTGAAAATCTCCGGTCGTTCCGGGGATGGCGCACTGGTTGAGGTGGTTGAAGCACCGGATCACCCATGGTTCGTCGCTTGCCAGTTCCACCCTGAGTTCACCTCGACGCCACGCGACGGTCACCCGCTGTTCAGCGGTTTCGTCAAGGCCGCGTTGGCTCAACACCAGAAGAAGGCGTAACCCCGATGGCACAGAAGATCATCCGCGTCGGCGACATCGAGATTGCCAACGACAAACCCATGGTGCTGTTCGGCGGCATGAACGTGCTGGAAAGCCGTGACATGGCCATGCAGGTTTGCGAAGAGTATGTGAAGGTCACCGAAAAGCTCGGTATCCCCTACGTGTTCAAGGCCAGTTTCGACAAAGCCAACCGGTCTTCTGTGACCTCCTATCGTGGTCCTGGCCTGGAAGAAGGCATGCGCATCTTCCAGGACATCAAGCAAGCCTTCGGCGTGCCGGTCATCACCGACGTTCACGAGCCTGACCAGGCCGCTGTCGTCGCTGAAGTCTGCGACATCATCCAGTTGCCGGCCTTCCTGTCGCGCCAGACCGACCTCGTGGTCGCGATGGCCAAAACGGGTGCCGTGATCAACATCAAGAAAGCCCAGTTCCTCGCGCCTCAGGAAATGAAACACATCTTGAACAAGTGTGTGGAAGCGGGTAACGATCAGTTGATCCTCTGCGAGCGTGGTTCGAGCTTCGGCTACAACAACCTGGTCGTCGACATGCTTGGCTTCGGCATCATGAAGCAGTTCGAATACCCGGTGTTCTTCGACGTGACCCACGCGCTGCAAATGCCTGGTGGTCGTTCCGATTCCGCTGGCGGTCGTCGCGCCCAGGTCACCGACCTGGCGAAGGCCGGCATGAGTCAGTCGCTGGCCGGCCTGTTCCTGGAGGCCCACCCGGATCCGGACAACGCCAAATGCGACGGTCCTTGCGCCTTGCGCCTGGACAAACTGGAGCCATTCCTGGCCCAGCTCAAAGCTTTGGACGAACTGGTGAAGAGTTTTCCGACGGTAGAAACCGCGTAATCCTCAATTCTCCGGTAAAGTACCGCACGATTTAACGCTCAGGCCCTCGGGCCTGAGCCTTGTCGTCTGCAAGACTGCCCGCTGCACCTCACTTGCCGACGATCAAAGATTTCCTACAGCTGCGTCGTTTTCGTCAACTTTGGAGTGTTTACAACAATGGCTAAAATCGTCGACATCAAAGGTCGTGAAGTTCTCGACTCCCGTGGCAATCCCACCGTGGAAGCGGATGTGCTTCTCGATAACGGCATCATCGGCAGCGCCTGCGCGCCGTCCGGTGCTTCCACTGGCTCGCGTGAAGCGCTCGAGCTGCGTGATGGCGACAAGAGCCGTTACCTGGGCAAGGGTGTTCTGAAGGCCGTAGCCAACATCAACGGTCCAATCAAAGACCTGTTGAAAGGCATGGACCCAAGCGACCAGAAAGCGCTCGATCTGGCAATGATCAAGCTCGACGGTACTGAAAACAAAGGTTCCCTGGGCGCCAACGCGATCCTCGCCGTTTCCCTGGCTGCAGCCAAGGCCGCAGCACAGGACCAGGACCTGCCGCTGTACGCTCACATCGCCAACCTGAACGGCACCCCGGGTGTCTACTCGATGCCGGTTCCGATGATGAACATCATCAACGGCGGCGAGCACGCCGATAACAACGTCGACATCCAGGAATTCATGGTTCAGCCAGTTGGCGCCAAGTCTTTCTCGGAAGGTCTGCGCATGGGCACCGAGATTTTCCACCACCTCAAAGCCGTGCTGAAGGCCCGTGGCCTGAGCACTGCCGTCGGTGACGAAGGTGGTTTCGCTCCGAACCTGGCTTCCAACGAAGACGCTTTGAAAGTGATCTCCGAAGCCGTGGCCAACGCTGGTTACAAGCTGGGCACTGACGTGACCCTGGCTCTGGACTGCGCTGCCAGCGAATTCTACGAAGACGGCAAATACAACCTGTCCGGTGAAGGCCAGGTGTTCACCGCCGAAGGTTTCGCTGACTACCTCAAAGGCCTGACCGAGCGTTACCCGATCATCTCCATCGAAGATGGCCTGGACGAGTCCGACTGGGCTGGCTGGAAAATCCTCACCGACAAGATCGGCGAGAAGACCCAACTGGTAGGCGACGACCTGTTCGTAACCAACACCAAGATCCTGAAAGAAGGCATCGACAAAAAGATCGCCAACTCGATCCTGATCAAGTTCAACCAGATCGGCACCCTGACCGAAACCCTGGAAGCCATCCAGATGGCCAAGGCTGCCGGTTACACCGCCGTGATCTCGCACCGCTCCGGCGAAACCGAAGATTCGACCATTGCCGACCTGGCCGTGGGCACCTCGGCTGGCCAGATCAAGACCGGCTCCCTGTGCCGTTCCGACCGTGTTTCCAAGTACAACCAACTGCTGCGTATCGAAGAGCAGTTGAACGGCAAAGCCAAGTACAACGGTCGCAGCGAGTTCCGCGGTTAATAGGTGCCCTGCCTCACCAATACTGCTCATTTTTGACGGTGTCTGTTGCCGTCATACTGTGTTGCCGCTCCTCGCCATAGCCAGCTATGACTCGTCGCGGCGCCTTGTCTGACGACAACAGCCACTCGTCAAAAAGGATCGTATTGGTAAGGCAAGGCACCGAATGGTAAAAAGACACCGGATTGTGTCGGAAAAATCGCTACAGCGACGTTTTTGCCACTAATCTGATGCCTTATAAGCACAAGCCTGGTTCTTCCAGGCTTCGTGCTATCAGAAGCTTCACGTTTGGCATGGCTGTCTTTTTTCACTGGATACCTGATATTCGATGCGCAGTCCCAATTGGTTGTTCCTCATTCTGCTTTTGTTGCTGGCTGGCCTGCAGTACCGCCTGTGGGTGGGAAATGGCAGTCTGGCGCAAGTGGCCGAGTTGACGCAGCAGATTGCGGATCAGCAAGCTGAGAACCAGGCATTGCTGGAGCGCAACCGGGTAATGGACGCCGAAGTCAGTGAGTTGAAAAAGGGCATGGAGACCGTTGAAGAACGGGCTCGCCATGAGCTGGGCATGGTCAAGGACGGTGAAACCCTTTACCAGTTGGCGCAATGAACCAGACGTTACCGGCCTTCTGGGCCGTGATTCCTGCCGCGGGCGTCGGTGCCCGTATGGCCGCGGACCGTCCCAAGCAATACTTGCAACTGGGCGGGCGCACTATTCTCGAACACAGCCTCGGCTGTTTCCTTGATCATCCTTGCCTGAAAGGCCTGGTGGTCAGTCTTGCTGTTGATGATCCTTATTGGCCGAACCTGGCGTGTGCTGCTGATCCGCGTATTGTCCGGGTCGAGGGCGGCGCCGAGCGCTCCGGGTCGGTGCTCAATGCGCTGCTGCATTTGCACGCACAGGGCGCTGATGATGAGGATTGGGTACTGGTTCACGATGCCGCACGGCCAAACCTCAGTCGCGACGATCTGGACAAGCTGCTGGCTGAGCTGGCTGACGATCCTGTAGGCGGACTGCTCGCGGTGCCGGCGCGGGACACGCTCAAGCGAGTCGACAAGCACGGTCGTGTGGTCGAAACCGTGGATCGCAGTGTGATCTGGCAAGCCTACACGCCGCAGATGTTCCGCCTTGGTGCATTGCATCGCGCACTGGCGGACAGTCTGGTGGCCGATGCCGTTGTTACTGATGAAGCTTCGGCGATGGAGTGGGCCGGCTCGGCACCACGCCTGATCGAAGGGCGGTCCGACAACCTCAAGGTTACGCGTCCTGAAGACCTTGAGTGGTTGCGTCAGCGTTGGGCCAATCGCCGCTGATTGACTTTGTTTCTGCGTCGCCTCCAATCGCGAGCAAGCTCGCTCCCACAGCGAGCGGGGTCGAGCACAAATCTTGTGAACGCCAGTAAACCCTGTGGGAGCGAGCTTGTTCCGGGCGGCGTTCCGACGATAGCGGTAGTACAGATGACCGATATCGTTCTGACACGCCGGCAAACGCCTAGCTTCGATATTCCGGCCGTTCGGCCAACCCTTCCTTCAGGTAGTCCACCAGTTTTCTCACTTTTGGCGACAAATGCCGCTGCTGCGGGTACAACGCCCAAACGGCGGTATTCGGCGGTTGATGCGCTTCCAGCAACGAAATCAACGCGCCGCTCTTCAAATGTTCCAGCACGTAATAGTCCGGTAGCTGACACAGTCCTACGCCTTGTAGCGCGGCGTCCAGTACCGCTTGCCCACTGTTGCAACGCCAGTTTCCCTGCACCCGTTGCGAAAATTCCCGCCCGTTCTGCTCCAGTTGCCAGAGGTCCGAGCTGCCGATGAGGCAGTTGTGACGGCTGAGTTCCGACAGGCTGTGCGGTCGACCATAACGTTCAAGGTAGGACGGCGAGGCGCAGAGAAACATCCGTCGTGGCGCAAGGCGGGTAGCTACCAATCGTGAATCCTGCAAACGCCCGAGGCGGATTGCCAGATCGAGGCCATCGTGCACCAGGTCGAGTTGCCGGTTGGTCAGTTCGATATCGATGCGTAGTTGCGGATACAGCCCCATGAAACGTGTCACCAGCGGCACGATGAAGCGTTCGCCATAAGCCACGGCACAGGTCATGCGCAGCATGCCCTTGGGTTCGCTGGTCAAGTCGCCGACCGCTCGCAATGCTTCTTCCCGCCCATCCTGCAAGCGCTGACAATGTTGCAGGAAGGTTTGTCCGGCTTCGGTCAGCGTGACCCGGCGGGTACTGCGGTAGAGCAAACGGGTTTGCAGGCGCTCTTCAAGGCGGACGATTTGTCGGCTGACGTGGGAGGAGGAAACGCCCAGGCGTTCCGCAGCCGCGGTGAACTGGCTGTATTCGGCGACGGCGACGAATTCGTCTATGCCTTCCCAGCGGTTTTCGGACATTGGGGATTATCCCTGTGTGGCAATAATATTTTGCATTTGTCTCGATTATTCATCTTGTGGCCGTGTATTACACTCACTTACTCGTTTTTATTCACTGGAGAATCCCATGATCAAGTCGCGCGCCGCCGTTGCCTTCGAGGCCAAGAAACCTCTGGAGATCGTTGAAGTCGATGTCGCCATGCCCAAGGCCGGCGAAGTGTTGCTGCGCGTGGTGGCCTCCGGTGTCTGCCATACCGATGCCTACACCTTGTCCGGCGCTGATCCGGAAGGCATCTTCCCGTCGATCCTCGGTCACGAAGGTGGGGCGATTGTTGAAGCGGTAGGCGAGGGCGTGACCTCTGTCGCGGTCGGCGACCATGTGATCCCGCTGTACACCCCGGAATGCCGTCAGTGCAAATTCTGCCTGTCTGGTAAAACCAACCTCTGCCAGGCGATTCGCGCGACCCAGGGCAAAGGTCTGATGCCGGACGGCACGACTCGTTTTTCCTACAAGGGTCAGCCGATTTTCCACTACATGGGCACTTCCACGTTTTCCGAGTACACCGTGCTTCCGGAAATCTCCGTGGCGAAAATCGACAAGCAAGCGCCACTGGAAAAAGTCTGCCTGCTGGGCTGTGGTGTCACCACCGGCATCGGCGCGGTGCTCAATACAGCCAAGGTGAAGCCGGGTGATACCGTGGCCATTTTCGGCCTCGGCGGCATTGGTTTGTCCGCTGTCATCGGCGCAGTGAAAGCCAAGGCTGCGCGGATCATCGCCATCGACATCAACCCGGCGAAATTCGAGATCGCCAAACAGCTGGGTGCAACCGACTGCGTGAACCCGAAAGACTTCGATCGCCCGATCCAGGAAGTCATCGTCGACATGACCGATGGCGGCGTCGATTTTTCCTTCGAGTGCATCGGCAACGTGCAACTGATGCGTGCGGCGCTGGAGTGCTGCCACAAGGGGTGGGGCGAGTCGGTCATCATCGGTGTTGCCGGTGCCGGCCAGGAGATCGCGACCCGTCCGTTCCAGTTGGTCACCGGCCGAGTCTGGCGTGGTTCGGCGTTCGGCGGCGTGCGTGGCCGTACCGAATTGCCGAGCTATGTGGAAATGGCCGAGACCGGCGAAATCCCTTTGGATACCTTCATCACCCACACCATGGGCCTGGAAGATATCAACAAGGCGTTTGACCTGATGCATGAAGGAAAAAGCATCCGTTCCGTCATTCATTTCTGAGGTCGGACATGAGCCTGGAAAACATCTCTTGCCAGAAAAGTTTTGGCGGCTGGCACAAGCGTTATCGCCATCGCTCGGAAGTGCTCGGCTGCGACATGGTGTTCGCCGTGTACCTGCCGCCGCAGGCGGAGCAGGGCGGCAAGCTGCCGGTGTTGTACTGGTTGTCCGGCCTGACCTGCACCGACGAGAACTTCATGCAAAAGGCCGGTGCCATGCGCATGGCCGCCGAGTTGGGGCTGATCATCGTCGCGCCGGACACCAGCCCTCGCGGTCCTGATGTGCCTGGCGATCCGGATGGCGCCTGGGACTTCGGCCTCGGCGCCGGGTTTTACCTGAATGCCACCCAGGAGCCGTGGTCGCGCCACTATCGGATGCATGACTATGTCGTGCAGGAATTGCCGGCATTGGTCGAAGCCCATTTCCCGGCCTCGGACAGACGCGGCATCAGCGGCCATTCCATGGGTGGCCACGGCGCGCTGGTCTGCGCTTTGCGCAATCCGGGGCGTTATCGGTCGGTATCGGCGTTCTCGCCAATCAACAATCCGATGGATTGCCCGTGGGGGCAGAAAGCCTTTTCCCGCTATCTGGGAGAAGACCGTTCGAAATGGCGCGAATGGGATGCCTGTGCGTTGATTGCCGAGGCTGATGAAAAGCTGCCGCTGTTGGTCGACCAGGGCGATCGCGACGATTTCCTCGCCAACCAGCTCAAGCCGGAAGCCTTGCAGCAGGCGGCCAAACTGGCCGGTCACCCGCTGAAGTTGCGCCTGCAGCCCGGCTATGACCACAGCTATTTCTTCATCGCCAGTTTCATCGATGAGCACTTGCGGCATCACGCGCATGCTCTGGTTGGCTAATGCAGGTAGAATCACGCCCTGACAAAAATCGGGGCGTTTTTTTATGCGTATTGGCCACGGCTATGATGTGCACCGTTTCGCTGAAGGCGATTTCATCACTCTGGGCGGTGTGCGCATTGCACACAGCTTCGGATTGCTCGCTCACTCTGACGGTGACGTCCTCTTGCACGCCTTGAGCGATGCCTTGCTCGGCGCCGCGGCGCTGGGCGACATCGGCAAGCATTTCCCGGATACCGACCCGCAATTCAAGGGCGCCGACAGCCGCGCGCTGTTGCGTCACGTCGTCGCACTGGTCCACGCCAAAGGCTGGAAAGTCGGCAACGTCGATAACACCATCGTCGCTCAGGCGCCGAAAATGGCCCCGCATGTCGAATCGATGCGCGCGCTGATTGCCGCGGATCTTCAAGTAGAGTTGGATCAAGTGAACGTGAAAGCTACCACCACCGAAAAGCTCGGCTTTGTCGGTCGCGAAGAAGGCATTGCCGTGCACTCCGTTGCCTTGTTGCTGCGCGCATGAACGAACTGCAATTGCTCGGCCCGCGGGCTTACGGTGAGACCCTCGGCACGGCGGTCCTGAAAGCGATCGCGGAAGATTTCCAGGTTGATGAAGTGCTCGACATCCCACTGAGTGGCGAAGGCGAACACCTGTGGATCTGGGTGGAAAAGCGCGGCCTGAATACTGAAGAAGCTGCGAGGCGGATTGCCAAGGCTGCGGGCGTGCCATTGCGCACTGTCAGTTATGCCGGGCTCAAGGACCGTCAGGCGTTGACTCGCCAGTGGTTCAGCGTGCAATTGCCGGGCAAGGCCGACCCTGATCTGTCAGCCGCGGAAAACGATACGCTGAAGATCCTCAAGACCGCCCGCCACAAGCGCAAACTGCAACGCGGTGCGCACTCGGCCAATGGTTTTACGTTGCGCCTGACTCAGTTCGCCGGCGACAAGTCTGCGCTTGAAGAGCGTCTGCAGCTGATCGCCAAGCAAGGCATCCCCAATTATTTCGGCGCTCAGCGTTTCGGCCATGACGGCGGTAACCTGGTCGATGCTCGCGCCTGGGCCGCGCGCAAGGCCTTGCCAGAGCAGCGCAACGTGCGCTCGCGACTGCTCTCCACGGCGCGCAGTTTTCTGTTCAATCAGGTGCTGGCCGCCCGTGTCGCCGATGGCACCTGGCAGCGTGCCCAGGTGGGTGATCTGCTGGCGTTCACCGACAGTCGCAGCTTTTTCCCGGCCGGTGAGGCTGAGTGCAGCGACCCGCGCCTGGCGATTCTCGATCTGCACCCGACCGGTCCGCAGTGGGGCGAAGGTGACTCGCCGGCCACGGGCGTTGTCCATGAACTGGAGCAGGCCATCGCCGCACGCGAAGCGGATTTGCGTGATTGGTTGATCAACGCCGGTATGAGCCACGAACGTCGCATCCTGCGGCTGCCCATTGGCGGGTTGACGTGGCATTATCCCGAGCCTGACATTCTGCAACTGGAATTCGTCCTGCCGGCCGGATGCTTCGCCACCGTATTGGTGCGTGAGCTTGTCGATCTGGTGCCGGTGGGGCAGACGGACAGCCCATGCGTATTCTGATTTCTAACGACGATGGGGTAACCGCACCCGGTCTCGCCGCGCTTTATGCTGCGCTGGCGGATTACACCGAATGCGTGGTTATCGCCCCGGACCAGGACAAAAGCGGCGCCAGCAGTTCGCTGACGCTCGACCGTCCGTTGCACCCGCAAACCCTGGCCAACGGCTTTATCAGCCTCAATGGCACGCCCACCGATTGCGTGCACCTGGGCCTCAATGGACTGCTGGAGCGCGAAGCGGACATGGTGGTTTCCGGGATCAACCTGGGCGCGAACCTGGGGGACGATGTCCTGTATTCCGGTACGGTGGCGGCGGCCCTTGAGGGGCGTTTCCTGAAACACCCCTCGTTTGCCTTTTCGCTGGTCTCACGCCAGGTAGAGAACCTTCCCACAGCTGCCTATTTCGCGCGCAAACTGGTCGAAGCCCACGCTGACCTGGATCTGCCACCGCGTACGGTACTGAACGTGAACATTCCCAATTTGCCGCTGGACCGTATCCGCGGTATCCAGTTGACTCGCCTGGGCCATCGCGCCCGTGCCGCGGCACCGATGAAAGTGGTGGATCCGCGGGGCAAGTCCGGTTACTGGATCGCGGCGGCCGGGGATGCCGAAGATGGTGGCCCGGGTACCGATTTCCATGCGGTGATGCAGGGGTATGTTTCGATCACGCCGTTGCAACTCGATCGCACGTTCAATGATGCCTTCAGAAGTCTGGACGGCTGGCTGGAGGGGCTGCGCTAATGACTCGCGAACAAGACGATATGCTGCGTCGCGGCATCGGCATGACCTCCCAGCGAACCCGGGAGCGGCTCATCCAGCGCCTGTACGAGGAAGGCATTTCCAACGCCAGGGTGCTGGAGGTCATTCGCCGGACCCCGCGCCACCTGTTCGTCGACGAAGCGCTGGCGCACCGTGCCTATGAAGACACCGCGCTGCCGATTGGTAATAACCAGACCATCTCCCAGCCTTATATGGTGGCGCGCATGAGCGAGCTGCTGCTGGAGGCCGGTCCCCTCGACAAGGTGCTGGAGATCGGCACCGGGTCGGGTTATCAGACGGCGGTGTTGTCGCAACTGGTCGAGCGTGTGTTCTCGGTCGAGCGCATCAAGGTTCTGCAGGATCGGGCAAAGGAACGTCTGGTCGAACTGAACCTGCGCAACGTGGTGTTCCGCTGGGGCGATGGCTGGGAAGGCTGGCCGGCACTGGCGCCGTACAACGGGATTATCGTCACTGCAGTGGCGACGGATGTGCCCCAGGCATTGCTTGATCAGTTGGCACCGGGAGGGCGAATGGTGATCCCGGTCGGGTCCGGCGAAGTCCAGCAATTGATGCTGATCATCCGCGAGGAACAAGGTTTTTCCAGGCATGTCCTGGGGGCTGTGCGCTTCGTGCCATTGCTCAACGGGCCACTGGCCTGAGCATTTGTTTCGGCGCGCTGAATTCTCTTCGATTGCCTTTGTCTTACAGCGGCATCGTTCGTTTGAACGGGATTCATCGTCAGACAGCAAACGTGTGCGCGACACCGATTCGCCGCATTAAAGGTAAAGCGTGCACGGCCCGTTATACTTGCGACAGTTCATGCCGGACTCCGGTATTTCACATTTTCAGCCACCACAAAGGGAGCGGCGGGTGAGTCTCACAGTCATAGCGCAGCGTATGGGTAAAACGAGCTTTCAGCGCCTGGTGACTGGCCTTGTCTTGAGCACCTTGCTGGTCGGTTGTTCCAGCAACAAATCCAGCGATGTACGTGTCGTGGACCGCAACAATGCCGCGGCCCAGCGTCCGGCCGTGACCACGGGACAATACGTCGTTCGTCCCAAGGACACCTTGTTCTCCATCGCCTTCCGTTACGGTTGGGACTACAAGGCCCTGGCGGCACGTAACAACATTGCTGCGCCTTACACCATCCATCCGGGTCAGACGATTCGCTTTGATGGTCGTAGCGATTCAACGTCGACGGCGGTGGTCAGTTCGTCCAGTTCAACGCCTTCGTCTTCGAGTAAAACCACGGTCATCCGTCGTTCGGCAAACGGTACGACCACCAGCACAACGACGGTTGTACCGTCCGTCGCGAACAAGCCTGCACCCGCTCCGTTGCCCCCTCCCGGGCCAGCCCCGACCGGCTGGGGATGGCCATCTGATGGCATTCTGATCGGGAAATTCTCTTCAAACGGTAGTTTGAATAAAGGAATTGATATCGCCGGAGATTTGGGACAGCCTGTTTTAGCTGCGTCTGATGGGACGGTGGTGTACGCCGGGAGTGGCTTAAGGGGCTACGGCGAATTAGTGATCATCAAGCACAGTGAAACCTACGTCAGTGCCTACGGACATAACCGCAGGCTGTTGGTTCGGGAGGGGCAGCAGGTCAAGGTCGGACAGACAATTGCCGAAATGGGGTCAACGGGTACAGACCGGGTGAAACTGCATTTTGAGATTCGCCGCCAAGGTAAACCTGTAGATCCGCTGCAATTCCTGCCACGTCGTTGATCGCTTACCAGCCTGTTCCGTTGCGTAGAGGGGACAGGCTCCAGCGTTGCCAGGGATCAAGGCGCCGCTTGGGCTTGAGGTCGAACTCACCAAAGGACTATAACAATGGCTCTCAGTAAAGAAGTGCCGGAGTTTGACATCGACGATGAGGTTCTCCTGATGGAGAGCAGCATCGATATGGATTCGATGTCGAATGATGAAGGGGCGGCTCCACCTTCCGTTCGTGCCAAATCCAAACACTCCACATCGTTGAAACAACACAAGTACATTGACTACACGCGGGCACTTGATGCCACGCAGCTGTATCTCAATGAAATTGGTTTCTCCCCCCTGCTGTCACCCGAAGAAGAAGTTCATTTTGCGCGCCTGTCGCAAAGTGGCGATCCGGCCGGGCGCAAGCGCATGATTGAAAGCAACCTGCGGCTGGTAGTGAAAATCGCCCGACGCTACGTCAATCGTGGGCTGTCGTTGCTGGACCTGATCGAAGAGGGCAACCTCGGCTTGATCCGGGCGGTGGAGAAGTTCGATCCGGAACGCGGTTTCCGCTTCTCGACCTACGCGACCTGGTGGATTCGCCAGACCATCGAACGCGCAATCATGAATCAGACCCGGACCATCCGGTTGCCGATCCATGTGGTCAAAGAGCTGAATGTGTACCTGCGGGCTGCGCGGGAGCTGACGCAAAAACTCGACCATGAACCCTCACCCGAAGAAATCGCCAACCTGCTGGAAAAGCCGGTAGGAGAGGTCAAGCGTATGCTCGGCCTTAACGAGCGGGTTTCTTCGGTCGACGTCTCGCTGGGTCCGGACTCGGATAAAACCCTGCTTGATACCCTGACTGACGACCGTCCAACCGATCCATGCGAACTGTTGCAGGACGACGACCTGTCCCAGAGCATCGATCAATGGCTCTCGGAACTGACCGACAAGCAACGCGAGGTGGTAGTACGCCGCTTCGGCCTGCGCGGTCATGAAAGCAGCACCCTTGAAGACGTAGGCCTGGAAATCGGCCTGACCCGGGAGCGGGTCAGACAGATTCAGGTGGAAGGCTTGAAGCGGTTGCGCGAGATCCTGGAAAAAAATGGTCTGTCGAGCGAGTCGCTGTTCCAGTAAGGCACTCACTGCGATGGCATAAAAAACCCCGACTGGCTCGGGGTTTTTTAATGCCTGGCCAGGAAGCCGAGTCCCCTCGGAATTTTGGTTCCGTACTGTAAGCCTGGGCTTACTCTTGCGTAAGTGTTCGTTATTTTTACACCCTGGCAGTCGTCCATGCTAAGCGCTTCGTGGCTTTATCTTTTTGATTTATATAACTATTTTTATTATTAATGGCGTGTGACAGTTGGAATTCGCGCCAAGGGGCGATTGATCCCGGAGGGGAAAACTCTAATATTCAGGTTGTGTCGACGGACAGGCACGTCCTTCAAGGATGAGGGATATGGATATCGCAGGACGCGATTCATCAGGACGATGAAAAGGAACACAGGGAATAGGGAAAAAATGTGGGCGGGTCAAACCGCCCCTTTTTTTGCCTGCAGAAAAGCAAAAAGGCCCTTGTGGGGCCTTTTTAGGGAACGCGGGGGTAATCAGCGTTCGAGGTGTTCGATCTTGCCTGTCTTGCCGTCCCATTCTGCGGAATCGGGCAAAGGGTCTTTACGTTCGGTGATGTTTGGCCAGATATCGGCCAGCTCTGCGTTCAGCTCGATGAAGTTCTCCATGCCGGCCGGAACCTCATCTTCGGAGAAGATTGCCACAGCAGGGCATTCAGGTTCGCACAGCGCGCAATCGATGCACTCATCCGGGTGGATCACCAGGAAATTCGGGCCTTCGTAAAAGCAGTCCACCGGACAGACTTCTACGCAGTCGGTGTACTTGCACTTGATGCAGTTGTCGGTGACGACGAAGGTCATTTCTAATTTTCTCCTCAGGCGCGGCTTGCTGCGCCCCTTCTCGTAGGGGTCGCCAGGTTCGGGAGCGATAGTCTGCTGGCCAGGCTATTAGCCAGCAGCATCCCAAACCGCGCGAGATTCTAACAGCTTGCAAGCCGCTGCGTTAGATCCGTGTCTTTAGTGTATAGAGCATTTCGAGAGCACGGCGCGGCGTCATGTCGTCCAGATCGAGCTTGGCCAGTTCATCCAGCACCGGATGCGGCAGGCTGGCAAACAGGTCGCTTTGCAGCGGCGCGGCCGGTTTACCTTTGGCCGGTGCAGGCGTCTCATGGGGCAGGGCAGTGTCCTCCAGGCGGCTCAAATGCTCGCGAGCACGCGTGATGACTTCGCTCGGCACGCCCGCCAGCTGCGCAACGGCCAGGCCATAACTCTGGCTGGCCGGCCCAGGCAGCACGTGGTGCAGGAACACGATGCGTTCATTGTGCTCGGTGGCATTGAGGTGCACGTTGGCCACCAGCGGCTGGGCTTCCGGCAGGACGGTCAGTTCAAAGTAATGGGTGGCGAACAGTGTGTAGGCGCGCAGATGCGCCAGGCGCTCGGCCGCCGCCCATGCCAGGGACAGACCGTCGAAGGTGCTGGTGCCGCGCCCGACTTCGTCCATCAGCACCAGGCTGCGCTCTGTGGCGTTGTGCAGGATGTTCGCGGTTTCGCTCATTTCCACCATGAAGGTCGAACGCCCGCCGGCCAGGTCATCGCTGGAGCCGATCCGGGTGAAGATGCGGTCGACCAGCGACAGTTCGCAACTGGCTGCCGGTACGAAGCTGCCGATGTGCGCCAGGAGCACGATCAAGGCGGTCTGACGCATGTAGGTGGATTTACCGCCCATGTTGGGACCGGTGATCACCAGCATGCGGGTGTTGTCGTCCAGGCTCAGGTCGTTGGCCACGAACGGCGTGGTCAGCACTTGTTCGACCACCGGGTGACGACCCTGGCTGATGCGCATGCACGGTTCGCTGACGAAGCGTGGGCAGTTCAGGTCGAGGTTCAGCGCACGTTCGGCCAGGTTGCTCAAGACGTCCAGCTCGGCCAGGGCGCCGGCTGTGTCCTGCAAGGGTGGCAGCTGGGCGATCAGGTCTTCGAGCAGTGCTTCGTACAGCATCTTCTCGCGGGCCAGGGCGCGGCTCTTGGCTGACAATGCCTTGTCTTCGAAGGCCTTGAGTTCCGGCGTAATGAAACGCTCGGCGCCTTTGAGCGTCTGACGGCGAACATAGTCGGCCGGTGCTGACTCCGCCTGCTTGCTTGGCAGCTCGATGAAGTAACCGTGGATGCGGTTGTAGCCGACCTTCAGGTGAGACAGGCCGGTGCGGGCCTTTTCCCGTGCCTCGAGGTCGATCAGGAATTGTCCGGCGTTTTCGCTGAGCGACTGCAGTTCGTCGAGTTCGCTGTCGTAACCGGTTTTCAGCACGCCGCCGTCACGAATGACCGCAGGCGGGTTGTCGATGATGGCTTTTTCCAGAAGTGCCGCCAGTTCCGGGTAGGTGCTGGTGATGGTGGCGAGTTGCTGGAGGTGCGGAGCTTCGAGCTCGGTCATTGCCACTTGCAGTTGCGGCAGTGCGCCGAGGGCATCACGCAAGCGGGCGAGGTCGCGTGGGCGGGCATTGCGCAGGCCGATCCGCGCAAGAATCCGCTCGATGTCGCCGATTTCCTTGAGCTGCGGTTGCAGTCTTTCGAAGCGATAGCCGTCGAGCAGGCAAGTGATCGAGGTCTGACGCGCCAACAGCACCGTCAAATCGCGCAACGGGCGATTCAGCCAGCGGGTCAGCAGGCGGCTGCCCATGGCGGTCTGGCAACGGTCCACCACCGATTGCAGGGTGTTGTCGCGGCCGCCGGCCAGGTTGGTGTCGAGCTCCAGGTTGCGACGGCTGGCGCCATCGAGCACTACAGTGTCGTCCAGGCGTTCATGGCGCAAGCTGCGCAAATGGGGCAGGGCGGTGCGCTGGGTTTCCTTGGCGTAGGCCAGCAGGCAACCCGCTGCGCCGATGGCCAGGGTCAGATTCTCACAGCCAAAGCCTTTGAGGTCCTGGGTCGAGAATTGCTGGCACAGGCTTTTGAGCGCCGAATCGCGTTCGAAATCCCACGGTGCACGGCGACGCACACCGCGGCGTTTTTCCGCCGGCAAATCCTTGGGCCAGTCATCCGGGATCAGCAGTTCCACCGGGTTGACCCGCTCCAGTTCCGCCAGCAGGTTTTCCCAACCCTTGATTTCCAGCACACTGAAGTTGCCACTGGTGATGTCCAGCACCGCCAGGCCGAACAGGCGCTCATCACCCAGAACAGCGGCGATCAGGTTGTCCCTGCGTTCATCGAGCAGCGCTTCGTCACTCACCGTTCCCGGCGTGATGATGCGCACGACCTGACGCTCCACAGGCCCTTTACTGGTAGCCGGATCGCCAACCTGCTCGCAGATCACCACCGATTCGCCCAGCTTCACCAGCTTTGCCAGGTAACCCTCGGCGGCATGGTAAGGAATCCCGCACATCGGAATCGCCTGGCCAGCCGACTGCCCGCGGGCGGTCAGGGTGATGTCCAGCAACTTGGCGGCCTTCTTTGCGTCTTCATAGAAGATCTCGTAGAAGTCGCCCATGCGGTAGAACATCAGCTGGTCCGGGTGCTGGTTTTTCAGGCGCCAGTACTGCTGCATCATCGGGGTGTGGGAGGACAGGTCGGAGACGGCTTTATTCATCGGATTGTCAGGAAGCTCGTTGAAAGAGGTGGGGCAAAAGCGGGGCAACGGCCGGGCTTTTCCGCGATGGGCGCAAGGTTACCATGGGCGGTCTACCCGACGCAGGCACCACGGCCGGGTGACACCTTTTACGATGCAAAAATCATGTTATGCACCGTTTATGCAAATCGGCATTGTCTTCTTCGAAAAGAGCAAGCACTATGCTGGCTATGCATAAACGCAACGTATCTACCGTATTAAGAGCATTGCTCGATCAGCACGGGATCTCCCCCACGGAGCTTCACCGTCGAACCGGCGTGCCTCAATCCACGCTCTCGCGCATTCTCAGCGGTAAGATCGTCGATCCTTCGGATAAACATATTTCGAAGATCGCCGAGTATTTCTCCGTGAGCACCGACCAGTTGCGTGGCCGCGCGGACGTCGCTTCTGCCGCCAATGCCGGGCGCGCTCCCGTGCATTCGGAACTCAAGGATATAAGTCTGTGGGACGACGATACCCCTGTCGATGACGACGAGGTGTCGGTTCCCTTTCTTCGCGAGGTTGAATTGGCTGCAGGATCGGGAAGATTCGTCATCGAAGAAAGCGAGCGCTCTAGCCTGCGCTTCGGCAAGCGAAGCCTGCGCCACAATGGCGTGCAGTTCGACCAGGCCAAATGCGTGACAGTGCGGGGCAACAGCATGTTGCCGGTACTGCGCGACGGTGCCACGGTCGGGGTCAATGCCGGCAAGTGTGGCATTGGCGATATCGTTGATGGCGACCTTTATGCAATCAATCACAACGGCCAATTGCGGGTGAAGCAGCTGTATCGCCTGCCGTCCGGGATTCGCTTGCGCAGTTTCAATCGTGACGAGCATCCGGACGAAGATTACACCTTTCAGGAGATCCAGGAGGAGCCGATTGTTATCCTCGGACATGTCTTCTGGTGGGGTATGTACGCCCGCTGACACCCCAGTGTTCATTTAAACCCGCTTCCCGAGCGGGTTTTTTTTCGTGTGCCGAAAGCATCGAACCGTCTTTTTGTATGCGTTAACGCATTGACTGAATATGCATAAATGCATAATCTTGCTGCCTGTCTATTCAAGAACGTGGCGTGACCGCTCACTCAAGGAGGCATGAAATGACCGCTGAGCAATATGCGTTGCTGGACATGCCTCTTTGGCTGGTCATCATCCTGCCAATACTCGGTGGCGTTACCGGTGAAATGTGGCGTGCCGATAAGGAGGGCGTTCGTGGCTGGTCCCTTATCCGGCGCCTGAGCTTGCGGTCTGGCTCCAGCATGATCTGCGGCGCCTCGGTCATCATGCTGCTGCACGCCGCCAATGTTTCCATTTGGGCGGCTTGTGCGGGAGGTTGTTTAGCGGCAATGGCCGGGACAGACGTCGTTTTAGGGTTGTATGAGCGTTGGGTGGCCAAGCGCATGGGGATCGATCATGTTCCGTCCGCTGATGTGGAAGATTGATTCCCCGGCAGGCCTTTTCCAGAGCCTCTGGTTCTTTACATTTTGATCGATCCTGTAACTTGCAAGTGCGGTCTGCTCGTGTACGGTTAACCCATCTCGCCCCATCAGGAGAAGACCGTGAAAGTAATCACCCAGCTCGCCGCTGACCTTGGCAGGCAATTGCAGATTCTCAATGCCCATGTTTCCACGGCCGAGTCCTGCACCGGAGGCGGGATCGCCGAGGCGATCACCCGTATTCCGGGCAGCTCGGCGTGGTTCGAGGCCGGTTACGTCACCTATTCCAATCTGCAGAAGAACCTGCAACTGGATGTTCCTGTGGAGTTGTTCACCACGGTGGGGGCGGTCAGTCGCGAGGTGGTCGAAGCGATGGCCAGGGGGGCGCAGGAGAAAAGTCGCGCGTATTTTTCCGTGGCGGTCAGTGGCGTAGCCGGGCCGGACGGTGGTTCGCCGAGCAAGCCAGTGGGGACGGTTTGGCTGGCCTGGGGCGTGGGCGAGCGAGTGTTCAGCGAGTTGCAACACTTCGCCGGTGACCGTGACGAGGTGCGCCGACAAACGGTGAAGGCCGCGCTAGAGGGGCTGTTGCGGTATGCCGCGGCAGAAATCTCAAATCAGGGGTAGGCGATCCGGAAACGCTGTGGAATAATACTGGCTACTTATACAGGTGTTGGCCGTCAGGCCTTATTGATTACGTGAGGACTTTAATGGACGACAACAAGAAGAAAGCCTTGGCTGCGGCCCTGGGTCAGATCGAACGTCAATTCGGCAAGGGTGCCGTAATGCGTATGGGCGATCAGGACCGTCAGGCGATCCCGGCCATCTCCACTGGCTCTCTGGGTCTGGATATCGCTCTCGGCATCGGCGGCCTGCCAAAAGGTCGTATTGTTGAAATCTACGGTCCTGAATCTTCCGGTAAAACCACACTGACACTGTCCGTGATCGCCCAGGCTCAAAAAGCCGGCGCGACCTGCGCATTCGTCGACGCCGAACACGCCCTCGACCCTGAGTACGCCGGCAAGCTGGGCGTCAACGTCGACGACCTGCTGGTTTCCCAGCCGGACACCGGCGAGCAGGCTCTGGAAATCACCGACATGCTGGTGCGTTCCAACGCGGTTGACGTGATCATCGTCGACTCCGTGGCTGCCCTGGTGCCAAAGGCTGAAATCGAAGGCGAAATGGGTGACATGCACGTGGGCCTGCAAGCCCGTCTGATGTCCCAGGCGCTGCGTAAAATCACCGGTAACATCAAGAACGCCAACTGCCTGGTGATCTTCATCAACCAGATCCGTATGAAAATCGGCGTGATGTTCGGCAGCCCGGAAACCACCACCGGTGGTAACGCACTGAAGTTCTACGCATCGGTTCGTCTGGACATCCGTCGTACTGGCGCGGTGAAGGAAGGTGATGAAGTCGTCGGTAGCGAAACCCGCGTCAAGGTTGTGAAGAACAAGGTGGCTTCGCCGTTCCGTCAGGCCGAGTTCCAGATTCTTTACGGCAAGGGCATCTACCTCAACGGTGAGATGATCGACCTGGGTGTTCTGCACGGTTTTGTTGAGAAGTCCGGTGCCTGGTATGCCTATGAAGGCACCAAGATCGGTCAGGGCAAGGCCAACTCGGCCAAGTTCCTGGCGGACAACCCGGAAGTCGCGGCAAAGCTGGAGAAGCAACTGCGTGACAAGCTCCTGTCCCCGGCATCCGTAGCAGACGCCAAAGCTTCTGCGGTCAAAGAGACCGAAGACGACCTGGCTGACGCCGATATCTGATCGAAGCGATGACCGCCGTACTCGATACACTCGTCGCGGTGCGGCGAACCGCAATGGACCTGCTCGCACGGCGCGAGCACGGTCGTGTCGAGCTGACGCGTAAACTGCGTCAGCGCGGCGCCCTCCCTGAAATGATCGAAACAGCACTCGACCGGTTGACGGAAGAGGGGTTGTTGTCCGAAACCCGTTACCTCGAAAGTTTCGTTTCCTACCGTGCCCGTTCCGGTTATGGCCCTTTACGCATTCGTGAAGAGTTGGGCCAGCGCGGCCTGCAGCGCACCGATATTGAACTCGCCCTGCGTGAGAGCGGTATTGACTGGCAGGAGCAACTGGTCGAGACCTGGCGGCGCAAGTTCTCCGGGCAATTGCCGGTAGACGCCCGGGAGAGAGCCAAGCAAGGCAGGTTCCTGGCGTATCGGGGATACTCCATGGAAATGATCAATCGCCTGTTCAGCGGTCGAGGGATGGACGATTGAACTGAAACGGCCCGCTATTTCGATAGCGGGCCGTTTTTTTATGCCTCACGTAACCTTTGACGGCTCCCGCGTGCGCTGTTGTACCTGGGGTTTTGATGGCGTCCAGTTTTCCGGCAGGTTGATGTAGTCCACAAGCTCGCGCAGACGGCCATGGTTGCGGGCGTTGAAGTTGAAGACCAGCCTCGCCAGATGGCTGAACTCGGCTTCGTCATGCTCTTCACCGCTGTAAGCGTGCTGATGGAAGTGATCGCTCAGACACAGGTCGGCGAAAGCTTCCTGCATGTATTCGAGTGCCTGGTCGTTGAGTGCGTGATTCATGCGAATGAGGAACTGATGCTTGAGCCAGCGACTGGAGTGGAAGTTGCTGTAGAACTGGTTGATGTGCTCTACCGCTTCTTCGACGTTGTAGACCAGTTTCACCAGCTTCATGTCGGTGGGCAGGATGTAGTGGTTTTCCTCCAGTTGCTGGTGAATGAAGTCCAGTGCGCCTTGCCAGAATTTGCCGCCCGGCGTGTCGAGCAGCACCACGGGCACCAATGGGCTTTTGCCGGTCTGGATCAGCGTCAGCACTTCCAGCGCCTCATCCAGCGTACCGAAGCCACCCGGGCACAGCACCAGGGCATCGGCTTCCTTGACGAAGAACAGCTTGCGAGTGAAGAAGAAGTGGAAGGGCAGCAGATTGGTCGTGCCATCGACAGTGGGGTTGGCATGCTGTTCGAAGGGCAGCGTGATGTTGAACCCAAGGCTGTGTGTCAGGCCGGCGCCCTCATGGGCGGCGGCCATGATACCGCCACCGGCGCCGGTAATGACCATCATGTCCGAGCGCGCCAGCGCGGCACCGAGCTCCCGGGCCATGCTGTAGAGCGGATGTTCCATGGAGGTGCGAGCCGAGCCGAACACGGTGACTTTGCGTCGCCCCTTGAATTGTTCGAGTACGCGGAAAGCCTGTTCCAGCTCACGCAGGGCTTGCAGGGTGATTTTGGCATTCCAGCGATTGTGGTCTTCCTGGGCCATGCGCAGCACGGTCAGGATCATGTCGCGGTAGATCGGGATGTTCGGGCTGTTGGGTGAAATCAGCTTGAGTTGTTCTTCGACCTTGTTGATGAGGTCATGGCCGCTTTCTTCAAAATGACGGCTCAGGAGGTCATTCGGTTGGTAAGGCATTCAACTTCTCCTTCTGCACAGAACCCTCGGCCCGACAACGTACATCGGTGCCACGACACTTCATGTGTCGCTGTCTGCCCAGGCCCATGCCTGGGCGATCTACTTGACCCGAAAGGTATCGGATCATCCAAACAGGCTCTGTTTTTCCCTTGGATGAAAGAAACAATCGCACAACACGACAAGCGACGGCCAGCCTCTTTCCAGCCCTGAAAAAGTGAACATGGATACCCTGAATCTAGACCTTCGCAGTAATTTTCGCTGACTTGATCATTGCGCCACAAAGTTTTTCCTGGCAACCGCTTATTGACGATTTGCAAGGTGCTTTCACCGCTCGTCTGAACGTACGTCGCATGTGCGGCACTCTGATTTACTAAGTTACAGGCGTCACACGACAACTTTGCGTCAACGGCAGGGCGCACGGTGCAAGCGGATTAAGGATTTATCGCTCAAACATGAGTGAAGTGCAGGGAGGCGGGAAACCATGGCCAGAGTCGTTCTGGAGATCGATACGCATCTGTATCGATTGCTGAAGTCATCGGCCGAGACCAATCATTTGAGTCTCGAAGAGGAGTGCTGCCGGCGTTTGCGTGGCGGCGAGCGTCGTTCGCATTACTTGCAGGCGCTGCTGGCAGAATTGCGCGCCGAAGATGAACAACGGCGCGCCAACTCCCGGTGATTACTTTTTCTTCTTGGCCGGTTGCAGGCAATCCGATTCCTGGAAGCTTGCGGAGCCGACCGGGCGGTTGGTCTTCACCTCGGTGAAGTCGTAACGCATGATCGCGCCCTTGGCCATCAGCTTGCGAAACCCTTCGTTTCTGCAGACAGAAGCTCCCAACTGGAAGTAGACCGCTTTCGGGTCTGCACGCATCTTGTCGGCGTGGCTGCTCTGCACGCTCAGATGGTTGATCAGCTGTTTACCTTCAACGGTGTAGCCTTGATCGAGTATGTCTTCGTTGATCGCTCGTGGAGTGCCGACGCTGCTCTGGGTAGCGACGTTTTGCAGCATTTTGTTCAGTTCCGTGTCTTTCAAGGACGCAGCCTGGGCGTTGAAGGACGACGCCAGCAAAATGGCCGCGGTAGGAACGATAAGGCGCAGCATGAAACTCTCCTGGTTCAGTGATGGGGGTTGGACCCGTCACGTGACTGTGCGTTCAGTGGCGGCGAATTATAGGGGAGGCGGGCTGGACGGTACAGGCTTGCGCCGGGCGGTCTGGTAAACTGCTGGCACTTTTTACCCTGTCGAGTGTTTTTCGTGTCGATTTCCGTTTCCTGTCGGCGTTGCCCGCGATGAGTCGTGCCTCCACGCGATTTGCAGTGAATGCTGTAGCCCGCTTGCGCGACCAGCGCGAGGAGGAGGGCATCAAGCCGATTCAGGCCCGAGGCTGGCGCGCCCCGCGTTGCCGTGACTGCCGGGTGATCGAGAGTCACTGCCTGTGCGCATGGCGTCCGCAGGTCGCTACCCGCTCCGGCGTGTGCCTGATCATGACCAACAAGGAAGTCTTCAAGCCAAGCAACACCGGTTGGCTGATCGCCGATGTGGTGCCTGACAACCATGCCTTCATCTGGTCCCGTACCGAGGTCGATCCGACGTTGCTGGCGCTGTTGTCCGACCCCCAATGGCAGCCTTACCTGGTGTTTCCGGGGGAGTACGTCGAGCCTGAGCGTGTGACAAACAGCGTGGATGTCGATGGCACGAAGCGCCCCTTGTTCATTCTGTTGGATGCGACCTGGACCGAAGCGCGGAAGATCTTTCGCAAGAGCCCCTATTTCGACCGATTGCCGATCCTCAGTTTATTGCCCGAAAAACTCTCCCGTTACCGATTGCGCCGATCAACCCGCAGCGAACATCTGTGTACGGCGGAGGTTGCCGCGCTGTGCCTCGACCTTGCGGGCGATGTAGCCGCAGCATCGGCGCTGGATGCCTATTTCGATGTGTTCAGCCAGCATTACCTCGACGCCAAACATCAGTTGGACATGAATGTTTCGACCCCGGCGCACGCCGAGTTGATGCCCTATGTTCAGTCGGCAAGCCCAGTGATGGACTGATTGTTGCCCATACTGCAATAAAGTGTACCGGCCACGCTGCTTGACCACCCCGGCTTCGCTGGGCATGCTTGGCGCCGATCAGGGTGCGGCCAGAGTTTGCAACGCGGTTTTTGCGTCGAGCGTGCCTTGTCAGTGCAGCTCCGTGGCCGTGCCTTGAGTTGCTTTGGCGAGGTCCGAATGCATCGGGCGCCCCATGAAAAACAGGATCATTTGAAAAATGGCCACATACGAAATCCTGATTGCCGATGACCACCCACTTTTTCGTAGTGCCTTGCATCAAGCGCTGACCCTGGGCCTTGGCCCGGATGTGCGCCTGGTGGAAGTGGCGAGCATCGCCGAACTGGAAGTCCGCCTGACGGAAAAGTCCGATTGGGATCTGGTACTGCTGGATCTGAACATGCCGGGGGCCTATGGTTTTTCCGGGCTGGTCCTGCTGCGCGGTCAGTACCCGCAGATTCCGGTGGTCATGGTCTCGGCCCAGGAAGAACCGACCATTATGGTCAAGTCACGTGAATTCGGCGCCAGTGGCTTCATTCCCAAGTCCAGCGACTTGAGTGTGATCCAGAAAGCCGTGCGTGCAGTCCTCGATGGTGACGTGTTCTGGCCGCCGCAGGCGTTCGAAGCGGTCAGCGTCTCCGATGAGGCCAAGGCGGCCAGCGAAGGCCTTGCCAGTCTGACGCCGCAGCAATTCCGGGTGCTGACCATGGTCTGCGAAGGTTTGCTGAACAAGCAGATCGCCTACGAATTGAGTGTTTCCGAGGCGACTATCAAGGCGCACGTCACCGCGATTTTCCGTAAGCTGAATGTGCGGACCCGGACCCAGGCCGCGCTGCTCTTGCAACAACTTGAGTCAATTTCCAGTCATTAAAGGCTGGCAACTTCACGCTTTTTTGACTTTGGTTGAACTAGCTTTCCCACTTCTTTTTTGTCAGTTGCCCACTCTATGTCACCTTTCAAAGGCCAGACCGGCCTGAAACGAATTCTCAATGCCTCCGGTTATTCGCTGGACGGCCTGCGCGCAGCCTTCACCGGAGAAGCCGCCTTTCGGCAATTGGTATTGCTCAACGTCATCCTGATTCCGTTGTCGTTCTTCCTGAATGTCAGCCGGGTCGAACGGGCGTTGTTGATCGCGGTATGCCTGTTGGCGCTAATTGTCGAGTTGCTCAACTCGGCAGTGGAAGCGGCCATCGACCGCATTTCCCTTGAACGGCACCCGTTGTCCAAGAATGCCAAGGACATGGGCAGTGCCGCCCAGTTCGTGGCATTGAGCATGATCGCCCTGGTGTGGGCGGTGATTCTGCTCTAAGCGATCGTCGGCAGCACGATCTCGTCGCTGCGCTGAACCCCGGCGGTGAAGGCGCGGCACAGATCGAGGAATTCGCGCATCGCCGATGTCTGATATTTCTGTTTATGCCAGATGAAATAAAACTGTCGCGCCAGATCCAGATCCGGCGTCTCGACAGGCACCAGACTGCCGCGACGGAATGCGTCGCGCAAAGCCAGTCTGGAAATGCAGCCAATCCCCAAACCTGATTCCACCGCGCGTTTGATCGCTTCGGTGTGCTCAAGCTCTAGCCGGATGTTTAAAGAAGTGCGGTGATGGCGCATGGCTTGATCGAAGGTCAACCGCGTGCCGGAGCCCTGCTCGCGCAAGATCCAGGCTTCGTGGCTCAACTCGTCCATGGTGGCCGTGCCGCGCTTGGCCAATGGGTGCTGAGGGGCGCAAAACACCACCAATTCGTCCTCGACCCAGCTTTGTACTTCGATGTCCGGGTGACTGCAGTCGCCTTCGATCAGACCCAGATCAATTTCATAGTGGGCCACTTGCTGCACGATATTGGCAGTGTTCTGTACGTGCAGCTTCACCTGGCTTTCCGGATGGCGCTGCATGAAGCCGCCGATCAGCAGGGTGGCCAGGTAATTGCCGATGGTCAGGGTCGCGCCCACGGCCAGTGAACCGAAACCGGACTTGCCGTTGAGCAGGTCTTCGATTTCCTTGGCCTGATCCAGCAGGGCGACAGCTTGCGGCAACAGTTGTTTACCGAGGGCGTTGAGGCTCAACCGTTTGCCGGCACGGTCGAACAGTTGGCAGCTGCACTGGCGCTCCAACTCGGTGATCGAGGTGCTCGCCGCCGATTGCGAGAGGTTGAGCAGGCCCGCAGCACGGGACACGCTTTCCTGCTGGGCGACGGCGACGAATACTTGAAGTTGACGGAGAGTAAATCGCATATCGATATAACCGATAACCCTTATCTTAATAATCCATTTAACAGATATTGTGTCTACCTTTAGAATGCGATGCAATTGCGCAGAGCTGGCTTTTTTGCAGAGCAGGCGCCGAACACGCGCAGACAAATCTCCAGGAGTCCCACGTACATGAGCAACATGAACCACGAGCGTGTCCTCAGTGTTCATCACTGGAACGACACTCTGTTCAGCTTCAAGTGCACCCGTGACCCGGGCCTGCGCTTCGAGAACGGTCAGTTCGTGATGATCGGCCTGCAACAGCCCAACGGCCGCCCGCTTATGCGTGCTTACTCGATTGCCAGCCCGAACTGGGAAGAGCATCTCGAGTTCTTCAGCATCAAGGTGCCTGATGGTCCGCTGACTTCGCAGTTGCAGCATCTGAAGGAAGGCGACGAGATCATCATCAGCAAGAAGCCTACGGGCACACTGGTGCTGGATGACTTGAAGCCTGGCAAACACTTGTACCTGCTCAGCACCGGTACCGGTCTGGCGCCGTTCATGAGCGTCATCCAGGATCCGGAAACCTACGAGCGTTTCGAAAAAGTGATCCTGTGCCACGGCGTGCGTTACGTCAACGAAGTCGCTTACCGCGAGTTCATCACCGAGCACTTGCCGCAGAACGAATTCTTCGGCGAAGCGCTGCGTGACAAATTGATCTACTACCCGACCGTGACCCGCGAGCCGTTCGAGAACGAAGGTCGCCTGACCGACCTGATGCGCAGCGGCAAGCTGTTCAGCGACATCGGTCTGCCACCGATCAACCCGCAGGACGACCGCGCCATGCTGTGCGGCAGCCCGAGCATGCTCGACGAGACCAGCGAAGTGCTGAACAGCTTCGGCCTGAAGGTTTCGCCGCGCATGCGCGAACCGGGTGATTACCTGATCGAGCGTGCATTCGTCGAGAAGTAAGCCGTATCAAACCTGTGGGAGCGAGCTTGCTCGCGATAGCGATGTAACTTTCAACGAAGATGTTGATTGATAGTCTGTCATCGCGAGCAAGCTCGCTCCCACATTGATTTTGCTTCGCTCATAAAAAGCCCGCGTTGCCTGTGAAGGCAGCGCGGGCTTTTTGTATTTTCGGCGTTCAGGTTTTCGCGGGAATGACTTCCAGGACGCGGATCAGCTCCGGTGTCGGGTAATGCCAACGCACATCCAGATCCCAGAACTGCGCACCGTATTCCCGCTCGGGTGCCGGTGTTTGGTAGGCCGGGCGTGGATCTTGTGCCAGGCATTGCTCGATCAGCTCAACCAAGGGCTCTTCAAGGCGCTGGGCATGCTTGTGAGCCTGTTGCAGCGCTGCATCCGCCCACTGCACCGGAATCAACAGCGGCGCGGCGCTGGCGATGCTGTTGGTGGCTGTATCGATGATGTCGGCGTAGGGCACGTAGGGTTTGATATCGAGAATCGGCGTGCCATCCAGCAGATCGATGCCCGAGATCCACAAGCGACCGGCTTCGACTTTGTCCAGTTTCACCACCGACTGCCCAATGCCATTGGGGCGGTGGGTGGCGCGGGTGGCGAACACGCCCATGGATTTGTTGCCGCCGAGGCGAGGAGGGCGGACCTTCAGGCGAGGCTTTTCCTCCAGGGCCTGGTGGAACAGGAACAGCAGCCACACGTGGCTGACCTGCTCCAGGCCCTGTACCGCGTCCCCTTGATCGAACGGTGCCACCAGTTCCAGCACCCCACGGGCGGCCGGAGCCAGTTGCGGCTGGCGCGGAATGGCGAACTTTTCCTTGAAGCAGGAGCGCACGAAGCCGATGGGGGAAACGCTGTAGGTCATGGTTTGAGGTCGAGGCGGGAAGAGGGTGGGCATGATAACCCGATCAACCATTGCTTAGGCGGTGCCTGTCATTCCGTCATCGCGGGCAAGCCCGCTCCCACAGGCTCACCTGTTCTGTGTCTACCACGCAACCCCTGTGGGAGCGAGCCTGCTCGCGATGGCCGCACCGCCGATTTCAGAGACTGAACCCACCATCCAGCGGAATGATATTCCCAGTCATATAGGCTCCCGCGGTACTCGCCAAACTGATCGCCAGCGCCGCCATCTCTTCCTCGCGGCCCCAGCGCTTCATTGGAATCAACGCCGTGTCCTGCGCCAGCGCCTGTTCATCATTGCCAATGTGCCGGGTCATCTTGCTCGGAAAACGCCCCGGGGCGATCACATTGACGTTGATGTGCTGGCTCACCAGTTCGCGCGCCAGAATCCTCGACAGTTGATGCAACGCAGCCTTGCTCGGCCCGTAGGCATACGCCTGTTCACCGAAGGATGAAATCCCGGCTACCGAACCAATGTTGATGATCCGCGCCGGATTCTGTGCCGAGCCGGCCTTGCGCAGCAGCGGCAGGAATTGCTGGATACAGTTGAACACCGACGTCACGTTGAGCTGCATGACTTTTTCCCAACCCTTCATCGGGTAGCTCTCCAGTGGAGCGCCCCAGGTGGTGCCGGCATTGTTCACCAGAATGTCCAGATGGGAGATCTGCTCGCCCAGGCGTGTGGCCAGTTGCAGGACGCCCTCTTCGGTGGCGAGGTTGGCTGCCATGGCGTGGCAGCGTCCAAGTGCTCCGAGTTCGTCAGCGGTTTGCTGGCAGGCCTCGGCGTCGCGGGCGCAGACGTACACGGTGGCACCCGCCTCGACGTAGGCCTTGGCGATCATCTTGCCGATACCACGGGTGCCGCCGGTCACCAGGGCGGTGCGACCTTGCAGGGAAAAGTACGGGTGCATGGCGAATCCTGAGAGCTGAGGTCTTTACACCCTAGCCGTCGGCCGCGGTCAGCGGAGCCACTATTTTCGAAGGGAATGAGGGGCCATTAGGCCTAATGCCGGTCAGTTAAACGGTAATGCGATCTGTAGCAGCTGCCGAGCCCGCGAGGCTGCGTTCGGCTGCATAGCAGTCGTGAGCCCAGCTGACGCGGCCTGCCTGACGTATCGCAATAACTGATTTTACGACTGCTTCGCAGCCGAACGCAGCCTCGCGGGCCCGGCAGCTGCTACAAAGGGTGTCGCTGCTTTACGCTCTCACTCGCAGAGTGAGGCCCTTGAGGAAATTGCGCAGCAGCTGGTCGCCGCACGGGCGGTAGTTGGTGTGGCCGAACTTGCGGAACAGTGCGCTCAGCTCAGGCTTGGACACCGGGAACTCGGCGGCCTTGAGGATCGCGTGCATGTCGTCTTCTTTCAGCTCGAACGCCACCCGCAGCTTTTTCAGGATGATGTTGTTGGTCACCGGCACTTCGATCGGCTGCGGCGGACGGCTTTCGTCCTTGCCGCGCTTGAAGATCACCAGGCCATCGAGGAAATGTGCCATGACTTCGTCCGGGCAGCGTACGAAGCCTTCTTCGTCTTCCTCTTTCTTGTCGAGGTACGTCACCAGGTCTGCCAGGGCCACGTCCTTGCCGCCGAGCTTGATGATCTCGATGACTTTCTTGTCGCTGATGTCGAGCATGTAGCGCACGCTGCGCAGTACGTCGTTATGGATCATGTGTGCAGTCCTGATAATTCAGCTATGGGCGCCGCCGAAAACAGCAGCGCCGAAAGGTGTGGTGGCGCGGGAAGCCTTAGAACTTCTCTTTGCCGGACAAGTAGCGCCATTGCCCCACGGGCACTTTGCCGATGGACACGCCGCCGATGCGGATGCGGCGGATGGCGACGACCTTCAGGCCGACGGCCTGGCACAGCTGGGCGATGATGCCCGGTTGCGGATTCTTCATGGCAAAGCGCAGGCGGTTTTCGTTCTGCCAGCTGGCCTTGACCGCCGGCAACTCCTTGCCCTTGTAGGTCAGGCCGTGGTTCAGGCGGTTCAGGCCGTGAGCCACCATCTCGCCTTCAACCTCGACCACATACTCTTGCTCGATCTTGCTGGAGTCGGCGGTGAGTTTGCGCAGGATTTTCCAGTCCTGGGTGAACACCAGCAGGCCGCTGGCGTTGGCCTGCAGGTCGGTGCTGGCGGTCAGGCGCAGGAAATGGCCACGCAACGGGCGCTTGCCGTAACGGTGTTCTTCGCTCAGGGTCTCGGCGCCGAGGGTGGCCATGGCGGTGTCTGCATCCATGCCGGCGGGCACATTGAGCAGCAGCGTCACCGGTTCCGGTGCGGTGGCCTTGGCTTCTGGATCAAGCTCGACTTTCTGGGTGTCGACCTTGAATTGCGGCTCGTCGATGACCACGCCGTCGACGGTGACCCAGCCGCCCTCGATGAACAGCTCAGCCTCCCGACGGGAACAGCCGACGAGTTCGATGAGGCGTTTGGAGAGACGAATCGGGTCAGTCATGTCAGGGCCGTAACAAAAAGGGGGTGGGCATTGTACCTGCCTGGCGCCGGTTAATCGCGGTTCCATTTACGCCGCGAGGCATTTTGTGGGAGCGGGCTTGCTCCCACAGTGGTTCTGTTGTGTCAGCCATTGCGTGTCAGTTGTTCTGGCTGGCGCAGGCGCATGTGCAGCAGCGGATATGGCTGGCCCATGCCATCGACTTCCGAACGACCGATCACCTCGAAGCCCTGCTTGAAGTAAAAGCCGAGGGCTTGCGGGTTTTGTTCGTTGACGTCCAGTTCGACGGCGTTCAGGTGTTCCAGGGCATAGCGCAACAATTTCTTGCCCAGGCCCTGGCCGCGATGGTCAGGGTCGATGAAGAGCATTTCGATCTTGCCTGCCGCGACGCCGGCGAACCCGGTGATGCGCTGGCTCGAATCCTTGGTGCAGATCAGCATCACTGCGTCGAGGTAGCGGGTCAGCACCAGGTTTTTCAGCAGTTCGATGTAGCTGTCTGGCAGAAAGTCGTGGGTGGCACGCACCGAGGCCTCCCAGACCCGGGTCAATTCTTCGAAGTCGCTGAGTTTCGGCGTGTGGATGACCGAATGCTGACGCATGCCCGTCTGCTCCTTCTGCAGTGGTTGACAGGAATCCTTTCAACCTCAAACGATAGCCGTAAAAAAGCCCCGCTTCTCGTCAAGAGAGCGGGGCTTTGCGTATTTTTTGCGTTTAGATCTGTTCAGCCCACAGATCGTATTCGTCGGCGTCGGTCACTTTGCACCAGGCCTTGTCGCCCGGCTTGAGGTTGCTGCCGTTGTCGATGAATACGTTGCCGTCGATTTCCGGGGCATCGAAGAAGCAGCGGCCCACTGCGCCTTGCTCGTCGACTTCATCGACCAGCACTTCGATCTCACGGCCGATGCGCATTTGCAGGCGCGCCGAGCTGATGGCCTGCTGGTGCGCCATGAAGCGCTCCCAACGGTCCTGCTTGACGTCGTCCGGGACGACTTCCAGGTCCAGGTCATTGGCCGGTGCGCCTTCTACCGGCGAGTACTGGAAGCAGCCAACGCGGTCGAGCTGGGCTTCGGTCAGCCAGTTCAGCAGGTACTGGAAATCTTCTTCGGTTTCGCCCGGGAAGCCGACAATGAAGGTCGAACGGATGATCAGGTCCGGGCAGATTTCGCGCCAGTTCTTGATCCGCGCCAGGGTCTTGTCTTCGAAGGCCGGGCGTTTCATCGACTTCAGCACTTTCGGGCTGGCGTGCTGGAACGGGATGTCCAGGTACGGCAGGATCTTGCCGGCGGCCATCAACGGGATCAGCTCGTCGACGTGCGGGTACGGGTAAACGTAGTGCAGGCGAACCCAGACGCCGAGGGTGCTCAGGGCTTCGCAGAGTTCGGTCATGCGGGTTTTCACCGGCGCGCCGTTCCAGAAACCGGTGCGGTATTTCACGTCGACACCATAGGCGCTGGTGTCCTGGGAGATCACCAACAGCTCTTTGACGCCGGACTTGACCAGGCGCTGGGCCTCGTCGAGCACGTCGCCCACCGGACGGCTGACCAGCTTGCCGCGCATCGACGGGATGATGCAGAAGCTGCAGCTGTGGTTGCAGCCTTCGGAAATCTTCAGGTAGGCGTAGTGGCGCGGGGTCAATTTGATGCCTTGCGGCGGCACCAGGTCGATCAGCGGGTTGTGGTCCTGGCGCGGCGGCACGACGTCGTGCACGGCGTTGACCACTTGCTCGTACTGCTGCGGACCGGTCACGGCCAGCACGCTCGGGTGTACGTTGCGAATGTTGCCTTCTTCGACGCCCATGCAGCCGGTCACGATGACCTTGCCGTTTTCCTTGATGGCTTCGCCGATCACTTCCAGGGACTCGGCCTTGGCCGAATCGATGAAGCCGCAAGTGTTGACTACCACGACGTCGGCGTCCTGGTAGGTGGACACCACGTCATAGCCTTCCATGCGCAGCTGGGTAAGGATGCGCTCGGAGTCGACCAGTGCTTTGGGGCAACCCAGGGATACGAAGCCAACCTTTGGATTGGCCGGCGCAGGAGTGGTGGACATGTCTAACCTCGGTGTTTTGTGACGCCGCTTGCCGGGCAGGGCAAAACCGACGGACGGGCGCTTGAACTGCGCCTCTGATCAAAAAGTGCGCAATTCTAGCGATGAGTCGCTCACTTGACCAGCTTTATGCAGGGAAATACGACGAGTGCTGCGCTATGCTTCGCGCCGTTACGCTTTACTGGGTTTTTACTGTCAACAAAACGTCTGTAACGTGAAGTAAAACAGCGCATGCTGCACGACAAAGCATAGTGCTTCTTTCAAAGAAGCCCGGGTCTGAGAAGTAGGAGTGGTGGATGGGTCAGGCAAGTAGTCAGGCTGCAGGTGCCGAGCATTCGGCGGTGAAGCCGATCGGCATGCTGGTCGCGGCAGTCGGGGTGGTTTATGGCGATATCGGCACCAGTCCGTTGTACACCCTCAAAGAAGTGTTTTCCGGAGGCTATGGCGTGCCGGTCAACCATGACGGGGTGCTGGGGATCCTGGCGCTGATCTTCTGGTCGCTGATCTGGGTCGTGTCGATCAAGTACATGATGTTTGTGCTGCGCGCCGACAACCAGGGCGAAGGCGGGATCATGGCCTTGACCGCACTGGCCCGGCGGGCGGCGGCGGGGCACGCCAAATTGCGCATGTTGCTGGTGGTCTGCGGACTGATCGGCGCGGCGTTGTTCTATGGCGACAGCATGATTACCCCGGCGATTTCCGTGCTGTCGGCGATTGAAGGCCTGGGGCTGGCCTTCGAAGGCATCGACCATTGGGTGGTGCCATTGTCACTGGTGGTGCTGGTCGCGCTGTTTCTGATTCAGAGTCACGGGACCGCGCGCATCGGCATTCTGTTCGGGCCGATCATGGTCACCTGGTTCCTTGTGCTGGGTGCATTGGGTGTCTATGGCATCAGCCAGCATCCGGAAGTTCTGCAAGCGATGAACCCGGTGTGGGGCGTACGCTTCTTCATGGTCCATCCGGGCATGGGCGTGTCGATTCTCGGCGCTGTGGTGCTGGCATTGACCGGTGCCGAGGCCCTTTACGCGGACATGGGTCACTTCGGTCGCAAGCCGATCGCTCGTGCCTGGTTTATTCTCGTGCTGCCGGCGCTGGTGCTGAACTATTTCGGTCAGGGTGCCTTGCTGCTGGGCGACCCGGAAGCGGCTCGTAACCCGTTCTACCTGCTGGCACCGAACTGGGCATTGATCCCGCTGGTCGGCCTGTCGACCCTGGCCACGGTGATTGCCTCGCAAGCGGTGATTTCCGGTGCGTTCTCCCTGACTCGTCAGGCCATCCAGCTCGGTTACATTCCGCGCATGCACATCCGGCACACCTCCAGCGCCGAACAGGGCCAGATCTACATCGGCGCGGTGAACTGGGCGCTGATGGTTGGCGTGGTGCTGTTGGTGCTGGGCTTCGAATCCTCCGGTGCCCTGGCCTCGGCCTACGGTGTGGCGGTGACCGGGACCATGCTGATGACCAGCATTCTGGTGTCCGCGGTGATTCTGTTGCTGTGGAAGTGGCCACCGGTCCTTGTGGTGCCGATCCTCTTGGGTTTCCTGCTGGTAGACGGTGTGTACTTCGCCGCCAACGTGCCGAAAATCATTCAGGGCGGTGCATTCCCGGTAATCGCCGGTTTCGCCTTGTTTGTGCTGATGACCACCTGGAAGCGCGGCAAGCAATTGCTGGTGGAGCGCATCGATGAAGGTGGGCTGCCACTGCCGATCTTCATCAGCAGCATCGCCGTGCAACCGCCGCATCGCGTGCAGGGCACGGCAGTGTTCCTCACCGCGCGACCGGACGCCGTGCCCCACGCGCTGTTGCACAACTTGTTGCATAACCAGGTACTGCACGAGCAAGTGGTGCTGCTGACGGTGGTCTACGAAGACATCCCGCGGGTGCCGCCATCACGACGGTTCGAGGTCGATGCCTACGGCGAAGGTTTCTTCCGGGTGATCCTGCATTTCGGCTTCATCGATGAGCCGGACGTGCCACAGGCGTTGAAGCTGTGTCATCTCGATGAGCTGAACTTCAGTCCGATGCGCACCACTTACTTCCTCAGTCGCGAGACGGTCATCGCCTCCAAGCTCGAAGGCATGTCGCGTTGGCGTGAGGCGCTGTTTGCGTTCATGTTGCAGAACGCCAATGGCAATTTGCGTTTCTTCAATCTGCCGCTGAACCGGGTGATTGAACTGGGTACTCAGGTGGAGATGTAAGCGACCCACAAAAAGCCCCCGTTGCCTTGCGGCAGCGGGGGCTTTTTTGTGGGCGGTCGCCGTTACTGGAGTCCATTGGATTTCCATGTGGGAGCGAGCCTGCTCGCGATTGCGATCTAGCAGGCGACTCCCGAGCTGAATGTCAGATCGTCATCGCGAGCAGGCTCGCTCCTACAGGGGATGTGTGGTGCACGCAAGAATGAAAAAGCCCCCGCTACCGTAAGGTAACGAGGGCTATTTTGCTGGCTGTCAGATCACTCTGTAGCAGCTGTTTCCTTCGGCTGGCGCTTCTCGATGATGTCCACCAGACGCTTGGCCAGCGCCGGGTAGTTCTCGTCGAAGTGGTGACCGCCGGGCAGTTTCATCGCTTCGCCTACCGCAGTCTTGTCGGTGCAGCCGCTTTCGTCGGTTTCCTCTTCACCGTAGATGCACACCACTTTGGCGGCTGGCAACCTGGCCATTTCCGGGCCGGTGGCGGCTTCCTTGCCGGCGTTACCGAGCCAGCCTTCGACTTCGATTTCAAAGCTGCCGGTACGGGCGAAGGCCAGCAGGATGATTGCGTCAACGCGATTCTGCTCCGACTCGGCCAGGCGGTTGTAGATCGCCGGCAGAACATCCGCGCCGAACGAGTAGCCGGTCAGGATGAAACGCTTGGTGCCCCATTTCTGCCGGTAGTGTTGCATCAGTTCAGCCAGGTCCAGCGCGCTTTGCTCCGGGCTCTTGTGCTGCCAGTAGTAGCGCAGGGTGTCGATGCCGACCACCGGGTAGCCGATCTTGGCCATCTCGCCCGCCACGTCGCGGTCGAGGTCGCGCCAGCCGCCGTCACCGGACAGGAACAGGGTCACAGTGTCCCTGGCCTGGCCCGCCGGCACTTCGACCACCGGGATCTGCAGGCCGCCAGCGGCTTTGTCGCCACCGACGAGGATCTTGCGCAGTTCGTTGTTCAACACTTGCGGCAGGTTGATGTCGTAGTCGCTGATGCTGGTTTCGGCATTGACCTGGTCGCGCACAAAACCGGCACTGGTGTCGTCCGGGTTGTCGTTCCAGGCTGCCAGCCAGTGGCCGTGGGCGGCGCTTTTCGGCAACAGGTGAGTGCAGCCACCCTTTTCCAGGGCCAGGTCGACCGAGACAGCGTAAGCCTTGTCATCCTTTTGCTCGGACAACCAGCGCCAGGCCAGCACGGCGCCCGGGCCGATGCCGCCGACCAGGGTCGCCGGGCCTTTGAGTTCTCGCAGACCTGATTGCAGGGCACGGCTTTGCAGCAGGCAGTCCTTGGGCAGGATCACCTGGACAATCTGCGCCGAGCCACTGCGGCTCAGGGTCATCAATTGCTTGTCGCTGAGTTTCTGGTCTTCGTTGACCGCCACCAGTACCTGGGCGCGTGGCGTGGTGCCGGGGATGACACGGGTCATCGCCGCACCATCGGCCGGGGTCAGCCATTCGAGGGTCGGTTCCGGTGCCGGGCGTTTCAGGTACCAGTACCCGCCACCGAGAATCAGGGCCACTATCACCAGTGTGCCCAATACATACCGCAAGGAGCGTTGAATCATCAGCGTTTCACCAATCCGGTCAAGCCGCCCGCGATCAGGGCAGCAGTGTCGGCCAGCGCAACCAGCGGATCGAGTCCGGCGGGCACGGCCATATAACGGGGTTCCCAATCAGGCTGGAACTTGTCTTTGAAGCGGCGCAAGCCCTGGAAGTTGTATAGCTGCTCACCACGGCGGAATACCATCGAGCCCAGGCGCTGGGTCAATGGCGCGCCGCGACGGGGTTGTAACCCCGACAACGGCACCATGCCCAGGCTGAAACGCGCGTACCCATGATTTTTATAATGTTGAATCAGGCCGACCATCATGAACTCCATGGTCAGCTTCGGGGCATCCGGGTGCGCGCGCATCAGGTCGAGGCTGGCCAGGTCATGACCGTAGGTCTCGAGCAAGTTGGCGAACGCCACCGGGCGCCCTTCGAAGCGAATCACCGCGATGCGGAAATACTTGAGGTAGTCATCGCTGAAGCGGCCCAGCGAAAAACCTTTCTCCCGGACATTCTTGCCGGTCAGCCAGGCATCGGAGATCACCTTGAGCTCATCCATCGGTGCGTGGCCCGGCTCAAAGATTTCCAGCGACAGGCCGTCACGGGTGCCACGGTTCCAGGTGTAGCGCAGGTCCTTCATCTCTTTGCCCTTGGCTTCGAGATCAAAACGCTTCAGGTCGACCCTGGCTTCTTCGCCGAGCTTGATCGCCGTCAGGCCGATGTCCATGTAGTACGGCAGGTTCTCTGCGCGCACTTGATAAAACACGGGACGGGCGTGGTGGATGTCGCACAGGTCGCGGAACTGCCAGATCATTTCCGCCCGTTGCTGGCCCGGGCCGATCGGGTCATACAGCGCCACCAGGCTGCGGCCGCGACGGGCGTACATCAGGAATGCTTCGTCATTGGGGTGAAACAGCAGCGCCTTGTCACCGGTCAGGGCCAGGCCGCCATCCGGTTGGGCCGATGCCATGAGGATCTTGCTGGCGCGTTCCAGTTCGTCGGGCGTCGGCAGGTGTATGACCGGGCGCGCAGTGCGCAGCAGCCAGGTCAGTGACACCACCACCAGCAGCACCGCGGCACCGAGCAGCGAGCGCAGGCCGCGAGGGGCGTCGGCGTCGAGGGTGAACTGCCACCAGAGTTGGTGGCTGTAGGGAACGTCCTGATAGGCGAACAGCAGCAGCCAGATCGACGCGCCGAGCACGCACAGGCTGGCGACCAGGTACAACGGCGAGAACGGCACTTCAGTCAGGCGGCTGGGGCGGTAGAACGAGCGGCGGAATACCCCGAGCAGGCTCGCCGTCAGCACCATCAGGCTGGCTTCTTCCCAGTCAAAACCCTTGAGCAGCGAGAGCAGGGCGCCGACCAGCAACAGAATGGTGGTCAGCATCCACGCGGCTGACAGCCGGCGACGCAGCCCCTGGGCCAGCAACAGGCACAGAACGCCGACCAGGCTGGCGCCAAAGTGCGAAGCATCGACCAGTCGATGGGGGATGAGAAAACCGATGTGCTCCAGGCGGGTATCGATTTCCGGGGTGGCGCCGGAGAACAGCAGGACAACGCCGGACAGGAATACCAGCACCGCCAGTATCGGAGCCGCCAGGCCTGAGGCCGCGCGCAATGTCTGGCGTGTCTGGAACAGACGCTGACCTTCGTTGATCAGCAGCAGCAGGCAGGCCACCAGCAACGGCAGGACCACGTAGATCAAGCGATAGAGCAGCAGGGCGGCCGCCAGTGGCGCGGCGCCAAGGGTGTCGGAAAACGCGGCCAGCAAAATCGCCTCGAACACCCCGACTCCGCCCGGCACATGGCTGAGCACGCCGGCGGCCAGAGCCAGCAGGTAAACCAATAGGAACGCACCGAAAGGCGGAGTTTCCGGCAGCAGCAGATAGAGCACGGTTGCGGCGGCGGCTACGTCCAGGGCGGTGATGATCAATTGCAGGAACGTCAGTCGAAGCCCGGGCAGGCGCAAGGTGCGGCGTCCGACCTTGACCAGCAGGTTGTCCGGGTAAGGCTGTTCCGGCAGTCGACGACGGTAGATGCCTAAGGCCAGCACCGAAAACAACACGAGCACGGCAGTCGCCACCACGCCCAGCAAGGTCTCGGAGAGCCCCAGCGCGGTGGACGCGGCAGACAGGTCGCTGAGCGTCGCCAGGGCGGCCAGTGGTGGCAGGGCGCAACCTAGCGAGAGGCTGGCGAACAGCGTCATGCGGGCGACTTCAGCCGCTCCCAGGCCATGACGGGCATAGAGGCGATAGCGGACCGAGCCGCCCGACAACATTGAAAGACCGATGGCATTGCCGATGGCAAAGGCCGTGAAACCGCCCAGTGCCAGCGTGCGCGGTGTCAGGCTCACTCCGGCATAGCGGCTGGCCGACCATTCGTAGCCGAGCAGAATGATGAAGCCCACCACGGTTGCGCCCAGTGCGCCCATCAAGGCAGGTTTCGGAACTTCGAGGATCGAGTCGTGCAGCGCGTAAAGGTCGAGTTCGCTCAACAGGTGGCGACAGGCAATCAGCGCGATCGCGAACAACAGCAGGGTGACCGCCAGGCCAATGGGTTGACGGTATTTGCTCAATCGATCAAGCAGACGCAGGCGCTCAGCCTTGATCGGTTGTGTCGCTGTGACAGTGTCTTGTGAATCAGACGAGTTGGCGCGCATCAATCACCTCTTGGATTGTGCGCGACAGGATGGGGGTATCCAGCCAAGTTACCAATCCCTGCAGAAAAAAATAATCACAAATATTAACGCCTATCACCCGGCAACAGGGACGGCGCGTTATCAGTCGTGAAGGCTTCAGCCTGCGATAGAGCATAGTCTGAACCCGGCGCATGGGAGACCCCCAAACGGCTTGCTACACAGTGACAGATCATTGTTGCGAAAGGACTTTTTCAACAGATACAAAAAAGGCCACTCTTTCGAGTAGCCTTTTTTGATGTTTGGTTGCGGGAGCCGGATTTGAACCGACGACCTTCGGGTTATGAGCCCGACGAGCTACCAGACTGCTCCATCCCGCGTCTGTGTGGCGGCATTCTATAGAGTAATGCCGGGGTGTCAACCGTTAATCCTGAAGCAGGTCAAATAAACGTTGAATCGCGGCAAACGGTCGCAGCGATGGTCTAAGTTTCGGAATCAGAACGATTTCCGCTTTCGGCGTCGCTGAGTGTCCAGGCCGTGTTCCTGCGTTCGGCGCTACAAAACGAGCGCCCACAAAAAAGGCCACTCTTTCGAGTAGCCTTTTTTGATGTTTGGTTGCGGGAGCCGGATTTGAACCGACGACCTTCGGGTTATGAGCCCGACGAGCTACCAGACTGCTCCATCCCGCGTCTGTGTGGCTGCATTCTATAGAGATACGCCGGGGTGTCAACCGTCAATTCCGATAAAACCTGTTTTGCTTCAATCGGTTAGCTTGCCGAGGGGCGGGTTGGTCAGCCTGTGAGGCAGGCGGGGCAAGGCCTGCGGCTCTATCGCGAATGTTTTTTCGATTGAAAAAATAAATTTACCAATGACATTTCCCACGAGTCGAAAAGAACATTCAGACTACTGGTGCTATATACAGGTGTCGGTGAGATACTGGATGTCCGTCACACCAATACGCCTTTTCCTTGCCATGAACACTGCTTTGCCATGACTCAGCGAAAGATCATCCACGTCGATTGTGACTGTTTCTACGCCGCCATTGAGATGCGCGACGACCCGCGCCTGGCCGGTAAGCCATTGGCGGTGGGCGGGTCGGCGGATCGGCGCGGGGTGATTGCCACGTGCAATTATGAGGCGCGAGCGTACGGGGTGCGTTCGGCGATGTCCTCCGGGCATGCCTTGAAACTGTGCCCGGACCTGACCATCGTCAAGCCACGCATGGATGCTTATAGAGAGGCGTCCAGGGAAATTCACACGATCTTTCGCGAATACACCGAGATCATTGAGCCGCTTTCGCTCGACGAGGCGTACCTCGATGTGTCGGACAGCGCACATTTCGGCGGCAGTGCAACGCGAATCGCTCAGGACATCCGGCGCCGGGTCTCCAACCAATTGCATATCACCGTGTCGGCGGGAGTGGCGCCAAACAAGTTTCTGGCCAAGATCGCCAGTGACTGGAAAAAGCCCAACGGCCTGTTTGTCATTACACCGGACCAGGTCGAGGACTTTGTCAGTGGCTTGCCGGTGAGCAAATTGCACGGGGTCGGCAAAGTCACCGCCGACAAGCTCGGCAAACTGGGTATCACCGATTGCCTGCAATTGCGCGAGTGGGACAAGTTGGCGTTGGTGCGAGAGTTCGGCAGCTTTGGCGAGCGACTCTGGAGCCTGGCCCGTGGGATTGATGATCGTGTGGTGCACAACGACAGTCGTCGTCAGTCGATCAGTGTCGAAAATACCTACGACGTGGATCTACCGGATCTGGTGAGTTGCCTGGATAAATTGCCCGAGTTGCTGGAAACCCTGGCCGGTCGCATGGCGCGAATCGACAGCAGTTATCGGCCTGGCAAGCCATTCGTCAAAGTGAAATTCCATGATTTTACCCAGACCACACTGGAGCAGGCCGGGGCAGGGCGGGATCTGGGGAGTTATCAGTTGATGTTGACCCAAGCCTTCAATCGCGGCGGTAAACCGGTGCGGTTGTTGGGCGTCGGCGTGCGGCTGGAAGACTTGCGGGGCGGGTTCGAGCAGATGGAGTTGTTTGAGCGGTAGTGGAAGATAGAGGTTTGGTGGTGAATGTCAGGCCGCCTTCGCGAGCAAGCCCGCTCCCGCATTAATCCAATGTGGGAGCGGGCTTGCTCCGGGCGGCGTTCCGACGAAGCTTTTAGCTTTCAGTTCAGCCCCGGATTCGCCACCAGTCGCTCGCCATTGCGGGCCAGCGACTTCAGAAACTCGGTCTGCAATTCGGGATCATTGCGCGTCAGTTCGATCAGGCTCTGTTCCAGTTCGCTGGCTTCTTCTTCAAGACCCAGCTCCGACAGGCGTTTGACCCGGTGGACCCACTGATTGACTTCGTCACCTTCGAGGTCGTCATAAATCAACCCATGGGCCTCATAGAGCTTGCTGCGCAAATTGCTGCTGATGGTCAGGGTGGAATCGTTGTGCACGTTCCCCTGGGCATCCTCAACACGGATCAGCAATCGGCTCAGATGATTGATGTCATGTTCGGCGAACGGGCTGTCCAACAGATTCAGGCGCAACACGCCGTTTTTGTCGGTGCTCAGTTCGAAGGTTTCCTTGCCGGCCTTGACCTCAACCGGGCGCTCGCTCCAGGGCAGGCTTGAGTACTCCGTGCGTTTGTCGCGCTGGACTTCACCAATACTGGCCAGGTTTTGCTGCGCACGGCCGTGGGACTGCACGTTCATGAACGGGTTGAGCCCGGCGAAACCGTAGCTCAGCCAGTCCTTGGTCACGCTGTCCGGCAGATTGCCGAGGGCGAACACGTTGACCACGTTGGCACCGATACCCGCCACCACGGCCACCGCGCCCAGCGGGATTTCGTAAATCTCCCGCCAGGGTTGGTACGGCGTATAGCGGTCGTAGTGACGCGTGACTTCGTACTCGGTGACTTCGAAAGTCTTCTGCTCGTGGATTTTCACCCGCCTTTGCGGCAGCTCAAGCACCTTGGGCTCACCGACATCGATTTGCAGGCTGTGATCGAGCAATTTACGCTCGATCCGTTCCTCTTGCTCGCTGCGTTGTGACATGTGGTTGGCACAGCCGCTGACCAGCAGGGTGCCGCACAAGGCGGCACCACCGAGGCCTAAGGTGTTTCGCTTGAACATGACGCCTCTATATCTGGTATCAGCGGCGGATGCGGGCCTGAAGGAACGACAGCACGTCGGCGACCGGCAGCGCTTGTGCGTCGGCCTCGGTACGGCTCTTGTATTCCAGATTGCCTTCGGCCAGGCCGCGATCGCTGACCACGATCCGGTGTGGAATGCCGATCAGCTCCATGTCCGCGAACTTGATGCCCGGACTGGTTTTCTTGTCGCGGTCATCGAGCAGCACTTCGAAGCCGGCAGCGGTGAGTTCCGCGTACAGCTTGTCGGTGGCTTCACGAACCTGTTCGGTTTCGTAGCGCAGCGGCACCAGGGCAATCTGGAAAGGCGCGAGGGTGTCGCTCCAGATGATTCCGTTTTCGTCGTTGTTCTGCTCGATGGCAGCCGCCACCACGCGAGACACACCGATGCCGTAGCAGCCCATTTCCAGGGTGACCGGCTTGCCGTTCTCGCCCAGCACTTCGCACTTCATCGCTTTGCTGTACTTGTTGCCCAGCTGGAAAATGTGCCCGACTTCGATGCCGCGCTTGATTTCCAGGGTGCCTTTGCCGTCCGGGCTCGGGTCGCCGGCCACGACGTTGCGCAGGTCGGCAACGGTCGGAACAGGCAGGTCGCGTTCCCAGTTCACGCCGAAGTAGTGTTTGTCGTCGATGTTGGCACCGATGCCGAAGTCGCTCATCAATTCGACCGAACGGTCGATAATGATCGGCAGCGGCAGGTTCAACGGGCCGAGGGAGCCGGCGCCGGCGCCAATGGCGTCGCGCAGTTCACTTTCCGAGGCCATGACCAGGGGGCTGGCAACGCCTGGCTGGTTGGCGGCCTTGATTTCGTTCAACTCATGGTCGCCACGGATGATCAGGGCAATCAGCTTGCCTTTCTCTTCTGCGTGCACCACGAGGGTCTTGATGGTTTTCTCGATCGGCAGATTGAAGCCTTCGACCAGTTGCGCAATGGTCTTGGCATTCGGGGTATCGACCAGACGCAGCTCTTCGGTCGGAGCGGCACGCGATGTTTCGCGCGGCACGGCTTCGGCTTTTTCGATGTTGGCGGCGTAGTCGGAGCCGTTGCTGAAAACGATATCGTCTTCGCCGGACTCGGCCAGTACGTGGAACTCGTGGGAACCGGCGCCGCCGATGGAGCCGTTGTCGGCTTCAACAGGACGGAACTTCAGGCCCAGACGGGTGAACACGTTGCAGTAGGCCTGGTGCATGCGGTCGTAGGTGACTTGCAGCGAAGGCTGGTCTGCGTGGAACGAGTAGGCGTCCTTCATGATGAATTCGCGGCCGCGCATCAAACCGAAGCGTGGGCGGATTTCATCACGGAATTTGGTCTGGATCTGGTACAGGTTGATCGGCAGCTGCTTGTAGCTGCTCAGTTCATTGCGCATCAGATCGGTGATGACTTCTTCGTGGGTCGGGCCGGCGCAGAAGTCGCGACCGTGGCGATCCTTGAAGCGCAGCAATTCAGGGCCGTACTCTTCCCAGCGCCCGGATTCCTGCCACAGCTCAGCCGGTTGCGTGCTCGGCATCAACACTTCGAGAGAGCCGGCGGCGTTCATTTCTTCACGAACGACGGCTTCGACTTTGCGCATTACCCGCAAGCCCATCGGCAGCCAGGTGTACAGGCCCGAGGCGAGTTTGCGGATCATGCCGGCGCGCAGCATCAGCTGGTGGCTGATCACGACCGCGTCGGAAGGCGTTTCTTTTTGTGTGGCGAGCAAAAATTGACTGGTGCGCATGGTTGGCCGTTATCGATTGCTGATGACGAGAAATGACGGAGCATTGTACGGGCGAGATCCGCTGGCGTACAGGCATGCGGTCGGTGGTGTGGCAGGAGGGCGCGATTCACACGGCCCTCCGCGATTTTTCCTGCGTTAAGAGCCTACGATTCTTCGGCGACCGGGGTCTGCACCGGTTCCGGTGTAGGTGTCGGACCTGCACGGCGGTTCTCCTGGAACCAGTGCAAGGCGATCAACAGCAGTGTAGGAACGCCCAGCAGGGCTGTGATCAGGAAGAAGTTGTGGTAACCGAACTTTTCCACCATGACCCCGGAGTAGCCGCCGATCAGGCGTGGCAGCAACAGCATGATCGAGCTGAGCAGGGCGTATTGGGTGGCGGAGAACTTGAGGTTGGTCAGGCTCGACAGGTAGGCCACGAAGGCCGAAGTCGCCAGGCCTGAACTGAAGTTGTCCAGGGAGATGGTCAGCACCAGCATGTTCAGGTTGGGGCCCATGTCGGCGAGCAGCAGGAACAGGATGTTGGTCGCAGCGGATGCCACGCCGCCGATGAACAGGATCGGCAGGATGCCGAAACGCACGATCAGCAGGCCGCCCATGCCGGCACCCACCAGGGTCATGATCAGGCCGAAAATCTTGCTGACGCTGGCGATCTGGTCTTTGGTGAAACCCTGGTCGATGTAGAACACGTTGGCCATCACGCCCATGACCGTATCGGACATCCGGTAGGTGGCGATCAGGCCGAGCAGCAGCAGCGCTTGCCAGCGGTATCGCAGGATGAAGTCGTTGACCGGTGTCAGCACTGGCGCCAGGCCGCGACGACCCATGGCCGAGAGGCACAGGGCGGTGAGGGTGGTGTAGAGAATCGCGCGCAGGAAGGCGCGGTCCTCCAGCAACAGGTCAAGCAGGCTCACGCCCTGGAACAGTACGCTGGCGAAGTCGGTGTTGTAGAACTGGGTGAACATGGCCGGCACGGACACCAGCAATATGATCAGCACGAACACCGAGGCCAGTTGATGCACGAAGCTGTAGCGCCCGGCCTGCAGTTGCGTGCGCAACGGCACGGGAGGTTCGCGCATGAACAGGGAGGTCAGCAGTGCCGGGACCATCAGCACTCCGAACAGGATGTAAGTGCCGGCCCAGGCCGAATGCTTGTAGTTGAAGCCGGTGGAGCCAAAGCCTTCGGCGAAGTACAGCGCGCCTGCAGTAGCCAGCAACGCAGCGACCCGGTAACCGGACATGTAGCTGGCGGCCAGTGCGGCCTGACGATTGTCTTCGGCGATTTCCAGTCGATAGGCGTCTACCGCAATATCTTGCGTCGCCGAGGCGAAAGCGACGACCACGGCGATGGCTATCAGCCAGGACAAATGCTTTTGCGGGTCGCAGAAGCCCATCCCGATCAGGCCAAGGATGACCAGTGCCTGAGACAATACGAGCCAGGATCGTCGTCGACCGAGTTTGCCGAGCAATGGCAGTCGCCATTGGTCGAGCAAGGGTGACCAGACCCATTTGAAGGCATACGCCAGGCCGATCAGGCTTGCATAGCCAATGGTTTCACGAGCGACGCCAGCTTCACGCAGCCAGACCGAAAGCGTCGAAAATACCAGCATGTAGGGCAGGCCGGCGGCGAAACCGAGCAGCAACAGCACGAGTGTCGAAGGGCTGGCATAAGCGGCGAGCGCGGCGCGCCAGGTTTTACGGGGCATGGGCTGGAGTCTGCCTCAAGAAATACGGAAACAAAGCGCGCACTCTAACCGCTGTGCTCTACCGGGCGCCAGCCATGGCGCTGAATATCAACACGATTATTCAGGATGCTGATTCCCTCCATGCGTAATCGTGCGCGCTGCTCATCACCCGAAGGGCTGCCCACCGGCAGGCTGATACGCCCGTTTGCTCCCAGAACACGGTGCCAGGGCAGCTTGCTGTCGCCCGGCAATTGGCTGAGCGTGCGGCCGACCCAGCGCGCGGCGCGACCCAGTCCGGCAAGCTCGGCCAGTTGGCCGTAGCTGACGACTTTGCCCTCGGGTATTTGTGCAAGTGTCAAATACAGCGCCGTGCGTCGGATTTGCGCTGCACTCTGGGGTTCATCGGTTGGATCGGTCACGTCCGTCAGTCCTGAAGAGGTTTGCTTTACCGTCTGTAGAGTAATTCCTGCACAGGCAGTTGAGAAATGAACTCAAGAGAAATAGTCGGGTCAGTCCTTGTCAGGGCCTTGTTCCTACGGATAATGCCGACTTTTTTCGCAAGCCTGAGCCCGTATTTTGCTTATGTTGTCCAGATCCCTGCTGTGTCTCGCCGTCCTTGGTACTTCCACTCCCTTGCTAGCCGATACCGTGTGGTTGAAGAACGGTGACAAGCTGAGTGGCAAGATCACGCTGTTCGATGGCGGCAAGCTGCTGATCCAGACCGAGTACGCCGGTGCGGTGACGATCGACTGGAAGCAGGTCAAGACCCTGGATAGCGATCAGGAGCTGCTGGTCAAGCAGGATGCCTACAGTGGCGAGAAAGCCAAGTCGCTGAAGGCGGCGGACGCTGGCAAGGTCACGCTGGCCAATGGCGAAGCACCGAAGACGGTCGAGCTGGCAAGCATTCAGCAGATTCTCAAGCCAAAACCGGTGGTCGAGGATCTGGTGTGGAAAGGCAACGTCGATATCGCACTGGATTATCAGCGGGCGGAAAACGACACCGATGACTACGACATCGATTTCAAGACCAGTGCGCGTCACGGTCGCTGGCGGCACACTGCTGAAGGTGAATACAACCGTGAGTTCCAGGACGACGTGGTGACCACGGACAACTGGCGGGCCGAGTACTCCATCGACCGATTCCTGACCGAGCAATGGTTCTGGCAGGGGCGCCTGGTCTACAAGCGCGACAAGGTCGAAGACCTTTCCCGGCAGCGCACCGTCGGTACCGGTCCCGGCTATCAGTTCTGGGATGACGAACTCGGGGCGTTCTCCCTGGGCTCGCTGGTCAACCGCACGGACTATGAATTCTCCGATGGCAGCAAGGACAATTTCTATGCCCTGGCCATGAAGTGGGATTACAACCGCTACCTGATCGGCAAGCGTGTCGAGTTCTTCACCAATGGTGAGGTCGGCAAGCCGCTGTCGGGTGTGGCCGACTACGCACTCGATGCCGAGATGGGGTTGCGCTACAAGGTGACTGACTGGGCTTCGCTGAACCTGAAGGCGGAGCGGGACATCATCAGTGGCGCCGACGACGCGGATCTGGACAAGACACGCTACACCGCCGGGTTTGGCGTGGCCTGGTAAGAACATCAAAAGATCGCCGCCTTCGGCAGCTCCTGCAAGGTAAACGCAGGAGCTGTCGAAGGCGGCGATCTTTTTTTGTGGGCAAAACACCCGCCCACAAAAAAGCCCCGCTGTTGAGGGCGGGGCTTTTTACTAAAGCAAGTACAAGTTAGATAACTTGAACTTCTTCAGCTTGCATGCCTTTCTGACCGCGGGTAGCGATGAAAGAAACCTGTTGGCCTTCTTTCAGGCTTTTGAAGCCGTCGGACTGGATAGCTTTGAAGTGAACGAACAGGTCGTCACCGGATTGTGGAGTGATGAAGCCGAAGCCTTTTTCATCGTTGAACCACTTAACGGTACCGGTTTGGCGATTAGACATGGTGTAACTCCTTGAACAAAGATAACTGCGACTCAGGAAGAACCCTGGCCGAGACTGAGTGCAAAGAGCAGGAAAAATTCTTGTAGATGGTTGGATCGAAATTCAACATATCGTGTAGAGATTCTCAGTGACACAAGCAGCACAGTGACGCCACCTTAACCCTTTTTCCGGGACGTGCCAATGCTTCTTGCGCAGGTTTCTCTGTTTTAAGGATCGGCGGTGTGACGGTTCGTCGCCAGCGCAGGTAATTCCTGCCTGTTCGGCGAGAATTGCACCGCGGACTTTGAACCCGGCGGCGCGCCCGGTAAGATGCCGGACAGAATTTTTCGACCCCGCTATTCAGGACACCCGCCATGAGCATCAAATCGGACAAGTGGATTCGCCGCATGGCGCAGGAACACGGCATGATCGAACCTTTCGTCGAGCGTCAGATGCGCGGCAGCGACGATAGCCGCGTGATCTCCTACGGCGTGTCGAGCTACGGCTACGATGTGCGTTGCACTAATCATTTCAAAGTGTTCACCAACATCAACTCGGCCATCGTCGACCCGAAAAACTTCGATGCCGGCAGCTTCGTCGACATCCACAGCGACGTGTGCATCATTCCACCGAACTCCTTCGCCCTGGCCAGCACCGTCGAATACTTCCGCATTCCGCGCAATGTATTGACCATTTGCCTGGGTAAAAGCACCTACGCGCGCTGCGGCATCATCGTCAACGTCACGCCGCTCGAGCCTGAGTGGGAAGGTCACGTGACCCTGGAGTTCTCCAACACCACCAATCTGCCGGCGAAAATCTACGCCAACGAAGGCGTGGCGCAGATGCTGTTCCTTGAGTCTGACGAAGAATGTGAAGTGTCCTACAAGGACCGTGGCGGCAAGTATCAGGGCCAGCGTGGCGTGACCCTGCCTCGTACCTGAGTCAACCGTCTGACAAATGCCGGGAATTACTGAGCGGGCGTACACTCTATGGGGTGTACTGTTCCGATCCGCGCAAGGCGGGTCGGGCCATCGCTCAGGAGTGCCGAATGAAGATCGATCCGCGAATCAGTGCCGAACTGGCAAGGCTTGAGCCCAATCAGGTTGGCGTTCTGGCCTGGTCCTTGTTGGCACATCCGCCCGTCAGCATGTCAGGAGGCATCCCCGGTCAGCCTGATCCCGATACCCCGAACGAAGAGCCGATGGAGCCTGGTGAACCCACTTTGCCGGATGAGCCACCGCCTGCGCCTGTTGTCTGATACTCCAGACGCGACCGATCAAATGTGTAGAAGCGAGCTTGTTCCGGGCGGCGATCCGACGAATACGGTCTGACATTCAACATGTGTGTTGTCTGACACACCGCGTTCGCGAGCAAGCCCGCTCCCACAGGTTTTTCTGTAGACGTTATTTCAGGTTGCCACTAAGGAACTGTTTCAACCGCTCGCTTTTCGGATTGCCCAGCACGTCTTCCGGCGCGCCTTCTTCCTCCACCAGGCCCTGGTGCAGAAACAGCACCTGGCTTGACACTTTGCGCGCAAAACTCATTTCGTGGGTCACCATGATCATGGTCCGGCCTTCTTCGGCCAGGCCCTGGATCACCTTGAGCACTTCACCCACCAGTTCCGGGTCCAGGGCCGAAGTCGGTTCGTCGAACAGCATGACTTCCGGCTCCATGGCCAGTGCGCGGGCAATCGCTACCCGTTGTTGCTGACCGCCGGACAGGAAGGCCGGGTATTGGTCCGCCACACGGGCGGCCAGCCCCACCTTGTCGAGGTAGCGCCGGGCGCGATCCTCGGCTTCTTTCCTGTCGCAGCCCAGCACCCGGCGCGGGGCCATGGTGATGTTTTCCAGCACCGTCATGTGGCTCCACAGGTTGAAGTGCTGGAACACCATGGCCAGGCGGGTGCGAATCCGCTGTAGTTCATTGGCGTCGGCCACGTGCATGCCGTGACGATCCTTGATCATGTGGATGTTCTGCCCGTCGAGGCTCATGGCGCCGTCGTTGGGTTGTTCCAGGAAGTTGATGCAACGCAGAAAGGTACTTTTACCCGAGCCGCTGGCGCCGATCAGGCTGATGACGTCGCCGGTCCTGGCCTTGAGCGAAACACCTTTGAGGACTTCATGGTCGCCATAGCTTTTATGCAGGCCTTCGATGGTCAATTTGTACATGGGGCGTACATCCTCAAGGCGAAAGTAGATAGCCGCTGCGATAGGCTTCGGTGCCCGCGACGTGGGCAATCACCATGCCGGCAGTGGCCATGCGGCGCAGCGAACGGGCGTACATCAACCCGGCGGCGGAGCAATGAACGGGGGTGACGCGATCGTTGACCGGATCAATTATCTCGGCGATCAGTTGCCCGGCTTCCAGGTACTGGCCCGGCAACGCGGTGAACACCAGTAGCCCGCCGACGGGCGTGGCCACCGGTTCTACACCGGCCAGCGGTGTCGCCGGATAGGGCAGGTCGGGCAGGGGCGCGGGTTCGCCGGCGATCGCGCCGAAATGGATCAGGTAATCGATCAGTGCCTGGCAATCGAGGCTGGCCAGCGGGTGGTTGACGTCGCCCTGTCCGCGCAGTTCGACGGTCACCGAAAAACTCCCCGGCGGAATGTCGAAGTGCTCGCCGAAGCGCTCTTTCAACTGCCACCAGAGCAGGGTGAAGCATTCGTCGAACGATTGGCCACCGGAATCGGTTGCCAGCAGGCTGGCCTCGGCGCCGATGTAGCGGCCCAGCGGTTCGACCTGCGGCCAGGCTTCAGGTGTTGTGTAGAGGTGTGTAACCGCTTCGAAATCGCAATGCAGGTCAAGCACCATGTCGGCGTCGCAGGCCAGCCGTTGCAAGGTCAGGCGCAGGGATTGCAATTGGGTGTCGGCGGTCTGCCGGGCCAGCGCATCGCGCAGGCTGCTGCGCACCAATTGCTGGTTGTGCTGCGGATCGTCACCGAGCTTGCCCTCGATCGCGTTGCCGACTTCTTCACTGAGGTCGACGAACCAGCGGTTGAAGTTCTGGCCGCTTTCCAGCTCGTAGCGGCCCAGCGGCACATCCATCAGTACCTGTTCCAGGCCTACCGGATTGGCGATGGGCACCAGCACGATTTCGCTGCGCAGGCGACCGGCGGCTTCCAGCTCCGCCAGGCGCTGCTTGAGGTGCCAGGCCACCAGCATGCCGGGCATTTCGTCGGCGTGCAGGGAGGCCTGGATGTAGATCTTGCCGTTGGCCGGTTGTGGGCCGAAGTGAAAACTGTGGATCTGTCGTGCGGTCCCCGGCAGCGGGGCCAGCAGGTCATGTTTCTGGTGGCGCATCTGTTGTTCCTGAAGCAGGTTGATACCTAGTGGGTCGGCCCGAGGAAGGCCAGCCATCGACGTTCGGCAAGGCGGAACAGGCCGACCAGCGCAAAAGTGACGGTCAGGTAGATCAGCGCGGCAATGCCGAACGACTGGAAGGTCAGGAAGGTCGCCGAGTTGGCGTCCCGCGCGACTTTCAGGATGTCCGGGATGGTCGCGGTGAAGGCCACGGTGGTCGAGTGCAGCATCAGAATCACTTCGTTGCTGTAGTACGGCAACGAGCGACGCAAGGCCGATGGCATGATCACGTAGGCATACAGCTTCCAGCCGGTCAGACCGTAAGCCTTGGCCGCTTCGACTTCACCGTGGTTCATGCTGCGAATTGCCCCGGCGAAGATCTCCGTGGTGTAGGCGCAGGTGTTCAGGGCGAAGGCCAGGATCGTGCAGTTCATTGCATCGCGAAAGAATGCGTCCAGTACTGGCTGGGCCCGAATGGCGGCCAGGCTGTAGATCCCTGTGTAACAGATCAATAACTGGATATAGAGCGGCGTGCCACGGAACAGGTAGGTATAGAACTGCACCGGCCAACGGATGTAGAAGTGCGGCGATACACGGGCGATGGACAGTGGGATCGACACGATAAAACCGAAGAAGATCGAAGCGCTGAGCAGCCACATGGTCATGGCCAGGCCGGTGATGTTGTTGCCGTCGCTATAGAGAAAGGGTTTCCAGTATTCCTGCAGGAGTTCGATCATCGTACAGCCTCCCGGGTCCCGGCGGAGTAACGACGTTCGAGCCAGCGCAGGATGACGTTGGATGCGCTGGTGATCACCAGGTAGATCAGCGCGGCAAGTACCAGGAAATAAAACAGCTGATAGCTGCTTTTACCGGCGTCCTGGGCAGCCTTGACCAGATCGGCCAGGCCAATGATCGACACCAGCGCGGTGGCCTTGAGCATCACCATCCAGTTGTTGCCGATACCCGGCAGGGCATAACGCATCATCTGTGGGAACACCACGATCCAGAAACGCTGGCCGCGCTTGAGGCCGTAGGCGGTGGCCGCTTCGACCTGCCCCCGCGGGACTGCGAGAATCGCGCCGCGGAAGGTTTCGGTGAAATACGCACCATAGATGAAGCCCAGGGTAATGACCCCGGCACTGAACGGGTTGATCTCGATGTATTCCCATTCCATGAAATCGGTAAATGATGTCAGCCAGGTTTGCAGGCTATAGAAAATCAGCAGCATCAGGACCAGGTCCGGAACGCCGCGAATGAGGGTGGTGTAGAGCTGGGCAGGCACGCGCATCAGTTTGGCTTTTGACAACTTGGCACTGGCGCCGAGCAGCCCGAGCAACACGGCCAGCAACAGCGACAACGCCGACAACTTGATCGTCATCCAGGTGCCTTGCATCAGCAGCGGACCGAAGCCCTTGAGGCTGAAGGCAGAGAGCCCAAGATTTTCCAGTAGGTTTTCGAACATAAATCAGCAACCTGATCGGATGAAAAAAGCGCCCATCGCGAGATGGGCGCCGGGCATTATTTGCCGCTGTACAGATTCAGATCGCCAAAGTGTTTCTTCTGAATGGTGGCGTAGGTGCCATCATCGTGTAACGCTTTGATACCTTTATCCAAAAGTGCTTTCAGCTCGGTGTTACCTTTCTTAATACCGACCGCTGTTTTGGCCGGCAGCAGTTCATTGTCGACCGGCTTGCTGACTTCGTAGTCGGCACCCTGTGGCGACTTCAGGAAGCCCAGTTCGGCTTGCAGCATGTCCTGGATCCCTGCATCGAGACGACCGGAAGTCAAGTCAGCGTAGACCTGATCCTGGTTGGCGTAGGCCTGGGTTTTTACGCCGGCCTTGTCCAGAATGGCTTTGGCATAGGCTTCCTGAATGGTGCCTTGTTCGTAGCCGACGGTTTTGCCCTTGAGGGACGCGACGTCTGCGGTCACGCCGGAACCTTTCTTGGACACGTAAGCGGTTGGGCCGGAAAACAGCTCGCTGGAGAAGTCGATGACTTTTTCACGGGCCGGGGTCACGGTCATCGACGAGATCACACCGTCGAATTTATTGGCTTTGAGGCCCGGAATCATGCCATCGAAGTCACTTTCGACCCACTTGCACTTGACCTTCAGCTCGGCGCAGATCGCGTTCCCCAGATCGATGTCGAAGCCTACCAGGCTGCCATCGGCCGCTTTTGACTCGAACGGTGCGTAGGAAGGGTCAACGCCGAAACGCAGTTCTTTGTACTCCTTCGCCATGGCGGAGCCAGCAGCCATGCACAACGCCAGTGCAGAAAGGGTCAGCAATGCTTTTTTCATTATTCAATCCCTAAGAACCAATATGAGCGCTTGTGGCGCAGAATTATTGTTACTGGAAAGCGTAAGACCTATTGAAAGTAGCAATTTCCGAACCAGAGTGCCGAACAAGCGTTTTAAAAGGTGCTTGGAGAATGGTCGGAGACAGATTTATGCACGAAAACGGGCGCAGGGAAATGGCCGCACTCATTCGGCTCAAAAAGAAAAAAATCCGGTATGAGAAGAGGTCCTGGCTGAGCAGATTTTACAGGGTCGTCAAACTATCGGCTTCGTCGACCGACTTGTCCTCGCGCCAGCGCAACATCCGCGGAATGAGGTTGGCGCGAGGTGAGAAGTTCTATCGGGATTTCGTGGGCGGATGAAATACCTCTGTGGGAGCGAGCTTGCTCGCGATAGCGGTATGTCAGTCATCCACAATGTTGACTGACATACCGCTATCGCGAGCAAGCTCGCTCCCACAGTGGAGGTTCATTTACCTGGAGTCAGCGTCAACCGTGCCTTGCCATAGGCGTTGTCGAAGTTCTGTGGCTGCATCGGCAGGCTCATGTACTGACCCTTGAGCCACGGTTCGATGCTGTTGAGGTAGTTCGGGCTGGCCGGGTTGCCGGACTGACCGGTGCCGTTTTGCGCCATCAGCGGTTCGGACTGGCCGAAGTCGACGATAAAGCGCATGGCTGGCGCCAGCGTGGTGTTGAAGTCCTGGCCCCAGGTGAAGGCAGCGGTGTTGAGCGTGGTGTGATCGCCACCGGCCGGCAGCGGACCGCGTACGGTCTGGCCGCTGGTGTTCTTCCATTCATAGCGATGCAGTTTGCCCCACTGCCAGGCTTTGTGATCACCGCCCAACTGGCTGTCGCCTGCGCTGATCGCTGCGGCAAGGCTGCGAGCGAGGATGGCCGGTTTGTCTTCTTTTTGCGCGGTGCGCACGTCATCCCAGAACGGGCTGTCCTCACGTCCCAGCAAGTGATCGGCCTGGGCCGCGTAGGACAACTTGCCGTCGGCGACAAAGGCCTTCCACGCCGGGCTGCTTTGCGGGCCCAGTTCATCGAGGAAGATCTGCCGGGTGCTTTCCTGCAGGAACAGTTCGTAGATTGCCGCATCGGCGGAGGTCGGGCTGAGCTTGCCGTCGAACGCCATCAAGCGGCTGTAGGCTTCGTGTGCCTTGGCGCGATCGGCCGCGGGCAAGGCGTCGATGGCTTGTTTGAGCGGCTGGGCCATGCCCGGCGCTTCGAACATTTTCTTCAGCTTGGCAGCGAAGGTAGTGGTCTGGTCGTATTGCATGGCGATCAGGCTGCGGCTGTCGTGTTTACCTGCGCCGGCCAGTTCGGCCAGGCGCTCGCCGCGCTCCGGAGCGGCCCAGGAATTGGACAACTGCATGCCGTAGCCATGGGGAATGACCCGCTGGTTGGCGGTGCCGAGCCAGCCTTGGGCCGGGTCCTGGTCGTACGGGTGCAGCATCGGGTCGGCATAACCGTCCCAATCGTAACGACCTTCCCAGCCCGGTGAGGGCAGCAGGCCTTCGCCTTCGCGGCGGTTCGGGTAACGACCGGTGACTTGCCAGCCGATGTGGCTCGCGTCGGCAAACACCAGGTTCAGTGCAATGGCGCGGATTTCGCGGCTGGCATCCGAGGCTTTCTCGACGCTCTGGGCGCGGGACAGGTCGAAGAACGCGTCCAGGGATTTGTCATCGGTGAAACTCGGCGTCTGCAAGGCCAGGCCGAAACCATTGGCCAGCGTGGTGCCCTGGGCGCTGTTGAGCAGCGGGCCATGGCGGGTTTCGTACACAGCTTCGCGAATCGGCCGCTGGCCTTTTACGAAGTAGGTTTCGTTACGCACGATCGCCGGTTGCCACTTCCCGGCGTTTTCGTAGGTGAGCCCGTTGCCCTGGCGTTTGATCTTCTCCAGGAACAGGTCCTGGTTGTCGCCCATCACGGACGTCATGCTCCACGCCACTTTGCCGTTGAAACCGCCAAGCACCATCGGCAGGCCCGCGATGGTCACGCCGGACGCCTGATACTTCGGCGCGCGAATCTGCACGTAACTGAACAACGAAGGCACGCCCAGCGGGCCGTGACTGTCACTGGCCAGCAGGCTCTTGCCGTTGCGGCTGCGTTGCGGGGCGATGGCCCAGTTGTTCGACGAGGTGGCGCCCAGCAGGTTCAGGTCCGACAGTTGCCCCGTGGATTTGCTGAGTTCAGCCAACCCCGGCACTTGCCCGTTGAGCTTGATGCCTTGCAGTTTTTCGCTTTCGGCGACCGGCAGTTTTTCGTCGGGAGCCGACGGCGTCAGCCATGCCAGTTTGTCGGTGGTGACGGTCTGGGCCAGTACCAGCGAGGAAATTTCTTCCGGCAGGTTGGTCGACTGGCTGAAGTTCAACAGGCAGAAAATCAGCGCCGAATCTTCCGGCTGCCAGTATTCAGGCTGGTAGCCGGTGGCCGCGAGGTCCGCCGGCAGCTTGTCGCGGTAGCGGAACAGGTAGGCGTTGACGCCCCGCGCATAGACTTCGAAGAAACGCTTGAGGCGCGGCGAAGAGGCCTTGTACAACTCGCCGGCACTTTTCTTCAGGTTGACCGCCCGCATGTAGCGGTCGGCATCCAGCAAGTCTGCACCGTGCATCTCGGCCAATCGGCCCTGGGCCAGCAGGCGCAGGGTGACCATCTGCGTGATGCGGTCGCTGGCATGCACGTAACCGAGGGTGAACAGCGCGTCGTGGAAGCTGTTGCTTTCGATCAGCGGCATGCCCATGGCATTGCGGCGCACCGAAACGTTCTGCGCCAGGCCCTTGAGCGGTTGCACGCCGGAGGTCGGCGGGAGGGTGTCCTGGGCGTTGAAGTTCTGACAACCGGTCAGGCTCAACACACCGGCCACTGCTGCGGCAACGCCGAACCGGGGTAGAAAATGAGTAAGGGCTGGCGAGGCCATGGCAAAGCTCCTGCGGGGGTAGAGGCGGCGGCGCGCAATAAAGGCGCTACGTTAGTGAGCAGGAGGTGGCCGTGCAAGCGGGGTACAAGGTTATTTCAGGATTTGTCTGATAAACCCAAAGAATCGCAGCCTTGCCGGTCGCAATGGGAGATGTTGAAGTGCGACACGGTCAACAATCCAGGAGAAAAGTCAGCATGGAGCTCAAGACAAACGCGGCACTGATCATCATCGATCAACAAAAAGGCATCCTGCATCCCAGGCTCGGCCGCAGGAATAACCCTCAGGCCGAAGCGCGCATGCTGGAATTGCTCGACCATTGGCGGCGCACCGCCAGGCCGGTGATCCATGTGCAGCACCTGTCCCGCTCAGTGGACTCGGTGTTCTGGCCGCAGCAGTCGGGGGTGGAGTTTCAGCAGCGGTTTCAGCCAATGGCCGGTGAACGCCTGATCCAGAAGCAGGTGCCGGATGCGTTTTGTTCAACGGGGCTGGAGGCGCAGTTGCGCGAGGCGGGGATCGGGCAATTGATCATCGTGGGCGTCGCGACCCACAACTCGGTGGAGTCCACGGCGCGCACCGCGGGCAACCTGGGGTTTGATACCTGGGTGGTCGAGGATGCGTGCTTTACCTTCGACAAGGCTGATTTTTTCGGCCATGCCCATAGCGCTGAAGAGGTGCATGCGATGTCGCTGGGGAATTTGCATGGCGAATATGCGACGGTGGTCAGCAGTGCGCAGATCCTGTCGGCCGACTAAGTATCTGTCCAATCACTGTGGGAGCGAGCTTGCTCCGGGCGGCGTTCCGACGATGGCGTCAGGTCTGTCGACCTCTATGTTGAATGTGATACTGCAATCGCGAGCAGGCTCGCTCCCACATGGGATCTGCATTCACAGGACCGTTGTCTGGCGCAGATCGAATGTAGGAGCGAGCCTGCTCCGGGCGGCGTTCCGACGATGGCGTTTCAACAGGCGAAATCGATGTCCGCCCGAAGCATCAGGCGCCGTGGCACTTCTTGAACTTCTTGCCGTTGCCGCATGGGCACGGATCGTTGCGGCCGACGTCTTTCAGGGCATTGCGCACCGGTTCCTGGTGAGCGTGGCCGCAGTTCGGACCGTGGACATGGCCGTGGTCGTGATCATGGTGGTGATGGTCATGATCGTGGTTGCAGTCAGGGCCGTGGACATGGGGTTGCTGGGTCATCGGTGTTGCTCCGGAATTAAATCGGCGGCGATTATCACGCCATTGCGCGCCAGGTGCACGTAGTGAGCGATGAATATACCGGTTTCCAGTTCACCTTCCAGACGATAGGGAATGGGCTGATCGGATTTTTTCAGCAGTTTGGCCATTTCACGGACCTTGGACCACAGGTTGGTGCGGATCGGCACCTTGAAGTAAGTGCTGTGCCTGGGGCCGATGGTGAACCAGTGTTCGTACTCGCCGTCGGCCAGCAGTATGTCACCCAGGTGAACGCGGTACTCCAGACTGCGCACGGTCAGGTCGCTGTCGTTGGGGTTGTCGATGCGAAAATGCAGGAGGAATTTCTGTTCCAGCAGTTTGGCGCTGACCACCTCGATCTTCACCAGATGGACCTCGGGGTCCGGCAAGTCGTCGTCGAACCACGATGCACAGCCACCGAGTCCGAGTGTCAGGAACAAAGTGAGTAGATAAAGTGCACCGCGCCGGATGATCATCGTAGTGTTTCTCCCTTGAGCCACAGTCTAGACCCAAAAGATCGCAGCCTTCGGCAGCTCCTGCGGGGTGGACAGGCATTCCATGTCCTAACTGCTGAAATACCCCGCACAACACTTCTTGAACTTCTGCCCACTCGCGCACGGACAGGCGTCATTGCGTCCGAGCTTGAGCGGCACGGTGGGGTCGATGAAATACCAGCGGCCGGTGTTTTGCACAAATGACGAACGCTCGCGGTGGCTGTGCTCGCCGTTGCTGTCGTGCCACCGCGCGATGAAGGTCACGAAAGCGTGTTCGGGCTGGCCGCCCAGCACTTCGGAGCTTTCCACCTCAAGCCCCAGCCACGTACTTTGCGAGCTCCAGTCGCTGATCGATTGACGATCCAGGCCGGCCTGTTGGGCGGGCAGGGTGGTGCTCACCAGATAGTCGACCAACCCCAGCACGTAGGCGCTGTAGCGCGAGCGCATCAAGGCTTCTGCGCATGGTGCCGGGTGCCCGGCATGGTAATGACCGCAGCAGGCATCGAGCAGGGTGCCGCTGCCGCAAGGGCAAATGGATGTACTCATTGCATTACCACCAGTATTTCCCGAAGTTTTCCGGATTGGCCCAGAAGCGCGAATTGAGCCAGTCGGGGACTTGTTTGTATTCAAGCAGATCGTAGGTAAACAGGGTCAAGACCTGTTCGTCCCGTTGAAAGCGTTCGCTGGCCTGCAGGGCCAGGGAGAAAAAGTCCGTTTCCTGCCAGCCACAGGCCGGCAGATCTGCCAGCACTGCTATACGGCTGGCATTGAGGTTGCGTATGCCACCCAGCAGGTTTTGGCCGTCGCGCTTGGGCAAATGCTCCAGGCAATCGACCACCAGGGCCAGGTCGAAACGGCGGGCCGCCAACTCGTCGGGCAATGGGCCGGGGGGCGCGAAAGCGACGCAACTGTCCGGGTGAGCGAGTTTGAAAGCCTCCAGCGCCGGGAACTCGCTGGCGCCGATCAACAACAGGCGCGCGGGGGCATATCGGTCAAGTAACGCGGCCAGTGCCTGCTGCGGCGTGCGTGAAGAAATACCTGCAATCATCAAAGATCCTCAATCAGATCTGCCAAGACTAGCCTGCCCGAACGTTCGGGCCTAGAGCGGCTTGGCGGTAAAAGCGCCAACCCGTCGTTAACGCGTGAATAAACAGCATGGCCTATTGCTGGCGGAGATTAAAACTCGGGTCTTTACTACCTGAATCGGTTCCAAGCCGATCCTTCAGGAGAAAACTAGATGAGCATAGTTCGGACAGCATTACCCTTGGTTCTGCTAACCAGTGTCTTGACTGGTTGCGCAGGTTTGCAGAAAACCGACTGGCCGACCTGTGCGGCGGTTGGTGGTGTCGTGGGCGCGGGCCTCGGTGCGACCGAAAGCTCGGCATGGGCAGGGTATGGTGCTCTGCTCGTCGGCGGTACGGCAGCGGCTTATTGCTGGGTTCACGGTGATGGCGACGAAGACGGCGATGGTGTACCGGATAGCCGCGACAAGTGCCCGGGCACGCCTAAAGGCGTTCATGTCGATGCCAACGGTTGCCCACCACCGGCACCTGTGGTCGAAGAGGCGGTTGTGGTCAAGGAAGAAACCATCGTCATCCGCGATGTTCACTTCCAGTTTGATAAAGCCACGCTTACCTCGTCCGACAAACAGGTACTCGACAAGATTGCCACTCGCCTGAAAGCCGAAGCCCCGACTGCTCGACTGACCGTAACCGGCCATACCGACAGTGTGGGCAGCGATTCCTACAACCAGAAACTGTCGGATAAACGCGCCCACTCGGTGGTTGAATACCTCATCGAGCAAGGCGTACCTCGCAGCAACTTCGTGTCGGTTGTCGGTGCCGGTGAAAGCCAGCCGGTTGCGGACAACAAAACCGCTGACGGTCGTGCACAGAACCGTCGTACGGAAATCAAAATCCAGCGTTAACCCCCCTCGCATCCGCGCCTTGTGCAGTCGCGGATGCGGGTCTTTACTCCTGTGTAACCGGTATTGGCCGGGGACACAGGAGCTTTCAACATGATAGTTCTCACAAGGACCGTCTTGCCGGTTCTGCTACTTGGCAGCCTCTTGACCGGCTGTGCGACCCACAGTGATGGCTCTGCCCCCCTCAATCAACGAACCTGGCCAGTTTGCAGCCTCATCGGCGGCCTGGTCGGTGGTGGCCTGGGCGCAATCGAAAGTGGCAGTTGGGCCGCGGGTGGGGCGGCGCTGGGTATCCTGTCCGGCGGCTTGATCTGCTATGCCCAGGATGGCGACGAAGACGGCGATGGCATTTTCGACCGACGTGACCGTTGCCCTGACACACCCGCCAATACCCGGGTCGATCACCACGGTTGCCCGGTGCCGCAGTATCCGGACAGCGTCAAGTCCGAGCCCGCGCAATCCGAAGTCATCACCTTGAGCGATGACGTGCTGTTTGCCTTCAATCAATCCGACCTGACCCCGACGGCGAAGAGTCAACTGGACGCGTTGATGAGCAAGTTCGAGGATGCCGATGTGGTCAGCATCAAGGTGGTCGGCCATACCGACAGCGTCGGTTCGGATGCCTATAACCAGAGCTTGTCGGAGCGGCGTGCCAGCAGCGTGGCGGAATACCTGTTGAGCCAGGGGGTGGCGCCGAACAAAGTCACCAGCGAAGGCAAGGGCAAGAGCCAGCCGATCGCCGACAACGAAACAGAACAAGGCCGTGCGAAAAATCGTCGCGTGGACCTGCATATAAACCGCTGAGCCAAGAGATAGAGCCGTCGGGCGACAGGTTTGATCGCTGTGACGGCCGTTCGGCGGCCATCATGAAGATTTTTCCATTGCCCTCTGGCTTATCCCGCGTGGAAGCCGTTACTGTGCGCGCAAACAATAATTCTTATCGGGGGAGCGTATGAAAGTCTTATGGGGGCTGGGGCGGTTGCTGACCCTGCTGTTCTGGTCGGTGGTGCTGGTCAATCTGCTCACGCCGTTCGTCTTTCCGCTGCACCTGTTGGTCAATCTGGCCGGTGGCCTGTTGGGGGGCATCCATCTTCTGGAGGCGTTGCTGTGCTATCGCAGCCTCCGGGGTCGCGCCCATCCCTGGCTTGACCGCCTGAAGATCATCATTTTCGGTGTGTTCCACCTGCAAACCATTCCAGCCCCCACCGCTTCGAAGGCTTCCCATGCGTAAACTCTGTCTGCTCGCCGCACTCATCAGCCCATTGGCCAGCGCACAGGTGGTGAGTGTCGAACCCAACTCGCTGATGCGCTTGCCCAACACCACCAGCACCCTGCAACTGGAACGCCTGGAAGTGGCCGATTACGGCACCTTGCTGATCCCCTCGAATGTGACCGAAGTTACCGTGGGTGAATTGCATCTGGGGCGTGAAGCACGCATTGCCATAGTGCCCGGGGAACAGGCGCTGGCGCTGAAGGTCCGTCGGGCCGATTTGTCCGAAGGCAGCCAGATCACCGCTCGTGGCGCACCCGGGACTTACCAGAAGGCCGCTCGATCCGGGCGCAACCTTGATTTGCAGATCAAGGCACTGAACGCACCGCAATTGATCGTTGATGCTCGCGGTGGTGCGGGTGCACCGGGATTTGTGGGTCTTGATGGGGCCAACGGCCAGGAACCGGGCTGCACCTGGGGACAGGCCGGTCGCGGTGCCGATGGCAGTGATGGCAGCAATGGTCAGCCGGGGGCACCGGGGGCGCTGGTCAAACTGGCAGTGCCGCACGACTTTCCGGCCGACCGGATCAAGGTTCAGGTGGCCGGTGGTGTCGGTGGCCTGGCCGGCCCTGGCGGCAAACCGGGTGCGGGTGGCAAGGCCAAGGGCTGCCTGGTTTACAAGGCCGATGGCGGCAAGAGCGGTAAACCTGGGGCTGATGGTCAGCCTGGGCCAGAAGGCGCGGCGGGTTCGGTGACTGTGCAGCGGTTGTAAAACTCACCAAGCCCCCTGTGGAGAGGGAGCTTGTCTGTGGCGAGGGGGCTTGCCCCCGTTGGGCCGCGAAGCGGCCCCAATTCCGATAATCGCAATACTGCTGAAGGTTAGCGGTGTCTGGATTTACGACTGCTTCGCAGCCGAACGGGAGGTGCGGCGATCCGACAAGCCCCCTCGCCACAAAAGCTCGGCAGATTTAAAACATCGGCCGTGCTGCAGCAATCGCCACCACAGCCAACCCCACCAACAAATTGATCCCCACCAATCGGCGAATCCGCCCCAGTACCGCCGCCCCGGCCGGCCAATCCTGCTCGGCCACGGCTGCGCGCAACTCCGGCAGCATCAGCGCCTGAATGCGGATAAACAACGCGGTCATCACCACATACAACCCCATCATCACCTGCACATAGCGCGGTGCGGCTTCAAAACCGTTGAAGTGCAGATGTAGCATGCCCACGCCGCTGATTGGCAGCAGTACAACCGCCACCCAGACCCAGCGGAAAAAACCTTGAAACACTTCTACCCACAACTTCAGTCGGGCAGGGCCTTCAAGTGCCTTCATCGCGGCGGGGCGCAGGACCATCCAGGCGAAAAACATGCCGCCGACCCACACCAGGGCGGCCAGTACATGCAGGCTATAAACGAGGCTAAAAGGTGTCATTGGGTTACTCCGTTCTGCGCAGGATTCATTAGCGGGGTATGATAGCGACCGAACCGAACTACTGAAAATTTATCCAGCGTTTTTTGCGCCCGACAATCCATGATCAGCACCGAACTCAAAACCACGATCCAGGGCGCCTACTCGCGTTTTCTCGAAGCCAAGAGCCTCAAGCCGCGCTACGGCCAACGCCTGATGATCGCCGAAGTCGCCAAGGTCCTGGGTGATATCGACACCGACGACGAAGGCCGGCGCAGTGGCGACCCCGCGATAGTCGCGGTGGAAGCCGGCACCGGTACCGGCAAGACCGTGGCCTACAGCCTGGCGGCGATTCCCACGGCCAAGGCCGCCGGCAAGCGCCTGGTGATCGCCACGGCTACCGTGGCCCTGCAGGAGCAGATCGTCTACAAGGACTTGCCCGACCTGATGCGCAACAGCGGGCTGAACTTCAGCTTCGCCCTGGCCAAGGGGCGCGGGCGCTACATGTGCCTGTCCAAGCTCGACATGCTGCTCCAGGAAGGCCACGCGCAGACTGCCACTGCGCAACTGTTCGAAGAAGAAGGCTTCAAGATCGAGGTCGACGAGGCCAGCCAGAAGCTGTTCACCAGCATGATCGAGAAGCTCGCCGGCAATAAGTGGGACGGCGACCGCGACAGTTGGTCCACCGCCCTGGAAGACGCCGACTGGGCGCGCCTGACCACCGATCACAGCCAGTGCACCAACCGCCATTGCCCGAACTTCGGCCAGTGCGCCTTCTACAAGGCCCGCGAAGGCATGGGCAAGGTCGACGTGATTGTCACCAACCACGACATGGTCCTGGCTGACCTGGCCCTGGGCGGCGGCGCTGTGCTGCCGGACCCGCGCGACACCATCTACGTGTTCGACGAAGGCCATCACCTGCCGGACAAGGCCATCGGTCACTTCGCCCATTACACGCGCCTGCGCTCCACCGCCGACTGGCTGGAAACCACCGCCAAGAACCTCACCAAACTGCTGGCCCAACACCCGTTGCCCGGCGACCTGGGCAAGTTGATCGAGCAGGTGCCGGAGCTGGCGCGGGAGATCAAGACCCAGCAGCAATTCATGTTCACCGCCTGCGAGCAGATTGCCGATTTCAAACCCGGCGAAGACGTTGAAGGCCGCGAGCGCCCGCGTCACCGATTCGTCGGCGGGGTGATTCCCGAGCACATGCGTGAAATGGGCATCGAACTGAAGAAAGGCTTCGCGCGCCTGACCGATCTGTTTACCCGCCTGACCGACCTGCTCAAGGAAGGCATGGACGGCGAGGTCAACATTGGCATCGCCAGCAACCAGGCTGAAGAGTGGTATCCGCTGTTCGGCAGCCTGTTGTCGCGTTCTTCCGGCAACTGGGAGCTGTGGACAGCCTTCACCGTCGAAGACCCGGAAGACAACCCGCCCATGGCCCGCTGGCTGACCCTGGCCGAAAGCGGTTCGCTGTTCGACATCGAGGTCAACGCAAGTCCCATCCTCGCGGCGGAAATGCTCCGGCGCAACCTGTGGAACGTGGCGTATGGCTGTCTGGTGACTTCGGCGACCTTGACGGCCCTCGGCACCTTCGACCGCTTCCGCATGCGCGCCGGCTTGCCGAAAAAAGCCGTGACAGCGGTGGTGCCGAGCCCGTTCCATCACGCCGACGCCGGTGTGCTGCGGGTGCCGAACCTGAACGCCGACCCGCGTGATGCAGCGGCGCATACCGCCGCGATCATTCGTGATCTGCCTGAATTGGTCGAAGGCTCGCGGGGCACACTGGTGCTGTTTTCCTCGCGTAAACAGATGCAGGACGTGTTCGATGGCCTCGACCGCGACTGGCGCAAGCAAGTGTTCATTCAAGGCAACCTGTCGAAACAGGAAACCCTGAACAAGCACAAGGCGCGAGTCGATGGCGGGGATTCCAGCGTGTTGTTCGGCCTGGCGAGCTTCGCCGAAGGGGTCGACTTGCCCGGTGCCTATTGCGAGCACGTGGTCATTGCCAAGATTCCTTTCTCGGTACCCGATGATCCCGTCGAAGCGGCGCTGTCGGAATGGATCGAAGCCCGGGGTGGCAATCCGTTCATGGAAATCTCCGTGCCGGACGCCTCGCTGAAGCTGGTCCAGGCCTGCGGGCGCTTGCTGCGCACCGAAGAAGACCGCGGCACCATCACCTTGCTCGACCGGCGCCTGGTGACCCAGCGCTATGGCAAAGCCATCCTCAACGCGTTGCCGCCGTTCCGTCGAGAAATTTCCTGAAGCACCGGTGGGCAGTTTTGCCCACCGCGTTGTCTATCTCTCTGCCATCGCTTTTCCACTGGCCCATTGAAGGTCGTTAGGGAGATTTTCGTTCTCATGATTTGCCGTTCGTTGCCTGCCGTATTTGCCCTGCTGTTCGCAACACCGCTGTTGGCCGCTCCTGCCAGCCAGCAGACGCTGTTCAACTTTGTGCGCCCCGCCGACGTGGTCCAGGTGGCGACTCAGGACGCCAGCCTGCCGCAGTCCAACGCCGAGCAAACCCCTGAAGGCGAAGTGCTGCGCCGGGTGACGTTCAACCCGGTCGCCCGGCCGACTTTGCGCCTGACCCCGCAAACCGGTGCCTGGGACTGGTCGCAGTCGGGCGTCATGAGCCTGCGGATCCAGAGTGCGATGAACTGGGCCTTGACCCTGTACGTAACCATTCAGAGCAACGACGGCAAGACACTGGTCAGCCGCGTCGATCTGCCGGCGGGGCCTGCGCAAACCCTGTTGGTGCCTTTGCAGGCGACATCACCGCTGAGCCAGGGCATGAAGGCTGGCCCGCCGATGCCGATGACCGTCGAGGGGCAGCGTGTGTTGCTGGCCAGTAGTGCCGGTGAGCTGGATCGCAGCCAGGTGGTGTCCGTGACTTTGTCGATGGACCAGCCGAAAGCCGCGCAAAGCATCCTGCTGGAGCGCTTTGGTGTGCAGGACGACGAGTCGGTCACCCAAGCCGTGTATGGCGGGTTGGTGGACGCGTATGGCCAGTCGACCCGGGCTAAATGGCCGGAAAAAGTCAGCAGCGACGAACAACTTAAAGGTGCAGCTGGCAAGGAGCAGCAGCAACTGAAAACCTGGCTGGCCGAGCGCGAAAAGTCCTCCCTGGACAAATTCGGTGGTTTGACCAAAGGCCCGTCATTCAAGGCCAGCGGCTTTTTCCGCACGGAGAAGCGTAACGATCGCTGGTATCTGGTGACGCCTGAAGGCCACCCGTTCTATTCCCTCGGGGTCAATACCGTTGCCCCGGATGTCAACCAGACCTATGTTGCCGGTCGCGAGTGGATGTTCGAATCCCTGCCCAAGGCTGACGAGACCCTGGCCAATCACTACGGCGAAGGCGACAACCGTGGCGGTAACGGTGCCGATCAAGGGCGCGGCTACAACGCCGGGCGCTGGTACGACTTCTACGGTGCCAACCTGCAGCGTCTGTATGGCGATCCATGCGCGAAGGGCAGCGATGCCAAGGCCAGTGTCGCCGAAGCGGCGGTAGAGAAAGCTGCTGAGCCAAAATCTGTCGAACCGTGCAAAGTGCTGTTCGACGAGCAGCGCTGGGCCAGTCACACCCTTGACCGCTTGCAGGCCTGGGGCTTCAACACCATTGGCAACTGGAGCGCACCCGTACTGGGCAACGCTGATCGCGTGCCGTACACCTTGCCGCTGTCGATTGTCGGCGACTATGCCAGCATCAGCACCGGTACCGACTGGTGGGGCGGCATGCCCGACCCGTTCGACCCGCGTTTCGCCATGGCCACTGAACGGGCCGTGGCCATTGCCGCCCGCGATCATCGTGACGATCCGTGGCTGATCGGTTACTACGCCGACAACGAACTGGCCTGGGCCGGTCCCGGCGATGACCCGAAAGCCCGTTATGCCCTGGCCTACGGCACCTTGAAAATGACCACCGACGTGCCGGCCAAGCGCGCGTTCCTCAAGCAACTGCGCGACAAGTACCGCAACCAGGCGGGCCTGTCGAAAGCCTGGGGCATTGATCTGCCGGCCTGGGAATTGATGGAAGACCCGGGGTTCGTGCCGCCACTGCCAAGCGCCGATCACCCGGAAATCGAAGCCGACTTCAAATACTTCCAGAAGGTCTTTGCCGACACTTATTTCAAGACCATCTCCGACTCACTCAAATGGCACGCGCCGAACCAGCTGCTGCTCGGCGGCCGTTTCGCGATCAGTACGCCGGAAGCCGTGGAGTCCTGCGCCCAGTATTGCGACGTGTTGAGCTTCAACATGTACACCCTGCAACCCCGGGATGGTTACGACTTCGCCAAACTGCGCAGTCTCGACAAACCGGTGCTGATCACCGAGTTCAATTTCGGCTCGGCTGATCGTGGGCCGTTCTGGGGCGGCGTCACGCCGTTGGTGAAGGAGGAGGACCGCGGTCCGGCGTACGCCAACTTCCTCAAGCAGGCATTGAGCGAGCCGTCGATTGTTGGCGTGCATTGGTTCCAGTACCTCGATCAACCGGTCACCGGGCGCCTGCTTGACGGTGAAAACGGTCACTTCGGGTTGGTGGGTATCACTGATCTGCCGTTCCAGGGCTTTGTCGACAGCGTGCGCAAGAGCAATCTGGCGACGGTCGAGCATTTGGGCAAAGAGGCCGAGAAGGCTGCGGCCGCAGCCGACAAAGCCAGCCACGATGCCGAGGGCGGCAGGAAAGCCGAGGCCGGAAAGGGCCCGGGGAAGGGCGCCGGTGGGCATTCGGGGAAAGGCCATTAATCGCTGAAACCGCGTCATCGTTCTTCGCGAGCAAGCCCGCTCCCACATTCGACCGTGTTCTTCCAGAAGGAATACGGGCGAATGTGGGAGCGGGCTTGCTCGCGAAGGCGTCTATACAGACGCGATGCATTTCCGATCAGTTTTATGAGTGACAGACCATCCAGCCCAACCCTGTTCCCAAAACCCTCAAGGGCTGGAACAATGCCCGCCACTTTGTAGAGCGTTAATCCGGGGAGTTGCGGGTGCAGATTCAGGGTCATTACGAGCTTAAGTTCGAAGCGGTGCGAGAGGCGTTCGCGGCGCTGTTCGACGATCCCCAGGAGCGTGGCGCAGCGTTGTGCATTCAGATAGGTGGCGAAACCGTCGTCGATCTGTGGGCCGGCACTGCCGACAAGGACGGGGCCGAGGCCTGGCACAGCGATACCATTGCCAACCTGTTCTCCTGCACCAAGACCTTTACCGCCGTCACCGCGCTGCAACTGGTGGCCGAAGGCAAGCTGCAACTGGATGCCCCGGTTGCGCGCTACTGGCCCGAATTTGCCGCTGCCGGCAAAGAGTCCGTCACCCTGCGTCAACTGCTCTGCCATCAGGCCGGCCTTCCGGCATTGCGCGAATTACTGGCCCCTGAAGCCCTGTACGACTGGCAAACCATGGTCGACGCCCTGGCCGCCGAAACGCCGTGGTGGACGCCGGGCGAAGGTCACGGTTACGCGGCGATCACCTATGGCTGGCTGGTCGGTGAATTGCTGCGCCGTGCCGACGGTCGTGGGCCGGGGGAGTCCATCGTGGCGCGGGTCGCCAGGCCGTTGGGACTGGACTTTCATGTGGGGTTGGCCGACGAAGAGTTCTATCGTGTGGCCCACATTGCGCGGGGCAAGGGCAATGTCGGCGATGCTGCCGCCCAGCGCCTGCTGCAAGTGACCATGCGTGAGCCAACGGCCATGACGACCCGGGCGTTCACCAACCCGCCGTCGATCATGACCAGCACCAACAAACCCGAGTGGCGACGCATGCAACAGCCAGCCGCCAATGGCCATGGCAATGCCCGCAGCCTGGCCGGGTTCTACGCCGGCCTGCTCGACGGCAGCCTGCTGGAAAGCGAAATGCTCGATGAATTGACTCGTGAGCACAGCCTCGGCGAGGACAAGACTTTATTGACACGGACCCGTTTCGGCCTGGGTTGCATGCTCGATCAACCGGACGTTGCCAATGCCACGTTCGGCCTTGGCCCGCGGGCGTTTGGTCATCCGGGTGCCGGCGGTTCCATCGGTTTTGCTGACCCGGAGCACGATGTGGCCTTCGGATTTGTGACAAATACCCTGGGGCCGTACGTCTTGATGGACCCACGCGCGCAAAAGCTGGTGCGGGTCCTGGCCACTTGTCTGTAAAAACGATTATCGGGTTCCCGGACTGGAACCCGATAACCTTTCCAGTTTCAAAGCGTCTGTTTACACGGGCCGATGTGGCTAATGCCGATCAGTCAAGCGGTAAGGCGATCTGTAGCAGCTGCCGAGCCTGCGAGGCTGCGTTCGGCTGCATGGCAGTCGTGAGTCCAGCTGACGCGGCCTGCCTGATGTACCGCGATTACTGATTTACGACTGCTTCGCAGCCGAACGCAGCCTCGCGGGCTCGGCAGCTGCTACAAAGGTGTCGCGGCTGAAATTGCTTAACTGACTGGCATTAGGCCGATGTGGCCTGATTTTTTTGACTTCATTTTTGTGGATATCCAATGTCATCCAATAAAACCCTCGCCTTGGCCCTGTGCTTCGCCATTACCGGTTGCGCACAGACTCCACAGAAAGACGTGACGGCACCTGTCGCCAAGACTGAAAGCAGCAGCCACTGGTACTGGCCGTTCAGTTCCGACGACAGCGCCGGCAAACCCGCGGTCAAGCCGGAAGTGAAACCTGAAGTCAAACCCGTTGCAGTGGCCAAGGCCGGAACCGATAGCGGCAGCAAGTGGTACTGGCCGTTCGGCGGCAGCGAGCAGAGCGCGGCCAAGGCTGTGCCGATGCCAGACCCGAAAGTCACCCAAGCCTGGCTTGACGACTACGAACCGCGTCTGCGCGAGGCGATCAAGGGCAGCAACCTGGAGCTTGAGCGCCGCGAAAACGTGCTGGTGGTGACTGCGCCGGTCGAAGGCTCGTTCAACCCGGATCGCCCGGCCATGTTGTTGCCGGTCACACTCGGTCCGTTTACTCGCGTTGCCAAAATCCTTGAAGCCGATCCAAAGACCGCTGTCCTGATCCTCGGTCACAGCGATACGTCCGGCGCTGCTGCTGCCAACGTCAAACTGAGCCAGGAGCGTGCCCAGGCCGTTGCGGCAATTTTCCGACTCAGTGGTTTGCAGCGTGATCGCTTGATGCTGCGTGGCCTGGGCGGTGATGCGCCGCGTGCCGCCAACGACAGCGTGCAAGGGCGTGCGTTGAATCGCCGCGTGGAGCTGCTGGTGACCCCGCAAAACACCATGGCCGCACTGCTGAGCAAGTACAACATGCCGGCGCCGGCCCCTGTGACCAAGGTCACTGCCGCTGACGTCAAGCCGGTCGCCAAGCCTGTGACACCGGCCCCGGCTGCTAAAAAAGCGACCGTCCCGACCACGAAAAAAGCGCCAGCCAAAAAAGCTCCGGCCAAGAAAGCACCTGCGAAAACTGCAACGCCGGCGAAGAAGACCACGCCAGCCAAAGCCTCCGCGGCTGACAAGAAAGTCTCCGCCACCGATACTGCAAAGCAGTGATCCGTTAACCAAAAGGAATGCGCCATGACCAAGGGCCTGGCTGATATGCGTCGTGACTACACCCGTGATGGCTTGACCGAGGCACAAGCCCCGGCCGAGCCGTTTGCGCTGTTCCATCAGTGGTTCGCCGACGCGGTGAAAACCGAACAGGCGCCCGTGGAAGCCAACGCAATGACCCTGGCCACCGTCGACCCGGACGGTCGACCACACTGTCGCATTCTGTTGCTCAAGGGCCTGGACGAGCTGGGCTTCACCTTTTTCACCAACTACGAAAGCGCCAAGGGCCAGCACCTGGCCGCGAATCCGTTCGCGGCCATGACGTTTTTCTGGCCCGCGCTGGAGCGCCAGGTGCGCATCGAAGGGCGGGTGGTGAAGGTTACGCCTGAGGAGTCCGACGCCTATTATCAGGTCCGCCCACTGGGAAGTCGCCTGGGGGCCTGGGCTTCGCCGCAGAGCCGCGTGATCGCCGATCGTGGCGAACTCGAAGCGCTGCTCAAGGACACCGAGCAACGTTTCAGCGATACCCAGCCGCATTGCCCGGAACACTGGGGCGGTTATCGCCTGCTGCCGGAACGCATCGAATTCTGGCAGGGTCGCCCAAGCCGCCTGCACGATCGCCTCAATTACCGCCAGCAGGGCGCCGACTGGATTCTTGAACGTCTGGCACCCTGAAGTCTATCGACCGGGATAGCCTGCCGCAGCGGCCTCCAGCCACTTCGGCAGGTCTCGACGCTTGATCTTCTGCGCCCGGGCGCTCGCCAACTGTTCGAGCATGAAGGCTTTTTTCTGCTCGTCCTTGCCCGCCAGCGCTAGCGCCAGGTCTCGGTCCATCCAGCGTTTGATCCGCACGTACAGCCACCAATGGAAGTACAAACCGGCAACAGTCGTGACGACGATGATAAAGTAGTCCATGAGAATCCTTGGCCAGTGGGCAGTTTTCCGATTTTGCCGCTACTGTGTGAGTTCGTGGAGGCGCCTTAACGGAGCCTGAATCAAACCAATTTTACCCGGGCGATGCCGTGACAGGCGTCAAGCTGCGGAGTTTAATGAATATCTGTTTTTTTGGAGTTGATGCTATGCGTAAGTCTGTTCTGCTGGTTGCTTCCTTTTCCACGATGGCGATGTTGCTCACGGGTTGCCAATCGAACCTGACCGGTGACTCCTACTCCCGTGACGAGGCGCGTCGCGTGCAGACCGTTCGCATGGGCACCATCGAAGCATTGCGCCCGGTGAAAATCGAAGGCACCAAAACCCCGATCGGCGGCGCTGCAGGCGCAGTGGTCGGCGGCGTTGGCGGCAGCTCCATCGGTGGCGGCAAAGGCAGCGTCGTTGCTGCCGTCATCGGTGCTGTGGCCGGCGGTCTGCTCGGTTCGGCCGCCGAAGAAGGCCTGACCCGCACCCAGGGCGTGGAAATCACCGTGCGCGAAGACGATGGCAGCATGCGCGCCTACGTTCAGGAAGTTCAGCCGAACGAAGTGTTCCGTGTTGGCGAGCGTGTGCGCATTGCCAGTGTGAATGGCACCAGCCGCGTTTCGCACTAAGCGAAAACGCCGGATAAACAAAAAACCCGATCAGGTGACTGATCGGGTTTTTTGTTTTTAGCTGAGGTGAGTCTTGATTGGCGCCAGGCGTTATCGGTATATCAGGATGCCAGGTTGGAGCTCTTGCGGCTCGCCATCGCCGTTACCCCATAACCGATCAGCGCGGCCAGAATCGAACCTGTCAGGATCCCCATGCGGTCCATCCCGGCGAAATCACTCACGCCCGGCTCAAAGGCCAGCGAGCCGACAAACAGACTCATCGTGAAACCGATGCCGCAGAGAATCGCCACGCCCAGTATCTGGCCCCAATTGGCGCCTTGGGGCAGGGCGGCGATACCGGTTTTCACGGCCAGCCAGGTCAGGCCGAAGACACCGACAGTCTTGCCCAGCAGCAGCCCGATGGCGATGCCCATGGGCACGTGGTGGGTGAAGCTTTCGACGGTGACGCCGCTCAGGGACAGGCCGGCATTGGCGAAGGCGAACAGTGGCAGGATGCCGTAGGCCACCCACGGATGCAGGGCGTGTTCCAGGGTCAGCAGCGGGGAGGGCTCGGCATTTTTAGTGCGCAGCGGAATGCAGAAGGCCAGGGTCACGCCGGCCAGCGTGGCGTGGACACCACTCTTGAGCACGCAGACCCAGAGGATCAGGCCAATGATCATGTACGGCCCGAGCTTGACCACACCAAGCCGGTTCATCCCGATCAGCGCCGCAATACAGGCTGCGGCCAGCGCCAGGGACAGGGTCGACAGCGCGCCGGAATAGAAGATCGCAATGATGATGATTGCGCCGAGGTCGTCGATGATCGCCAGGGTCATCAGGAACAGTTTCAGTGAGACCGGAACGCGTTTGCCCAGCAGCGCCAGCACGCCAAGGGCGAAGGCGATGTCGGTGGCGGTCGGGATTGCCCAGCCGTTCAGGGCCGGTGGCGTGTCGCGATTGAGATACCAGTAGATCAGCGCCGGCACCACCATGCCGCCAATCGCCGCTGCGCCAGGCAGGACGATTTGCGACGGTTTGGACAACTGGCCGTCGAGGACTTCGCGCTTTACTTCCAGGCCGATCAGCAGGAAGAACAGCGCCATCAGGCCGTCGTTGATCCACAGCAGCAACGGTTTGGCGATTTTCAGCGCGCCGATCTGCGCCACCACGGGGGTGTCCAGCAGGCCGTTGTACAGCCACGACAGCGGCGAGTTGTTGATGATCAGAGCCAGAACGGCAGCGGCGATCAATAACAGACCGCTGGCAGCTTCCAACTGAAAGAAACGCGTGAAAGTGCTACGCAGAGGCAAGGTCGCTCTCCATCCGTGAATTCAAAAGGTGTTACACCCTAACAAGTACCGTTAGTTGTTAAAACAAAAGTTATATTCTTTTTTGTTATATGTCGTTACAACGTGATCTGCCAGCAGCGAACTGAGCCTAGCAGTTGCCGGGCGTATTGGATCTCAGCTGTACCTGTGCTGGATGTAGGTTTTTTCCTAAGCTTGATGGTTGAGCCCTGTGACAAGGCCGACTCTTGCCTGATTCAATGAGAAAACCATCATGAGCGACAACCGACAGTGGTCCCGCGAAGCGATCCGGATCATCGAAGCCGACTACCAGCGCAGCGCCGACACCCACCTGATCCCTTTGCCGCTGCCAGGTTTTCCGGGTATCGAGTTGTACTTCAAGGATGAGTCCAGCCACCCCACGGGTAGCCTGAAGCACCGGCTGGCGCGCTCGTTGTTCCTCTATGCACTGTGTAACGGCTGGCTCAAGCCCGGTGCGCCGGTGATTGAAGCATCCAGCGGTTCGACGGCGATTTCCGAAGCGTACTTCGCGCGCATGCTGGGCTTGCCGTTCATTGCAGTGATGCCGGCAACTACCTCGAAAGAAAAGATCGCGCAAATTGCCTTCTACGGTGGCCAAAGCCATCTGGTGGATGACCCGACACAGATCTACGCCGAGTCCGAGCGTCTGGCTCGCGAACACGACGGGCATTTCATCGACCAGTTCACTTACGCCGAGCGCGCCACCGACTGGCGGGCGAACAACAACATTGCCGAGTCGATTTTTCATCAGATGCGTTTCGAGCAGCATCCCGAGCCGAGCTGGCTGATTTCCAGCCCAGGCACTGGCGGCACCACGGCCACCCTGGGCCGTTACGTGCGTTATCGCCAGCATTGCACCCGCGTGCTGTGTGCCGATGCCGAGCGTTCGGTGTTCTTCGATTACTACCAGACCGGCGATGCCAGCCTGCGCCTGGACCACGGCTCGCGCATCGAAGGCATTGGCCGGCCGCGTGTGGAAGCGTCGTTTCTGCCCAAGGTGATCGACGCGATGGTCAAGGTGCCGGATGCCCTGTCACTGGCGGCCATGCACTACCTGGCCGAGCGCCTGGGACGCCATGTGGGCGGGTCGAGCGGGACCAACCTGATCGGCGCATTGATGGCTGCTCAGCACATGAAGGCGGCGGGGGAGACGGGGTCGATGGTGGCGATTCTATGTGACAGCGGAGAGCGCTACGCCACGACCTATTACGATCCGGAGTGGCTCAAGGCTCAGGGGTATGAGTTGAGTGGCTTGATGGCAGCGGTGGCCGCGACGGTGGAGAGAGGGGAGCCGCTGCCGGACTCGGTTTTGCGCGCCAATATCTGACACGGCGAAGATCAAATGTGGGAGCGGGCTTGCTCGCGAAAGCGGTCAATCAGCCAACACATATGTTGGATGTGAAACCGTCTTCGCGAGCAAGCCCGCTCCCACATTAGAGTGCTATCAGGCCTCGAGGCCGAGGATGTCCCGGGCCACTGCTTCTGCAATGCGAATACCATCAACACCCGCTGACAGAATCCCGCCCGCATAACCGGCACCTTCACCGGCCGGGAACAAGCCTTTCACGTTCAGGCTCTGCATCGACTCGTTGCGGGTAATACGCAGCGGCGACGAAGTACGGGTCTCGATCCCGGTCAACACCGCGTCGTGCAGCGAGTAACCGCGAATCTGCTTTTCGAATGCCGGCAAGGCTTCGCGAATCGCTTCGATGGCGAACGCCGGCAGCGCCAGCGCCAGGTCACCCAGGGCAACTCCCGGTTTGTAGGATGGTTCGACCGTGCCCAGTTCGGTGGACGGTTTGCCCGCGATAAAATCGCCGACCAGTTGCGCCGGGGCTTCGTAGTTGCTGCCGCCCAGCACAAAGGCATGGGATTCCAGGCGTTCCTGCAGCTCGATTCCGGCCAGCGGGCCGCCCGGATAATCGACTTCCGGGGTGATACCGACGACGATCCCGGAGTTGGCATTGCGCTCGTTACGCGAGTACTGGCTCATGCCATTGGTAACCACGCGGTTCGGCTCGGACGTCGCCGCCACTACAGTACCGCCCGGGCACATGCAGAAGCTGTAGACCGAGCGGCCGTTCTTGGCGTGGTGCACCAGTTTGTAGTCGGCGGCGCCCAGTTTCGGGTGGCCGGCGTACTTGCCCAGGCGCGCACGGTCGATCAGCGACTGCGGATGCTCGATGCGGAAACCCACCGAGAACGGCTTGGCTTCCATGAACACGCCACGGCCGTGGAGCATGCGGAAGGTGTCGCGGGCGCTGTGGCCGAGGGCCAGGATCACGTGTTTCGAGTGTATCTGCTCACCGCCATTGAGTTCGACGCCGACCAGTTGGCCGTCTTCGAGCAGCACGTCGGTGACCCGCTGCTGGAAACGCACTTCACCGCCCAGAGCGCGAATCTGCTCACGCATGTTTTCCACCACGCCGGTCAGACGGAACGTGCCGATGTGCGGTTTGCTGACGTAGAGGATTTCTTCCGGTGCGCCGGCTTTGACGAACTCGTGCAGGACCTTGCGACCGATGAACTTCGGGTCCTTGATCTGGCTGTAGAGCTTGCCGTCGGAGAATGTCCCCGCGCCGCCTTCGCCGAATTGCACGTTGGATTCCGGATTGAGCACGCTTTTGCGCCACAGGCCCCAGGTGTCCTTGGTGCGCTGGCGCACTTCAGTGCCGCGTTCGAGGATGATCGGCTTGAAGCCCATTTGCGCCAGCAGCAGCCCGGCGAAAATTCCGCACGGGCCGAAGCCGACGACGATCGGACGTGCGCTCAGGTCGGCCGGTGCCTGGCCAACCATTTTGTAGCTGACATCCGGCGCCACGTTGACGTTACGGTCATCGGCGAACTTGTGCAGCACCGCCGCCTCATCGCGAACTTCAAGGTCGATGGTGTAGATGAAACACAGCTCGGAGGACTTTTTACGCGCATCGTAGCTGCGTTTGAACAAGGTGAAATCGAGCAGGTCATCGCTGTTGATGCCCAGGCGCTGCACGATGGCAGGGCGCAGGTCTTCATCGGGATGGTCGATCGGCAACTTGAGTTCGGTAATTCGTAACATGGCGGGATCCGGTTCGCGGGGCGCACAACTGCGCCAGGGCGTTTGAAACCCGCGATTATAAGCCTCAATGGCCGCGTCCAGTGAGGCAAAAACCGCCTCCCGTCGAATCAGTCGTCGCGTGATCCGCCGAAATAGCCGCATCCGCGCTGAACCTGGCCATCAATTCGCAGTTCGGCGCTCATGTGCTGGATGCTGCCGGTGCTGCTGTCGACGCAACGTTGCGGTGCAACCCACAGTTCGATGTGCTGATTGTTGGCTTCGGTGCTGAGATTGAAACGGCCATCGCCCAGTTGCTCTTCGACGTAAGGCACAGCCAAGGGGGGCTGGCCGGCGCGGTCGATGACCATGCCTTTGCCGCTGACTTTCACGCTCCATTCCGGGGTGTGGCCGGCGGCGCGCAGGATCAGTTGCTTGAAATTCGGATCGTCGCACGCGGTGCCCGAGCGCTCGACGCGGTACAACTGCTCAAGATCGAACTGGCCGTCACCACCGCTGCCGGCTATAACCCGCCCGCGCACGTCGGCAAACAGCTTGCCCTGCTTGTCCGCCAGGTTTGCGGCCTGCTGCAGGACGCTGGTACCGCCCGTGTCGTTGACCACATAGCGGTTTGCCTGGTTGCACGGCTGGAACACCAGTTTGCCGTCCGCCGCGGTCAACTGGCCTTGCATGCGTGTCTGGCCGACATGGGAGGCGCTCTGCCGCTCACCCTCGAACAACTGGCAAGCGGCGAACAGCGGAAGCAGGGCAACGAGGACTAAGGAACGGGCAACACACATCTTGGGGTCTCCTGACAAGTGCCGCCACGTTACTCAGGCTGACCGTTCATCACAAGCCATGAGTTGGACTTGTCACTGAGTCGAAGCTGCGCAAGTAACATTCGGCTTTACTTCAGGCACCAGGGCGAGAGGGATTTTGGCGTAACCTCGTCGTCCTTTTTCGTGGGAGATCGTATGAAAATTGCCGGAAAGCTGGTTTTTGCAGTGTTGCTAATGTCGGGAGCGCTACAGTGTTTCGCCGCTGAAATCGCGCTTTCGTCCGGGACGGACTTTACCGAAATGACGCTGAAACTCAGGCAGACCGACAACTTGAATCCCGATAGCGTGGAGCTGAAAGTACAGCTCAGCCCCGACGCGCAGCGCCGGTTCACACTCGTGACGCGTCAGGCAATGCATCAGTATTTGCAGCTGTCGATCAACGACATAGTGGTGTCAAACGCGATGATTCATGTGGTGATCGAAGGCCCTGGGCTGGTGATAATGGTGCCGCGTAAAATTGCACGCGATCTTCTGCCCACATTGCTGGAGCCTTCGACACCCTGATGCGACGCTGAAGCAGCGCCGCATGCCGAGCCAGTTCAACCCACGTGAAACGTCTGGCCCGTCTGCAACCCTTCGACACTTTTGGCATAGGCCAACGCCACATCCGCTGCAGGAACCGGCTTGAAGCCGCGGAAATACGGTGCGTACTTGCCCATGGCTTCGACCAGCACGTTGGGGCTGATCGAGTTGACGCGCAGGCCGCGGGGCAGCTCGATGGCGGCGGCGCGGACGAAACTGTCCAGCGCGCCATTGACCAGCGCTGCCGAGGCCCCGCTGTAAATCGGATCGTGACTGAGCACGCCAGTGGTGAAGGTGAACGAGGCGCCGTCATTGGCAAACTCGCGGCCGATCAGCAGCAGGTTGACCTGGCCCATCAGTTTGTCTTTCAGGCCCAGAGCAAAGCTCTCTTCGGTCATCTCGTTGAGCGGCGCGAAGGTCACGTTGCCGGCGGCACAGACCAGGGCATCGAACTTGCCGGTTTGTTCGAACAGTTTGCGAATCGAAGCGCTGTCGCTGATGTCCACCTGAAAGTCGCCGCTGGTGCGACCGATGCGGATGATTTCGTGGCGTTGCGACAGTTCCTTGTCGATGGCCGAACCGATGGTGCCGCCTGCGCCGATCAAAAGAATTTTCATGGAGGCTGATCCTCGTTGTGGGTTGAACGAGGTATCAGTTTAGGGTGGTTTTTTCCGTAAATAAGCGCACTAATAGGCAACCTTTGGTTTTCAAATGGAAACAATCCGTGAGCGAGATGGATGACCTGGCCGCGTTCGCCGTATTGATCGAAGCGGGAAGTTTCACCCTGGCGGCGCAACAGCTCGGTTGCAGCAAAGGCCAGCTGTCCAAGCGCATCAGCCAGCTGGAAGCGCAGTTTTCCGTGGTGCTGTTGCAACGTACCACTCGCCGCTTGAGCCTGACTGCAGCCGGTGCGGCGTTGTTGCCACAGGCACAGGCGCTGGTGGTGCAAGTCGAGCGGGCGCGTCAGGCCCTGGCGCGTCTGAAGGACGACATGGCTGGTCCGGTGCGGATGACGGTGCCGGTGTCGCTCGGTGAAACCTTCTTCGATGGTCTGTTGCTGGAGTTCTCCGCCAAATACCCTCAGGTGCAGATCGAGCTGGAGCTCAACAACAGCTACCGTGATCTGTCCCGCGACGGCTTCGACCTGGCGATTCGCTCTGACGTGGCCATTGACCAGCGACTGGTGGCGCGCCCGTTGCTGGCGTGGCAAGAACTGACCTGTGCCAGCCCGGCCTATCTGGACCAATACGGTGAACCGCAAACGCCCCAGGCGCTGGTCGAGCATCGCTGCCTGCTCAACAGCCATTACAGCGGCCGCGAAGAATGGCTGTATCACCAGCAGCACGAGTTGTTGCGGGTGCGGGTATCGGGGCCGTTCGCCAGCAACCACTACAACCTGTTGAAGAAAGCCGCACTGGTCGGCGCCGGTATTGCGCGCCTGCCATCCTACTGTTTGCCAACCGAACTGGCCGACGGGCGTTTGCGCTGGCTGCTGCGCGATTATCAGACCCGCAGCATGCCGATGTACCTGGTGCATCCGTATCAGGGTGGGTTGCCCAAGCGCACGCAGGTACTGGCGGATTATTCATTCAAAAGAGATGTTGCCTGACCCACCGCTATCGCGAGCAAGCTCGCTCCCACAGGGATTTTCGTCATCACCCGAGATTGTGGCGGGCATAAAAAAACGGCCCGCGAAGGCCGTCTTTTGTTTACCGCAATGGCTCAACCGCCGAGGTACGCTTCGCGCACTTTCGGGTCGGTGAGCAGCGCTTCACCGGTGCCTTGCATCACCACCCGGCCGTTCTCCAGAACGTAGGCGCGGTCAGCGATCTTCAGCGCCTGGTTGGCGTTCTGTTCGACCAGGAACACGGTCACACCGTCCTTGCGCAGCTGTTCGATGATGTCGAAGATCTGCTGGATGATGATCGGTGCCAGTCCCAGGGAAGGCTCGTCGAGCAACAACAGCTTGGGCTTGCTCATCAGCGCACGGCCGATGGCGAGCATTTGCTGTTCGCCGCCGGACATGGTGCCGCCACGCTGGGCGAAGCGTTCTTTCAGGCGCGGGAAAAGTCCGAGGACCTTGTCCATCTGTTCCTGATAATCGCCCTTGTCGGTGAAGAAACCACCCATGGAGAGGTTTTCTTCCACTGTCAGGCGGGAAAACACCCGACGACCTTCCGGCACCACGGCAATGCTCTTGCGCATGATATGCGAGGAGTCCTGGCCGACCAGTTCCTCACCCATGTAGCGGATGCTGCCGCTGTGGGCCTGCGGCGAACCGCAGAGCGTCATCAGCAGCGTGGACTTGCCGGCACCGTTGGCGCCGATCAGGGTCACGATCTCGCCCTGACGGACTTCGACGTTGACGCTGTGCAGGGCCTGGATCTTGCCGTAGAAGGTGGAAACGTTTTCGAACTGCAGCATTTACGCTTCCCCCAGGTAGGCTTTGATCACTTCAGGATTGTCGCGGATCTGTTCCGGCGTACCGTTGGCCAGGGGGGTGCCCTGGTTGATCACGACGATGTGGTCGGAAATGCTCATGACCAGTTTCATGTCGTGCTCGATCAGCAGCACGGTGACGTTGTGTTCTTCACGCAGCACACTGATCAGCGCCTTGAGGTCTTCGGTTTCCTTCGGGTTCAGGCCTGCGGCCGGTTCGTCGAGCATGAGGATCCGAGGGCGGGTCATCATGCAGCGAGCGATTTCCAGGCGACGTTGCTGACCGTAGGCCAGGGTGCCGGCCGGACGGTTGGCGAACTCCTTGAGGTGAACCTTTTCCAGCCAGTACTCGGCGTACTCCATGGCCTCGCGTTCGCTTTTGCGGAACGCCGGGGTCTTGAACAGGCCGGACAGGAAGTTGGTGTTCAGGTGACGGTGCTGGGCGATCAGGAGGTTCTCGACCGCGGTCATGTCCTTGAACAGCCGCACGTTCTGGAAAGTACGCACCACGCCTTTGAGGGCGATCTTGTGGCCGGGCAGGCCCTCGATGGCCTCGCCGTCCAGCAGGATGCTGCCGCCGCTCGGCTTGTAGAAGCCGGTCAGGCAGTTGAATACGGTGGTCTTGCCGGCGCCGTTGGGGCCGATCAAGGCCACGACCTGTTTTTCCTTCACGCTTAAGGCTACGCCGTTGACCGCCAGCAAACCGCCGAAGCGCATGCTCAGGTTTTCTACTTTCAGGATCTCGCGGCTCATTTGCGCAGCTCCATGTGAGGACGTTGCATGGGCAGCAGACCTTGAGGACGCCAGATCATCATCAGCACCATCAAGGCACCGAACATCAACATGCGGTATTCGCTGAAGTCACGCATCAGCTCGGGCAACAGGATCATCACGACAGCCGCGAGGACCACGCCCAACTGCGAGCCCATGCCGCCCAGCACCACGATGGCGAGGATGGTGGCCGACTCGATGAAGGTGAACGATTCCGGCGTGACCAGCCCTTGACGCGCGGCGAAGAAGCTACCGGCGAAACCGGCGAAGCAGGCACCCAGGGTGAAGGCCGACAGCTTGATCACGGTCGGGTTCAGGCCCAGGGCACGGCAGGCGATTTCGTCTTCGCGCAAGGCTTCCCAGGCACGGCCGATCGGCATGCGCAGCAGGCGGTTGATCACGAACAGCGCGAACAGCGCCAGCAACAACGCAACGAGGTAGAGGAAAACCACCTTGCTGACGGGGTTGTAGGTCAGGCCGAAGAACTCGTGGAAGGTTTGCATGCCTTCGGCGGCCGTTCTATCGAAGCTCAGGCCGAACAGCGTCGGTTTGGGGATGTTGCTGATGCCGTTCGGTCCGCCGGTGAGGTCGGTCAGGTTGCGCAGGAACAGACGGATGATCTCACCGAAGCCCAGGGTCACGATCGCCAGGTAGTCACCGCGCAAACGCAGTACCGGGAAACCCAGCAGGAAACCGAAGGTGGCCGCCATCAACCCGGCGATCGGCAGGCAGATCCAGAAGCTCAGGCCGTAGTAGTGCGACAGCAGCGCATAGCTGTAGGCGCCCACCGCGTAGAAACCGACGTAGCCCAGGTCGAGCAACCCCGCCAGACCGACCACAATGTTCAGGCCCAGACCGAGCAGTACATAGATCAGAATCAGCGTGGCGATATCCACCGCACCGCGCGAACCGAAGAACGGCCACACCAGAGCGACCACGATCAACCCCATGATGATCCAGCGTTGGGTGCTGGGCAGGGTCATGAAGTGGCTGACCTTCGGCGAAACCAGCGAGCCTTTCGGCGCTGACTTCATCATGGTGCTCCACTGCTTGTCGAACAGCACCCGCAGGAACATCAGCACCGAGCTGGCGGTGATGATGAACAGCGTAGAGGTACTGGCACCCAGTACTTCGAGGTTGATGCCGGCGATGGACAGTTTCAGACCGAGTACCGGATAGGCCACGGCCCAGACCAGCAGGGCGCTGAACAGCGCTTGTTTAAGATTCCTAGTCATACTTTCTCAATCTCCGGACGCCCCAACAGGCCGGTTGGCCGGAATAACAACACCAGAACCAGAAGGCCGAAAGCCACCACGTCCTTGTACTGGTCACCGAATATATCGGCGCCGAATGCTTCGGCCACCCCCAGCACCAGGCCACCGAGCATGGCGCCCGGAATGCTGCCGATGCCACCCAGTACCGCCGCGGTAAAGGCCTTGAGACCCACCAGGAATCCGGCGTTCGGGTTGATCACGCCATACTGCATGCTGAGCAATACAGCCGCCACGGCCGCCAGGGCAGCACCGATAACGAAGGTCAGGGCGATGATGTTGTTGGTGTTGATGCCCAGCAGGTTGGCCATCTTGATGTCTTCGGCACAGGCCCGGCAGGCACGTCCCAAGCGTGAACGCGAGATGAACTGGGTGAGGCAGAGCATCACCACCAGGGTCACCACGAACACCAGGATCTGCATGTAGGAGATCAGCACTTCCTGTGCGCCGCCCGGACCGAAGCTGAAACTGCCCGGAATCAGGTTGGGGATCGATTTGTCCTTGGAGTCCTGCGAGAGCAATACGGAGTTTTGCAGGAAGATCGACATGCCGATGGCCGAGATCAGCGGGATCAGGCGGTTACTGCCCCGCAGAGGGCGGTAGGCGATCCGTTCGATGCTGTAGCCGTAGGCACTGGTTACAACGATGGTCGCCAGGAATGCGGCGGTCATCAACAGTGGCAGAGAATGGATACCCAGCATGGCCAGTCCGGCAAGGACGATGAAGGCCACGTAGGAGCCGATCATGTAGACCTCGCCATGGGCGAAGTTGATCATTCCAATAATGCCGTAAACCATTGTGTAGCCAATGGCAATCAGGGCATAGGTGCTGCCAATGGTCAGACCATTAACCAGCTGTTGGAAGAAGTGATAGATCTCAGGCATTACAACGCTCCTAAAAACCTGATACGCATTTCACTGGTGGAGTCATGTTCCGGCCCGGGCTATGTGGTCTGTAGCCACCTTCGCACGAGCGTTTGCCAGCGAACCGCTGGTGACGGTTTTAAGATTTTCAGGTAAGTCAGCTCCCGGATCGCGGGACTCTGACCCATTAACCTCGTAAAACAAAGCCCACTGCTTGCGCAGTGGGCTCTATTACTTATGGAGCCAGTTTACTGAGGCGAAACTTCGGTCTTTGGTTTACCGAAATGCCACTGATAAACCACGAACTTGAAGTTCTTCAGGTCGCCCTTCTCGTCGAACGACAGGTCGCCGGTCGGAGTCTTGAAGGTGCCGGCGCGGATAGCTGCGGCCACTTTGGCAGTGTCTTCGCTCTTCGCTGCCTTGATGCCTTCAGAGATCACTTCGACGGCCGAGTAGGCCGGGAACACGAACGGGCCGCTCGGGTCCTGTTTCTTGGCGGCGAACGCCTCAACCAGCGCCTTGTTGGACGGGTCCTGGTCGAAAGACTTCGGCAGGGTCACCAACAGGCCTTCGGAAGCGTCCTGGGCGATTTGCGAGATGGAGTCGTTGCCGACGCCTTCAGGCCCCATGAACTTGGCGTTCAGACCCTTTTCCTTGGATTGACGCAGGATCAGGCCCAGTTCAGGGTGGTAGCCGCCGTAGTAGACGAAGTCGACGTTGGCTTGCTTGAGCTTCTGGATGATCGAGGAGAAATCCTTGTCGCCGGCGTTGAGGCCTTCGAACACGGCAACCTTGACGCCTTTCTTCTCAAGGGTCTGTTTAACGGAAGTGGCGATGCCTTCACCGTATTGCTGTTTGTCGTGCAGCACAGCAACGATTTTCGGTTTTACGTGATCGGCAATGTAGTTACCGGCGGCAGGGCCCTGGGCGCTGTCCAGACCGATGGTGCGGAACACCATTTTGTAGCCACGATTGGTGATGTCCGGGCTGGTGGCAGCCGGGGTGATCATGATCACGCCTTCGTCTTCGTAGATGTCCGAAGCCGGTTGAGTGGAGCTGGAGCAGAGGTGACCTACAACGAATTTCACACCATCGTTGACCACTTTGTTGGCGACGGCCACGGCTTGTTTAGGGTCGCACGCGTCGTCGTATTCCTTGGCTTCGAGCATCTTGCCGTCGACGCCGCCCTTGGCGTTGATCTGCTCGATGGCCATCTTGGCGCCGATGAACTGCATGTCGCCGTATTGAGTGACCGGACCGGTTTTAGGGCCGGCGATGCCGATCTTGATGGTGTCAGCTGCGAACGAATGGCTGGCAACCCCGGCCAGAACCATAGCGGCAAACAGTTTGGAAATCTGCTTAGTAGCCTTAGTCATAGTGCTCCACTCTTACTGTTGTAGTTTTTATAGTCCTGGCGCCTTGGGCAGCAGAACCGGGTCAGATAGCTGCGACATTCCCCGGAAAAGCCCCTCGGCAACTGTACCGGTACAGTGTAGAGCGCCGATTGTCAGCCTGGGAAGGCGGCGCCGAGGGGCAAAACCTGCAAGTGTCGCTTTATTGAAAGTAAAAGACAGAATTGCGGCGGGGACATTGAGAGGCTTATAGCCGGATTCATTGCATTCCCTGGCTTTCCTGCGTTTTTCATTTCGGTCACTCAATTGCATCCGGGTTTTTCTGCCGGACCACCGACGTTATCATTCGCGTCGATTTCTTTTCCGGACAGTCCCATGAATCAAGAACCTAGCACCCTCTATGCCAAGCTGCTTGGTGAAACTGCATCTATTACCTGGAAAGAGCTGGAGCCGTTCTTCGCCAAGGGTGCCCTATTGTGGGTCGATCCCGGCCTGGATTTGATCGCCGCCGCCGAGGCCGTGGCCCAGGATGAAGGGGAGAAAGTGGCTGCCTGGCTGGCCACTGACAAGCTCGCCAAACTGTCTGAAACGCGGGCGCTGGACCTTTTTGAACGTGATCCGCAGTTGTGGGCGGTGGTTGTTTCGCCGTGGATTCTGATCCAGGAAAGGGCGCTGGCTTAAAAGGTTGCACCTGTTTGGTGCGCTCTTTTCAAAGGGAAAAGTGTGTAGCCGAGTAGCGTGATGGCATGTTGCCGTAGAGAAAGGCCACAGCTTCACGGTGACGTAAACGTAACGGGAACAGTTGAGAGCGCAACTGAACGGCTGCTCAATTGTTTCTTAATGTTGATTAAGTGGTGCGTTTGAGGGCGCCATCGCGAGCAGGCTCGCTCCCACAGGTGACCGCGTTCTTTCAGTCAGAACGCGAATCATGTGGGAGCGAGCCTGCTCGCGATTGGCAGCGACGCGGTTTTTCGCCGGTCCTAGTACGCAGTCTTGCCCGTATGGTTATTCAACGAAATAACCTTGGTCTTGCCAATGCGGTGACGGTAGATCTCGCGCAGGTACTTGATCGCTTTCTTCACACAGTCGCGTGACAGGCGGATGTCGTTGATCGAGACGAATTTTTCCTTGTCGTTGATCAGCTCGCGATATTTCTTCTCGTACATCGGCTTGATCGCGTACCAGTTGGTATCGAGGATCTTCGCCGGGTTCTCGAATTCGTTGAGCAAGTCGTCGATGCGGTCCTCATCGAATTCCTCCTGGACGATGAAGTCCAGAATCGAGTTGTCCAGGGTCTCGTCGAAACGGTACGCAGGCTTCGCAAAGCAGCGCTTGATGAAGGCCACGATCAGCGTCAGGAAGTCGTCCGACAGGCACGGGCTCTTGGCGATCAGGGTGGTCAGTGACAGGTTGGCGGAGGCACCGATCACCAGCGCGTAGCGCTTGAGCGTGGTGTTGGGGAACAGGCTGTTGAGGTGAGTCTTCAACCGGTTCAGATCCATGTAGGACAGCTTGTAGTCTTTCGGCAAGGAAACGATCGACACCACCGACGAGCAATTCTTGAAGAAGTGCAGGTCATGCAGGGCCGCCGCGTCGTAACCCGAGTTCTTGTACTGCTCCAGCGACGCACGATAGCGCTTGGATTCGATCGGCAACAGGCTGATGCCTTCGATGGCCTGGGTGACCTTGTTGAAATGCGGCAGGTCGATCGAACGGAAGAACAGGTCGTCGATGTTCAGGCGTTGCGGCTCTTTCTCGAATACCTTGAATTTGTCGCTGCTCGGCGGCGGGGTTTCCGGCACCACGGACTCGGCATAGGCAATCGCCACCGGGCCGGCCAGGCTCATGAACAGGTCGTTGGCGTCCAGGCGGATGGTTTCGCCGATGTCGATGCCGGCGCGACGGAAATAGTTCTGGTCGTAGTCGGTGGTAACCGCCTGGGCCGTCAGAATGTTGAAGATCTGCTGCGAGATATATTGGTTGGCGTGCTTTTCCATCGCATTGACATCAATGTTCTGGATGTTGCCGTCATCGTTTTCTTCGGCGTAACGCATGATGTCGTTGGAAATCAGCATCATCGCGTTCCATGGGCGGATACGACCCATGACGCTGGCTTCGCTGCTGTCTTCATTGGCGAAGTTGTAGGAGAAGTCCCATTCTTCCGACAGGTATTTGCACAGCAGGCGGCCGGCATTGATGTGCAGCGCCTCGGACATTTCACTGCGGTGATCGGAAATGTTCGGCAGTACACAGATGCCACTGGTGAAGATCGGTTCGAAGACGAAGGAGTGGCCGCTCTTGCTGTCGTGCTCGTCCATCGGCTTTGTGTCGAACGTCTTGTTCATGTACGAGTGCTGCTGGGCCAGGCCGAATTCCGAGGCCATGCCCGAACCGGTACCGCCGCCGGCACTGAAGATCGAGAAATACAGGCGCGACTGGTTGGCCTTGATGCCGCAGCTGTCGATCAGGTACGAGTGAATCATTTTCCAGTCAGGGCTGGAGAAACGCTGGGTGTCCTTGTTCAGGATGATCTTGGCCAGATACTGGCCGAGGATTGGCGCGTTACCGGCGCCACCGGCGTGGACTTCCGACAAGTCCATGATTTTCATCTTGCTGTAGTCGCGCAGGAAGCCGCTTTTTTCGCCCTTGCGCGAGAAGCGGATGCGTCCGGCAATGTCCTTGTCCAGGTCGCCGAGCATCACCAGAGGCTCGACCAGAAACACCGGCTTGGTGTTTTTGTTCTGGCCCAGGCGCAGGTTGTTGCGGATCCACTGGGCCGGGCTGTAGCCCTTTTCGGCAAAACGCTTGTCCGGTGACAGGCGATCTTCGTTGTTGAATTCGTTGAGGTAGAACTTGCGGGCGTTGTACACCAGCTCCGCCACGTCCAGCGCAATGTTCGAGCCGCAGCGGCCCAGGCCGATCAGGCACACCGAGGGGAATTCCTGATCGTTGTGCTGTTCGCTGTCGCCTTCCAGGTGCGGTGCGCGCGGGAACACCATGTCGCGCAGGCCGTCGAGGTTGTCGAGGATGCGGTCGGTGTTGGTTTCCGTGAAGTACAGGTATTGCTGGGTCGCCAACGGACGGGATTGAATCAATGGCTTCGGTGATGACGGGCTGTTGGCCGCGGGGCTCAACGTCAGATCGGTTACCGCAGTGGCCGGGTTGTTTTTAGAAGTCATTGTTCGCCATCTACCTGGGCTGATTGGTTGGCCGACTCGCTGTCGTCGAACCGTCACGGAATAGAATCGCGTCTTTTTTCAGCGCGTACTCGGACCATGCCTTGGTCTTTAGCCTGAGCATCACTCGGGGGGGAATCCTTTCCTAAGTCATGATGAATCGGCCAGTATTCGGTGATCTTTAATCAAAAGGAGGCTAAATGATGTCAATGCTACCTTCGCTAGGGTTTGCCGGGATCGGCCTGATGGGGTTGCCGATGTGCCGGCGCCTGCTGGCCGCGGGTTATTCGCTGGCGGTATGGAATCGCAACCCGGACAAGTGCAAGCCGCTGGTGGAAGCCGGCGCCCGTCAGGTCGCCAGCCCGGCCGAACTGTGCCGGCACGCTGACGTGGTGATGTTGTGCCTGGCGGATACGTCGGTCGTACGCGAGGTAGTGTTTGGTCCGACAGGCATTATCGAAGGGGCGAAAAAAGGCCAGCTACTGGTGGATTTTTCCAGCCTGGAGCCCAACGCAACGCGGGAGATGGCCGCAGACCTCGCCAGTAGAACCGGCATGCACTGGCTCGACACGCCGGTGTCCGGCGGCGTGGTGGGGGCTGAGGCCGGGAGCCTGGCGATCATGGTCGGCGGTGACGTACAGGATCTGGAACGGGTCCGGCCTGTTCTGTTGAGCCTGGGGCAGCGTGTGACGCACATGGGCGGCGTCGGGGCAGGGCAGGTGACCAAGGCGTGCAATCAGATGATCGTCGCCTGCAATGCATTGGTGATTGCCGAAGTGGTCGCGCTGGCGGAGCGTTCCGGGGTTGATGCGAGCCTGATCGCCGAAGCGCTGGCCGGCGGCTTTGCCGATTCGAAACCGTTGCAGATCCTGGCACCGCAGATGGCGGAAAACCGTTTCGAACCGGTCAAGTGGCATGTGCGCACGTTGCTCAAGGATCTTGATACTGCGGTGAAGTTTTCCCGTGAACAAGGCTCGGCAACACCGATCAGCGGTCTGGCCGCGCAGTTGATGCGCCTGCATGGGAGTCAGGGTTTCCTTGAGAAAGACCCGTCTACGTTAGTGCAGATGTACCGTGAGCCAGGCTCGGCGTCGTGACGGTATAGGCGTGCTTGCGCTGGTTGATTTCGTTCAGCACCGGATGCAGCTCGGCCAGTGGTACCGGCCGGCTCAGCAGATAGCCCTGGACGAAGTCACAGCCGTGGTTTTCCAGGAATTGGTATTGCTCGAAGGTTTCCACCCCTTCGGTGACCACTTGCAGGTGAAGGGTATGGGCCATGACGATAATCGCCTGGACAATCTCCATGTCCTGGGTGGCCTTGGGGATGTCCTGGATGAAGGAACGGTCGATTTTCAGCGTGTTGAGTGGCAAGCGCTTGAGGTAGGCCAGGGATGAATAGCCGGTGCCGAAGTCATCGATCGACAGCGAAACGCCGAGGGCGCGAATCTGTCGCAGCAACACCAGTGTGTTGGCGATATTGCCCATCAAGGCGTTTTCCGTGACTTCCAGTTCCAACCGGTTGGGCGCCACACCGGCGACCCGCAATGCGTACTCGATTTCATCGGCCAGTTCTTCGCGTGCGAGGTTCAGCGGCGAGCAATTCACGGCGATCTTGAGGTCTTCACAGCCTTTGCGCGACAACTCACCCAGATCCTCGCAGGCCTTGCGCAGCACCCAGTTGTCCAGCTCGGCGATCAGGCCGTTGGCCTCGGCGATGGCGATAAAACGATCCGGTACGAGTAAACCATGGACCGGGTGTTGCCAGCGAATCAAGGCTTCGAGCTTGCTGACCTGACCGGTCTTGAGGTCATAGATCGGCTGGTAATAGAGCATCAGTCCGGTATCTTCACGCAGGGCGTGGCGCAATTCTTCTTCCAGCTGCAGCTCCAGTATGGCGCGGGCTTTCAGGTTGGCGCTGAAAAAATTCAGCCCGTTGCGGCCGCTGCCCTTGGACTGATACAGCGCCAGGTCGGCGTTCTTCAGCAGTTCCTCACACGTCTTGCCGTCTTCCGGAAACAGACTGATGCCGATGCTGGTGGTCATGACCATGCGCCTGCCGGCCAGCTCGATGGGCTCCTTCATTTTCAGCATGATGCGTTGGGCCATATGCCGCGCCTCCTCACGATCATGCAGGTTGATGAGCAGGCAGAACTCGTCACCACCGAAGCGTGCGACCACATCCTCGTGACTGCGAATCGAGCTCTTGATGTGTTGGGCAAGTACTTTGAGCAGATCGTCACCGGCATCGTGACCAAGGCTGTCGTTGATCCGCTTGAAATGGTCGATGTCCAGGAACATGACCGCCAGCATCCCGCCTTCGTTGGTTTTCTCCATGAGTTTTTCGGCGAAGATCTGGTTGAACCCGCGGCGGTTGATCAGGTTGGTCAGCGGGTCGTAGTGCGCCACCTGTTGCAGTGACATGCGCGCCTGGTCCAGTTGGCTGAGCAGGGAGTTGACCCGCTGCAGGTCGTGATCCTTGTGTTGCAGTTTCTTGTCCGCCAGTGCCGCGCTGATGCTGCTGCCGATGATCAGCAGGGCCATGACCGTTACGGTCAGTGCCAGTTGCAGTTGGCTGTGTTCGCCGGTTTGCGCTGGCAGGCTGTCGCCCGGCAGCACCATGTTGAAGGCGGCCATCGCAGTGAGGTGCATGCTGAGGATGCCAGCCCCGAGCAACAGGCTGGCGCTGTATTTGAAGAGCTGATGCAGCATGCCGGTGCCGTCGCGCAGATACCATGCCAGCAACAAGGCTGCCAGCGCGGCACCGATCGCGATCGCGATGGAAAGGGCGAACAGGCCCGGATGGTAATAGACCTCGGCATTGGAGTGCATGGCCGTCATGCCCACGTAATGCATGGTCGCGATACCCAGGCCGATCCCGATCGATGATGTGAGGCACTGTCGGAAACTCAGCTCAGGAAGGCTGAGGGTGTGCATGGCCAGCCACGCGGCGAGCAGCGCGATGGTTAGTGAGAACACTGTGACAGGCAGTTGATAGTGAAGATCGATAGGTGTCTGGAATGCCAGCATCGCGACGAAGTGCATGGCCCAGATACCGCCGGCCAGGCATCCGCTGCCAACCCAGCGCCAGCGTGTCTTGGAAGCGGAATTTTCAGCGTGAGCAACCCGTTCGGCCATGTCCAGCGTCGCGAAACAGCCGACACAGGCGACCAGGTAAGCCAGCAGCACCAGAAAAGGGTCATGTGTGCAATTAAGTACTACCTGCCCACTCTCTGGTAGCTCGGTAAGGAAATGCAAACCAAGCCATTCCATAGCATGCCCCATTGTTATCCTCAGGCTGGCGCAAGGAGCGCCGGCGAATGCCTTGGAGTATAGAGGGCATGGATGGAGCGCAAGCGGTGGTGGCACATTGATGCCAATCTTTTTGATATTAGGCTAATAGCGATTAGTGCTATGACTCAGGCGAATTGCTTCTGAGGCGTCTCGAATACGGGTTGCAGGGCCGGCAAGCCGAAAGCGGCACGGGCCGCGTCGCAATCGGGATTGGCCACGCCATCGACCCAGGAAGCTTCGAATTCCCGACAGGTGCTGGAGCGTTTTTCGTAAATCGAGCATTGCACCGTACTGCCCACCTCTCCCACCAGACTGGTGCAGCGTACGGGTTTGCAGCCGGTGCCGAGCATCGCGACCCGACTGGGGCTGATCTGCTCGACAAGCTCATCGGGTACCGTCCCCCCGGACGAAGCGCATTCACCCCAGAAAAATGACACGCGAAAATGAGAACAGCAGGCACCGCAATTCAGACACGGACTGGCTTCGGACATGGGCGATTATCGTAAGGAGGAGTGGAGACACAGGGGGGAAACAAGGCCGCTATTCTAGGCTTCGCCAACGGCTTGGGAAGGGGGGGTGAAAGGTATTTTTTATCGGCCGGACGAACTGCTGGATATCCATCCGGAGAACGCTGCGACCCTGTGGGAGCGGGCTTGCTCGCGAAGGCGGTCTGTCAGTCACCGCCTGTATTGAATGTGCCGGCCTTTTCGCGAGCAAGCCCGCTCCCACAGGCTGTGCGCCATGGGCAGGTATCAGCCTGGCGAATAATGAAAGACAGTTATGACCGGCCTGTCTAGATTGCAAAGTCCGGGGGCAGTGACGCCCCAAAAACAATAAAAGAGACGGACCCATGCAGAACTCGACCCAAGCGGCCAATGCCTGGCGCATCCTGTTCCTGTTGTTCCTGGCCAACCTGTTCAATTTTTTCGACCGCACCATCCCGGCGATCATCATCGAGCCCATTCGCATGGAATGGCACCTCAGTGATTTCCAGTTGGGGATCATCGGGACGGCATTCACCATCGTCTACGCCATTGCCGGCTTGCCGCTGGGGCGCATGGCCGATACCGGCTCGCGCAGCAAACTGATGGGGTGGGGGTTGGCGGTGTGGAGCGGGCTGACGGCTGTCAACGGCATGGTGGGCAGTTTCTGGAGTTTCCTGATCGTGCGCATGGGCATCGGCATCGGCGAGGCCAGCTATGCGCCGGCCGCCAATTCGCTGATCGGCGACTTGTTTCCGGCACATCGTCGGGCGCGGGCCATGGGCATCTTCATGCTCGGTCTGCCATTGGGGCTGTTGCTGGCGTTCTTCACCATCGGTGCGATGGTCAAGGCCTTCGATAGCTGGCGCGCGCCGTTTTTTATCGCGGCGGTGCCCGGGCTGATCCTCGCGATCTTCATGTTTTTTATCAAGGAACCGAAGCGCGGCGCCGCCGAGAACGTTCAGGTTTCGCAGGAAAAGATCGATCGGCCGATCCGTCGGGTATTGGCCGTGCCGACCTTCCTGTGGCTGGTGATGGCCGGCCTGTGTTTCAACTTCGCCACTTATGCCTGCAACTCGTTTCTGGTGCCGATGCTGCAACGCTACTTCCTGATGCCGTTGCAGGAAGCAGCGGTCGCTACCGGGGTTATTGTCGGCGTGACCGGGCTGTTCGGCCTGACTCTGGGGGGCTGGATCGCGGACAAGATTCACCAACGGGTCGCCAACGGGCGCCTGTTGTTTGCGGCCTTCAGCCTGATGATTTCGACACTCTGCACCGCGTGGGCACTGCATTCCGGGCGAATCGAGATCGGTGTGTTTGTGGCGGTGTTCAGTCTCGGATGGTTGTTTGCCTATAACTTCTACACCTGCGTGTACACGGCGATTCAGGATGTGGTCGAGCCGCGGTTGCGGGCAACGGCGATGGCGCTGTTCTTTGCCGGGTTGTACCTGTTGGGCGGTGGTCTGGGGCCGGTGGTGGTCGGGGCCTTGTCGGATCACTTTGCGCACACGGCGATGCTTGCGGCGGGGGCGGAACAGATGACCGAAGCCTTCAAGGCGGTCGGCCTGCATGACGCGATGTACCTGATTCCGGTGGCGCTGTTACTCACCGTGGTGTTTCTGTTCCTGGCTTCGTGTTGTTTTGTGCGCGATGCCAAGCGGATGAAGGAAGGGTTGGTGGCTGTTGTTGAGCCTGAAGGTTCTGCGGTGACTGCTTAACCGCTATCGTCGGAACGCCGCCCGGAGCAAGCTCGCTCCCACAGTGGATCTTCGGTGCAAATGAGATCCCTGTAGGAGCGAGCCTGCTCGCGATGAGGCCATCCGCATCACTGCAAAAACCAGATAAACAAAAAAGGCCCGCATCGCTGCGGGCCTTCTATTTAACAGGGCAAAGGAGGGGATTAACCCGCCACCAGCACCCGGATCGCTTCCAGTCGCAGCGCAGCCTTGTCGAGCATGGCCAGGCCTTGCTCGCGTTGTGCGCGCAGGGCCATCAGTTCGCTGTCGCGTACGGTCGGGTTGACCGCTTGCAGCGCGGTCAGACGTGCCAGTTCTTCTTCGGTATCGGCAGCCAGGCGACGCTGCGCCTCGGCGACACGTTCAGTGTGGCGAGGCAGGATCTTCGCTTCACCGGCATTGATCCGTGGCGTCAGTTGGTCACGCTGGGCCTGGATGAACTTGTTGGCGCTGGCACGGGGCACGCTTTCGAGCTGATCGTTCAAGGTTTCGAACGACACGCGGGCCGACAGGTCGTTGCCGTTGGTATCGAGCAGGCAGCGCAGGGCAGCCGGCGGCAGGTAGCGGCCCAGTTGCAGTGAGCGTGGTGCAACCACTTCGCTGACATACAACAGTTCCAGCAACACGGTGCCCGGCTTGAGTGCCTTGTTCTTGATCAGCGCCACGGCGGTGTTGCCCATGGAACCGGATAGCACCAGATCCATGCCGCCCTGAACCATCGGGTGCTCCCAGGTGATGAACTGCATGTCTTCACGAGACAGCGCCTGGTTACGGTCGTAAGTGATGGTCACGCCTTCGTCGTCGCCCAGCGGGAAGCTGGCGTCGAGCATTTTTTCGCTCGGCTTGAGGATCAGGGCGTTTTCCGAGTGGTCTTCGCTGTCGATGCCAAAGGCGTCAAACAGGGTTTCCATGTAGATCGGCAGCGCGAACTGGTCGTCTTGCTCAAGGATATCTTCCACCAGCGCATCGCCTTCGCCCGCGCCACCGGAGTTCAGCTCCAGCAAGCGGTCACGGCCGGTGTGCAGCTCGGCCTCCAGGCGCTCACGCTCGGTGCGGGCTTCGTCGATCAGCGCTTGCCACTCGCCATCGTCGGCTTCTTCGAGCAGCGGCAGCAGGCGCGGGCCGAACTGGTGCTGCAGGGCGTTGCCGGTCGGGCAGGTATTGAGGAACGCGTTCAGCGCTTCGTGGTACCACTGGAACAGACGCTCTTGCGGGCTGGTTTCCAGGTACGGCACGTGCAGTTCGATGATGTGCTTCTGGCCGATCCGGTCCAGACGACCGATGCGTTGCTCCAGCAGGTCCGGGTGGGACGGCAGGTCGAACAGCACCAGGTGATGGGAGAACTGGAAGTTGCGACCTTCACTGCCGATTTCCGAGCAAATCAGCACTTGCGCGCCGAACTCTTCGTCGGCGAAGTAGGCGGCGGCGCGGTCACGCTCGAGGATGTTCATGCCCTCGTGGAACACCGTGGCCGGGATGCCGGAGCGCACGCGCAGGGCGTCCTCCAGGTCCATGGCGGTTTCGGCGTGGGCGCAGATCACCAGCACTTTGGTGCGCTTGAGCATTTTCAGCTGGTCGATCAGCCACTCGACGCGCGGGTCGAACTTCCACCAGCGTTCTTCTTCGCTGGCATCCGGTTGGGCCTGGAAACTGACTTCCGGGTACAGCTCGGCGTGATCGCCCAACGGCAGCTCAAGGTATTCGTCCGGGCACGGCAGCGGGTACGGGTGCAGCTTGCGCTCCGGGAAGCCTTGCACGGCGGCGCGGGTGTTACGGAACAGCACGCGGCCGGTGCCATGACGGTCGAGCAGCTCGCGCACCAGGCGGGCGCTGGCTTCGGTATCGCCATCGTTGACGGCGGCCAGCAGGGCTTCGCCTTCGTTGCCGAGGAAACCGTGGATGGTCTTGTGGGCTTGCGGCGACAAGCGTCCCTGATCCAGCAACTCCTGAACGGCTTCAGCCACCGGGCGATAGTTTTCGCTTTCGGCGCGGAAGGCTTGCAGGTCGTGGAAGCGGTTCGGGTCGAGCAGGCGCAGACGCGCGAAGTGGCTGTCCTGGCCCAGTTGTTCCGGGGTGGCGGTCAACAGCAGCACGCCAGGAATGGTTTCGGCGAGTTGCTCGACCAGCGAGTACTCAGGGCTGACCTGATCTTCGTGCCACACCAGGTGGTGAGCCTCGTCGACCACCAGCAAGTCCCAGCCCGCCGCGAACAGTGCGTCCTGGGCTTTCTCGTCGTCCACCAGCCACTCAAGCGCGACCAGCGCGAGTTGGGTGTCTTCGAACGGGTTGCTGGCATCGCTTTCGATGAAGCGCTCTTCGTCGAACAGCGCGACCTGCAGGTTGAAGCGGCGGCGCATCTCTACCAGCCACTGGTGCTGCAGGTTCTCCGGAACCAGGATCAGCACACGGCTGGCACGGCCCGAGAGCAATTGGCGATGGATCACCAGGCCGGCTTCGATGGTTTTGCCCAGGCCCACTTCGTCGGCCAGCAGAACCCGTGGCGCGATACGGTCGGCGACTTCGCGGGCAATGTGCAACTGGTGCGCGATCGGTTGCGCGCGCACGCCACCCAGCCCCCACAGCGAGGACTGCAATTGGCGGCTGGTGTGTTCCAGGGTGTGATAACGCAGGGAGAACCAGGCCAGTGGATCGATCTGGCCGGCGAACAGACGGTCGCTGGCCAGGCGGAACTGGATGAAGTTCGACAGCTGGGTTTCCGGCAGGGTGACCACTTCGCTCTGCCCGTTGAGGCCGTGGTAAACCAGCAGGCCATCAATGTCGTCGACTTCGCGTACGGTCAGTTTCCAGCCTTCGAAGTGAGTGATGGTGTCACCCGGCGAAAACCGCACACGGGTCAGAGGCGCATTCCGTAGCGCGTACTGGCGGGTGTCGCCAGTGGCCGGGTAGAGCACGGTCAACAAGCGGCCGTCCTGTGCCAGAACGGTGCCTAAACCCAGCTCGGCTTCGCTGTCACTGATCCAGCGTTGCCCCGGTTGATACTGCTGCGCCATGCTGCCTGACTCCCACCTGAAAAAGCGGGCTATCTTAACGGAATGAGCGCTTCAGGGCCAAAGGACTCTCAGAAAAACTCACAGTCATACGTTAGCCCACCTGTGCATGACGCGCCGCTCAGTGCACTAATGAGTGCCAATTGGGTCACAGTTTGCGACCGATGGCTCAAGTCGCCATCCCCGCAGCCGACAGCCTGCTGACAGGAGACCGAAAACCATGCTGCCACCGATGCTCCCCTTGAGTGCCGTGCCGATCACTTCACAGACTGACCCGATCCGCCAGCGTCCGGATATTCCACCGGTGGTGCCGGTGCAGGAAAGCTCCAGTGAAAGCACCATTGACCTGCAAAAGCGCAATCCTGAGGAAGACGGGTTAGTGCTGCGCGAGGAACAGCGCCGCAGGCAGGAGCAGGAACGGCGCCGCCGTGAAGCCGACAATGACCCCGAGGCGCACCTGGCGATTCCCGGCGATGAACTCAATGCCGACAACACCGTGCCGGTGGCGCCGCTGATGGAAGATCAGCCGCGGCAGGGGCTGTGGGTCGATATCGAGATTTGAGCGCAGGCTGGTCAGCGCGGCCGTCAGGCCGCATTATTGGCGCAGGGTTGCCGAACGCTACGGTGGCTGAAATTCATTTCAAGCGATGCACTGACCGCCATGAGCCAAGATGACAAACTGATTGACCTCAACGCTGAACGCGCCAAGCGTATCCATGACCTCAATGACAAGCGGCTCAATGAAGTCCGCCAGGCGTTCGAGCAGGCCATGCCGTTGGGCAAGGCAAAGAAAAAGCCGAAAAACAAACCGAAAAAGCGCTGAAGTCCCCCCGCATTCATTGATGCGGGTCAAACTTTCCCCTTCCTCTTGCCCAGTCTCGGGCGACATTGATCCCGGTCAATATTCTCTCCTGCCCGTTTGGTTAACTTAGCCCTATCGCAACAGGCCAGGTGCAGGAGACGCGTCATGTTTTTCGACAACGTGGTGATCGCCGGAGTGCTGACTGTCAGCCTCATGTTTGTGTTTTTTGCAGGGTTCGGACTTTTTATCTGGAAGGATTCGCAGAAGCGGAAATAACCGTGGTTCTTTCTGGGTGTAATGAGCACGCAAGGCATTTTGGGCAACTTCGGTTGCCCTTTTTTTTGCCTGTAAAACTCTATCGATACACGCAAACCCTGTGGGAGCGAGCTTGCTCGCGATGAGGCCATAACATTCAGCATCTATATTGACTGCAAGGCCGCTATCGCGAGCAAGCTCGCTCCCACTATGATTTGTGGTGTGGCGAAAATTATGGCAATAAAAAAGGCGCGATCCTTGCGGAGCGCGCCTTTTTCGTTTGGCTGCTTATCAGCTGCCAAGTGCCTTCGAGGCCAGCCAGAACAACCCGGCCGACAGGGCCACGGTGGCTGGCAGGGTCAATACCCAGGCCAGCAGGATGGTTCTGACGGTGCCGCCTTGCAGGCCGCTCTTGTTGGCGACCATGGTGCCCGCCACGCCCGAGGAAAGCACGTGGGTGGTGGAAACCGGCAGGCTGAAGATGTTCGCCATGCCGATCAGGCTGGCAGTGGTGATCTGAGCCGACATGCCTTGGGAGTAGGTCATGCCCTGCTTGCCGATCTTCTCGCCAATGGTCAGTACCACGCGTTTCCAGCCGACCATGGTGCCCAGGCCCAGGGCCAGTGCAACCGCCAGGATCACCCAGAACGGAGCGTATTCGGTAGTTGTCGTCAGGTCCTTGCGCAGCTTGTCCAGGTCAGCCTTTTCACGGGCCCCGAGAGTTGGCAACTTGCTGACTTTCTTCGCTGTATCGTCCAGGCAGAGCAGATAGCGACGGACTTCGATACGGCTTTCCGCCGACAGCGAATGGTAGTCAGCTACACCCTTGAGGGTGCCGAGCAGGGCGGCAATGGTCGGTTCGGTCTGTTGCGGGTTGCAACGGAATTTCTCCGGCAGATCGCCTTCCACGCTCTTGCCCAGGGCCAGGAATTCGCCCAGGGTTTCGGAATTGCGCTGGTAGAACTGGCTCAGGTGCAGGGTCGCGTCGCGAGTCCGCTCGATCTGATAGGTCGTGCTGTTCAGGTCGAGGACGAACTGCGCTGGCACGATACCGATCAGGACCAGCATGATCAGGCCGATACCTTTCTGGCCATCGTTGGAACCGTGCACGAAACTCACGGCCATGGCCGAGATCACCAGTACCAGGCGATTCCAGAACGGCGGGTGTTTCTTGTCGTCGATCTTGCGGCGCTGTTCCGGCGTCTTGTGCATCTTCGACAGCGGACGCCACCATTTAAGACCGATCAGGATCAGCGCGGCGATCAGGAAACCTGCCATTGGCGAGAACACCAGTGACATGCCGATATCGATCGCCTTTTGCCAGTTCACCCCGTCGGCCAACGGAATATCGTTGATCAGGGCGTTGGCCAGGCCGACACCGAGGATCGAACCGATCAGCGTGTGGGAACTGGAGGCGGGGATACCGAAGTACCAGGTGCCCAGGTTCCAGGTGATGGCGGCGGCGAGCAACGAGAACACCATGGCCAGTCCGTGACCGGTGTTCACATTGATCAGCAGTTCTACCGGCAGCAGGTGGACGATGGCATACGCCACGCCGACCCCGCCCAGCAGCACGCCGAGGAAGTTGAACACACCGGAGAAGAACACTGCCAGGTGAGGCGGCATGGCCTTGGTGTAGATAACGGTCGCCACCGCGTTAGCGGTGTCATGAAAGCCGTTGATGAACTCGAAGGCGAGGACAAAGGCCAGGGCGAGCAAGAGGCTCACAAGCACCCAAGCATCCAGTCCGCTGAATAAATCGATCATGAAGGTTTTCTGACCCGGTCATAAGGGGGCGCGATTATGCCAGAAAAGACTGCTAATCAATGCACTAGCTGCTCGTCGGTAACATTCTTCAACGATTTTTTTTGCCGCAGCACCTGAAAACCCACGGTTTTGCTGTGTTTTTTAAGTCATTGATTTTATTGAAAAAATATACTGTCACAAAACCTTCACGGCCCGCTGAGAGGGGCTTGAAAAGTTGTGTGAAAAATCTGAGAAATAGGTCAGATACCGGAAATCTGCCGGATTCGACGACGGTGATGGCCGCTGCCCGCTCGTAGCGGGCGCGCAAGGCAACATCGATACATCCCGCTTTTAACGGGTGCAGAGGCAGGCCCTTGTAAGGATCAGGCAGAAGCAGTCACGGCTCTTCGGCTTTGAGTTCCTTTTCCATTTTTTGAAGTTCTTGCTGGAAAACCTGATCCTGAACGGTGGCGCGTTTGCGCCAGGGTTTGCGTTCGGGTTCGGGTTGAGCGGCGTAAGTGGTGACTTCTCCGCCGTAAACTTCCTTGTAACGTTGTTCCTGGCGCTCTAGCTCCGCGCGCAGTTCGTCTTTCGTCACAGTGCTACCTGATTGAGTTGGGATTAATTCTGGTGAAAACGCGCTGCATCAAATCGATTGATCACGTTCGTCGAATGGGCAATGCCCGGAAGGCATTGTTTAGGCAACAGGGTGATCAATACTTCCATGTCGCAGGCGGCCACGGCACCAGAGATAAACAGCTGTCGTAGCTTCAGTTTCCTGTTTCAGCAAGCGCACCGGCAAAGCTGTGCAATGCAGGTCTGGCGCTCGCTATGGGCAACGGCGACGAAACATCGCCTTGCCCGGTAAGCGGGTTCGGTATGTAAAAAACCGAAGCGCTACTGAATTGTATTATAGCGGCCGATTTGAAGAACACTATCTCCAAAAAGTTAAAAGTGGATCTTGGTGTGTGACCATTTTGTTGCTCGAAACTTTACGATGAACTAGAACGTCGACTGATGCCACGTTGCTGCGATGCCTTTCTGACGCCATTAAGTCGAGCAAGTTACGGTAATTAGATTGGGCCATTAAGTCTTGGGTCGAGACGATGTAAACATAGGTTACTGAGTCGGCGAAAAACCGCACATCGGCTGATTTGGCTGTTTACACGGCGGATTGCGATTATCGGTCGAGCGTTCGATAATCGCCCAGAGTTGGCCGGTCGGGCTTGAGCGTCAGACGCTAGCCCCTTGTAATAGTCGCTGATCCGAGTGGGAAAAAGGTCCTTATATGAACGATCAAATGCGCAATTCCTTCGCTTCAGTGGCTCCGCCCATCGTTGCTTCACCGGCCAAGCGGATCCAGGCACTGACTGGCGACCCGGATTTCATGACGTCTCTGGCCCGTGGCCTGGCCGTGGTGCAAGCGTTTCAGGAGCGCAAACGGCACCTGACCATCGCCCAGATCAGCCACCGCACGGAAATTCCCCGCGCCGCCGTGCGCCGTTGCCTGCACACCCTGATCAAACTCGGCTACGCCACCACCGACGGCCGCACCTATTCGCTGCTGCCCAAAGTGCTGACCCTCGGCCATGCCTATGTGTCATCAACGCCGCTGGCGGTTTCCGCCCAGCCTTACCTGGACCGCATGAGCGAGCAACTGCACGAGGCCTGCAACATGGCCACGCTGGAGGGTGATGACATTCTGTACATCGCCCGCTCCGCGACCACGCAGCGGCTGATTTCGGTGGACCTGTCGGTGGGCGGTCGCTTGCCGGCCTATTGCACGTCGATGGGGCGGATTCTGCTGGCCGCGCTGGATGACACGTCGCTGGGCGAATACCTCGATCACGCCGAATTGCAGGCCAAGACAAGCCGCACGATTCACACCCCCGAGGCATTGCTCGAATGCCTGCAAGAGGTGCGACAGCAAGGCTGGTGCATCGTCGACCAGGAACTTGAGCAAGGGCTGCGTTCGATTGCCGTTCCGGTGTACGACGCCTCCGGCCAGGTGGTCGCGGCCCTCAATGTCAGCACCCATGCCGGGCGAGTCAGTCGCAATGAGCTGGAACAGCGTTTTCTGCCCGGGCTGCTGAGTGCCAGCCGCGACCTCAGTACCCAGCTGTTCACCTAAGGTGTTCGATAAACGCACAGAGTCGCGCTTGGCGAATTGACGCTGTTTCCCGTGGATCATTAATGTCGCTGCTGCGTCAGCCCCGGCTGGCTCCTTTTCGACTGTGATCCATGGAATAAAAATAATGAACCAACCTCAGTCTGCTGTAGGAAACTGCCTCGACGTGCAGTCCTTCATCAATGCCCAACCCATTTCACGCTACCAGTGGCGGGTAGTGATCCTGTGTTTCCTGATTGTCTTCCTCGATGGCCTCGATACCGCGGCCATGGGTTTCATCGCGCCGGCGTTGTCGCAGGACTGGGGCATCGATCGCGCCAGCCTAGGGCCGGTGATGAGCGCGGCGCTGATCGGCATGGTGTTCGGCGCACTTGGTTCGGGGCCATTGGCTGACCGCTTCGGCCGAAAAGTCGTACTGGTCGGTGCGGTGCTGGTGTTCGGCGCCTTCAGCCTGGCCTCGGCCTACAGCACCAATGTCGATCAGTTACTGGTGTTGCGCTTCCTGACCGGCCTGGGTTTGGGCGCCGGTATGCCAAACGCTACGACCCTGCTGTCGGAGTACACCCCGGAGCGCAAAAAGTCCCTGCTGGTGACCAGCATGTTCTGCGGTTTCAACCTCGGCATGGCTGGTGGCGGATTCATTTCGGCCAAGCTGATTCCGGCGTTCGGCTGGCACAGCCTGTTGCTGATCGGCGGGATTCTGCCGTTGATCCTTGCTGTGGTCCTGTTGTTCTGGCTGCCGGAATCGGCGCGATACCTTGTAGTCCGTAACCGTGGCACCGACAAAGTGCGCAAGACCCTGGCACCCATCGACCCGACACTGGTGGCCCAGGCGTCCAGCTTCAGCGTGCCGGAACAGAAAACCGTGAAGGCGCGCAATGTGTTCGCGGTGATTTTCTCCGGCACCTACAGCGCCGGTACCTTGCTGTTGTGGTTGACCTATTTCATGGGCCTGGTGATCGTTTATCTGCTGACCAGCTGGCTGCCGACGCTGATGCGTGACAGTGGCGCGAGCATGGAGCAGGCAGCCTTCATTGGCGCGCTGTTCCAGTTTGGTGGCGTGCTGAGTGCGGTGGGCGTGGGCTGGGCGATGGATCGGTTCAATCCGCACAAAGTCATCGGCATTTTCTACCTGCTGGCCGGGGTGTTTGCCTACGCGGTAGGGCAGAGCCTGGGCAACATCGCGCTGCTGGCGACTCTGGTGCTGGTGGCCGGGATGTGCGTCAACGGTGCGCAATCGGCGATGCCGTCGCTAGCGGCGCGATTTTATCCAACTCAAGGGCGGGCCACCGGGGTGTCGTGGATGCTCGGCATCGGCCGCTTCGGCGCCATCCTCGGTGCCTGGATGGGCGCGACGCTGTTGGGGCTGGGCTGGAACTTCGAGCAAGTGCTGACGGCGCTGGTGATCCCGGCGGCTTTGGCAACAACAGCGGTGGTGATCAAGGGCATGGTCAGTCATGCGGATGCGACATGACAGCCTGATCCGGAGTCTCGTGTTGGTTTGAGGACCCATTCGCGGGCAAGCCCGCTCCCACAGGGATACGCGGTCACCTGTGGGAGCGGGCTTGCTCGCGAAGCTTTTGATCTGCATTGTTAGTCGAGCAACAATATGTTCGATTATCGAACGGTTAGTCGATTATCGGATTGTTTGGCGTTTTGCACAGGCTTAACCTTCAGTCATTCCGGCGCTGCGCATCGGCGCCTTCTTCCACTGTCGGTTAACAACAAACGGGAGCCTGCCCCATGGCTGAAATCCTTTCGCTGCACGACGCGGTGAAGAAATTCGTAAACGACGGCGATACCGTCGCGCTCGAAGGCTTTACCCACCTGATCCCTACGGCGGCGGGTCATGAAATCATTCGTCAGGGCAAGAAAGATCTGACGCTGGTGCGGATGACGCCTGACCTGATCTACGACCAGTTGATCGGTGCCGGTTGTGCCCGCAAGCTGATTTTTTCCTGGGGCGGCAACCCGGGTGTCGGCTCCCTGCATCGCCTGCGTGACGCGGTGGAGAAACAGTGGCCGCATGCGCTGGAGATCGAAGAGCACAGCCACGCCGACCTGGCCAATGCCTACGTCGCCGGCGCCTCCGGCCTGCCATTCGCAGTACTGCGTGCCTACGCCGGTTCCGACTTGCCGAAGGTCAACCCGCTGATCAAATCCGTCACCTGCCCATTCACTGGCGAGGTGCTGGCCGCCGTGCCTTCGGTACGCCCGGACATTACCGTGATTCACGCGCAGAAAGCCGACCGCAAAGGCAATGTGCTGCTGTGGGGCATTCTCGGCGTGCAGAAAGAAGCCGCGCTGGCCGCCAAGCGCTGCATCGTCACCGTTGAGGAAATCGTCGACGACCTCAATGCACCGATGAACTCCTGTGTACTGCCAACCTGGGCCTTGAGCGCGGTTTGCCACGTGCCTGGCGGCGCGCATCCGTCCTACGCCCACGGCTACAACGAGCGCGACAACCGCTTCTACCAGGCCTGGGACCCGATTGCCCGCGACCGTGAAACCTTCACCGCGTGGATCAACGAATACATCCACGGCAGCGCTGACTTCAGCGAGTTCCAGGCCAAACTGGCCGCCGCTTCGGAGGCGAAGTAATGACTTACACCACCAATGAAATGATGACCGTCGCCGCCGCCCGCCGCTTGAAGAACGGTTCAGTGTGCTTCGTCGGCATCGGCCTGCCGTCGAAAGCGGCCAACCTGGCGCGCCTGACGTCCTCGCCGGATGTGGTCCTGATCTATGAATCGGGTCCGATCGGTGCCAAGCCAAGCGTACTGCCGCTGTCGATCGGTGACGGTGAGCTGGCGGAAACCGCCGACACCGTGGTCCCGACCGGCGAGATTTTCCGCTACTGGCTGCAGGGCGGGCGCATTGACGTTGGTTTTCTCGGTGCTGCGCAAGTGGACCGTTTCGGCAACATCAACACCACCGTAGTCGGCGATTACCACGCACCGAAAGTGCGTCTGCCGGGTGCCGGTGGCGCGCCGGAAATTGCCGGTTCGGCCAAGAGCGTGCTGATCATCCTCAAGCAATCGGCGCGTTCGTTTGTCGACAAACTCGATTTCATTACGTCCGTCGGCCATGGCGAGGGCGGTGATTCGCGCAAGCGTCTCGGTCTGCCGGGCGCCGGTCCCGTCGGCATCATCACTGACCTGTGCACCATGGAGCCGGAAGAGGGCACCCACGAGTTCGTGGTCACCGCGCTGCACCCGGGCGTGACCCGGGAGCAAGTGGTCGCCGCCACCGGTTGGCCGATTCGCTTTGCCGACAGCGTTGCAACCACCGCCGAGCCGACCGAAGTCGAGCTGACCGCGCTGCGTGATCTGGAAGCCCGTACCGCCGCCGCCCACGGCCAAGCCCCTGGAGAAGCCTGATGCGTGACGTTTATATCTGCGATGCGATTCGCACCCCCATCGGCCGTTTCGGCGGTGGTCTGTCGACGGTACGTGCCGACGATCTGGCTGCCGTGCCGATCAAGGCCTTGATGGAGCGTAACCCGTCGGTGGACTGGAACGCGGTGGACGAAGTGTTCCTCGGCTGCGCCAACCAGGCCGGGGAAGACAACCGCAACGTAGCGCGCATGGCGCTGCTGCTGGCGGGCCTGCCGGAAACCATTCCCGGCGTGACCCTTAACCGCCTCTGCGCTTCGGGCATGGATGCCATCGGCACCGCGTTTCGTGCCATCGCCAGCGGCGAGATGGAGCTGGCGATTGCCGGTGGCGTCGAGTCGATGTCCCGTGCGCCGTTCGTGATGGGCAAGGCCGACGCTGCGTTCTCGCGCAACATGAAGCTCGAAGACACCACCATCGGCTGGCGCTTCATTAACCCGTTGATGAAAGCCCGGTACGGTGTGGACGCGATGCCGCAGACCGGTGACAACGTGGCCGACGATTACCAGGTCTCCCGCGCCGATCAGGACGCCTTTGCCTTGCGCAGTCAGCAACGCACGGCTGCCGCACAAGCCACCGGGTTCTTCGCCGAAGAAATCGTCGAAGTGCGCATTGCCCACAAGAAGGGCGAAACCGTGGTCAGCCAGGACGAACATCCTCGCGCCGACACCACCCTGGAAGCCCTGACCAAACTCAAACCGGTCAATGGCCCCGATAAAACCGTCACCGCCGGTAATGCCTCGGGTGTAAACGACGGTGCAGCAGCGTTGATCCTGGCCTCGGCCGAAGCGGTGAAGAAACATGGCCTGACCGCCCGCGCCAAAGTGCTGGGCATGGCCAGCGCCGGTGTTGCGCCGCGGGTGATGGGCATTGGCCCGGTGCCGGCGGTGCGTAAACTGACCGAGCGCCTCGGCGTGGCAGTCAGCGATTTCGATGTGATTGAACTCAACGAAGCCTTCGCCAGCCAAGGCCTGGCGGTGCTGCGTGAACTGGGGATCGCGGACGACGCGGCCCAGGTCAACCCGAACGGTGGCGCGATTGCCTTGGGCCATCCGTTGGGCATGACTGGCGCGCGACTGGTGTTGACTGCGTTGCATCAGCTGGAAAAAAACGGCGGCAAGAAAGGCTTGGCGACCATGTGCGTCGGCGTTGGCCAGGGTCTGGCCTTGGCGATCGAGCGCGTTTGAGCGTCCTGTCGGCTAACAAGAACTGAGGAAAGTGTAATGACTGACAAGCCTGGATACCGCCGCCCGCAGGCGGGCACTCAGCCGCAATACCTGCACCCGACCTATCAATCCACCAACCTGCGCTCGCCGTCCAAGCCATTGGTGTTCCTGCCGCATTCGTTGTCGGAAATCACCGGGCCGACCATCGGCGCCGAGCGGGTCAACGAGAAAGACAACGACCTGACCGCCCAGCACGAGGGGCAGCCACAGGGTGAGCGCATCATCATTCACGGCCGTGTACTGGATGAAAACGGTCTGCCGGTGCCGGGGATTCTGGTGGAGATCTGGCAGGCCAACGCCGCCGGTCGCTACGCCCATGCCCGCGATCTGCACGACGCACCGCTGGACCCGAACTTCACCGGTACCGGCCGCACCGTGACCGACGCCGATGGCTGGTATCAGTTCCAGACCATCAAGCCCGGCGCCTATCCGTGGGGCAACCACCACAACGCGTGGCGCCCGGCGCACATCCATTTCTCGCTGTTCGGCCCGAGCATCCTGACGCGCCTGGTGACGCAGATGTATTTCCCTGGCGACCCGTTGCTGGCGTACGACCCGATCTACAACTGCGTGCCCGATACCAGCGCCAAGGAGCGTTTGATCGCCACGTTCGATCTGGAAAAAACCGTCCCTTCCTATGCCCTCGGTTATCGCTGGGACATCGTTTTGCGCGGCCGCGACGCCACGCCGATGGAGAAATAAGATGACGCTGACTGCGACCACGTCCCACACCGTCGGGCCGTACTACCACATCGGCCTGACCTGGCTGAACCGCGAAAACCTGACCGTCGAACAAACCCTGGGCGAGCGCGTGGCGATCACCGGCCAAGTGGTCGACGGCAATGGCGACATCGTCAATGACGCGATGCTGGAAGTCTGGCAGGCCAACGCCGCCGGCAAATACGACCACCCGGAAGACGACCAGGACAAACCCCTGGACCCGAACTTCGAAGGCTTTGGCCGGGTGCCGGTGGACGCCGAAGGGCGTTTTCGTTTCACCACCATCAAACCGGGTACGGTTGAGGGGCTCAAAGGCACGACCCAGGCACCGCATCTGGTGGTACTGGTGTTTGCCCGTGGCCTGGTGAAGCATTTGCTGACGCGGATTTACTTTGATGGCGAGGCGGCCAACGTGAACGATCCGCTGCTGGAGTGTGTGCCAGTTGATCGTCGCGGCACGTTGATCGCCAGGCAGGATGCGTCGGGTGTTTATCAGTGGAATGTGATTCTGCAAGGCACCGATGCCGAGACGGTGTTCTTCGATTATTGAGTGAACACCGCTACACCTGTGGGAGCGAGCTTGCTCGCGATCGCGGTGTGTCAGGCAACATTGATACTGGATGTGCCGACGCCTTCGCGAGCAAGCTCGCTCCCACAGGGATATGTGTTCGCCAATGCATCTGTGGAACGGGATTGTTGCAAAGTGTGTCTAGACTCTCACTGTCCCCATTGAGTGAAAAAACAATGACAACACCCACAGCTCCTATAGCTCTTTATACGGGCGAAGAACGCAGCAAGCGGATCTTCGCCATTGTCGGTGCCTCGTCCGGCAACCTGGTCGAATGGTTCGACTTCTACGTCTACGCCTTCAGTGCGATCTATTTCGCCCCGGCGTTTTTTCCGTCCGATAACCCCACGGTGCAACTGGTCAACACCGCCGGTGTGTTCGCCGCCGGGTTCCTGATGCGGCCGATTGGCGGCTGGATTTTCGGTCGGGTGGCGGACAGGCACGGGCGCAAGAATTCGATGTTGATCTCGATTCTGATGATGTGCTTCGGCTCGTTGCTTATCGCCTGCCTGCCGACCTACAACAGCATTGGGGTCTGGGCACCGGTCCTGCTGCTGTTCGCCCGTTTGCTGCAAGGCTTGTCGGTGGGCGGTGAGTACGGCACTACCGCGACCTACATGAGCGAAGTGGCGCTCAAGGGGCAGCGTGGGTTCTTCGCTTCGTTCCAGTACGTGACCCTGATTGGCGGCCAGTTGCTCGCGGTATTGCTGGTGGTGATCCTGCAACAGTTCCTCACCGAAGATGACCTGCGTGCCTACGGCTGGCGGATACCGTTCGTGGCGGGGGCCATGGCGGCGCTGGTTTCGCTGTATCTGCGTCGTTCGCTGAAAGAAACTTCCAGCAAGGAAATGCGCGAAAACAAGGACGCCGGCAGCATCAGCGCCCTGTTTCGCGACCATAAAGCCGCGTTCATCACCGTGCTCGGTTACACCGCCGGTGGCTCGCTGATTTTCTACACCTTCACCACGTACATGCAGAAGTACCTGGTGAACACCGCCGGCATGCCGGCCAAGACCGCCAGCTACATCATGACCGGCGCGCTGTTCCTCTATATGTGCATGCAACCGGTTTTCGGCATGCTCGCCGACAAGATCGGCCGGCGTAACTCGATGCTCTGGTTCGGCGCCCTCGGTACGCTGTTCACCGTGCCGATCCTGTTGAGCCTGAAAAGTGTCAGCAGTCCGTTCCTGGCTTTTGTGTTGATTACCGTAGCGCTGGCGATTGTCAGTTTCTACACCTCGATCAGCGGTTTGGTAAAAGCCGAGATGTTCCCACCGGAAGTGCGTGCCCTGGGCGTTGGCCTGGCATACGCCGTGGCGAATGCGATTTTCGGTGGCTCGGCGGAATATGTGGCCCTGAGCCTCAAGGCCGTGGGCATGGAAAACTCCTTCTACTGGTACGTTACGGTGATGATGGCGGTGGCCTTCCTGTTCAGCCTGCGTCTGCCGAAACAGGCCGCGTATCTGCATCACGACCTTTGATCTTCATGCGCGGGCCGCAAAGGCCCGCGCCTTCAGGAACTGTTTATGAACCAGCGACCGGGCAATCAATTGTTCGATGCCTATTTCACTGCCCGCGATATGCGTGACGTGTTCTGTGATCAGGCCCGGGTCCAGGCCATGCTCGATTTCGAAGCGGCACTGGCCCGGGCCGAAGCGCGGGTCGGGTTGATTCCATCGAGTGCTGTCGCGCCGATTGAAGCGGCTTGCCGCGCCGGGCTTTACGACTTTGCGGCGTTGGGCGAGGCGATTGCCACGGCGGGTAACTCGGCGATTCCGTTGGTCAAGGCGCTGGGCAAACAGATCGCGGCCACCGATGCCGAAGCCGAACGCTATGTGCATCTGGGCGCGACCAGCCAGGACGTGATGGACAGTGGCCTGGTGCTGCAACTGCGCCACGCACTGGAACTGATCGAAAGCGACCTGGCACAACTGGGGCAGACCCTCGCGTCCCAGGCCCGGCGATACGCGACCACGCCATTGGCCGGACGCACCTGGTTGCAGCATGCGACGCCGGTCACCCTCGGCATGAAAATCGCCGGTTGGCTGGGGGCGGTGACGCGCAGTCGTCAACGCTTGACCGAACTCAAGCCGCGCCTGCTGGTGCTGCAATTCGGCGGTGCGTCCGGAACCCTCGCGGCCCTTGGTGAACAGGCCATGCCAATTGCCCGGGCGCTGGCAGAAGAACTGCAACTGGCCTTGCCTGAGCAGCCGTGGCATACCCAACGCGATCGCGTGGTGGAGTTCGGGGCCGTGCTCGGCCTGATCGCCGGCAGTCTCGGCAAACTCGGTCGCGACATCAGCCTGCTGATGCAAACCGAGGCCGGCGAAGTGTTCGAGCCCTCGGCGCCGGGCAAGGGCGGTTCTTCGACCATGCCGCACAAACGCAATCCGGTGGGCGCGGCGGTGTTGATCGGCGCGGCAACGCGTGTACCCGGTTTGCTCTCGACGCTGTTCAGCGCCATGCCTCAGGAACACGAGCGCAGCCTCGGCCTGTGGCATGCCGAATGGGAAACCCTGCCGGAAATTTGCTGCCTGGTGTCGGGCAGTCTGCAGCAAGCGATATTGATCGCCCAGGGACTGGAAGTGGATGCCGGACGCATGGCGCGCAACCTCGATCTGACCCAGGGCCTGGTACTCGCCGAAGCGGTGAGCATCGTCCTCGCCCAACGGGTCGGTCGCGATACCGCACACCATCTACTCGAACAATGCTGCAAACGCGCCGTGGCCGAGCAGCGTCATCTGCGCGCGGTCCTCGGCGACGAACCGCAAGTGACCGCCGAACTGTCGGCGGCTGAACTCGATCATTTGCTGGACCCTGCCCATTACCTCGGCCAAGCCCATACCTGGGTCGAGCGGGCGGTGGCTGAACATTCTGCATTGACTGCCTGAAGGAGACTTGCTGTGGCTTTTGTACAACTCGCCGAGGGCGAACTGCATTACCAACTCGATGGACCGGTCGATGCGCCGGTACTGGTGCTGTCCAACTCCCTGGGCACGAACCTGCACATGTGGGACGCGCAAATCCCGGCGTTCTCCGAGCATTTTCGCGTGTTGCGCTTCGACACCCGTGGTCACGGCCAGTCGCTGGTGACGCCGGGGCCTTACAGTATCGAGCAGCTGGGCCACGACGTACTCGCCTTGCTGGATGCCTTGCACATCGAGCGTGCGCATTTCTGCGGTTTGTCCATGGGCGGGCTGATTGGCCAGTGGCTGGGGATCAATGCCGGCGAACGCCTGAACAAGCTGATCGTGTGCAACACGGCGGCGAAAATCGGCGATCCGTCGGTGTGGAACCCGCGTATCGAAATGGTGCTGCGTGATCGTCAGGCGGCCATGGTTGCCCTGCGCGATGCGTCGATTGCCCGCTGGTTCACCCCGGACTTCTCCGAAGCCAACCCGGCGGCGGCCAAGCAGATTACCGACATGCTCGCGGCCACTTCGCCCGAAGGTTACGCGGCCAACTGCGCGGCGGTGCGCGATGCCGATTTCCGTGATCAGTTGTCCTCGATCAAGGCGCCGCTGCTGGTGATTGCGGGCGCTCAGGATGCGGTCACGCCGCCGTCCGGTGGGCATTTCATTCAGGAACAAGTGCCAGGCGCCGAGTACGCGGAGTTCTACGCTGCGCACTTGTCCAACGTCCAGGCGGGCAATGCGTTCAGCGAGCGCGTGCTGGCGTTTCTGTCGGCTCATTGAGGAGAATTTCGTGGACGAGAAACAACGTTATGACGAGGGGCTGAAGGTCCGCCGCGCAGTCCTCGGCGATGCCCACGTCGACCGCAGCCTGAATGCCCTGACCGAGTTCAACTCGGAGTTCCAGGAGATGATCACTCGCCACGCCTGGGGTGACATCTGGACGCGCCCGGGTCTGCCACGCCACACCCGCAGCTTGATCACCATTGCCATGCTGATCGGCATGAACCGCAACGAAGAACTCAAGTTGCACCTGCGCGCTGCCGCCAACAACGGTGTCAGCCGTGGCGAGATCAAGGAAGTGATCATGCAGAGTGCGATTTACTGCGGGATTCCGGCGGCCAATGCAACGTTCCACCTGGCCGAGTCGGTTTGGGATGAGTTGGGGGTTGAGTCGCGGGAGTAAGCGGTAACGCCGTACTACCTGTGGGAGCGAGCTTGCTCGCGATTGCGGTGTAACAGTCAATGCAGATGTTGAATGTTATGGCCTCATCGCGAGCAAGCTCGCTCCCACATTTGTTTTGTATTTACAGCAAACTGATCGGATAGCTGATGATCAACCGGTTCTCGTCGAACTCGTTGTTGCTGTAGTCGCGGCGTATGGTCGAGTTGCGCCATTTCAGGTTCAGGTCTTTCAGCGCACCGCTCTGCACGGTGTAGCCCAGTTCACTTTCACGCCCCCATTCCTTGCCATCGGTGATGCTGCCGGTGTGCACATTATCGCCGCTGATATAGCGGTTCATCAGGGTCAGGCCCGGTACGCCGAGGGCGACGAAGTTGTAGTCGTGGCGTACCTGCCAGGACTTTTCCCGGGCATTGTCGTAGCTGGAGTTGTAGCTGTCGTTGGCCAGGGTGCCACCGCTGGTGCCGTTGACCCGCATCCAGGCGTTGTCGCCGGTGAGTTTTTGCAGGCCGACGTAGAACGTGTTGCCGCCGTGTTTGGCCGAGAACAAACCGTACATGGTTTTGTTGTCCAGCTCGCCGGCCCGGGCGCTGCCGTCATCCTTGCCGTAGAAGAACCCCAGGTTGGCGCCCAGGGTCCAGTCGCCAAGCGGCTGGCTGTGGATCAGATTGATGAATTGCTGGCTGTAGATGTCCTTGAGCTCGGCATTCCACAGACCGACCTGGGTGCGTTTGTCGTTGAACACGTACTCGCCGCCCTCGAAGTTGAAACGGTCAGAGGTGAACGCGGCTTTGCCGGTCATCGACATGTCGCCCATGCTGCTGTCGTCGCGCGGGCTGTTCTGGCGGAACTGGCCGCCATAGAGCGTCAGGCCATTGATTTCCTTCGACGTGATCTGGCCACCACGGAAGGTTTGCGGCAACGAACGACCGTCGTCAGAGCGCAGGATTGGCAGCACCGGCATCCATTCGCCAACCTTCACCTCGGTCTGCGACAGCTTGGCCTTGAACGCCACGTTGGTGCGGCCGAAGTTGTCTGCAGGGCGGCCGTCATGATCCAGCGGCAGCAGTTGTGTCCCGCCGGTGCCTTTGCCGCCGTCGAGCTTCACCGAATACAAACCGAGCACATCCATGCCGAACCCGACGGTGCCTTGGGTAAAGCCGGATTTGGCATCGAGAATGAAACTTTGCGTCCACTCTTCAGCCTTGCCCTGAGCCTTGGTCGGGTTGGTGAAGTTGCGGTTGATGTAGAAGTTGCGCAGGTTCAGGTTGACCTTGGCCCCTTCGACAAAACCCGATTCCTCGGCGCTGGCGGGCAGGGCCGCGCTGGTCAGGGCAATAGCGATCAGGCCGGGAACGAAGTACTGCGCGGGAGAAGGCGTCATGGGCTCGGGTCTCTCTAATTCTTGGGGATGAAACGGGGTGATGCCGCAACCCGGGGTTGCAGACGAATATTTGAAATCATCAATAGCGAAGCGGATCAGCCGGAGAGGGCAGGGCGCGGGGACATGGTGTCGAACCTGTTGTTATTGGTTTTGTGGTTCGGATGGTGCGGGGAATGTACTGGATGGTTCAATTGCTGAAAGCGGGTTTTGGGCGATTATCGAACGTAACATGTAGCCGGATTTTGTGTGGCCTGTGCGGGCCTCATCGCGAGCAAGCTCGCTCCCACAGGAGGGCCGGGTTTGGCAAAAATCTTATGCACGCTGTAAGTCCACTGTGGGAGCGAGCTTGCTCGCGATGGGGCCATGACGGACAACGCATCTTTTCCCGCAAACAACAAAAAGCCCACCAATCGGTGGGCTTCGTGTCTTCACAGTGCTATCAGAAGTATTTCATCTTCGGCGCTTCTTCTTTCAACGGCTCGTTCTGCGCCGTCTGTTCGTTCCAGCCACCACCCAGGGCCTTGTACAGGTTGACCTGGCTGACCAGCTGCGCCAAACGGTCGGTGATCAACACTTGTTGCGCACTGAACAGCTGACGCTGGGCATCGAGGAAGGTCAGGTTGCTGTCGACACCGATGCGGTAACGACGCTCGGCAAGGCCGTAGTACATCTGGTTGGCACTGACGAAATCTTTCTGTGCCTGCAACTGCTGGACGTAGGTCTGGCGGGCGGCCAGGCCGTCGGCAACTTCCTGGAAGGCCGTTTGAATGGACTTCTCGTAGTTCGCCACGCTGATGTCTTTCTGGATTTTCGAGTAATCCAGGCTGGCGCTCAGGGCGCCGGCGTTGAAGATAGGCAGGTTGATCTGCGGCTGGAACAGCCAGGTGCCCGAACCACCCTTGAACAGACCGGACAGGTCCGGGCTCAGGGTGCCGGCATTGGCCGTGAGGCTGATGCTCGGGAAGAACGCAGCCCGCGCTGCGCCGATGTTGGCGTTGGCGGCCTTCAGGTTGTACTCGGCTTGAAGGATGTCCGGACGACGATGCAGCAGGTCCGATGGCAGGCCGGGAGGAACGTCGCTCAGCAAGTCGTCGTCAAGTGGTTTGGCCGCTTGCAGATTGGCCGGGACTCCAGTGCCGAGCAGCAGCACCAGGCTGTTCTCATCCTGAGCGACCTGACGGGTGTACTTGGCCAGTTGCGCACGGGCGTTTTCCACCGAGGTGCGCGACTGTGCCAGGTCCAGGGCCGAGGCGACGCCGACTTCGTTGCTGCGGGCGGTGAGCTTGTAGCTCTCCTCGAAGGTCGCGAGAGTATCCTGGGTCAGCTTGTACAGTTCCTTGTCGGCCTGCCAGGTCAGGTAGGCATTGGCCACGCTGGCCACCAGGCTGATCTGGGTGCTGCGACGGCCTTCTTCGGTGGCGAAGTACTTCTGCAACGCTTCTTCGTTCAGGCTGCGAATGCGACCGAACAGGTCGAGTTCATAGGCGCTGACCCCGACCGTGGCCGAGTAGGAGCTGGTGATGCCGGCTTCGCCGGTTTGCGAAGCATTAGCCGGAACGCGCTGACGGCTCCCGGTGCCATTGGCCGAGACAGCCGGGAACAGATCGGCACGGGAGATGCGGTACTGAGCCGCAAACGCGTCGATGTTCAGGGCCGCGACACGCAGGTCACGGTTGTTTTCCAGGGCAACCTGGATCAGCTGTTGCAGCGCCGGGTCATGGAAAAACTGCTTCCAGCCCTGCTCGGCGGCAGCTTGCGCCGGTGCCTGGGCCGGCGAGTACGCCAGGCCCTGCGGGTACTGCCCAGCCACCGGTGCTTCGGGCTGCTGATAATCTGGTATCAGCGAGCAGCCACCGAGCACAAAGGCGGCGACTGCCAGGGAGAGTAGCGACTTGCTCATTAGCCAGCCTCTTTAGAAGGTTCAATGGCAGCGTCCTGGTCGGCGATTTTGCGCTGGCCAATGGACGACACGGTGACGAAGAACAGCGGGACCCAGAAGATCGCCAGCACAGTGGCCGTGATCATACCGCCAATCACGCCGGTACCGATTGCATGCTGGCTACCGGAACCTGCGCCGGTGGATATCGCCAGTGGTACCACACCGAGGACGAAGGCGAGCGAGGTCATGATGATTGGTCGCAGACGCATGCGGCTGGCTTCAATTGCCGCATCGCGCAGGCTACGCCCTTGTTCGTGCAGTTCCTTTGCAAATTCGACAATCAGAATGGCGTTTTTCGCCGCCAGACCGATGGTCGTCAACAGACCTACCTGGAAGTACACGTCGTTGGACAAACCGCGCAGGCTGGTGGCCATCAATGCGCCGATGATCCCCAGCGGTACCACCAACATCACCGCGATCGGAATCGACCAGCTCTCATACAACGCCGCCAGACACAGGAACACCATCAGCAGCGACAGCGCGTACAGCGCCGGCGCTTGCGAACCGGACAGACGCTCCTCGTACGACAGGCCGGTCCAGGAAATACCGACACCCGCCGGCAGTTTCCTGGCAATGGCTTCGACTTCGAGCATGGCTTCACCGGTGGAGTAACCCGGTGCCGGGGCACCGAGGATTTCCATCGCTTCCACGCCATTGTAGCGAGCCAGTTTCGGCGAACCGTAAATCCACTCGCCCTTGGCGAACGCCGAGAACGGAACCATGGTGCCGACGCTGTTGCGCACGTACCACTTCTGCAGGTCTTCAGGGCTCATTCGAGCGCCTGGCTGGCCTTGCACGTAAACCTTCTTCACGCGACCGCGGTCGATGAAGTCGTTGACGTAGCTACTGCCCAGGGCAATCGACAGCGTGTTGTTGATGTCGGCGATGGTAATGCCCAGGGCACTGGCCTTCTCGTCATCGATTTCCAGCTGGTATTGCGGTTCGTCATTCAGGCCGTTAGGACGCACCTGAGTCAGAATCTTGCTTTGCGCGGCCATGCCGAGGAACTGGTTTCGCGCTTGCATCAGCTTGTCGTGGCCGATACCGGCGCGGTCCTGCAGGAACACGTCGAAACCGGTGGCGTTACCCAGCTCCAGTACCGCCGGTGGTGCGAAGGCGAACACCATGGCATCGCGGAAGGTGAAGAAGTGCTGTTGGGCACGAGCCGCCACCTTGAACACGTTGTTGTCGGCGTTACGCTCGTCCCACGGTCTGAGCATGATGAACGCCATACCCGAACTCTGACCACGGCCGGCGAAGTTGAAGCCGGTCACGGTAAACACCGAGTTCACCGCATCGCCTTCACCGCCATCCTTGCCCGGACGCAGCAGGAATTCACGCATCTCGTCCACGACCACCTGGGTGCGCTGGGCACTGGAGCCGGCCGGGGTCTGCACCTGGGCGAACAGTACACCCTGGTCTTCTTCGGGCAGGAACGCCGTTGGAATGCGGGTGAACAGCCAGATCATGCCGACGATGATGATCAGGTAGGCCAGCAGGTACGGGGCCTTTTGCGCGAGCATGTTGCCCACGCCGCGCTCGTAGCTGCGTACGCCTCGGTCGAAGTTGCGGTTGAACCAGCCGAAGAAGCCGCGTTTCGGCGTGCCATGCTCGCCTTTCGGAATCGCCTTGAGCATGGTCGCGCAGAGCGCCGGGGTAAAGATCAGTGCAACCAGTACCGACAGGGCCATGGCCGAAACGATGGTGATCGAGAACTGCTTGTAGATCACGCCGGTGGAACCGCTGAAGAACGCCATTGGCAGCAGAACCGCCGACAGCACCAGGGCAATACCCACCAGTGCTCCCTGGATCTGGCCCATGGATTTCTTGGTGGCTTCCTTCGGTGACAGGCCTTCTTCGCTCATCACCCGTTCGACGTTTTCCACCACGACGATGGCGTCGTCCACCAGCAAGCCGATGGCCAGCACCATACCGAACATGGTCAGGGTGTTGATGCTGAAACCGGCTGCCGCGAGGATCCCGAATGTACCGAGCAATACCACCGGCACGGTCATCGTGGTGATGATGGTGGCGCGGAAGTTCTGCAGGAACAGGAACATCACCAGGAACACCAGCGCGACCGCTTCGACCAGGGTGTGAACCACGCCCTTGATCGATTCGGTCACCACCGGGGTGGTGTCATACGGGAATACCACTTCCATCCCTTGGGGGAAGAACGGCTTGAGGTTGTCGATGGTCGCGCGCAGGGCCTTGGCGGTGTCGAGGGCGTTGGCACCGGTGGCCAGTTTCACGGCCAGGCCGGATGCCGGTGCACCGTTGAACTGGGCATTGATGCTGTAGTTCTCACCCCCCAAACCGATGTCGGCGACATCTTTCAAGCGTACCTGGGAGCCATCCTTGTTGACCTTGAGCAGGATCTTGTCGAATTGCTCTGCGGTCTGCAGACGGGTCTTGCCAATGATCGTCGCGTTCAACTGGGTGCCGGGCAGGGCCGGCAGGCCGCCGAGCTGGCCGGACGACACCTGGACGTTCTGAGCAGCGATGGCGGTTTTGGCGTCGATCGGGGTCAGGTTGAATTTGTTCAACTTGGCCGGGTCAAGCCAGATCCGCATGGCGTACTGGGAACCGAACACCTGGAAGTCGCCGACACCGGCGGTCCGCGAGATCGGGTCCTGCATGTTCGACACGATGTAGTTGGACAGGTCGTCCTTGGTCATGCTGCCGTCACGCGACACCACGCCGATCACCAACAGGAAGTTCTTCACGGCCTTGGTGACACGGATACCTTGCTGCTGCACTTCCTGCGGCAGCAGCGGGGTGGCCAGGTTCAGCTTGTTCTGGACCTGAACCTGCGCGGTATCGGAGTTGGTGCCTTGCTCGAAGGTCGCCGTAATGGTCATGGTGCCGTCGGAGTTACTTTCCGACGAGACATAACGCAGGTTGTCGATACCGTTGAGCTGTTGCTCGATCACTTGCACCACGGTGTCCTGCACGGTTTGCGCAGACGCGCCCGGGTAAGCCACGGAGATGGCGATCGCTGGAGGCGCAATGCTCGGGTACTGGTTGATCGGCAGTTTGAGGATCGATAGTGCCCCGACCAGCATGATCACCAGGGCAATTACCCAGGCGAAAATCGGACGGTCGATAAAGAATTTCGACATGGTTTACTCCCCTTTGCCGTTGGAAGCCTGTTCAGCTGTCTTCACGGGGGCCGGGTTCTTTGCGGCTACATTGGTCGCCTCACTGGCTTTGACTTCGATGCCGGGTTTGACGAATTGCAGGCCTTCGGTGATCAGGCGATCGCCGGCCTTCAGGCCGTCTTCGATCAGCCATTGATTGCCGACGGTGCGGTTGGCCTTGAGTTGACGCAGTTCGACCTTGTTGTCCGGGCCGACAACCAGTGCGGTCGGGGTACCCTTGAGGTCGCGGGTCACGCCTTGCTGCGGGGCCAGGATCGCCGCGCTGTTCACGCCGGCCAGCAACTTGGCGTGCACGAACATGCCTGGCAGAAGGGTGTGATCAGGGTTCGGGAAAATGGCGCGCAAGGTGACGGAGCCGGTGGTCTGGTCAACCGAGACTTCGGAGAACTCCAGCTTGCCGTCCAGCTTGTACTCGCTGCCGTCTTCGAGGGTCAGTTTGACCGATGCCGTGTTATCGCCAGCCTTTTGCAGGCGACCGCTTTCCAGCTCACGGCGCAGTTGCAACAGCTCGACCGAGGACTGCGTCACGTCGACGTAGATCGGGTCGATTTGCTGAATCACCGCCATCGCGTCGACCTGGGCATTGCTGACCAGCGCGCCTTCAGTCACCGAGGAGCGGCCGATGCGGCCGGTCAACGGGGCGTAGACCTTGGTGTATCGCACGTTGATCTGGGCGGTCTGCAGCGCCGCTTCCGATTGCAGGCGATTGGCCACGGCAGTGTCGTATTCCTGACGGCTTACGGCTTGTTCGTCGACCAGTTGCTTGTAGCGGTCGGAAATCGACTTGGTCGAACGCAGGTTGGCTTCGGCGCTTTTCAACGTCGCTTCATAGACCGACGGATCGATCTGGTACAGCTGCTGGCCGGCCTTGACGTCGCTGCCTTCCTTGAACTGACGTTTGAGAATAATGCCGTTCACCTGCGGGCGAACTTCGGCAATGCGGAACGCACTGGTACGACCTGGCAGATCGGACGTCAGGGTGAAAGCTTGCGGTTGCAGAGTCACGACGCCGACCTGAGGTGGTGGGGCGGCCGGTGCTGCCTCTTCCTTTTTGCATCCGCTGAGTAGCGATGCCAGGGCGACGGCGGCGACCAGAGCGGTAACAGCTGGCTTGAATTGCATGAAAATCCTCGGGTCAGGCGCGCAAGAAGCGCACTAGAAGGGTGGAAGGTTGAAAAATGTTTGCCGAGTGGATAAGTAGCTTGCTAAGGAATATACTTACATACATGGCTGTTTGTAAATACCCAGGCTGCGTATCAACGTCGTTACACAAGCCGTTTCACAAGCCGTTGAAAGGTTGGAATTCTAGGCCGGGGACGAACCCCAAGAACGTTCGCCCCACTTTTATTCAGCTGATATTCAGACATCGCTGAAGCACCCTGATTGAGGTTGTACTGTCATGGTCCGTCGTACCAAAGAGGAAGCTCAGGAAACCCGCGCGCAAATTCTCGTGGCGGCCGAAAAGGCCTTTTACGAGCGAGGCGTGGCGCGTACGACCCTGGCGGACATCGCCACCCTGGCTGGCGTCACTCGTGGGGCCATTTACTGGCATTTCAGCAACAAGGCGGATCTGGTGCAGGCCATGCTCGACACCTTGCATGAGCCGCTGGAAGAAATGGCCAAGGCCAGCGAAAGCGAAGACGAGCTCGATCCCCTGGGCTGCATGCGCAAGCTTCTGATTCATTTGTTTCATCAAATTGCGCTGGACCCGAAAACCCGGCGCATTAATGAGATTTTGTTTCATAAGTGCGAATTCACCGATGAAATGTGCGACCTGCGCCAACAGCGCGTGTCAGCCAGCCTCGAATGCAATGTGCGGATCGGCCTGGCCCTGAGCAATGCCGTGAATCGCGGCCAGTTGCCGGAAAACCTCGACACCGCCCGCGCCGCCATCAGCTTGCATGCTTATATTGATGGCATCCTCTACCAGTGGTTGCTGGCCCCCGACGGTTTTGAATTGCACACCGAAGCCGAGCGCTGGGTCGATACCGGTTTGGACATGCTGCGCTTGAGCCCCAGCCTGCGCAAATGAAACAAAATGCTTAATTGGCTCCGTGTATGGACTCTTTTGTCACTTGATGTGCCGTAATGGCGTAATGCCAGTCAGTTAAGCGCTAATGCGATCTGTAGCAGCTGCCGAGCCCGCGAGGCTGCGTTCGGCTGCATAGCAGTCGTGAGT